>NZ_NTHN02000030.1 GCF_002300555.2 Alloyangia mangrovi | reverse complement strand
CCCCCCCCCCCCCCCCCCCGCGCCCCCAGGCACTTCAGGCCCGAAGCGCACAATCTTCCCTCGGCCGATACGCGCACGGGAAGCACCTCAAGGTGGAGCGCGGCGAGGATATTTTCACGAGGGATGGGCATTGCTTGAATGTTATAATAAGACACGACAGATTGTAATATTGATGAGGTTCGCTTATGTGGAGTTGCATAGCTGAAAAGTTGGGGTGGCTCTCCCTGTTGCCATTTCTCCGTCCCGCAATAGCGCTTATTCTGTCTGTGGCATCTGCCTCAATTGCTTATTTTACGGCTTCTGAGAGCTGGGCATGGCTCGTACTGATCTTAGCAATGGGTTTCGCGCTCTGGTCTTTTCTTGAGTCAATTGGTGGTGGCGCAACTGCTCTGATAGCGGGCTTTCTTTCTGCATACTATGTGAATGGCGTAGACACAGCACTTACGCTGATTGATAGGACTTCAATAACTATCTGCATGGATTTGGAGGGTAAATCCTCGGACGACTGCATCCAAGAGCTGCTGGACAAGAATGGGATCGAACAGCCGCATTCGTAAAGTCGGCTCGTTGCTCGAACTACACTAGGACTATTTTGCCAAGAACGCGCCGGGACGCTTTCTAACACCCGATCATCGAGCGCGACACCATCGCATGCCCCTTCGTTTTCAGCCGCCCCTCTGCGACAAGCAGGTTCAAGACGCTGCGGTACTACGCGAAGCGCAGACGCGACCCGCATCGCCAATCCCAATCGCTGGGGTGATGAGCCTAGAAAATGTCCGCAAACCGCCCATGATATATGATTGCCTCGAACTCAGCAATTTTGATCCGAATTGGTAAGCTAGAGCGGGAAGCGGTCGTTCGCTGTGCTTTGGACGTACAGCCGCAATTACAAACCGTGTTATCTGCAGAGTCCTTTGATTGCCCGTAGTTGCCAAACTTCGAGCGTGCTGAAGCTAAAATGAAGATTCTCGAGAGTCGACATCTAAGACTAACCTGCCCGCAGTTCCTGAAGGATAACTATGCGCGACCTGATTTTCTGCCCATGGCGAGTAATTGAGATTTCTTAACCAAGTGCTGCCGAAAGCGTGGAGGCGATCGACTACGGCCGCGCTGGTCGTTTGATGCGGAAAGGACTTTTCCCTTTACGTTCGCGCTCAATAGTAACTTCCAGATCCTTTGGGCTCTTGATTCCGAAGATCTCTTGGTTGGAGGCAAGATTTTCTTTGAGCTCAAAGGTCCACTCTGGGGAATCCATCGCGATTAAATCCTCTGACCTAGACCTTAATCCTCCCTCTTCGCGATAAATGTCGAACGCAATACCTACAACGGTCTCAAGTTTTGGCTGCTCTTGAAGAAAGGTTAGGCAATAAGTGTTTAGCATTTCCGCTCGGTTTCTTCGGTACTCTGCCATCGTTCCGATATTCGGATCGTATGGGAAGCCCAAGAAAATATAGCCTATCTTTCGTGCCCGATGGCTTCTCTTGATCATAGCTCGCCGTATTAATCGAGACATCCCCTCGTCGACGGTCCGCTCAAGCGCGGAATACAGCATTTCAGCAAGTTGAATTCGATTGCTTCGGTTCTCAGAGGCCATAATTCGTAGACCTCTTTCAGACAGCTTCGTTGAAGGAGGCTGACCTAGAATCTCAACTGAAGTCCCCGCTATCACATCTTCAGTAAACGCTTCAATCACTTGATCCCAAAATCGTGAGGCTTCTTTTCTTAGAGAACTTTCGCTGAAGGCGTAGGATGAAGTGTAGGTTTCGTACTGCCCTTCGGGGACCAAGATATTGCTGCGTCTTGCGCGCTTGCGCAGCTTTTGGGGAACAAACGCTGCTTTGCCGTCCACGAAAGCATTCATCATGTAAGTTGCAATCAGATCATCCTCCCCCGCAGCGACGGAAAGCCTTCCAGACCTGAGAAGGCGCGCCCTCGCACCAAGATAATTTACAAAATCGACGACAGTATCCAGTTCACGCATCACCAACTGGAGTCCAACTTGGTCGAATACATGTACGAACGTACCGTCTGGATTTACATCTCCAAGTACGAAAGGCTGAAAGCCCGGTCGTTCGCGATCCATATGGTGCTTGCCCTTAACGGTTGGTGCTATAATGAACGTTCCTCGTGGGTGGTTGAAGTATTCCTTGGATGTATTGTTGGCGCCGTTTGCCACCGCGACTAGGTGTCTCCTTTGCGCCTCTCTTGAAGGCAGTGGAATTGGAAATTTTTGCTCGCATCTATTGTCCAAAAATATCCTGTCCGGATGTTGGTCGATCCAACGTTCTGCTCCGACTAACTGTTTGACTGAACTCTCAACTGCCCCCCTATACCATCTGCTCCACGCCAAATCTGTTGGCTTGCCGCTTTGCCATGCTATATTTTTATCACTGAAAATGATTACATTAGAGCCAAATACAACCAATAAGTCAGCCAGTTCCTGACCAACTCCCTTTGTGGATTTGGTTCTGTCGTTGAACGTATTGGGGTATGACCAAAGTCGTAAAAAAGATCGATCTGAAAACTCAGACAAGGCCCGCTCGGTTGCGGTAAACCCTTCGCCTCGCTCAAGGCCTAAATTCATCCAGACCTCCTTTCCTTCAGTAATGAATTTATTGACAGGCGCAGGACGCGCTCCTGCGAATTATCTGTTGGGACATTCTTTGGCGCAATTAACGTAAAACTCCTGAGTGCTCCATTTTCTGCGGTTTTTGATCGAGGTTCTTTGGGCGGATCAGTCACATTTACAGGTGCGCGAGCTGCATGAATGGATTTTAAGTGAGCTTCCTCCGACACTACTGCATGCGGCTAGTATTTGCAGAAGAAAGTTCAGGTCCCGCCTGGTATGTGAGATCAGTAATTTTGACCTGCTCCCCGTAGAGTCCGCGGCTTTTAGTTCGCTCTGTTCAGGTTTTGGTCCTCTACTGACCGTTGGTGATACTCCCACGGGGTAAGCCCGTCGAGGCTCGTGTGGGGGCGGTGATGGTTGTAGTCGTTGCGCCAGTCAGCGATCAACTCTCTGGCGTGGCGCAGATTTGCAAACAGGTGCTCGTTGAGGCACTCATCGCGAAGGCGCCCATTGAAGCTCTCAACGAAGCCGTTCTGCATGGGCTTTCCTGGCGCAATGTAATGCCACTCGACCTTTCGGTCCTCCTGCCATTTCAGGATGGCATTCGAGGTCAGCTCCGTTCCATTATCGCTAACCACCATGCAGGGATAGTCACGCGTTCGGGCGATGTTATCGAGTTCACGTGCAACCCGCTGACCCGACAGTGAGGTGTCCACGACCGTAGCAAGGCATTCCCGGCTGAAGTCGTCGATGACACACAGCACCCGGAACCGGCGCCCGTCCGAGAGGCTGTCTGAGACGAAGTCCAGGGACCATCGCTGGTTCGGCCCCTGCGGGATCGCCATCGGCGCCCTCGTTCCGATCGCGCGCTTGCGACCGCCACGCTTGCGCACTGTCAGGCCTTCTTCACGGTAGATCCGGTAGAGTTTCTTCCAGTTCACCTGCCAGCCCTCTCGGCCCAGCAGGAGGTGCAGTCGTCGGTAGCCAAACCGCCGCCGTTCGCTGGATAGCTCCTTCAGCCTCTCTCGCAGCTCGGTGTCCGCAGGTCTGGTTGATCCACGTCGATACACACGCGGATCGATCCCGGCCAAGGCACAGGCCCGCCGTTGGTTGTAGCTCTTCTCTGTCATGGCCCAGTCCACTGCTCGTCGCCTTGCACCGGGCTTCAGAAGTTTTTTTCCCAGCATCTCCTTGAGCGTGGCCACGTCGAGCATGTGCTCGGCGAGCATCTTCTTGAGCTTCGCGTTCTCAGCCTCCAAGGCCTTCAGCCGCTTGGCCTCGGACACTTCCATGCCACCATACTTCGAACGCCATTTGTAAAATGTGCCATCGCTGATGCCATGCTTTCGGCAGAGCTCCTTGGCGCCGATCCCTGCCTAGTGCTCCTTCAGGATGCCAATGATCTGCTCTTCGCTGAAACGGCTTTTCCGCATCGTCTGTCTCCTCGTCTGGAGAACAGGCTAACTTCAAACCGCGGACTTTTCAGGGGAGCAGGTCAATTTCGGCTTTGGGCTGAGAGCTGCCGAATGCACGCGCGGTAATCAGCGCGACGCCCCGCAGCGCCTGAAGCGCGTTCACTGCCGGCGCGAGAGTCCAGTCCGGCACCAGGGCCTCGATGTGCCCGGTCAGCCGCTCCAGCCGCTCCGAGGCATTTCGTTCCGCCTGAAGCATTTCCTGAAGCGCGATCTGGTGCGCCGGGTGATCGAACGCCAGGGTCTGCAGCCAGCGCCGATAACGCATCGTCCACGGCTTGGAGCGTTGATAGACCCGCCCATGGCGCAGAACGAAGGCCGAGACGAGCTGACGCTTGTGGCGCCGATCCTCCGCGGCGCTCTCCCGGGGCCGGACCAGATCGCGCATCGCCTCATGCGTCTCGTCAGGGACCCAGACTGAGGTCAATTCTCCGGCACGCAGAAGGCGCGCAAGACGCAGGGCATCAAGTCGATCGGTCTTGACCCGCTCTCCGACGCCAGCCAGCACCGCGCGCTACTCGACCACCTCGCATGGCGTCCGGGAAACCTGCATCGAACCCGACCTGCGGCGGCGCAGCGGGTCTTGCGCCTGGCAGACAACGGCGACCATCGCTCCCGGCCCGAAGCTGACATTCGAGACAAGCGCGACGAAAGGCTGGTGTGCTTCGTACTGCTGCCGTTCCACGATAGCCGCATCCTCTGCTGAAATCGTGTGCATGGTTGGGACAGGCCCGGTCGCAGGCTTCGTCCTGAGCAGTTGGCAGGTAGGCATGAGCAACTTCACATGTAGGTCTTGATCGACACCACGCTTCTCGCTTTGCCGTTGTTGAACTCGAAGACGTGGCAGAAAGGACGCTTCAATCCATCGGACAGAGTTCTTTCCCCGCTGGCCATGCCGACCTTGCCGTGTGAGATCGCGTGCTCGACCATGATCTTCATCGGCAGACGGCTGGAAGACAACGCCTGGAGGACCGCAGCTTGCCCCTTGACCGTCTCTGTCGAAGTCCGGGTCCACGTGACCTCTGGATCAAAGATTTCGGCTGAGGCAACGCCGGTCTCCAGGGCAATCGCGACGTCCTGCACGAATGCATTCTTGGGGGAGTTTCCGCAGTCCGCGGTCCCGATGATCTCCGTCGGGCCCATAGTCATGGGTCCGGCTCGCCACGCAAAGCGGCCTTGATCGCCGCGATGTCGATCCTGCGCATTTCCATCATGGCCGCTTGTGCGCGGGCCGAGGCTGCAGCGTCCGGGTGCGACAGCGCCTCCATCAGGACCCGGGGTGTGATCTGCCAGCGAAAGCCCCAGCGATCCTTGGCCCAACCGCACATGATCTCTTCGCCGCCATTGCCGACGATCGCATTCCAAAGCCTGTCCGTCTCGGCCTGATCGTCGGTGTAGACCTGGAGCGAGTAGGCATCGTTGGGCCGCACATGCGGACCGGCATTGAGCAATGCATAGGGCAAGCCCAGCAGAGTCATCTCAACCACCTGAACGCTGCCCGCGGGCCCGCTCGGCGTCTCGCCCCGCAATCGCACGATCCGGTCCACATGGCTGTCCGGAAAGGTTGCGGCATAGAACTCGGCAGCGGCTTCGGCCTCGGTGTCGAACCAGAGGAATACGGCGGCCTTGCGCCCTGTCATGGCCTGTCCCATTTCCGGTCAAAGGCAGCATCGCCGGTTCCGGCTGTGGTGATCCGGTGGTCGATAAGGGGCAACAGCCAGTCCGAGCGGCTCGTGATCGAGAGATGTGTGGTGTCCGGCAGAACCGCCAGCTGTGCCCCGATGAGCGCCGCCATATGCGCGCCATGCTCAACCGGGGTGAAGTCACTGTCACCAAGGGCGAGCAGGGTCGGAACCGCGAGCGTGGCAAGCTCCTCGTCACTCCAACCCCAGTCGGTGACAATGAAGGCCTGCAGCTGCGCAAAGGTGCGCTGGAACTGCTCCGGGCCATCCGGGTTGTCGGCGAAACCCGCCCGCATGCGGGCGAAGTCCTCTTCGCTCGGCACCAGCTCCAGCGCCTCCGGTAAAGGCGTGGCCTGTGGGTTCCGGTTCATCTCCGCGATGGCCGGATGCATCCCGTCGAGGTTCTGGCTGGCCGAGATCGCAGTCAGCGTGGCAAGGCGCTCTGGCGCGAAAACACCCAGATCCAGCGCCAACATGGCGCCCATGGAGAAGCCCACGACATGAACCCGCTCGACGTCGAGCGCGTCCAGCACGGCCAGGGTGTCTGCGCGCATTGCCGCCAAGGTGACCGGCGTGTCACGTCCGCCGGTCCGCCCATGGCCCTGTTGTTCCACCCCGATCACCGGGCGCCTTGCGGCGAGGGACGGCAAGAGGGCACCGAAGTCCGCTTCGATGGTGCCCATGCCGCCATGGAGCACGAGAAATGGCACCGTACCGGAGCCGAGATCGCCGTGTACCTGATAATAGATCCCGAGGTCCCCGGACATGGCTCGGCCCTCGGTATCCTGCGCCAGCGCGGGCGTGGCCATCGCTCCGACAAGGACCGAGGCCTGCATGGCCCCCTTGCAGGAGCGTGAAGTCGAAGTCAGGTTCATCATTTCCTCCTCCCATGCGTTGTGGTCTTCCCCTGGGAACGGCAAGCTGCCGTTCATGCCTCGCGGGTCTCGTCGGCCCTGGAGAAATGCGCGATCTGGTCCGCATGTGCCCTGGCAAACGCCGGCCGCGCACAAATCCGCTCGATGTAGGCATCGGTTGCGGGATAGTGGCCGATCCCACGAACCCAGGGCGGACGCAGGACGTCGGCCAGAATCAAATCCGCCGCGGTGAAGCGATCATTCACCAGCCAGTCGCGCGCCGTCAGGACGTCTTCCAGCACAGCAAGACGGGCCCGCAGCCAGCCCTCCAAGGGGTTCTCCGGCGGGGACGACAGTCCGACGAACCACCAGGGCACGCTGACCATCTCGACAGAGTTCAGGGCCGACAGGATCCAGGACAAGGTTTCCGCCCGCAGCATCCTCTCCTGCGGCATGAGCGCTTCGCTCTTCTCCGAGAGGTGCAGCAGACAGGCACCACTTTCGAACAGGCTGACATCCCCGTCCGTCAAGTAAGGCACCTGCCCGAAAGGCTGCATGGCAAGATGCTCTGCCCCGCGATCCTCGAAGGGCACGGAGCCCACGCGATAGCTCAGCCCGGCCTCTTCGCAGGCCCAGCGAAGCCGCAGGTCACGCACATAGCCCCGCGGCCCCTCCGGCACCCAGTCGAAGGTCCAGATCGTCAGCTGCTCTGGTGCCGTCTGGTTCATGGCGTCAGGCCGTGTCTTCGAAGATCGGCGTGAAGCTGCCCCACATCATGCGCTTGCCATCGAAGGGCATGTCCATTTCCTGCCAGCGCGGATCGGTTGCCATGCTGGCGCCGCACCTGTCGTGGCTTTCCTTGTCGGGCCAGATCATCCACGAGAAACAGACCGTCTCGCCGTCTTCCAACGCGACGGCCCGCCTGAAATCGGTGTGCTCGCCCGCGGGGACCTGGTCGCCCCAGGTCTCCATGATTTGCAGGGCCCCATATTCCTTGAAGAGCGGCCAAGCCTTGCGGGCACTTTCGATGTAGGCCTGCTTGTTCCCGTTCGGCACGGGGGTCAGAAATCCGGCTACATAGGTCATGCGAGTTCTCCTTGTTTCCTTTTAAGCTCCGCCATCCATTCATCGAAGCCGGGCGGCGGATTGCCCGTGAAGCCAGCAAGCTGATCGGTCAGGGCCTGTTGGAAGGCCGGCCGTTCGGTGGCACGCGCGACATAGTCGGCGAGGTTGGGGAAGGCTTCGACGAGCCCCTCGTCTTCGATGATCCGCAGAACGCTGACCATCATCAAGTCGCCGGCGGAGAAACCGCCGCCGAACCATTCAGCTGTGCCGAGGCGATCGGACGCTTCCTGCAGGCGTTCGTTGATCCGCTCATCGACGCCGGGAAGTCGCGGCTTGGCCCAGGGCTCGGCCACTTCAAAAATCGTCATCTGTGCCCGATCCATGATCGGCGGCTCCAGAGTGTTCAGCGCGGCAAACAGCCATTCCAGCGACAAGCTCTGACCCGCTGGCTCCGTCGGCCGCAGACCCGGGAACCGCTCTGCGATATGCCAGACGATCGCCCCGCTTTCGAACAGCGTGAGATCACCTTCCTCGTAGGTCGGAACCTGGCCGAACGGTTGCAGCGCGCGGTGCGCGGCTTCCTTCTGTTGCCCTTGTGAGAGATAGCGAACGGCGTAGTTCTGGCCCGTTTCCTCAAGTGCCCATCGAACCCGCAGGTCACGGACCTGTCCTTGGGCAAAGTCCGGCACCCAGTCGTAGGCGGTGATGGTGATGGCGGCTTCGGGATCAACCGGCATTGGACACCTCCGCCGGACCATTCTCGACGGCCTCGGCGCTCATCCACATGGGCTCCCAGATATGGCCATCGGGATCCGCAAAACTGCGTCCATACATGAAGCCGTGGTCCTGCGCCGGGCATGGGTCGGCCATGCCTCCGGCAGAAACCGCCGCTTCAGTAATGGCATCAACGGCTGCCCTGTCTTCACGGCTGATGCAAAGCAGCACCTGCGCCTCCTGCGCCGGATCGACGCGGCGACGATCCGTAAAAGTTGCCCAGAACTCATGGGTCAGCAGCATCACGCAAATGGTGTCCGACAGGACCATGCTGGCCGCCTGGTCGTTGCTGAACCGCGGGTCCAGGGAAAAGCCGATGGCCTCGTAAAATTCGACAGATCGCCTCAGGTCCGCGACCGGCAGGTTCACGAAGATCATTTGCGGCATTGCCATTCCTCCCTTGCCGTATCGTAATTAGGGACAGCGTAGCGGCATGAGATTACAAAAAGCAACTATGAAGAAACAAAAAGTAACCCTGTCGGCGAAATCCCCCCACGGACGGTGGTATGCAGATGCCTGCGGCACTGCCTTCGGGCTTGAACTTCTCGGCGAACGCTGGGCGATGCTGATCGTGCGGGAACTCATGTTCGGGCCACGCCGTTTCAGTGGCATCCGCGCAGATCTGCCTGGGATCAGCGCCAAGGTGCTGACAGAACGCCTTGCCGGCCTCGAGGCCAATGGTGTCGTCGTTCGTTCCACCGCACCCGAGCCAGCTCCGGCGCAGCTTTATGGCCTGACGGAATGGGGATACGCGGCCGAGCCGATCCTGCAGGAGATCGGCCGCTGGGCCGCCGCATCGCCATTGCACGACCCGACGCTGCCACTCTCCCCTGTCTCCTTCATGCTGTCATTGCGCACCATGCTGGATAAGGCAGCCGCACGCGGCACGTCCTTGGTCATAGTCTTTGAAATCGGGACGGCGCAGTTCACCGCCCGAATGGAAGACGGCGCCATGCCAGTGGAACGCGGCGCGGCGGAACGGGCTGGTCTCCGCTTCAAAGCGCAAGCCGCTCCACCCCTCGCGGCTGTCTTTTACGGGGACGTGGCGCCAGAGGCGGCTGGCGTGGAAGTCTTCGGTGATGCCGCTCAGTGCCGAGACTTCATCGCGCTCTTCAACCTCCCGAAGGCCCAGGCGAACGTGGCCTGCCCTCGACCGGGAGAAGACTGACAAAGCCTGTCGCCTGATAGACTTGGCCTCTGTTGAATCTGCCTCGGCTCGCCAAAGCGCCGGTGTCTTTGGTTGACTTCGGCATCCACCGGTCATTCAGGGGAGCTCGCACGCCGGCCGCGACCTGCGCAGTGCCGTCGTTCTTGCGGGATGCAGCGAACGGCGGCTCTCCGCCCTTCTAGCCCACGGCTGACTCCGTGCCGTCGCTGGAAGGGTCGGCTGTAAAGGGTTGGAAGGGGTCTTCTGCCATCAACGTTTCGGCCTCTGCCGCGCCAGCGTGCGATAGACGGTTGGCCGCGAGACAGAGAAGAGCTCGGCCAAGTCCGACACTGAATACTCCCCAGTTGCGTGCATCCGTGTCAACTCCGCCGCCTGCCGGTCGGAAAGCTTTGGCTTCTTGCCCCTCAGCTTCCCTTTGGCGCGGGCCACCGCCATGCCCTCGCGGGTTCGAAGCCGGATTAAGTCGGCTTCGAACTCGGCGAAGGTCGCCAGCACGTTGAAGAACATCCGCCCCATCGGATCGGCTGGGTCGTAGACCGTGCTTCCTAGCGCGAGCCGTACCCCGCGCTCAGATAGCCCGTCGGCGATGTCGCGCGCGTCCGGCACCGAGCGGGCCAGCCGGTCAAGCTTGGGCACCACAAGTGTGTCGCCCTTCCGCACGGCGGCCAGCGCCTGGGCAAGCCCGGGCCGGTCGCGGTTGCGGCCGGTCAGCCCATGGTCTGTGTAGATTCGCTCGGAGGCGACGCCAAGCATTTCCAGCGCCGCGCGCTGCGCGGCGAGATCCTGAGCGTCGGTGGACCAGCGGGCATAGCCAATACGTAGGTTTGTCATGGGGCAAGCGTAACGCAAGCGGCCCCTTCAGCGATAAACAAATCGTACCACCCTATCGAGACATAGTTTCCCCAACGGCAGAAGGAGCGCGAGGCGAAATCAAAACGTCCGTTGAACGATCCTCTTACGGACGCGAGTAAGCCGATTACCAGGGCAGCACGATCCATGTCGCGACTATGGGACGTCTAGCGGAAAGGGCGGGAACCGGACCTTCTCTGCGTGTGCGAACGCACCCTTGCCAGGACGTAGAAGCGGACATCCGCCAGGATCACGCCGCCGGACCCGGCGTGACCTACCTAGCGGGCGGGAAACTGTCGTTCGCTGCATCTCTTACGAACTGCTGTAGCTCGCCAGAAGCCGACACCACATCGCAATCGGCCCATGATGGAAGGTGACATCGCGCGAGCTGAGCAGGAAAAATTCCGCGAGTGGTTTACAAACAGGTATCTTAGGGTTGATATGCAGTTGAATGTTTTGAAGTTTGGGGCAGAAAATTGTTTGCAATAGGTATTCGGGCGACACCTAAGAAAGTAATCTTCGCCATTTATGACACTGAAAGTCAGAGCATCGTTGCTGTCGATGAGATAAAGATTCCGATAGCCTTCACTACTCCCGACGCATTGAAATATGTCAGAAGCAATCTTCTCGACATCCTTCGCGAATACGACATTCAGGCGGCTGGCGTGAGAACGACAGAGCCCAATGCGCAGTCCACCAACATAACGAGAATTCAGATCGAAGGCGTCGTTCTCGAAGCTTTCGCAAGCAGCTCACTTAAATCTTACTATATAGGCCATGTGTCATCAATCAGTGCACGCTTAAATATGGAAAGAAAAGACTTCAAGCCAATGATCGACGGAGCCAAGACCCCTGCGGTGGAAAATTGGATGGGTTTAAATAAAGAACAAAGAGAAGCTGTTTTCTGTGCGATGGGGGCCGAAAATGCTTAAACCTCATAATATTGCTGAAGTCAAATTTGAGGCTGTAAAAGAAATTGGCCAAGAGGGGCGAAACTCTACGGCCTATATTGTTCAAGACTTACAACTCGACGCGCAAATAGTCATGAAGCGCATCGAGAAGAAGAGTATCGCATCTGCAGATGAATATTTCCAAGAGGCGCGAACTCTCTACGCCTCCAGCCATCAGAATGTGGTTCCTGTCATCTATGCCTGCGAAGATGCAGAGCATGTTTTTATTGCGCTGCCATTCTTCAAGAACGGATCTCTCAAAGCCCTGATGCAGGAACGCAATCTAACGGTCCGCGAGATCGTAAGAACGTCCTGCCAGCTCCTGTCCGGCATTCACAATATACACTCCAAAGGCCTAATTCACTTTGATATCAAGCCTGACAATGTCTTGCTTTCCGACAGAGGCGAAGCTTTGTTGTCGGATTTCGGGCTGGCTAAACAAATGCACTTGGGGCAAGCAGAACAAAGCCGACTCTACCTTCCCATCACAGCCCCCGAGGTTGTGAACGGTGGTGGACCTTACGATTTGCGGTTCGACATCTATCAATTTGGCTTGGTTCTTTACCGGATGTGTTGCGGCGAAGGTTGTCTACGCGATCAGCTTGGACAGCTGGACCCCAAGAACTTTCTTCCACATCTTGCCAAAGTGCTTGCGGACGGGACCTACCCAGACAAGTCAACCTTTCCTGAGCACATTCCAGATAGACTACGAAAGGTCATTGTGAAATGCTTGTCCACGGATCCAAACGATCGCTACGGCTCCGCGCTCGAGGTAGCGAACGCTCTGGCCGATGTTGAAGACTGCTTGGACTGGACTTATGTCGTGGAAGCAGGCGAACGGTCTTGGGTCCGCCAGGAAGGTGAAACGGAAAAACGTTTTCGAATAGCTGGTGATGGCTCGACGGAGTTTACTGCTACGAAAAATGGCACTACTCGCAGGAAAAAAAGCGCACTGCAAGGCCTCCATGACAACAGCTGGAATAAGAAAAGTATTGAAGGGCGAAGGATGAAAGTGGTCAAAAATAACCCTAAGACTTACAGGCGCCGCGAAACTGCGGCTCCTAAAAGTCATAAGGTTATTTCGGATGCCCAGAAGAAAAAGGCCCTCTCGGATTTCACCAACGCCAGGATTTCTAATGGACTCTACATTGAGTTGCGTCCAAATCTTCCGTCTTCAAAACGCTAAAACTGTCTTTGAGAATCGACCTTCGAAGATGGTGTCGCCTGCTATTCACACAAGCGCCCCATTCGTCATAGCCTTCAAGGCTATCTGGGACCTTCGAACGACAAGTCCTAACTGTGCTGGGACCGGCCATCCGCTTAACAAAGGGCGAAGGTCGGCTCAGGGCCGGACGCGTTGCTCACCACGCGAGCAGCGCCCCCGCATGCCGCGTCTGTTTCCTGCCGCGCAGCGGTCGCATCAACCATAGTGCCGACTTCCGATTTTGCCGCCTGTTTGAAATCCAATAGGGCGAAGCGAAGATCGGTCGCGGTCCTCCAATGTTACGTGAAGCTTTGGCCATCATTCGATCAGTCACACTCACGGCTGCAGGGATGACCAATGACAATCCTGTTGGCACAGCCTAACCTGGCCATATGAATTCCTCTGATTGGTCCGACATAGAGAACGATGCAGTCGTGGCATCCTATTTCGAGATGCTCAGTGATGAGCTCTCGGGACGAAGCTACAACAAGGCGGCGCAGAACCGTGCGTTGCAAGAGCAGACAGGGCGGAGCCGCGGCTCGATCGAGTTCAAGCTCTGCAATGTCTCGGCCGCTTTTGTCGGGCTAGGCCTGCCGATCATCAAGGGTTACCGGCCGCGGTTCAATTTCCAGATATCGCTCGCAGAGGCTGCCTCGCGTTGGTTGGCGCGTCATCCCGAGTGGGAACTCGCCCTTCACCGTAAGGAAACCGCCGCGCTGGCAGAGCCACCCTCTCTCTTCGTAGGGACAGCACCTACGCTTCGAAACGCACCGCCACCCGAAGAACTAGAACAGATGCAGCGGGTCGCGCGGCACTTTGATGTTGCAGGACGCGACGAGCGCAATCGGGCTTTGGGGCATGCGGGCGAAGAGCGTGTCTTCCATCACGAGCGCCAGATGCTCAAACAGCATGATCGGGACGACCTGGCCCAGCGTGTTCGCTGGGTCTCAAAGGAGGATGGCGACGGCGCAGGCTATGATATCGCGAGCTTTACCCCGGACGGGCGCGCACGTCTGATCGAGGTAAAGACGACCAATGGATGGGAGCGCACACCATTTCATATCTCACGGAACGAGCTGGAGGTCGCCGCCGAGCGCCGCGACGACTGGTATCTGTTCCGTCTCTACGATTTCGCACGCGCTCCTCAGGCCTTTGAGCTGAGGCCGCCGCTTGACGCGCATGTCACACTTACCGCCACCAACTTCCAGGCCAGTTTTCAATGACGCAAAGCCACCGCATATTCGCTCGCACGATCGGTATTGATTATTCGGGCGCTGAGACCGCCGAGGCTAGCCTGAAGGGCTTGAGGGTCTATGAAACCTTCGGCGACAGTGAGGCGTGCGAAGTCTTGCCTCCACCGGGTCCCAAGAAATACTGGACCAGAAGAGGGCTGGCGGAGTGGCTACAGCAAGAGCTTGATGGTGCTCGTCCGACGATCGTCGGCATTGATCACGCTTTCTCTTTCCCAATGCGCTACTTCGAACGCCACGGATTGGAGCCGGATTGGCCAACCTTCCTCGACGATTTCTGCCGGCATTGGCCCACCGATCAACCTCACACCTATGTCGATTTCGTCCGACACGGGCATGTCGGAAATGGTGGTGCGCGGACGGGCGAACGACGCTGGCGCCGGCTGACGGAAGAAGCGACCGGTTCGGCCAAATCGGTGTTCCACTTCGATGTGCAAGGCGCTGTCGCCAAGTCGACCCATGCGGGCATACCTTGGTTGAAGCGCATCCGGGCTGCGCGCCCCGAGCTACACTTCTGGCCGTTCGATGGGTGGACCCCGGCTGCGGGCACGTCAGTGATCGCCGAGACCTACCCGAGGCTTTGGAGCTCCGCTTACCCCAAGGATGATCGAAGCCCGGACCAGCATGATGCCTATGTGATCGCACGCTGGCTACAGGAGGCTGATCAGCGCGGCGAGATCATTAATGCGCTGACGGCTCCGGAGCCTGAGCCGATTGCGGCTACGGGGCTAGTCGAGGGGTGGATCTTGGGAGCATCTTGGCCGCCACAGAAGACCAAGAGCGCACCACGCAAGAAGCGCACCGCTTCCGAGGGCAAAACGACAGAGCCTGGCTTCATTAATCGCAACCTGCAGGAGGTCGTGACGCGCACCGACCTGCCGGGAAACGACCACAATCAGGTCACCTATATCTTGAGGTGCCAAAGCTGCGACCATCGGTACGGGGCAAACGGGTCTGATATTTTCCAGCGCCGTTGCCCCGTTTGTGGAGCCGGACGCCCAGGTCTCCCGATCAGCTAGGTGGCATCATGGCTTACGCGCAGCATGGCGGGCTGGGCGACAACAGCGCGAATGTCCGCGACCACCTTCTCGACATGAAGCGGTCAATGTCACGCCTGGTCGGTGGTGCTCGATTTTTCATCGAATGTCGCGGATCGGCCAAGCAAGTTCTGCTTTCACCCTGTCGACATGTTAAATGTCAAAATGACTTTAGACATCCCATTGAAAACAAACAGGAATGATTCGCTCCCCCAGTTGACTTGCGAATCGCGAACCCACATGATTCGGGCATCCGTCAATTAGAATTGCCCAAGGTTCGCACATGAAAATCCACGGCGCAGCCGAGATCATCAAATGTCGTCTGCGGATAGAGGCAGGCTTTACGATCAAAGAACTTGCGGCCCATCTCGGGCGCAATCCTTCTACGATCAGCCTGGTCATTGGCGGTCACCGGAAGAGCCTTCCGGTCATAACTGAAATCGCGCGCCTGCTTGGCGAGGACCCCGAGGAACTGGCTTCGCTTCTCGCCCAACCCGAAGGAGAAGCCTCAATGACCTAAACCATCGATCTCGATGAAAGAACAAAGGCCCCGCAGCGCGAAGCGTGCAGAGCCCTTGGTAGGTTGGTCCCTTCTTTCATCCCACCACACCAGCGAAAAGTCAACAGGCACGCGTGAGCGGCTTGCTCCTGCGTGTCCTCGCAATCCGGTGCCGAACGGCCCGGAAACAGGGATGCTTTGCCATGAATATGCCAATCGAACGCAGTCTATACGCCCCGGTCACGCCGGTAGGTCGCGACCTATCCGGGATGCCTGAAGCCTTCCGCAGGGCCTATGGCCCCACAGAAGCGTTTCCCGATGATCTAACGGGGGAAGTCATTCGCGAAGATTGCCCCGTGCTTGCTTACCGCGGTCAGCGTCGGATCAATCCAAGGTCGCGATCTTCATGCAGAATCTTCGCCGTGTATCCCGACCTTGAGACCGGCTTCCCACGTATCTATGGCATGGACAGTGGAATTGAACACGGCAACTTGGTGGTCACGTTGATCGATCCGAGAGTTCGCCAAGTCCATGAGCAATTCGGTCCGGTGAAGTTTCGCAAGCCGGACGGCACTAAGGGCAGGCATTATTTCGACCTGCTGATCACCTACAAGACCGGACGCAGAGTTGCAGTTGCTGTCAAACCAACGTCTCGCCTGGCATCCGGTCGCTTTCTAGCCGAGCTGGAACAGATTAAGCGTGCCGTGGTACCGGACTTGGTGGACGAAGTCCGCTTGGTTACAGAGCAGTGCTTTTCACGCACTGAAGCCATTAATGCGGCGACCTATCTGCGGTTCTCTCTGTGCCCGGATGCTGAAGCTGACGCTCGCCTAGAAGAGACGGTGTCAGAACTCGACGGGGAACTGACCATTGCTGATCTGATTGTCCTCAGTCGCACGGGATCTCGGGGTTTCCGTGCGGTTTACCGTGCCATCTTTGAACAGCGCTTGGGCTTGGTGAGCAGGGGCAGCATCAACCTTCACTCGATCGTTCGGAGGCCGCAATGACAATCCGAATGAACTTCGATAGGGTTACACGCTACTACATCAACTCGGTCCCATATTTTTTCGAAGAAGCGGACGATCAGCACGCGTTTTTCCGACGAGATGACGGATCGGCCGCAGTCGAGCGTTTTACCTGGCCGACGCTGCATGAGATCGTGCAGCAACCAGAGTGGGACTACGATAAGTTATCCAAAAGCGTGGACGAGGCAAAATATCAGCCGAACCTCTATGCGTGCTTGCAGACGTTGTCGAAGGCGAACCAAACACTTGTTTCCAATCGTTGGTGTTTCTTCTGTGGAATCGACCGAAGATACATGGAAGGCGGTCTTATCTTGAAACCGCGTTCGGTTGCAGAACACTATCCTCAAATTAAGGCTTACGCCGCTGAGGAATGGAAAGCTTTTCATGAGATTTATGGCAGCAAATACTTCAGCTCCACCAGCAATGGCTTTGGCTTCGATGCATCCCCGACTAGCATTTTGAGGTGGTACCGCGCGGTTAAAAAATCCGGAGGCCGGATGGATGCTCTTCTCGATCGGCGCGGTAAGGCCTCCAAGCTCGACATTGATCAGGATAGTTACCTCTTCATCCAACAGCACCTGAGAGAGTATCTGCTGAACCAGCGTCATACGGGGCGTGAGGTTGTTGAGAACACGATTCGCGCGGTGAGGTGCGAAAACGAGCGTCGTGGCGCCGCCGGACTCCCTCTTCTGCAGACACGAGGCAAGACCGCACTCTGGGAATGGCTACGACGGTTCGATCGCTTGGAGGTCGACGCTGGTCGCGAGGGCAGCGCGATCGCGAAGCGTAGATATCTCGGGGTTGGAAAGACCGACCTTCCCAGCCGACCGGGTCAGGGCTTCCTGGTCGACGAATGGGAAATCGATGCGCGCACAATCATTTTAAATGGGCCAATGCGTGAAGGCCTTGATCAAAAAACCATCGACAAGCTTCCGCGGGGGCGCCGCTGGCTTTACGTTGTCATAGATGTGGCCACCAGGTACATCGTTGGTCTGGTGGTTGCATCGTCGCAAAATTCTGCATCGGCCATTCGCGCGCTGGAAATGGCGACACGTGACAAAGCAGACCTTGCCGCAGCTGCGGAAACCCAATCCAGCTGGAAAGGCTTTCCCTTTGAGAGCGTTGCAAGCGATACAGGATCAGCATTCAGAGCTGGCCCGACGACGCGCGCGGTCACCGAATCTCATGCGACATATTCCTATCCAAACGTGGGAGAGCCACAGTTGCGTGGCACCATTGAACGTGTGTTTCGCACGTTCACGCATCGAGCAATGCCATACATCCCGGGACGGACTTTCTCTAACCCAAAAGAGCGTGGTGACTATCCGACAGAGGAGGCTGCCGTCCTGACCGACGATCAATTGGCATTGATCTTCATCCGATATATCGTCGACGTCTATCACAACACGCTTCATCTTGGTCTCTTCAAAGAGACGCCTGCGGCGGCATTAGAGCGGCTCAGTGGCACTGTCGGAATTCCCCCTCAGTTGCCGCGTTCCATGCGCCGGAGGGCTTTCGGAATATGTCTAGAGCGCCAGGTAACAGCCAAAGGAATCTCGGTGACCGGGATCGCCTACAATTCTCGCGCACTCCAGGTGTTACGACGCCGACCTCAGAACACGAAGGTCACGCTCTATCTGGACCCCAACGACCTTGGCACGATCAGCGTCTGGACCGGAAAAGAATGGCTCGAGGTGGACTGCAGCGTCGAGAATTTTCACGGGGTGAAACTCGACGAATGGGTTGCCGTCGGACGGATTCTGCGACGCCGTTACGCTGGGCAGGCGGCCCTTGCCGCCGACACCATATGGGATGCGCTTCAGGCAATGCGTTCTCGGGCGAATGAGGCCATGCGGATCATGGGCGTGCTACCACAACAGACCACCGCAGAGGACGTGGAGCGCTTGGAGAAGGAACTCTACCTCGGGCTCTCGGTCATCGAAAACGAGGGGCCGGACTTTGAGGGGCTGGAACGCTCCACTGACGGGATCGGCTACATCATAGGCGATCCTGACGTCGGACAAAATGATGCACCGCCGGTCGAAGCTTTTTCTCCCTCTACTGATGTTCCTGATGATGACTATGATCCGGACGAAGACACCACCTGGTGGCAGGAAGGAGGTGATCTATGACACTCTGCCTTCAGCCGAGCGACGTCGATCGCAGTATCCAGGCACTGCGCCGCGACATCTTCATCGAAAATGCTGACGCGCAGCGCATCGCGTGTCAGATAGAAGGTTCTCTTCGCGAGTTCCTTGCGGCGAAAGAGCTTGGACACTCCTTCGACGCCAGAGGCGTCGTTGTTCTAGGCCGGAGCGGGACCGGCAAGACCAAGAGCGTCCTGCGTGCGCTCGAAACCCTCGGTTTACACAGAACGGCCGTAGGTCATTCTCCGCGCGGCCATGTCTTCGTTCCTCTCAGGGACGATGTAACCCTTCGCAAGCTCCGCATGCTGATTTCATTGGAATATGGCTGGACGCCAAAGGCTCGCGATTCCGCCGAGGACATATGGCAGTACGTTGCCGCCTACATCGAGAGGTTACAGACGCAAGTTCTGGTCTTGGACGAAATCCAGCATGTGCGTGCCGCAGGCGCCAAGGACCGCCAGTCCATGCGAGACGCACTGAAATCACTGGTGCAGCCCCAGAAAGGACAGGTCATCCCCATCCTGATCGGCACCCCGGAGTTCGCGGAAATCCTCAACTCGGACCAGCAGTTCAAGCGCCGGTACAGTGTTGTGCACATGACCGATCTCGATCCCGGCATCGATGCCTCTCGGGCAATAAAGGTTCTGGCGCGCTATTGTCGGGGGATGGGGCTAGAGCTCGGCAAAAGCGTGAAGACACGGGACTTTGCCGAGAGGTTGCTTCACGCCTCCTATTACGCTTTCGGCGAACTTTGTGAAATCTGCATCTTGGCTCTGAAAGCGGCTTTGGTCGCTCGCGACAAGGTGCTGGAGATCGAGCATTTCCGGTCCACCCATGCGCAACGCTTCGATTGCCTGGCAGAGATGAATCCGTTCATCGCTGAAGATTTCGTCAGCATACCCACAGATGTCAGCTTGGACGGGCGAAGGGGGCTGTGAACGTGCAATTACAACAGGTCTCTGCGCTCCCCGTCGCCTTGGCCGCCAAGGAGGGCGAGCCAGCATTCTCGACCCTGTCGCGTAACGCTTCGGCAAACGCTTCAAGGTCCACTGCCGAGTTTTGCACTGCAATGGGGGTCGGCAAGGCGGCGATCTGTGCTGGTGATCCGCAACAACTTAAAGCGTTGGCGGCGCTCACCGGCTCATCCGGCACAGACATGATCCTAAACAGTCCCCACAAGATCAGTGAGAAATACACTGAGCTTCATGGGCATCGTTTTCTGAGCCGGTCCATCCGCAAACACGATCTTGCCATCTGCCCCATTTGCTGGCGGGAGGATCTGTCGTTGGCCGATGGCCACTTGGACGGCTGCGCGGTCCGTTGGGAATGGTTGCCCCGCTTCATGAGTTGTTGCAGTCGCCATAAAATCGCACTGATTGAGCTACCTTACGCAGATTACACGACCTGCTATGACCATGTGCTTCGTGCTGAACTGGCGGAAGGATGGCTACATAGCCTGGAGGAGCGAGTTCAGCAGCAAGCCTTGTCGGTCTTTGAAAGCGTGGCTCTCGAGCGGCTTGAGCAGAACACCCAGATGGTGGACTGGTTGCCTGATATCCAGATCGACACCCTGGAACGTTGGTGCCTGGGACTGGGCGCGTTTATCGCCGAAGGCACCTTACGCCCCGATGCATCACCGCTCGCAACGCGGCGCGAACTTATCGATCTGGGCTTCTCGGTCACCCGTGCTGGGCACGCGAAGCTGCTTGATGAGGTCGATCAAGCGCTCGGACGGCATTCGACGCGGCTCAGCAAGACATGGTTTCACGGTTGGGCGCTGCAGGCCTCGATGCAGGACGAGCGGCGGGCGTTTCGCGACATCATGCTCGGCCTTATCAAGGATCAAGGCGACTACTGCCTATTGTCCAGACACCAGTACGCCCCGCCCGAAGTGCAGGTTGATGCGTGCATCAAGAAGATCGCCGAGACCACGGACCGATCCCGCAAATGGGTTAGGCGCACCTTGATCCTTGATGACCTTTTGCCCAACGGAAGAGTTCCGGTCGGCCTTGATGTCAGGGTACGCCTCAAAGCGTGCACCATGCACATAAAAGCGCTGGCCGAGAGCTTCGGGGCAGAGCAGGGCGCAAACTTCCTGGGTGTCGGCATCACGTTGTTCGAAGGCCTCGTCTCTGAAAGGGTGATTACACCGATTACGACCAAAGCCTTCAAGAAACCGCGTTTCAGCGCTGATATGCTGGATAATCTCCTCAACCGAATAAAAGCTCTGGTGATCCTCCAACCCGGTCATGCCCTCCGCAAAGATATGATCAGCCTCTCGCATGCATCATTTGTGTTGCGGTGCCCCGCGGGCCAAATTCTGCGCTTTCTTGAGGCGGGAGAGCTGCCCGGTTCCTACATCGTTACGACCGAGATCGGACTCGCTGGGCTGAGAATTAGCCATAAAGAACTGCTCGCTGCGATACGCCGTCAACAGCGTGCCGATTTGACGTTGGAGGAGGTGCGTAAGCGTTTGGCCCTGAGCAGCCGAGAGCTTCGCCAAGTGGTTGCAGCTGGGCTGCTCCATGTAGATCGTCGGCGACCCAATGGGCTTCGAAACGCCGCGGAGTTCATAACCTGCGACGATTATGAGGCCTTCCTAGCGAGGTTCCAAACACCAAAGACTGCTGCCCAACACCTCGGGCGAACGCCCAGAGAAGTGACGGCGCTGGTCATAGCTTCGCAGCTTAGCCCCGTGATTTCAGGAAGCGATGCACGGGTGTTCGACCGGGAGAACATTCTAAGCCTCTAAACTTCAAAGGCTTTCGCGGGCACTACTAGGTTGGTCCCGTGCTCATCAGGTCAAGAGACCTGTCCGCCTTATCCAACGTGAATACAAGTGAAATCTCGCCCTGTCGCTTACGCGGCAGGGCGAAGGCATTTCTGGTAGTACGATAGGGCGAGGTGCCGTGCTCGGCTGCGCGAGGCACCCTGTCAGGGGACTTTAATCCACGTTTGCGCCCAGTCAGTGTTATTCGGGCAAGACTGCGATCTGAGCCACAGTTTCATGGGCTTTGAGGAGCCATAGCGCGGAGGTTCCAGTCTTCCCCGGAAAAAGCTCCAAGTTGGTTGTGACGCCCAAAAAGAAAAAGATTCTGGATCAATCACTTGAGAACGTGTCAGATTCCAATCTTAACCGAACATCACACCTAACATACCGAAGTTACGAGACTTCCGGCCCGAGGGCGGTAGAAATGCCCCCGTAAGTGCCCCACTTTCCGCCCCCTGTTTTGCTGATGGTCTCCCGCATGCTCTGAGCATGGTCACGGGGTCATTTGCCGTGTGAGATTGAGCTGAACCCAACAAGCGACCCGGGCCATATGCAGATGCAGTGCCGGCTCTCAATTGAAGTGGCCAAAGGCCCCACCCATGAAGTCCGGGGTGAAATCCGCGCGATGGGGGACGGCGACGCAGTCGAGCGGGCGTTTTTTCCTGTGCAGGCCGCCGTGAGCCATGATCTCCGCGACACCGGCGACGCGGCGGGTCGTGTCCGGCGTCAGCCGGCTGACGCCGATCAAGGCGTCCAACGGCACGCCTCCGCGCACGTGTTGCGCGCCCGAACCCCGATGCGCAGCGCGCTTACGGTCCGGATGCCCTGCCGGAGTGCGCAGCTGCCTGCCGGGACAACCGGGGCCCGAAGCTGGTCCCGCCGAGAAAATACCCCATTTCAAGTGACAAGCACCCCCCGGGCGGTCAAGGCAAGGAAATGATCGTCTCGGTACCGTGAGCCGCGCGCCGCAGCGGCGTCCGGTGCCTCGGGGGCTGACGGGTCATGTTGAACTGGGGGGCTTTTTGACGGACCATTCACCCAAGGCGGACGAGGCAGGCCGCAGATCGGATACAGGATGCTGAACCGGATATTCAGACGCTCCAGACGTTTCCCGGCCGAAGAGAGCGACGAGATCGTGCTGCCCGTCGTCTGGCTGCTTGGCAAGACCGGTGCGGGAAAATCCTCGCTTGTCTGCGCCCTCACCGAGCAGTCCTACGCCGAGATCGGGGACGGCTTCCAGCCTTGCACGCGCTCCGCGCGCAGCTACGATTTCCCGCCCGGGCAGCCGCTTGTGCGCTTTCTAGACACCCGCGGGCTGGGCGAGGCGGGCTATGACCCGACCGAGGACCTCGCCGCCTGCCGCGACCGCAGCCACGTGCTGCTGGTGGTCTGCCGGCTCGATGATCCGGTGCAGGGCATGGTGGCCGACGCCCTGACGGACATCGTCCGGGCGGAGGCCGGGATGCGTGCCATCCTCGTGCTCACCGGCAAGGACCTCGTGACCGACCCGGACGCCCGCGAACGCGCCCGAGCGCACCATCGCCGCTCGCATGAGCCGCGCCGCGGGGCGGGCGCTTCCCGCGGTCAGCCTCACGCTGGCGCCGAGCGAGGCGAGCGATGTCGAGGGGCTCGACGCGCTGCGCGGGCACCTGCTCGAGGCGTTGCCGGCGGCGGGCCTTCTGCTGGAGAAGACCCGTGCCAGCGATGCCGAACAGATCGAGTTCGAGAAGCACAAGCGCTGCGTGCTCTCCTATGCTGGGGTGGCGCTTACCAGCGATCTCGCGCCGGTGGTCGGCATGGTCGCTGTGCCCGCCACGCAGCTCAAGATGCTGCACGAGTTGGGGCTGCGCTACGGGGTGACATGGGACCGCAAGGTCGGCGCGGCCTTCCTCAGCACAATGGGGCTCAGCATCGGCGCGCGCTATGCCACGAATTTCGGCCTGCGCGAGCTGGCCAAGCTGATCCCGGTCTACGGCCAGACGGTGGGGGCCGCCACCGCCGGGGCGATCAGCTTTGCCACCACCTATGCGCTCGGCAGGGCCGCCGCCTATTTCCTCTACCGCAGCGCGCAGGGCAGGGCGCCGAGCGAGGAGGAACTGCGCAAGGTCTACCAGCGCGCCTTCAGGAGGTCCTCGGATGAAGCTGACTGAGCGCCTCCGCCCGGCGCTGCTGCGCTGGGACCGGCTGCTGGCGGTCGCCGCGCTTGCGCTGCCCTTCGTGGCGGCGATGCTCGCCGGCTTCGCCTGGATGATCGAGCACGGCTGGCTCATCGAATTCATCGTCGGTTCGATCTCGCTTGGCGGGCTGGTCGCGCTCATCCGGCTGCTGCGGCTATGGATGCGCGGCCGCGCGGCTGGCGCAGCGCCCCGACCCGACCAGCTGCACGCCCGGGTCGATCCCGCCTGGGGCGAGCGCGAGATCGGCGCCTTCGAGGCGGCGCAGGTCTACATCGAGGAGAGAACCGCGAGCCCGCTGCCCTGGGAAGATCTGCAGCCAATCGCGCAGGAGGTGGTGCAGCGAGTGGCGGCGGCCTCGGGCAAGGGCGACAAGGGGGTGCTCGACTTCACCGTCCCCGAGGCGCTCCTGCTCATCGACCGCGTCGCCGTGCGCCTGCGCTCGGACATCCGCGACAAGGTGCCCTTTTCGGACAGCATCTCGGTCGGCACGCTGCTCTGGCTCTGGCAGCGCCGTGACGTCGCCTGGAAGGTCAAGAAACACGGCTGGAACGCCTGGCGGGTGATCCGCGCGGTCAAATCCCTGCCCACCGCCGTGCTGCGCGAGATCGAGGGGGTCATCGCCGAGGGGCATTCGTCCTTTGTCACCAGCGAGGGCACGGCCATCCTGCAGGCGCTCTTGCTCGAGGAAGTCGCGGCGGCGGCGGTCGAGCTCTATTCCGGGCGACTGCGGTTCTCGGACTCCGAGCTGCTCGACCTTGGCCTTGCCTCCAGCGACCTCGACCGGGCGCGGCTGGCGGCCAGCGACATGCCGCTGCGCATCGCCGTCGCCGGGCAGATCAGCGCCGGAAAGTCGAGCCTCGTCAACGCACTGCTCGGCGCCGACCTGGCCGAGGTCGACGTGATCCCGACCACCGACGCGCCCAAGACCTATCCCACGGATTTCGACGGGGTCGAGACGATGCTTCTCGACATGCCGGGGCTCGACGGCTCCGACAGGCTGGCTCGGACGGTTGCCGGGGAGCTGGCCCGTGCCGATCTCGTCATCTGGACCATCCGCGCCAACCGCCCCGCGCGCGAGATCGACCGCGCCACCATCGCGTTGCTGCGCGAGATCATTTCGGGCGACCCGCGGCGGCGGATGCCGCCGGTGGTGGTGGTGGTCTCATGCGTCGACGCTCTGCTGCCCGGCTGGCCCTTCCCAGAGGGTCATCTCACCGCCGAGGCCATGGAGCGCGTCACCGAGGTTGTCGCCGCCGTGCAGCAGGACATTGCCGACCCTCGCGCCACCGCCAACACGATCCCCGTGGTGCTCACCGAACCCGATTGGAACGTCGATCGCCTGCGCGCCCGCATCGACAGCCTGGTCGGCCCGGCGCTCGACACCCAGAGAAACCGGCTGCGGATCGAGGCGAAGACCAGTGGCATGCGCAGGGAGGCCGCCCGCGCCGGGCGCGGCCTGCGCGGCGCGCTGACGGCGTTCGGCCGGAAGTACGCGCAGGGCGACGATGCGCCCGAGGGCGAGAGCTAACCCACCGCGCGATACCGGCCGGACCCGCGTGGATATTACTGCCAGAAGCCGCGGTGCCCTTCGGCGACCTCTTCCTCTATCTCGCTGTAGGGGCCGCGCGTCTCGACCTTGCGCTGGCCGGCGCGGAACACCTCCTCGCAGGGCAGGTCGAGCGTCAGGTTCTCTGGGTTGTCGCCGGTCAGCACCGCAAGGCGCTTCTCGGTCATGCCGTAGACCACCGTGCCGATCCCGGCCCAGTAGCAGGCGCCGGCGCACATGCAGCAGGGCTCGACCGAGGTGTAGAGCGTGCAGCTCTCGAGGAATTCGGGCGCATAGAGACGGCTTGCCTCCTGCGCGACGAGCAGCTCCGCATGGCCGACGCCCTTGTCGTCGCTGTAATTGTTGCCCCGGCGCAGCAGCACCGCGCCATCCGGCCCGACCAGCGTCGCGCCAAAGGGGTGGTTGCCGGCGTCGCGGCTTTCCCTTGCGATGCGAATGGTCTCGCGCAGGTGCCTGAGATCGTCGTCTTTCATGACCGCTCCGGTATCTGGATGACTCGAGTCCTACCCGTCGAAGAGAGTTGATCGGGTAAGAATAATTCGCGCTGTGCGTGCGAAGAATGAGATCACCCGCCGGAGTGGTGTGCACAAGCCTGAATTTTCGAGAGAAATCTATTCGGTTGTGAAATTCGCCGGGAAACGCTTCATCCCGAGAGCGGACGACAAGCTCAATATTTCATCACCCGCTCTCAGCCACAAAATACTGCAGCTCGAAGCCGACTTCGAGCTGAGGCGCAGCGAAGGAGGCACGATCCTGTAGCGGCAGGTCGAGAAATGGCTCGAAGTAGACACCTGCCTGCGGGCGGCGCTTTCCAAGGTCGACAGTGCGGGTGGGCAGGGGCTTCTGGTCGGCGGCGGGGCTTGGTTCGCGGATAGGTTGCTGCCCGAGCTGGCCGGATTCCCCCGCGCCCGGGGCCAGGTGACCCGGCCAGGTGGCGAATTTACCCTCGTTTAACATTATGGAAATATTGAGTAATCAACTTTGAAGTTTTGTGATCTCTGGGGCACACGTCAAACGAGAAGTCCCTATATGAATCTACGCCAGGTTGATTTGATGAGCGGAAATCCGCCCTCTTGACGCACTGTCAGGTGAAGGAACAATCGCATGAGCTTCAAGCTTGCTGCCTTCGGGCTTGCCGCGTGCCTCGCAACCGCGGGCTGCGCGACCAAATCCGCGTATATTTCCGGTCAATATGTTTCGCCGTTACAGTTCCAGTCGTATTCTTGCAGCCAGGTTACCGAAGAAGCGCTGCGCATTTCCGAGCGGTCTGCGCTCGCGTTCAAGGTCCAGAACGCCAAGGCGCGGAACGATGCCGTCGCGGCGGGTGTCGCAATGGCGCTCTTCTGGCCCGCTGCCTTCTTCGTCGGGGGCAATGATGCCAATGCCTCGGAGGTCGCGCGGCTGAAGGGCACGATGGACGCCCTCGAGGCGGCAAGTATCCAGAAGCACTGCGGGCTCGAGTTCGTCCGCGCGCCTCTGCCCAAGTCTCTCTAAGTACACGCGCCCCGCTCCTTCCGGAGCAGGGCGCGAAACTTTTCCCACTTCGTGAAAATGGCCTTGGCTGGGAATCCCGGCGTTGCGGGAGCCCTTCCGGGGTGATCGCTCAGGCGGCGATCGCGTCGTCGATGGTCATGAAGAATTCGCCGCGTGTGAAGGGCATCGTCAGGATGCCGCTCGCGCCGAGCCCCTTGGCCAGCAGCGTGGTCGCCACCCGCGCGTAGCGGTTCAGCACCACGATGGGCTGGCGCTTGTTGCCCGCGCGCAGGTCGCGCAGGAAGTCGAACCCATCCTGGTCGGGCAGCTCGGGATCCAGCATCACAAGATCATAGAGCCCGCTTTCGATCAGCGGCCGGGCATCCACGGCAGTGGCGGTCTGAAAGGCATCATGGCCGCCCTCGGCAAGGATGCGATCCAGAGCGCTGCGCTGGTCCTGGTCGGGAAGGATCAGAAGAATCCGGGCCATGAAGGTCTCCTTATGAGGGGGTGACAGTCCCCCAAGGATGTCGGTGAAACACAGATCGCTCAACCGAGTCATCCCGAGGTTTACGTAGCGTCCACGTGGATAAGCCGGGGGGGAATGTGCGGGGTTTCCCTGCCGGTTGCCAAAAGGTCACGTCCGGACCTTTCTTGGCTGGAGGGGGTGGGGACGTCCTTACGGGCGCTGACGAAGAACTCCCGCGGAACGCGACTCCCTCTGTCACGCGCTCTTTTGGCGTGTGCGGCGATGCCGCTCTGCCCACCCGGCGCGGATTCCGCCACCCCGGGTCGGAAAGTTGCGGCATCCCGTGGCGGCCCTGTGATAGCGCTGAGCTTCGGATGATCAGGCCAGTGATGGAGCAAGCCATGGACCCCCGCGAACTCGAGATGACCGTGTTGATGACGCCCGACATGGCAAATTTCAGCGGCAAGGTGCACGGCGGTGCGCTGCTCAACCTGCTCGACCGCGTCGCCTTTTCCTGCGCCTCGCGCTTCTCGGGGCGCTACGCGGTGACGCTCTCGGTCGATCAGGTGACCTTCAAGCAGCCGATCAACGTGGGCGAACTGGTGACCTTCCGCGCGCGGGTCAACCATGCGGGGCGCACCTCGATGGAGATCGGCATCCGGGTCGAGGCAGAGGATATTCGCAAGGGCAGCCGCCGCCACACCAACTCGTGCTACTTCACCATGGTCGCGGTCGATGACGAGGGCCGCCCGGCCGAGGTTCCCGCACTGGAGGTCACCTCCGAACTTGAAAGGAAACGCCAGCGCGCCGCGGCGATCCGCAAGAAGCTGCGCGTGCAGTTCGAGGAAGAGATGCGCCGCGCCACCGAGGGCTGATCCGGGATCCGTCCCCGCGGGGACAGCCAGAAGGATCGCGGTCAGGCGCCTCGGGAAATCGGGGCGCCTTTTCTCATGCCGGGGCGCGTTGACAGCACGTCAACTAGAAGTTTAGATATGAATGATAGCCCCGAATATGAATAGTCCACTACGGTGGGCACCGGTGCGCATCCCCGCCAACACCACCGAGGAGCCCGCATGACAGCCCAACGCCACGGCCAGATCATCGCTGTCGATCCCGCGGGGATCGCCGAGTACAAGCGCCTCCACGCCGCGGTCTGGCCGCAGGTGCTGGCGATGATCACCGCCTGCAACATCCGCAACTATTCGATCTTTCTCAAGGAGCCCGAGAACCTGCTCTTTGCCTATTTCGAATATGTCGGGACCGACTTCGACGCGGATATGGCCAAGATGGCGGCCGACCCGGTGACGCAGGACTGGTGGGCGCTTTGCATGCCCCTGCAGCGGCCGCTCGAGACCCGCGACGAGGGCGCGTGGTGGGCCGAGGCCGAAGAGGTCTTTCATCTTGAATGAGCCGCGCCCAAAGTCGGAACGGTGCGGGGGGCTGCATGTCTGGATCCGTGCAATGTCGGGACGTCGCCCTTGGCGCGCCGAAGACATGGACGCGGGCGCCGGGCGCATCATAGAAAGGACGCGCAGCATCAAGGAGATGCGCCGCGAGGGCAGAGGACCCATCGGCCGGGATCGCCTGCCGGGGGTGTGATGGCTGCATGAGGGACCAGGAGGAAGAATGAATTTGGAAAAAAGACTTGCCGGCAAGAAGGCGGTGATCACCGCCGCCGGGCAGGGGATAGGCCGTGCCACCGCCGAGCGCTTCGCCGCCGAGGGGGCCGAGGTCATCGCCACCGACATCAACGACGCGGCGCTCGAAGAGCTCGGGCAGATCGCGGGCATCACCGCCAAGACGCTCAATGTGCTCGACGGCGCCGCGATCAAGGCCTTTGCCGAAGAGACCGGCCCGGTCGACGTGCTGTTCAACTGCGCCGGCATCGTGCATGCGGGCACGCTTCTCGAGGCCACCGAGGACCAATGGGATTTCGCCTTCGACCTCAACGCCAAGGCGCAGTTCCGGATGATCCGCGCCTTCCTGCCCGGGATGCTGGAAAACGGCGGCGGTTCGATCATCAACATGTCCTCGGTCGCAGGGCCGATCACCGGGCCGGTCAACCGGCTGGTCTACTCGGCCTCCAAGGCCGCGGTCGTCGGGCTGACCAAGGGCGTCGCCGCCGATTACGTGACGCAGGGCATCCGCTGCAACGCCATCTGCCCGGGCACGGTCGACAGCCCCTCGCTGCACCAGCGCCTGCGCGACACCGGCGACTACGAGGGCGCGCTCAAGGCCTTCATCGGCCGCCAGCCGATGGGCCGGGTGGGCGACCCGAAAGAGGTGGCCGCGCTGGTCGCCTATCTCGCCTCCGACGAATCCGGTTTCACCACCGGTCAGGCCCACGTCATCGACGGCGGCTGGACCACCTAAGACTTCAGAAGGAACTCCCCATGAAACTCGCACGTTACGGCGCACGCGGCGCCGAGAAACCCGGCCTGATCGACGCCGATGGCAAGCTGCGCGACCTTTCGGGCCATGTCTCGGACATCGCGGGCGATGTGCTGACCGACCTCGACAAGCTGAAGTCGATCGACCCGGCCTCGCTGCCGCTGGTCGAGGGTGAGCCGCGCTACGGCGCCTGCGTCGGCGGCACCCGCAAGTTCATCTGCATCGGCCTCAACTACGCCGACCACGCCGCCGAGAGCGGCATGGATGTGCCGCCCGAGCCGGTGATCTTCGCCAAGTTCACCTCGGCGATCTGTGGCCCGAACGATCCGATCATCATCCCGCGGAACTCGGTCAAGACCGACTGGGAGGTCGAGCTCGGCTTCGTCATCGGCAAGACCGCCAAGTACGTGAAGGAAGAGGACGCGATGGATCACGTCGCGGGCTTCTGCCTGATCAACGACGTCTCCGAGCGGGAATTCCAGGCCGAGCGCGCCGGCCAGTGGGTGAAGGGCAAGTCCTCGGACAACTTCGGCCCGACCGGCCCCTGGCTGGTGACCCCGGACGAGGTGGGCGATTTCGACAACCTCGGCATGTGGCTCGAGGTGAACGGCGAGCGCGTGCAGGACGGCTCGACCGCCACCATGGTCTACCGCGTGCCCTTCCTCGTGTCCTACCTGTCGCAGTTCTTCACGCTCGAGCCGGGCGACATCATCTCGACCGGCACGCCTCCGGGCGTCGGCCTCGGCTTCAAGCCGCCGCGCTACCTGAAGGCGGGCGATACGGTGGAGCTGGGCATCGAGAAACTCGGCACCCAGAAGCAGATCTGCGTGGACGACGAATGAGGCTGGCGCCTTGCCCCGCGCGCGGGCAGGGCAGCTGCCGAAAGCAACGCGGCGCGGTCCCATGGACCGCGCCGTTCGTCATTTCGGGACAGGCCCAAAGAGGGACCGGCCGAAAGCGGATCAGTTGAAACGCGAGGGGTAGATGAAGCCGTTGACCGGGTAGATGCTGCCGAAGGCGCCCGGGTTGCTCTCGAGACGGACTTCGGACCAGTCGTTGCGCGGCGAGACATCGACGACAGCCATCTTCAGCGAGATCTGGTTGCGGTGCCAATTGGCATGATCGACCAGCACCTCGCGCGGCGAGACGACTTCCGAGACCACGGCGACGTGTCCCATCGGCAGGCTGCGGGTCTTGCTGAAGGCCATGACCGCACCGATCGCTGGCTGGGTGCCGCGGTCGTAGAGGTTCTTGGCCTGGCCCCACCAGGTCTCGGCATTGCCGCGGATGTTGATGCCGCTGAGGTTGCGGGCGTAGGGAACGCACCAGACCCTCTGGCCGTTGGACTGCAGCTTCTGCGCCTCGCGCAGGGCAAGTTCCTGGCGCTCCGGGCTCAGTTCGAGATCCGAAAGGCGCTGGATCTCGGGTGCGCTGGAGCAGGCGGCGGTGATCATCAGAAGAAGCGCGCAGGCAACCGGCTTGGCGCGCGATGTCAGAGTGGCGTTTTCCACGCGCATTGTGTCCCTCGGCATCTTGTTGGTCTGCTCGGCGCCGCTGTTCCCGCGGCGGCCTCGATGGACAGCATGGTAAACTCAATGTTTGTAACAAATCGAAGAAAATGTGACCGCTCCGGAACCGGCGGATTTTCGCCTAGTCGTTCTCTTTCCGTTCCGGAAATTCCCCAAACATTCCGCGCCAAGTGATTAAAATTTAACCAAATCTGCGGAGCCAGCGGGTGGCACGCTCCCGCCTGCGGGGTCTGAACCAGGCTCTATTGCGAGTCAGCCAGGCGAATCCGTGATCTCGGAGAGATCGATCGCGACAAGGCCAAGCGCCCGGGCTGTCTCCAGCGAGAGCTGCGCGCTGTCCAACCCGCGTGTCGCCTGATAGCGGCGCACCGCGGCGCGGGTCGGGGCATCCATCTCGCCGGACACCGCGCCCGTGAATTCTCCGCGCGCCGCGAGGGCGCGTTGCACCGAGGCGATGAATTCGGGGGTCATCTGCGCCGGGCAGGGCGCCTCGAAGCGCATCTCGCCCCGCGGACGCACCAGTTTCGGCACCTTGGTGCGGCGGTAGATCGGCGCGCGCAGCACGGTGCCGTCCTCGGCGATCTCGGCCTGCACCACCAGCACCTCTCCCTGCACCTGCTCGTAGATCGCCGGGATGTGCTCGCGTGCCCAGCAGCTGCCATCCGCGGCCCGCTCGGGGGGGCAGCGGCGCCTCGTCGCCGGGCGCCTGCGGCGCGGCGCAGGCGGCGAGCAGCGCCAGCAGGGCGGGCAGGCAGGCGCGGGGCAGGATCGGGGGCATGGCTCGGGCCTCAGGTGGTCTTTTGCGGCGGACCCTAGCAACTGCCGCGGAGCCGGGGAAGGCCGGGGCGCCGCCCGGCGCGTGATCCGCGGGGCGCAGGCCGCGCTTTCGGCACGGAAAGCACAGTGCAGCCCTCTGGACCCGCCCCCGGTACGAAGGCTACAACGCGCCCTGACGAATGATGGAGACAAGGCCGATGGCGAAGATCACCTATATCGAGTTTGGCGGCACCGAGCATGTCGTGGAGGTTCCGAACGGCCTGACCGTGATGGAAGGCGCGCGCGACAACAACATTCCGGGCATCGAGGCCGATTGCGGCGGTGCCTGCGCCTGCTCGACCTGCCATGTCTACGTGCACCCCGACTGGATCGAGAAGCTGCCGCCGAAGGACGACATGGAAGAGGACATGCTCGACTTCGCCTTCCAGCCCGACGCCGACCGCTCGCGCCTGACCTGCCAGCTCAAGGTGACCGACGCGCTCGACGGTCTGATCGTGCAGATGCCGGAAAAGCAGATCTGAGCCAAGCGCTCGGATCCCCGCGCGGACTGATCCGCGCGCGCGCTGCGGCGCTGGCCCTGGGAATCGTCCCCGGGCTGGCGCTGAGCCTCTCCCTCGGCGCCGCGCGCGCCGAGACGCCTCCCGCTGCAAGCTACGCCGAACCCACCACCCGCTACGATCACGGCGTGCTGGGCGATGCGGTGGAATGGGGCGCGCTGCGCCTCGAAGGGCCCGATGGCCCGGTGCTCCTGCGCCTGCCGCAGACCCGCGTTTTCGAGGACATCGCGCCGCGCGTCGTGCCGCTCCCCGAGGGCGGCTGGGCCGCGCTGGTGGTCGAGAGCGATCTTTCCAAAGGCGCCCGGCTGGCGCTCTACACCCACGACGGGCTGCTCGCCGCCACCGATTTCATCGGTCAGGCGCACCGCTGGCTCGCCCCGCTCGGCGGCGCCGATCTCGACGGCGACGGCGCGCTGGAGCTGGCCTATGTCGACCGGCCCCACCTTGCAAAGACCCTGCGCGTGGTGCGCTACCGCCGCGGCGATCCGCAGTTGCGCGAGGTCGCCGCGCAGCCCGGGCTGACCAACCACCGCATCGGCTGGGATCACCTCGCGGGCGGTCTGCGCGACTGCGGCGGCGGCCCCGAGATCCTGCTGGCCGACGGTGATTTCTCCCGCCTCATTGCCGCGCGCCTCGTCGCTGGCCGCCTCGATCTGCGCGATCTGGGCCCCTGGTCGCAGGCCCGCTCCAAGGCAGCCCTCCGCTGCGACTAGCGCCGCGACATCCCGGGCTCAGAACCACGCACCCCGTCTTCTCTTTCCAAATACGCCCGCCGGAGGCGGTCCCCAACCCGCCACCAGGGCGCCGCCGGGGCAGTGCCCCGCGACCGAAAGGGGCTTTGCTTTCCCGCCCGGCGCGCGTACCCATGCTCAAATGAGAACACTCTTTCTTGGGGACGTGATGGGCCGCGCCGGGCGGGCTGCCATCGCCGAGACCCTTCCCCGCCTGCGCGAAGACTGGAAACTCGATTTCGTCGTTGTGAACGGCGAGAACGCCTCGAGCGGCACCGGGCTGACCGGCGCCCATGCCAAGCTGATTCTCGAGGCCGGGGCCGATGTGGTGACGCTGGGCGACCATGCCTTCGACCAGAAGGAAATGCTCACCTATATCGAGAGCGAGCCGCGCATCATCCGCCCGCTGAACTTCGCCAAGCAGGCGCCGGGCCGGGGCGCCGCGCTCTACACCGACCGCCGCGGGCGCAAGGTGCTGGTGCTGCAGGTGCTGGGCCAGGTCTTCATGAAGCGCGCCTTCGCCGATCCCTTCTCGGCGGTGGACGAGGTGCTGCGGCGCCACCCGCTCGGCGGGCAGGCGCAGATGATCCTCGTCGACGTGCATTGCGAGGCGACGTCGGAGAAGATGGGCATGGGGCATTTCTGCGACGGGCGTGCCAGCCTCGTCGTCGGCACCCACACCCATGTCCCCACCGGCGACGCGCAGATCCTGCCGGGCGGCACCGGCTACCTGACCGATGCCGGCATGTGCGGCGACTACAATTCCGTCATCGGCATGGACAAGGCGGAGCCGATGCGCCGCTTCGTCACCGGCATGGGCAAGACCCGCTTCCAGCCGGCGCTCGGCGAGGCGACGCTCTCGGGCGTGCTGGTCGAGACCGATGACCGCACCGGCAAGGCGACCTCGGTGCGCATGGTGCGCCAGGGCGGGCGGCTGGAGCAGGCCGGCCCCTGATGCGCCCGGCCATGCCCTTTCTTGCGCTGATCGCGGTCGGCGCGCTTTGGGGCGCAGGCCAGCCGCTGGCCAAGACCGCCGTTTCCGAGGGCTATCGCCATGTCGGCATCCTGTTCTGGCAGCTGGCGCTCGGCGCGCTGCTGCTGGGTGCGGTGACGCTGCTGCGCGGGCGCAGCCTGCGGTTCGCGCGTGCCGACCTGCCGCTGCTGCTCTTCGTGGCGCTGGCGGGCACGGTGCTGCCCGGCATCTCCTCTTATACCGCAGCCGTGCACCTGCCCTCGGGGCTGATCTCGATCCTGCTCTCGGCGGTGCCGATGTTCACCTTCCCGCTGGCGCTTGTGCTCGGCAACGACCGCTTCTCCTGGCGCCGCCTCGGCGGGCTCTCGCTGGGGTTGGGGGCGGTGGCGCTGCTGGTGCTGCCCGAGACCAGCCTGCCCGAGCCCGGCATGGCGCGCTGGATCCCGGTGGCGCTGATTTCCTCGGTCTTCTACGCGCTCGAGGGCAACGTGGTCGGCCGCTGGGGCACGCGCGGGCTCGATCCGGTGAAACTGCTGGCCGGGGCCTCGGCGCTCGGCGCGGCAATCGCCCTGCCGCTGGCGCTGCTGAGCGGCCAGTTCATCGACCCGCGCCCGCCCTGGGGCGCGCCGGACCTGGCGATCCTGGCCGGCTCGGCGATCCATGCGCTGGCCTATTCGGGCTACGTGGCGGTGGTTGCCTCGGCAGGGGCGGTCTTTGCCGTGCAGGTCAGCTATCTGGTAACTCTTTTCGGGCTCTTCTGGGCCATGCTCTTCCTTGGCGAGAGCTACACCGGGGCGATCTGGGGGGGCGCTGCTCATGATGTTGGCAGGCATGGCGCTGGTGCAGCCGCGCCCGCGCCGCATTCTTGTAAGCGCCGGAGTATCCGCTAAGAATGAGCGGCACTTCAAGAGCTCGGGCGCGCAGTGACAGGCGACGTACACGCATGAATTTCTTCGAACTGAGCCAGACGGCACAGGCCTGGGTCACGATCGGCACGGTCCTGGCCATGTTCCTGCTCTTCATCCGCGAGAGCTATCCGACCGAGGTGGTGGCCATCGGCGGCACCGCTTTCCTGCTGGCGGTGGGCGTGCTGCCCTACAAGGATGCGCTGAGCGTGCTGGCGAACCCGGCCCCCTGGACCATCGCGGCGATGTTCGTGGTGATGGGGGCGCTGGTGCGCACCGGGGCGCTCGACACTTTTGCCACCTACGCGCAGGCGCAGGTGCAGCGCCGGCCGAAAAAGGCCATGGCGGTGATCATGGGGGTGGTGATCCTCGCCTCGGCCTTCATGAACAACACGCCGGTCGTCGTGCTGATGCTGCCGGTCTTCGTGCAGATCTCGAAATCGCTCGGGCTGCAGCCCTCCAAGCTGCTGATTCCGCTCAGCTACGCGGCGATCCTCGGCGGCACCACCACGCTCATCGGCACGTCCACCAACCTGCTCGTCGACGGCGTGGCGCGGGCGCAGGGGCTCGAGGCCTTCAGCATCTTCGAGGTCACCCCGCTGGCGGTCATCCTCGTTGCCTGGGGCATGCTCTATCTCACCGTCGTGGGCCGCTTCCTGCTGCCCGAACGTCATTCCATGGCGGGCATGCTCTCGGACCGCTCGCGGATGAAGTTCTTCACCGAGGCGGTGATCCCGCCCGACAGCGACCTCATCGGCCGCGAGGTGCTTGGCGTGCAGCTCTTCAAGCGCGAGGGCGTGCGGCTGATCGACGTGGTGCGCGGCGACGAGTCGTTGCGTCGCAACCTCGAGGGGGTGACGCTGCAGGTCGGTGACCGCGTCGTTCTGCGCACCCAGATGACCGAGCTTCTGTCGCTGCAGCGCAACAAGTCGCTCAAGCGCGTCGACCAGGTCTCGGCCAAGGAGACCACCACGGTCGAGGTGCTGATCTCGCCCGGCTGCAAGATGGTCGGCCGCAGCCTCGGCGGGCTGCGCCTGCGCCGCCGCTTCGGGGTCTATCCGCTGGCGGTGCACCGGCGGAACCAGAACATCGGCCGCAAGATCGACGAGCTTGTGGTCCGCGTCGCGACACGCTGCTGCTCGAGGGCGCGCCCGAGGACATCAAGCGCCTCGCCGAGGAAATGGAGCTGGTCGATGTCTCGCGCCCCTCGGCCCGCGCCTTCCGCCGTGGCCATGCGCCGGTCGCCATCGGCGCCATGGGCGGCATTGTCGTTCTGGCGGCGCTCGGCGTCGCGCCGATCCTCGCACTCGCCGTGATCGCCGTGGCGGTGGTGCTCTTCACCCGCTGCATCGACAGCGACGAGGCGTTCTCCTTCGTCGAGGGTCAGCTGCTGGCGCTGATCTTCGCCATGCTCGCCATCGGCGCCGCGCTGGAGAGCTCGGGGGCGGTGCAACTGATCGTCGGGGCGGTGGCCCCGCTGCTGGAAACGCTGCCGGGGCCGCTGCTGGTCTGGGCGGTCTTCCTGATGACGTCGATCCTGACCGAGGCGGTGAGCAACAACGCCGTCGCAGTGGTGGTCACCCCGATCGCCATCGGGCTCGCGCATCACCTCGGGATCGACCCGCGGCCGCTGGTTGTGGCGGTGATGGTGGCGGCCTCCTGCAGCTTCGCGACGCCGATCGGCTACCAGACCAACACGCTGGTCTACGGCCCCGGCGGCTACCGTTTCTCGGACTTCCTCAAGGTCGGCGTGCCTCTCAACCTGACCATGGGCATCCTCGCCTCGGCGCTGATCCCGCTGTTCTTCCCGCTCTGAGCGGGGCGGGGGCGGCAATAGCCAAGGCTGCTACTGCCGCCCGCGCCCTGTTGGGGATGAGATTCAGTTTCTATTAGGGTTTACCGATCATTCTATCGCGGAGCGTTTTTCTGCGATGGAAATGTCTCTCATTGAACGCGGTGGAGGCGGAGGTGGCCTCGGTCGCCGAAGCACCGCCGGGAGAGGTAGGCCGCTCAGAGTTTTTACGAGTTCCGAGGTAGATGATGCTTTTGAAGCCAATAATTTGCGCAGCTGCGCTGATCGCAGCGGGCTCCTCCGCAGATGCCCTCACAGCGACTTTCACGGACAGCTATTACTCCGCCAGCGGCGTTTACAGTTCGGCATTCGACTTTACCGAGTTGATCACGGCGGCCGCAGATCACGACGTCGACTTCGAGGTCATCGCCGCCTTCGTTTCTTTCGAAGGATACACGCCGGAGGTTTGGAGACAGACTAGAACCAGTTACCATTCAGAAAGATGGTGCTCTCGCCGCGTCTGGACCGGATACGCCTACGTCTGCGTGGCTTACTATAGAGAAACCGAGGCCACGTGGGACCGTGGAGACAACATCGACGACACCGCGCATGTGGTTTTCTCCTCCGGTGACGCCCTGTCTGACGCGACCTATGCCCTCCCGGTGGAAACATCGACCATCAGTCACTCGTCGTCCTCTTCAACTCACAACACATACACCAACTTTGCCATGTTCGGCCCGGTCTCGGATCGGATCGACGCAGGCGCTGCCCTGCTGAACGATCTCGCGGACGGCATTCTCGGATACACCTACACGCTCACGGGCGATCCGTTCGAGATGTTCTCGGTCAGTCTGGGCCTGGAATATCAGGGCTACGACGCCTCGTCCGTCGCGCCGGTGCCGCTGCCGGGCGCCTTCTCCGGGCTGCTCGGTGCGGTCGCAGGGATCGGACTGTTTGCCCGCAGGCGGAAGGGAGGCGCAATGGCCTGACTGTCAGCCTCGTGGCGCGCCTCCCGCATCCCTGCAAAACAGGGGCGCCGGGCTTGCGGGGGCAGGGGGCTCTGGGGTATGAGACCGCGATATTCCACATGACAGACGAGGCAAGGGGTCCACATGGCCGGCCATTCCAAATGGGCAAACATCCAGCACCGCAAGGGCCGTCAGGACGCGGTGCGCGCCAAGCTCTTCTCGAAATTCTCCAAGGAGATCACCATCGCCGCCAAGATGGGCGATCCCGATCCCGAAAAGAACCCGCGCCTGCGGCTCGCCGTCAAGGAAGCCAAGAGCCAGTCCATGCCCAAGGACAACATCGAGCGCGCCATCAAGAAGGCGATCGGCGGTGACGGCGAGGATTACGAGGAGATCCGCTACGAGGGCTACGGCCCGAACGGCGTTGCGGTGATCGTCGAGGCGATGACCGACAACCGCAACCGCACCGCCTCCAACGTGCGCTCGACCTTCACCAAGAACGGCGGCAACCTCGGCGAGACCGGCTCGGTTGCCTTCATGTTCGAGCGCAAGGGCGAGATCATCTACAAGGCCGCCGCGGGCGATGCCGACACCATCATGATGGCGGCGATCGAAGCCGGCGCCGAGGATGTCGTGAGCGACGACGAAGAGCACGTCATCTACTGCGCCGACACGGACCTGAACGAGGTCGCCACCGCGCTCGAGGGCGAGCTCGGCGAGTCGGAATCGACCAAGCTGATCTGGAAGCCGACCACCACCACCGAGCTCGATCTCGACTCGATGCAGACGCTGATGAAGCTGGTCGATGCGCTGGAAGACGACGACGACGTGCAGCGCGTCACCACCAACTTCGAAGCCTCCGACGAGGTCATGGCGCAGCTCTGATCCGCAGCGCCTGGACATGTGAAAGGAGCGGGGCCCGGCCCCGCTCCTTTTTGTTTGACCGCTGGACGCGCGTCAGATTTCGACGCGGGTGATCGCCAGCTCGACCACCCCCGGCTCCGTGCCGGAATAGGTGGCGGTCAGCGCCAGGTCGAGATCGCCCAGCGTGATATGCGTGTGCTGCGCCCGGCGTTCGCCGCCACGGTCCTCCAGCTTCTCGCCGATGCGCAGGACGAACTCGTTGCCATCATGCGCCATGCTGTCGAGCGCCCGCTTGGGCATCACGCCCGAATAGAGCTCGACCCGGTCCGCGGTCGACTTGGGGCAGGCGCCGAAGACGATGAAGAAGGCGCTGAGCGGCCCCACGCTCTCGTCGTGGAAATCATGGCGGAAGCCGATCGAGGCGCCGACCCCGCCGGCGCTGTTCTCGGCGGTGGCGCCTACCGCCTGAAAGCCCGAGATCACCTCGGGCGGCAGCGCCGCCTCGAGCCAGTCCCCGGCATGCAGCGCGTCGCCCATGCGGTGCCATGTCAGCTCGGTGTCATTGGCGATGACGAATTCCACCTGCTGCGCCGGGGCAGGGTGCTGCATGGTGCCGAGATCGCCGCGCATCGTCTCGAAAGCACCGAGGATATCATGCGCTGTAATGGGGATGCTGTGCGGGGGACTCCCCGAGTTGGTGGCAAAACCTGCCATGACAAAATCTCCTGGAAATGGACTTCTTGCAAAAATACGAAGCCCAGTTTGCCGCAATCGGGGCTGCGCACCAACAGGCTTTGTGTGGCAGGCGGCAAACCGCCAGCGCGGGACCCTTGCCTCGCGCCGGGCGAGGCGTCAGTTTGGCGCCGAAACATGCAGCCGCTTCAAGACCCGCAAGGACCCATGACCCAGTATCTCGACATGCCGCATTACCGCCTCGCCTATGTCCACACGCCGGGGGAGGGGCCGACCGTGGTCTTCCTGTCGGGCTACAAGTCGGACATGGAGGGCACCAAGGCGGTACACCTCGAGGCCTGGGCTAAGGCCCGGGGGCGTGCCTTCCTGCGGCTCGACTATTCCGGCCACGGCCAGTCCGGGGGCGCCTTCGAGGAGGGCTGCATCGGGGATTGGGCGGCGGACGCGCAGGCGGTGATCGAACATGCCACATCCGGCCCGCTGATCCTCGTCGGCTCGTCGATGGGCGGCTGGATCGGCAGCCTGTTGACCCAGCGGCTCCGCGACGTGCGCGGATTCGTCGGCATCGCCGCCGCGCCGGATTTCACCGAGGACGGCTTCTGGGCCGGTTTCTCCGAGGCCGAGCGGACCGAGGTGATGGAAAAGGGCGTCGTCTACCTGCCCTCGGCCTATGGCGATCCCTATGCCGTCACCCGCAAGCTGATCGAGGACGGGCGCGAGAACCTCGTGCTGCGCGCCCCGCTGCCCATGTCTTTCCCGGTGCGGCTGGTGCAGGGCACGGAGGACGAGGCGGTGACCCGCGAGACCGCGCTGCGCCTGCTCGACCACATCGACAGCCCCGACCTGCGGCTGACCCTCGTGAAGGGCGCCGACCACCGCTTTTCCGAGCCCGACAACCTGACCCATATCGAGACCGCCATCGTCGAAGTCGGCGGCTGAGGAGAGACCATGGACCATCGCATCAGCCTGATCACCCTTGCCGCCCGCGACCCCGAGGCGCTGGCGGGCTTCTACGAGGCGCTGGGATGGCAGCGCGTCGAGACCGTGCCCGGCATGGTGGTCTTCGACCTGCTCGGGCAAGCGATCGGCATCTACTCCCGCGATGCGCTGGCCGAGGACATGGGGGTGGCCCCCGAGACGCTCGGCCACGGTGCGATGACGCTGGCGCACAACGTCGGCTCGGCCGAGGAGGTGGACGCCCTGATGGCCGCGGCCGAAGCGGCGGGGGCCAAGATCCTGCGTCCCGGCGGCGGGGTGCACTGGGGCGGGCACATCGGCTATTTCGCCGACCCCGAGGGTCACGTCTGGGAGATCGCCCACAACCCCTTCTCGCCGCTCAGGGCCGAGGATGGCGCCTTCCGCTGGCGCGGCTACTGAGCGGCGCGCAGGGCTTTCTTAACCACGCGTGCCTAGGCTGCCTCCGGCAAGGGAGGTGGCCATGCAGGGCTTCGATCCGCAGTTCCGGGACTATGCCGACTACCTGCGCCAGCTGGCGCAGCAGGTCTGGTCGCGCCGCAGCCTCGGCGGTGAACAGGCGCTGGAGCGTTTCTGGCATCCCCATGTGATCCTGCGCCGCCCCGGCGGCATCGACTTCGGACCCGGCGCGCTGCGCGCCGAGGTCCTCGAGCTGGTCTCGGCCCTGCCGGACCTCGAGGCGCTGACCGAGGACGTGCTCTTCACCGGCACCCCGCAGCGCGGGCTTCTCGGCGCGCAGCGGCTGCTCTGCTCAGCCACCCACGGTGGCGAGGGGGTCTTTGGCGCCCCAAGCGGCGGGCGCCTGCGCTTCCGGATGCTCGCCGAGCTGCACGCCAAGGACAACCGCGTCGCCGATCTCTGGGCGGTGCGCGACACCGGAGCGATCCTGCGCCAGCTCGGCCTGTCCGTGCGGGACTGGGCGCGCTGGCGGCTTTCCGGGCGCGACCCCGACACCCAGCCGTTCCGTCCGCAGGTCGACGTGCAGGGCCCCTACACGGGGCAGGGCGGCGACAGCCACTGGGGCGAAGCCTATGCCGCGCTGCTCGAAGAAATGATGGGCGGTGGCTTCTCGGTCGCCCCGGCGCGCTACGATCCCGCCGCGCGGCTCTGCCTGCCGGGTGGAGAGATGCTGCGCGGCCCTGAGGGCGGCGAACGCTTCTGGCTGGGGCTGCGCGCCGCCTTCCCCACGGCCAGCTTCACCCTCCACCACCGCATCGGCGCCGAAGAACCGCGGTGTCCGCCCCGCGCCGCGCTGCGCTGGTCTCTCACCGGCCGGCACGAGGGTTGGGGCCGCTTCGGCCCGCCAACCGGGGCCGAGGTGCACGTCATGGGCCTCAGCCATGCCGAGTTCGGCCCGGAAGGGCTGCGCCGGGAGTGGTCGCTCTACGACGAGGCGGCGGTCTGGATGCAGATCCACCTCGGCACCGGCGCGGTGCCGGTGCAGGAGGCCGGTAAGCCCGTCACGGCACGCCATGGCTAAGGCGCCTGCGGCTCCGCCCGGATCCCCTGCGCTGGGATCCGCGGCGGCGCGCCGCCGGTGCCGTGACTTCCTGCTTTCGCTGGGAATCTCTGGCATATAGTCTACGTCCCACTGCAGGGACCGGCGCATCGGGCGCCGCGAAAAGTCCCGCGGTTTGACGACAGGGCAGAACGGACTTGGTGACCCAGCTCACGCATCTCATGCGCGCGGCCCCCGCCGCGCGGAACGACACCCCGGACATCCGGCGGGGCCAGCATGGCTGAGCCGCTCGTCCTGCTGCCGGAAACCATGTGCGACGCGCGGCTCTACGGCCCGCAGATCGCCGACCTCTCGCGCGAGATGGCGGTGATGGTCGCCCCCGTCCACCTCGGCGACCGCATCGAGGAGATCGCCTCGACGCTGCTCGATGTGCTGCCGCGCCGCTTCGCGCTGGCGGGCTGCGGCTTCGGCGGCATGGTGGCGATCGAGCTGCAGCGCCGCGCACCGGACCGGGTGACTCGGCTGATGCTGATCGGAAGCTCGCCCCTCGCCGACACACCGCAGCAGGCCGACGAGCGCGACCGGCTGGTGATCAAGGCCCGCGCCGGCAAGTTCGCAGAAGCGGTCGAGGCGCTGCTGCCCGAGGAGAGCCTCGCCGAAACCCCTTATCGCGACGAGATCATGGCGCTGGTGCGGGACATGGCCGAGGGCTTCGGCCCCGATGTCTTCGTGCGGCAGGCGCGGGCGTTGCAGCGGCGGCGCGATCAGCAGGCGGTGGTGCGCAAGCTGCGCATCCCGGTGATGATCGTCGCCGGCACGCAGGACACGCTCTATCCCGAGAAGCGCCAGAGCGTGCTCGCCGAGCTGATCCCCGGCGCGGTGCTGCGGATGATCGCCGGCACCGGCCACCTGCCGATGCTCGAGGATCCGGACGCGCTCAGCGCCGCGATCCGCGCGTGGATGCGCCTGCCTATTCCGCGCTGAGTCGCACCGATGCTTGACCGCCCCCGCGCCGCCGCCTATGGGAGCCGGGCGTGGAGGGCCGGGCGGCCGCTGCGGCGGGTTGACCGCCGGAGAGGAAAGTCCGGACTCGCTGAAGCATCGGTGCCGGGTAATGCCCGGGCAGGGCAACCTGACGGAAAGCGCCACAGAGAAGAGACCGCCGCCCTCCGGGGCGGTAAGGGTGAAACGGTGGGGTAAGAGCCCACCGGGGGGCTGGCAACAGGCCCCGCATGGCAAGCCCCACCGGGAGCAATGCCAAATAGGGACCCCGCGCGGGGCATGATCTCTTCGGAGATATCGCCGCAGGGCCGCTTCAGCCCGAGGGGTCCGGGTTGGCAGCTTGAGCCGTGCGGCAACGTACGGCCTAGAGGAATGGTCGCACAGGGGCGGGGCAACCCGCTCTGGACAAAATCCGGCTTACAGGCCCTCCACGCATGATCTCCCTTCGGCCCGATCCGGGCGCGCTGGGGATGAATTTGGGGAAAATCCGTCTTCCTCGCGATTCCCGGCCCGAGAGCTGTTGACTCCGGGCCGCGGCTGGGTAAAAGGCGGGCTCCAAGAGATTTCACGGGCGGCTTTCGCCCCCCCGTTGCAGGAGAAGAAGAATGGCGAAGCCGACCACCATCAAGATCCGCCTGAACTCGACCGCCGGGACGGGCCATTTCTACGTGACCAAGAAAAACGCACGGACCATGACCGAGAAGATGACCGTGCGCAAGTACGACCCGGTCGTGCGCAAGCACGTGGAATACAAAGAAGGCAAGATCAAGTAAGCCTTCTTGATTTCGGATCACGAGAGCCGCACGGGAAACCGCGCGGCTCTTGTCGTTTCTGCGGTAGGCCTCCCGGCCAGGGCAGGGCGCGGATTTCCCTGATCTCCTAGACACTTGCCGGGTTCCGCATGCAAAAGTGGCCCATGGTATACCGCTAAGGCGTTGATTTCACTGCATGACGGGCATTCCGTCACGTGGGTTTCGCCGCTCTCTCCTTCGTGAGATTCTGCGTCGCAGATATTTGGCCGCCCGAGTCGCGGTCCCTCCCTCCCGAAGCGCTCCGCGCAGACCCGAAAGAGTCCGTTATGACCAAAGCTCCCCTCCTGGCCGCCCTGGCCATCGCCCTTCCCATGTCGCTGCCGCTGGCTGCTTCCGCCGCGTCGCTGACCCTCTCCGAGCCGCTCGCCGGGGGCACCCTGCGCGAGGGCACCGTCGATATGTCCGTCTACACCCAGCCCGTGGACGAGAACGGCATCGAGGTCGTCGCCTTCTACACCGAGCGCGCCGGCGCCGAGCCGCTGCGCCTTGCCATGCGGCTCGAGGACGGCGACAGCACCACCTTCGGCCTGCCGGGTGTCTCGGGTGTCTCCTATCGCTTCGAGCGCGCCGCTGATGCGGTCACCGTGACCAGCGCCCCGGCCCGCAGCGAGCTTGCGCTCAACTGAGCGGGCTCCCTGTCGCACGTGCAAAAGGCCGTCCCCGCGGGGACGGCCTTTTTGCTGCAAGTTGGCCCCTCGCGCGGGCCCCGGCGCTCTGCTAGGGGTCGCGCCATGAAGCAGGGGCCGGGCGGCGATGGACGAGACGCGGATCATTCTTGAGGCAGGACCGGGCGGCGCAGCGGCGCTTTTCGAACGTCCGCGCGAACTGGTCACCGCCTCGAACCCCGCCGGGGCGCTTGTGGCGCTGGCGCGGCTCGAGCAGGCCCGGGCCGCGGGCTTCTGGGTCGCGGGCTATGCCGCCTACGAGCTGGGCTTCGCGCTGGAGCCGTCGCTGGCGCACCTCTGGGAGCCCGGTGCCCCGCTGTTGCACTTCGGCATCTTCGACGCTCCGCAGGACGCCTCGGCGGCGCTGGCAGAGATGCAGGGGCGGCGCGCGCGGGTCACCTCCGTGACGCCGCTCTGGTCGCGTGATCGCTATGCCTCGGCCTTCCACGAGATCAAGAAGATGCTTGCGGCGGGTGACCTTTATCAGGTCAACCTGACCATGCCGATGGAGGCCCGTTTCGAGGGCACGCCCGGGGATCTCTGGGCGGCGCTGCGGGCCTATCAGCCGGTCGGGCACGGCGGCTTTGCACAGCTCGGGGGCGAGACGATCCTCTCCTGCTCGCCCGAGCTTTTCTTCGGGCTCGACGCGGACGGCCGGATCGAGGTGGCGCCGATGAAGGGCACCGCCCCGCGGGGCGCCACCCCGGCCGAGGACGATGCGCTGCGCGACGCGCTGGCGGCGGACGAGAAGAACCGCGCCGAGAACGTGATGATCGTCGATCTGATGCGCAACGACCTGTCGCGGCTGGCGCGGCCGGGCAGCGTCAAGGTGCCCGAGCTCTTGAAGGTCGAGCGCTACGCGACGGTGCACCAGATGGTCTCGCGCGTGGTGGCCGAGCTGGAGGGACGCCCCTCGGTGCCGGAGCTGCTGCGGGCGATCTTCCCTTGCGGCTCGATCACCGGGGCGCCGAAGATCGCCGCGATGAAGGCCATCCACCGGCTCGAGGGCTGGCGCCGCGGGGTCTATTGCGGCGGGCTCGGCTGGATGGCGCCGGATGGGTCGGCGGAGTTCAACGTGGCGATCCGCACGTTGAGCGTGACCGGCGCAGGCCGCGCCCTGCTGGGCGTCGGCGGCGGCATCGTGCAGGACAGCAGCTGCGAGGCGGAATACGAGGAGGCACTGTGGAAAGCCCGATTCCTGACCGGATTGATGCAGCAGGGCTGAGCCCCGACCTGCGGCTGATCGAGACCCTGCGCTGGGAGCCCGGCAGCGGCCCGCTGCGCGGCGCGCGGCACGTTGCGCGCTGCCTGCGCAGTGCGGCGGCGCTCGGCATTCCGCTGGAGCGGGCGGCGCTGGAGGCTGCGCTCGAAGGGTTCGAAGCCGAGGGTCCGCGGCGGCTGCGGCTGACCGTGGGGCGGGCGGGGGACATCGAGATCACCTCGGTGCCCTTCGATCCCGCCGCTGTCCCCGCGGGGACGCGGGTGATGCTCTGCGCCGCGCGGCTCGACCCCGGGGACGCGCTGCTGCGCCACAAGACCACCGCGCGCGCGCTCTATGATGCGGCGCTCAGGGCGCGGCCCGAGGGGGTGGATGAGCTGCTCTTTCTCAACACCCGCGGCGAGCTCTGCGAGGGGGCTTACACGAATGTCTTTCTGGAGCGTGAAGACGGCGCACGGGTGACCCCGGCACTGTCCTCGGGGCTGCTGCCGGGGGTTCTGCGCGAGACTCTGCTGGAGGAGGGCGCCTTTGCCGAGGCGGTGGTGAGCCTTGCCGACCTGCGGCGCGCGAAACGGCTCTGGATCGGCAATGCGTTGCGCGGGCTGATGGGGGCGGAGCTGCTGCCCGGAGAGGTGCTGTCTCCGCTCTGAGCCGCTTTACGCCTCGCCCAAAGAAAAACCCCGCCAGACCGGGGGTCTGGCGGGGCCGGGATGCGCGCGCCGTGGCTGCGATTACTCGCGGTTGCCCATCAGCTGCAGCAGGAACATGAACAGGTTGATGAAGTCCATGTAGAGGTTCAGCGCGCCGACGATCGCGGATTTGGCGAGCCATTCGCTGTCGCCGTGGGCGGCGTGCTGGATGTAGGTGTTCTTGATGTTCTGCGTGTCATAGGCGGTCAGGCCGGCGAAGATCAGCACACCCAGGATCGAGATGGCGAAGTAGATCGCCGGCGAGCCGAGGAAGATGTTGATGATCGAGGCCACGAGGATGCCGATCACGCCCATGATCAGGAACGAGCCCCAGCCGGAGATGTCCTTTTTCGTGGTGTAGCCCCAAAGCGAGAGGCCGGCGAAGGCGATCGCGGTCACGAGGAAGACCTGGGCGATCGAGAAGCCGGTGAAGGCCACGAAGATCCAGCTCAGCGACAGGCCCATCACCGCCGCGAAGGCGTAGAAGAAGAGCTGCGCGCCGGCGGCGGACAGGCGGTTGAGGGCTGCGCCGAAGGCGAAGACCATGATCAGCGGGGCGAACATGACGATCCAGCCGAGGATGTTCGGCTGCAGAGTCGCCGGGTCGCGGAAGACCGCCAGAAGGTTCGGGCTCGTGCCCACGGCCCAGGCGACTGCGAAGGTCAGCAGCATGCCCACGGACATGGTCGCGTAGACCTTGTTCATGTGCGCGCGGAGCCCCGCGTCAATCTGGGCCGCGCGTGCGCCAGCCGCGCCGTGGGTCCGGATTGTGTTGAAGTCTGCCATCGGGTCGTGTCCTCCGAGTTGAATATGTGCAGCAGCAATATAACTGTTCGGGTCCGATATTGGCAGCACCCGCGTCCTTTTCAAGAAGGGCGATGCGCAAAAGAGACTGTTTCTGAACTAAAATTGCCCTCTCCATGCGCGCCGCGAAGTGACGGACCTGGAGAGGGCAGTGCGGGCCCCGGGGGGAGCGGCCCGAAAAGCGGAACGGCGCGAGGGGCTTGCGGCGGGCCTCAGAGGCGCCAGTGGCCCGGCGCGTCCCAGAAACCGCGCTTGGCTTCCTCGAGCGCCTGACGCTTCGTCAGACCGAGATCGCGCAGCAGGTGATCGTCGAGTTCGGCGAGCTTGCGGCGCTGCCGGGCGAGGCCGAGCAGATCGACGAAGCGGGTCAGGAGCGGGGCGCGGCGCAGCGGGCGGTGGCCGATCCGGGCGCGGGGCAGGGCGATATCACGGGGCATGAGGCTATCCTTCACATATGCTGATGTGTCTCGGTGTTTCCATGTTGCTGTGTGATGGGTTATGCTCCTCGGGCGGAAATCTGTAAAACGAATGTTTCTGAAGCGATTCATCACGGAGCTTGATGCATGCGAAACCTCGACCTGACGACCCTGCGCTCCTTCGTGGCGGTGGCGGATGCCGGCGGGGTCACCCGCGCGGCGGGGTTCCTGAACCTGACGCAATCGGCGGTCTCGATGCAGCTCAAGCGGCTCGAGGACATGCTGGGGCTGGCGCTGCTCGACCGCTCGGGGCGCGGCGTGGCGCTGACGCCCGCCGGCGAGCAACTGCTCAAATACGCCCGCCGCATGGTCGAGATGAACGACGAGATCTACGCCCGGCTGACGCGGCAGGACTGGGAGGGCGAGATCGTGCTCGGCGTGCCGCATGACATCGTCTACCCGGTGATCCCGCGGATCATGAAGCGCATGCAGCGCGACTACCCGCGCGTGCGGGTGCAGCTGATCAGCTCCTATACCTCGGATCTCAAGGAGCAGTTCGCCCGTGGCGCCATCGACGTGATCCTCACCACTGAAAGCGCGCCGGGCGAGGGTGGCGAGGCGCTGCTCGAGGTGCCGCTGCGCTGGTTCGGCGCGCCCGGCGGCACCGCCTGGCGGAGCAAGCCGCTGCGGATTGCCTTTTCGCGCCGCTGCGGGTTCCGGCCGGTCGCCATCACGCAGATGGAGCGCGAGGGGCTGGACTGGGAGCTGGCGGTGGATTCCGAGATGGACAGGACCATCGAGGTCTCGGTCTCGGCGGACCTTGCGGTGACGCCGATCCTCGAGGGGCACGCGCCGCAGCATTTCGAGATGATCCCGCAGGGGGTGCTTCCCGACCTTGGGCTGCAGCAGATCTGCCTCTATGGCTCGGGCGCCAAGCCGCAGATCATCGAGCCGCTGCAGGAGATGCTGCGCAGCGAGTTCTGCGCCCTGCGCCGCCGCCCCGAGCTGGCGGCGGAATAGGGGTCAGCCGGGGATCTCGATCACCACCTTGCCGGTGGAGGCGCGGCTGCGCAGCAGCTCGAGCCCCTCGGCCACGCGCGACAGCGGCAGCACGTGGCTGACGTGCGGGTGCAGCTTTCCCTCGGCGTGCCAGGCAAAGAGTTGTGCCAGCGAGCCGGTCAGCGCCTCGGGGTGGAACTTCAGGTAGCCGCCCCAGTAGAGCCCCATCACGGTGAGGTTCTTGACCAGCAGGTGGTTGGCCTTGATCTGCGGCACCGTGCCGCTGGCGAAGCCGATGGTGAGGATGCGGGCCTCGGGGTTGCAGGCGCGGAAGGCGGCGTCGAACTGATCGCCGCCCACCGCGTCATAGACCACGTCGGCGCCGCCGAGCGCCTTCACCTCGGCGCGGATGTCAGCCTCGCGGGCGTCGATCAGGTGATCGGCCCCGGCGCGGCGGGCGACCTCGAGCTTTTCCGGCCCGCGGGCGCAGGCGATGACCCGCGCCCCCATCAGCTTGCCGATCTCCACCGCCGTCAGGCCCACGCCGCCGGCCGCGCCGAGGACGAGCAGCGTCTCGCCGGGCTGGAGCCGGGCGCGGTGATCGAGGGCAAGGTGGCTGGTCCCATAAGCAATCTGAAATCCGGCGGCGACGGTACTGGACATGCTGCCGGGCAGGGGCACGGCGCGGGCGGCCTCGAAGACGCCGTATTCCGCCAGGCCGCCCTGGCCGCCGAAGAGCGCGACGCGCTCCCCGGGGCGGGGTTGGGTAACCCCGGGGCCGACCGCATCGACCACCCCGGCGACCTCCATCCCGAGGGTGAAGGGCGGCTCGGGGGTGTCTTGGTAGCGGCCCTCGATCATCAGCAGATCGGCAAAGTTGAGCCCGCAGGCCTCGATCCGGAGGCGAATCTGTCCGGGGCCGGGTACGGGGAGGGGGGTCTCGAGGAGATTCGGAGGAGTGCCGAACGAGTCAATCCGATAGGCTAGCATTACATATCCCTCGGTATAGGTTTCCGGTTTGCCTGCTTAATTTGAGGCCTGTCGCGCTCAGAACTTGGCAAAAATGTGAAACCTTCGAAAGCGACGTTAAGTCATTGTTTGGATTTACAACCGTGGAGTGCAACCCGATGGCGGTGCTCATCGATAGCGGCGCAACTCCCTTGATCTGAAGCGATCAAGCACGGTAGCTTTCGTTCACGTAAAAAGTGTGGCTCCGGCCGCTGCTGTGAGCGGTCGGGTTTTTTTGTTAGTGCTCTGTTTTTTTTTCGCAGAGCGAGTGAAAGGAAGAAACGATGACGCATCCCGTGGACGTGCATGTGGGTAAACGTATTCGTCACCGCCGCTGGCTTGTCGGAATGACGCAGCAGCAACTCGCAGAACACGTTGGTATCAAGTTTCAGCAGATCCAAAAGTACGAGACCGGCGCGAACCGCGTCAGCGCCTCCCGCCTGTGGGATATCGCCGACGCGCTCGAGGTGCCGGTGAGCTTCTTCTTCGAGGGGATCGAGAGCGACCAGCAGGCCGAGGACACGGCCGCGGCGCCCGCCAGCCCGGCCATGCCAGCGGACATCCTCGGCGACAAGGAAGCGCTCGACCTGGTGCGCTCCTACTACGCGATCCCGGAGAACCAGCGCCGCCGGCTGTTCGAACTGGCCCGGGTGCTCTCGGACGTCGCTTGAGCCTCGGCGCCCCCTGCGTTAGCTGGATCCCGTAGGATCGCGCAGCAGGGGGCCGTCATGGCTGAGACTTCCACCGATATTTCCGCACAGATTTCCGCAACCCTGGCCGAAGAGCTCTGGCAGACCGCCGGCGAGATGGCCGAGGCCGCGCGTGCGGCGATCCTGCCGCATTTCCGCGCCGAGGGGCTTGGCGCGGACAACAAGCTCTCCGAAGGGTTCGACCCAGTGACCGTCGCCGACCGCGCCGCCGAGCAGGCGATGCGCGAGGTTCTGGCAGCACGGCGCCCGATGGATGCGATCCTCGGCGAGGAATTCGGCCGCGAGACCGGCGAGAGCGGGCTGACCTGGGTGCTCGACCCGATCGACGGCACCCGCGGCTTCCTGTCCGGCACGCCGACCTGGGGGGGTGCTGATCGCCCTGTCGGATGCCACGGGCCCGGTGCTGGGGGTGATCGACCAGCCCTATACCTCCGAACGGTTCGAGGGCGGGCTTGGCCGCGCCAGCTGGTCCGGGCCGCTGGGCACGCGCCCGCTCGGCGCGCGGCCCGCACGGCCGCTCTCCGAGGCGATCCTTTTCACCACGTTCCCCGAGGTCGGGACCGAGGCCGAGGCCGCGGCCTTCCGCCGGGTGTCGGCGCAGGCGCGGCTGACCCGCTACGGCATGGACTGCTATGCCTATGCGCTGCTTGCGGCGGGGCAGATCGACCTGGTGATCGAGGCCGGTCTGCAGGCCTATGACGTGCAGGCGCCGATCGCGGTGATCGAGGCCGCGGGCGGCTTGGTCACCGACTGGCAGGGCGGCAAGGCGCATGAGGGCGGGCAGGTCTTGGCCGCTGCGAATGCCGAGATCCATGCCGCCGCGCTGGCGCTGCTGAACCGCTGAGGGCGCCAATTCTTCGGCAAATCCGGAAACAGCCTCACGCGGGGCCAGCCTTTCCTTCGGTGCCCCGAAGGGGCAGGGTGGCGGCAACCACCCGAGGAGCCCCGAAATGAGCGAAATCCTGATCCGCAACGCGCGCACCGTCCTGACCATGGATGATGCCGAGACCAAGCTTGCGGATGTCGACATCCTGCTGCGCGACGGGGTGATCGCCGAGATAGGTCCGCGGCTCGAGACCGTGGGCGAGGTCGTCGATGCGCGCCACTGCGTGGTGACGCCGGGGCTCGTGAACACCCACCACCACCTCTACCAGGGGCTGACCAAGGCCGTGCCCGGCGGCCAGGACGCGCTGCTCTTCGGCTGGCTGCAGACGCTCTACCCGATCTGGGAACGCTTCGGCCCCGAGGAGTTCTACGTCTCGGCGCAGGTCGGGCTGGCGGAGCTGGCGCTCTCGGGCTGCACGCTGAGCTCGGATCACCTCTATCTCTATCCCAACGGTGCGCGGCTCGATGACAGCATCGCCGCGGCCGAAGACCTGGGCGTGCGCTTCCATGCCACCCGCGGCAGCATGAGCATCGGCGTCAGCAAGGGCGGGCTGCCGCCGGATTCTCTGGTCGAGCAGGAGAGCGCCATCCTCGAGGATTGCATCCGGGTGATCGACGCCTTCCACGACCCCTCGGAGGGTGCCATGGTCCGCGTCGGCGTCGCGCCCTGTTCGCCCTTCTCGGTGAGCCGTGAGCTGATGCGCGACAGCGCCATCCTCGCCCGCGACAAGGGGGTGATGATGCACACCCACCTCGCCGAGAACGACGAGGATGTCGCGTATTCTCTGGAGAAATTCGGCTGCCGCCCGGGTCAATACGCCGAGGATCTGGGGTGGACCGGCCCCGACGTCTGGCACGCCCATTGCGTCAAGCTCGACGGCAAGGAGATCGACCTCTTTGCCGCGACCCGCACCGGCGTGGCGCATTGCCCCTGTTCCAACTGCCGCCTCGGCTCGGGCATCGCTCCGGTGCGGGCGATGCTGGACGCGGGGGTGAACGTGGGGCTCGGTGTCGACGGCTCGGCGAGCAACGACATGGCGAACCTCATCGGCGAGGCACGGCAGGCGATGCTTTTGCAGCGGGTGCAGAACGGCGCCGATGCGATGAGCGCCCGCGCGGCACTGCGGGTGGCGACGCGAGGCGGGGCCGAGGTGCTGGGCCGCCACGATTGCGGGCAGGTTGTCATCGGGATGCGCGCCGATCTGGCACTTTGGGACGTCAGCGGGCTGGGAAGTGCCGGGTCGTGGGATCCGGCGGCGCTGCTGCTGGCAGGACCGCAACAGGTGCGGCACCTTTTCGTCGAGGGGCGGCAGGTGGTGCGTGACGGACGCATTGCGACGATAGACATTGAGGCCGCATTGCGCCGCCACAGGGAAATGGCGCGGACACTCGCCGGGTTCGGCTGAGCCCGAGACGGATACGACCGGAGGATTTCATGCGACGAGCCCTGACAGCCCGCCTGCTGCCGCTTGCCTTCTGCGCGGCGCTTTCCGCCTGCGTGGTGGTGCCCCTGCCGCAGACCGACACCGGCGGGGAGCCCGCCCAGTTCCTCGAGAACCCCTCGGGGGCGCAGCTCAACGCGCTGCGCCAGAGCAAGGGGCTGGCGGCGCTGAGCTATTCGCCGGTGTTGCAGAAGGTGGCGCAGGGCCATGCCGACGACATGGCGCGCATGCACGAGATGACCCACATCGGCAGCGACGGCAGCACCATCGGCGAACGCATCAAGCGCCGCGGCTACAACCTTCGGCGCGGCGCCGAGAACATCGCCGAGACCGGCCGCGGGCTGGGTCGGGCGATGGAGATCTGGACCAACTCGCCGCCGCATCTGTCCAACATGCTGATGGAGGACGTCAAGGAATACGGCCTCGCGCGGAACGGCGACTACTGGGTCATGGTGGTCGCCCGGGTGAAATGACGCCGCCGCAGGGCGGGGGGCTGGGGTGCGCCGCAGGCTTGCCGGGCGGCCCCGCTGCGCCATCTATCTGCAAGGCCTGTTGTACCGGAGAGTGCTCATGAAACTGCCCAAGTGGCTTGCCCTGACCCTGCTGCCGCTGGCGCTTGCCGCCTGCGTCGACGTGCGCGCGCAACCCGGAACCGGCGTCAGGACCGTCTCCGCGCCGGTGTCCGTGGCCAACCAGCCTGCCGCCCGCGGCGAGGTCGAGGGGGCGAGCATCTACGAGCTGCGCCGCGCGCCGTCGCAGGTCGTGCAGAGCTCGCAGGCCGAGGCCGCCGCGGCCTTCAACGGATGGCGCCGCGCGCAGGGGCTCGCGCCGCTGAGTCGCTCGGCGCAGCTGCAGCGCGCTGCACAGGCCCATTCCGACGACATGGCGCGGATGAACAAGATGAGCCACGTCGGCAGCGACGGCAGCCGGGTCGGCGCGCGGGCGCGGGCGGCGGGCTACGATTACCGCCACGTCTCGGAAAACGTCGCCATGACCCCGCTCGGGATCGACAGCGCGATGGAGCTCTGGGCCAAGTCGTCCTCGCACCGCGCCGCCATGCTGCGCACCGATGTGCGCGAGTTCGGCCTCGCGCAGAACGGCCGCTACTGGACGCTGGTCATGGGCGTGCGGAAGTGAGGCCGGGGGGCGCGGGCCGCACCCGGCCCGGGCCTCAGAGCATCTGCCGTCCGGCCACGTAGGTGGCCCGCACCGCCCGGTCGTCGCCCATCATGATGGTCGGGAAGAGCGCCTCCCAGATGTCCTCAGCCTGCGCCACGCGCTGCGCGATGGCCGGGGTCGAGGCAAGGTCGAGCACGGTGAAATCGGCCTCGAGCCCCGGTGCGAGGTTGCCGATCCGGTCCTCGGCCATGAGCGAGATCGCCGAGCCCTGAGTCGCCAGCCACAGCAGCGCAGAGGGGTGCAGCGGGTGATGGCGCAGCTGCGCCACCTCGTAGGCCGCCGCCATGGTGCGCAGCATCGAGAAGGACGAGCCGCCGCCGGTGTCGGTGGCCAACCCCACCCGCAGCCCCGCCTTGGTCAGCCCGTCCATGTCGAAGAGCCCCGAGCCGATGAAGGTGTTCGACGTCGGGCAATGCACCAGCGCCGCGTTCACCTCCTTGAGGCGCGCATGCTCGCGCGGCTCGAGATGGATGGCGTGGCCGTAGAGGCCGCGCTCTCCCAGCAGCCCGTAGGCCTCGTAGGTGTCCAGGTAGTCGCGCGCCTGCGGGTAGAGCGATTTCACCCAGGCGATCTCGTCGGTCTGCTCGGACAGGTGGGTCTGCATCAGCACCTCGGGGTGCTCGGCCCAGAGCGCGCCGAGCGCCTGCAGCTGCCCCGGCGTCGAGGTCGGCGAGAAGCGCGGGGTGATCACGTACTCTGCCCGCCCCCTGCCGTGCCAGCGTTCAAGCAGCGCCTTGCTGTCATCGTAGGCCGATTGCGCGCTGTCGCGCAGGAACTCGGGGGCGGTGTCGCGGTCCATGCAGGTTTTGCCGGCAAAGACCCGCATGCCCCGTGCCTCGGCGGCGCTGAAGAGCGCCTCGACCGACTCGGGGTGGATCGTGCAATAGGAGCAGACCGAGGTGGTCCCATGCGCCAGCAGCAGATCGAGATAGCGCCCGGCGATCTCGTCGGCGTAGCTGCGCTCGGCAAAACGCGCCTCGGTGGGGAAGGTGTAGTGGTTCAGCCAGTCGATCAGCCGCTTGCCCCAGCTCGCGATCATTCCGGTCTGCGGGTAATGCGCATGCGCGTCGACGAAGCCCGGCACGATCAGCGCCGCGCCATGATCCACCAGCTTGGCGGCGGGGTGGGCGGCGCGCAGCGCCTCGGCGGTGCCGATCTCGCGAATCACCCCGCCCTCGACCAGAAGCGCCCCGGCGTTCTCGTGGCGCGCCGCCTCGGCCCCTTCGGTGAAGGGCGAGCCGGTGAAGCTCAGGGTCTGCCCGAGGTGCAGGGTCGGCGAAAGGGTCTTGCTGCTGCTGGGGGCCATCTCGGTCCTCGTGGTTGCGACCGGCCTAGGATGCGGGCGGCCAAGATCAAGCGCAATGCGCCTCTGTTGCTCGTTCCCGCAATCCCCTAAGGTTTGCGCGAACGGCATTCAACGGGGCAGGCATGACCGAAGAGACCGGAAACCCGGCGACGGAAGAGACCCGCGAAGATGAGACCAACCCGCTGGAACGCAAGGTGGTCTCGGCGATCCTCTATGCGGTGGATGTCGGCGACCGCGAGCAGCTCGTCGCGCTGATGGAGCCGCTGCACGCCGCCGACATCGCCGACCTTCTCGAGCAGATCAACGCCTACGACCGGATGCGGCTGATCAAGCTCTACGACAAGGAGTTCGACGGCGAGATCCTCTCGGAGCTCGACGAGTCGATCCGCGAGGAGGTGATCCGGGCACTGACCCCCGAGGTGCTCGCCGAGGCGGTGCGCGAGCTCGATTCCGACGATGTGGTCGACCTTCTGGAAGACCTCGACCAGGCGCAGCAGGATGCCATCCTCGAGGTTCTCGAGGACAGTGACCGGGTCGCGGTCGAGAAATCGCTGACCTACCCCGAGTATTCCGCCGGCCGCCTGATGCAGCGCGAGGTGGTCATGGCCCCCGAGCATTGGAACGTCGGCGAGGCCATCGACTTCCTGCGCAGCTCGGACGACCTGCCCGAGCAGTTCTACCACATCATCCTCGTCGACCCGAAGCTGCGCCCGGTGGGCAATGTCTCGCTCGGCAAGCTGATGGCGGCGCGGCGCGAGGTGCTGCTGAAATCGCTGGTCGAGGAGACCTTCCACGTCATCCCGGTGACCCGGCCCGAGGCCGATGTCGCCTATGCCTTCAACCAGTATCACCTGATCTCCGCGCCGGTGGTGGACGAGAACGAGCGGCTGGTCGGGGTGATCACCATCGACGACGCCATGGCCGTGCTCGACGAGGAGCACGAGGAGGACATCCTGCGCCTCGCCGGGGTCGGCGACGAGAGCCGCATATCGGACAGCGTCTTCGCGACTGTGCGGCAGCGCACGCCCTGGCTGGCGGTGAACCTCGGCACGGCGCTGCTGTCGAGCCTGGTGATCGCGCAGTTCGAGGATGTGATCGCGCAGATCGTGGCGCTGGCAGTGCTGATGCCGATCGTCGCCTCCATGGGCGGCAACGCCGGCACGCAGGTGTTGACGGTGACGGTGCGGGCGCTGGCCACCAAGGATCTCACCGGCTCGAACTTCTGGCGCGTGGTCGGCCGCGAGATCGGCGTCGGCATGGTCAACGGCGCGGTCTTCGCGCTGGCCATCGCGGTACTCGAATACCTGTGGTTCGGCTCGCCGATGCTGGCGATGGTGATCTCGCTGGCGATGGTGATCACCCTGCTGACCGCCGCCTTTGCCGGGATCATGGTGCCGGTGACGCTCGACCGGCTGAAGATCGACCCGGCGCTGGCCTCGGGCACCTTCGTGACCACCACCACCGATGTGGTGGGCTTCCTGTCCTTCCTCGGCCTCGCGGCCGTCTTTCTGCTCTGAGGCCCCGCATGACAGCGCATCAGGACCTGGCCCTCCGCAAGCGCGCCGCCCGCGCCGAGGCGGCGCTCCGCCGGAAAGAGGCCCATGCGGCCGATGCGGGCGCCGGGGCAGGGATGCTGAGCTCGGTGCTGGCGGGCTACCGCGGCGTGCCGCTCTCGGGGTACATGCCGATCCGTTCCGAGATCGACCCGCTGCCCGCCATGGCCGAGGCGGCGGCGCATGGCCCGGTGGCGATCCCGGTGATCGAGGCGCCGGGCGCGCCGCTGCGCTTCGCCCGCTGGGAGCCCGACATGGCGCTTGTGCCCGGCGCCTTCGGCGCGCTGGTCCCCGAGGCGGCCGAGTTCCTGACCCCCGAAATCCTCATCGTGCCGCTGCTGGCCTTCACCCGCTCGGGCCACCGGCTGGGATATGGCGGCGGTTTCTACGACCGCACGCTCGAGGCGCTGCGCGCCGCCCGCCCGGCCTATGCCATCGGCTTTGCCTACGGCGCGCAGGAAGCGGGGGAGATCCCGCTCGAGCCCACCGACGCGCCGCTCGATCTCATCGTCACCGAGCGCGAGATCATCACCCCCGCCCGCTGACCCGCAGCCCGGCAAGAGCAGCGAAGGGCGGCCCGCTCGCACGGCCCGCCCTTTCTTCTAGGTCCAAATATCCCGGGGGAGTCCGCGCAGCGGACGGGGGCAGAGCCCCCCATTTCCCTGCAATGTCATGCCGTGCGCGGCGGGGGCAGCGCCCCCCCAACCCCTGCAGGCTCAGAGCGCCCGCCAGCCGATGTCGCGGCGGCAAAAGCCTTGCGGCCAGTCCACCGCATCGACCAGCGCATAGGCGCGGGCCTGCGCCTCGGCAAGGGTCGCGCCCCGGGCGGTGGCGTTCAGCACCCGGCCGCCGGTGGCGACGATCTTGCCGTCCTTCTCGGCGGTGCCGGCGTGGAACATCTGGGTGAAGCTGTCCTCGGGCAGGCTCTCGAGGCCGGAGATCACCGTGCCCTTCTCGTAGGCGCCCGGGTAGCCTTCAGCGGCCATGACCACGGTCATCGCGTGGTCGTCGGCCCAAGTCACCCTGGCCTCCGACAGGCGCCCCTCAGCGCAGGCGTGGAGGAGGTCCAGCACCTGCCCGCCGAGGCGCATCATCAGAACCTGGCACTCGGGATCGCCGAAGCGCACGTTGTATTCGACGAGGCGCGGCGCGCCGTTCTCGATCATCAGTCCGACGTAGAGCACGCCCTGGTAGGGGGTGCCGCGGCGGGCCATCTCGGCCATGGTGGGTTTGACGATCTCGTCGAGTGCCCTCTGCGCGACCTCGTCCGAGAGCACCGGAGCGGGGGAATAGGCGCCCATGCCGCCGGTGTTGGGGCCGGTATCACCCTCGCCGACGCGCTTGTGGTCCTGCGCGGTGCCGATGGGCAGCACGTCCTCGCCGTCGACCAGCACGAAATAGGACGCTTCCTCGCCGGTCATGAACTCCTCGATCACCACCTCGGCGCCCGCGCCGCCGAAGGCACCGCCAAACATGTCGTCGATGGCGTCTTCCGCTTGCGCCACGGTCTCGGCGATGATCACGCCCTTGCCGGCGGCAAGCCCGTCGGCCTTGACCACGATCGGCGCACCCTGCGCCCGGACATGCGCCTTGGCGCTCTCGGCGTCGGTGAAGTGGCCGTAGCCGGCGGTCGGCGCCTTGGCGGCGTCGCAGATTTCCTTGGTGAAGCTCTTCGAGGCCTCGAGCCGGGCGGCTTCCTTCGAGGGGCCGAAGACCAGCACCCCCGCTTCGCGCAGCCGGTCGGCGACGCCGGCGGCGAGCGGCGCCTCGGGGCCGACGATGACGAGGTCGATGGCGTTCTCCCCGGCGAATTCCGCCACCGCGCCGCCGTCCTCGACGTCGAGCGAGGCGCATTCGGCGATCTGCGCGATGCCGGCGTTGCCCGGGGCGACGATCAGCTTGTCGCACTTGGGGTTCTGCATCACGGCCCAGGCCAGGGCATGTTCGCGACCGCCGCCGCCGAGGATGAGGATGTTCATGAGGCCCGCTCTCTCAAGGTAAGGATCGCGGGCTTCCTAGCGGGGGCGGGGGGGATCTGGCAAGAAGGCAGGCCGCGGGCATCTTTCCCTCGCCGCCGCCGGGCGCTACTCTGGGGGCAACACGGGCGGCGCAGCCTGGACAGGGCACTCAATCCGCAAGACGGGGCAAGACAGGGCAAGAGGGGCACCATGGACCTTTTCGAAGACGACACCCCCGGGGATGCAGGCGACGGCAACATGCCGGAATTCACCGTCTCGGAGCTGTCCGGCGCGGTGAAACGGGTGATCGAGGGCGAGTTCGGCTTCGTGCGGGTGCGCGGCGAGCTCGGGCGCATCTCGCGGCCGCGCTCGGGGCATCTCTACCTCGACCTCAAGGACGACGCCTCGGTCATCTCGGGCATCGTCTGGCGCGGCGTCGCCTCCAAGCTCGACATGCAGCCCGAGGAGGGGATGGAGGTGATCTGCACCGGGCGGCTGACCACCTATCCCGGCCAGTCGCGCTACCAGATCATCATCGAGGACATGCGGCCTGCGGGCCTCGGCGCGCTCATGGCGATGCTGGAGAAGCGCAAGGCGATGCTGCAGGCCGAGGGGCTCTTCGATCCCGCGCGCAAGAAGCCGCTGCCCTTCCTGCCCGAGATCATCGGCGTGGTCACCTCGCCCTCGGGCGCGGTGATCCGCGACATCCTGCACCGGCTGCGCGAGCGTTTCCCGCGCAAGGTGCTGATCTGGCCGGTGGCGGTGCAGGGCAAGACCTCGGCCGCCGAGGTCGCCCGTGCCATCGAGGGGTTCAATCGCTTCACACCGGGCGGCGCGCTGCCGCGGCCGGACCTGCTGATCGTCGCGCGCGGCGGCGGCTCGGTCGAGGACCTCTGGGGCTTCAACGAGGAGATCGTGGCCCGCGCCGCGGCGGCCTCGCGGATCCCGCTGATCTCGGCCGTGGGCCACGAGACCGACACCACGCTCATCGACTTCGTCTCTGACCGCCGCGCGCCCACCCCCACCGCCGCCGCCGAGATGGCGGTGCCGGTGCGCATGGAGCTGCTGGCGCGGACCGGCGAGGCGCAGCTGCGGCTCACCCGCGCGCTGACCCACCGGCTCGAGGTGCGCGG
>NZ_NTHN02000002.1 GCF_002300555.2 Alloyangia mangrovi | reverse complement strand
ACCCGATCTACAATGCGATCTGCCAGAAGTTCATGGCCGATCCCGCGTATTTCTCGGAGGTCTTCGCCCGCGCCTGGTTCAAGCTGACCCACCGCGACATGGGCCCGAAGGTGCGCTACGTCGGCCCCGACGTTCCCGCCGAGGACCTGATCTGGCAGGATCCGATCCCCGCCGGTACCACCGGCTACGACATCGGCGGCCTCAAGGCGAAGATCGCGGCCTCGGGCCTGAGCGTCTCGGACCTCGTGTCGACTGCCTGGGACAGCGCCCGCACCTTCCGCGGCTCGGACATGCGCGGCGGTGCCAACGGTGCACGGATCCGTCTTGCCCCGCAGAAGGACTGGGAAGGCAACGAGCCCGCACGCCTCACCAAGGTGCTGAACGTGCTCGAGCCGCTGGCGAATGCCGCCGGTGCAAGCCTTGCGGATACCATCGTGCTGGCCGGCAACGTCGGCGTGGAACTGGCGGCCAAGGCAGCTGGCCACGACATCACGGTGCCCTTCGCTCCGGGCCGCGGTGACGCCACCGACGAGATGACCGACGCGGCGAGCTTCGATCCGCTCGAGCCGCTGGCCGACGGCTTCCGCAACTGGAAGAAGAAGGACTACGCGGTTTCCTCGGAAGAGATGCTCCTCGACCGGGCACAGCTGCTGGGCCTCACGGCGAACGAGATGACCGTTCTGCTGGGCGGCATGCGCGCCATGGACACCAACCACGGCGGCACCAAGCATGGCGTCTTCACCGATCGCGCCGGTGCTCTGACCACGGACTATTTCGTCAACCTGACGGACATGGCCTACACCTGGGTTCCGGCGGGCAAGGATCTCTACGAGATCCGCGACCGCAAGACCGGCGAAGTGAAGTGGACCGCGACCCGCGTCGACCTGGTGTTCGGCTCGAACTCGGTCCTGCGCGCCTATGCCGAGATCTACGCCCAGGACGACGGCACCGAGACCTTCCTCGCGGCCTTCGTGAACGCCTGGACCAAGGTGATGAACGCCGATCGCTTCGACCTGAAGTGATCCGGCAACCAGCCTGACAGACCGGCCCGCACCTCTCCCCGAGGTGCGGGCCTTTTTCATTGAGCGCCGCGCGCCCCCGTTCTTCTAGGTTCAAATATCCCGGGGGACGGCCGCAGGCCGGGGGGCAGAGCCCCCTCTTCGGGAGCGCGCCTCCGATACGCGCTCAGGCCAGCCCGTCCTCCAGAACACAGCTCTCGAGGAGCCTGCCCTCGAAGGGATCGACCAGCCCCATGTCACTCAGCCGCGGCCCCGGGTTGCAGACCAGGGAGGCCCCGAAGAGCGCCTTGAACACGAGGTACGGCGGCTGCCAGCCGACCAGCCCATCGAGCGTCGCGCGCAGCGCGGCGAAGCTCTCCGCGACCTGCGCCAGGGGCGCGGCGCTGATAAGCCCGGCGATCGGCAGCGGCAGGCAGTGCAGCACCTTGCCGCGCGAGGCCACCGCGACCCCGCCACCACAGTCCCGCAGAGCATTGGCGGCGGCGGCCATGTCCTCCGGCCGGCGCCCGAAGACCGTCAGGTTGTGGCTGTCGTGCGAGACCGTCGTGGCAAAGGCACAGCGCCAGTCGCCCCAGCTCTCGAGGAAGGCGACCCGCATCGGTGTGCCCGCGCCGTGGCGGTTGACGATGCCCATGCGGATCATGTCCTCGGGCAGCACCAGCCGGCCGTCCTCGACCGCGACCCTGCGCTCGCCCCAGACCGGGAAGCGCGGCTTGGCGAGCGTGGCGATACGCGCGCGCGGGCCCTTGGCGGGGATCTCGAAGTCGCCGGGTGTCACGGGCGCGAGCCGCATCGTCTCGCGCAGCGCAGGCGGCACCGGCGCGGGATCCGGGCGGGTCGTCAGCCGTCCGGCCTCTGCCGCCAGCTTCCCGTTCGTGATCACCATCTCGGCCCGCACCGCCTCGAGGTCCGAGAGCAGCACAAGATCGGCGCGGCGACCCGGCGCGACGAGACCCAGATCCGGCCGTCCGATCCGGCTTGCGGCGTTGAGCGTGGCGGCGCGATAGGCCCAGAGCGGCGGCAGGCCGACGTCGATCAGCAGCCGGATCACCCCATCGAGCCCGCCTTTACGGAGCAGATCGTCGGGGAAGATGTCGTCGGTGCAGAGGGTGACAGTCTGCGGCAGCTCGCCCAGCCCGGTGAGCGCCTCGGCGAACTCGGGCAGCAGGTGCTCATGCGAGCCGCGCAGCTCGATGGTGAAGCCCGCCTCGAGCTTGGCCATCAGGTCCGCAGCACTGGTGAGCTCGTGGTCGGTCTCGACCCCGGCGGCGGCAAACCCCGCGAGATCGCCGCCGGTGAGCCCTCGCGCGTGTCCGCAGACCCGCTTGCCCGCGTCGAGCCCAGCCTGCACGATCCCGGCAACGCGCGCATCGCCCTCGAGCAGCGGGCGCATGGTCATCAGCTCGGCAGCGCCATGGGTGTCGTCCCGGGCCAGCCAGCGGGCGACGGTACCGGCGGTGAAATCCCCGCCCGAAGCCTCGAAGCCCGGCGCCGAAGGCACGCATGTCGGAACCAGCGGCAGCAGGCGCAGCGGCAGGTCCTTCGCAGCGTCGCAGGCGTAGCCGAGCCCCGCCTCGCCCGAGACATTGGCCAGCTCGTGCGGGTCCCAGAGCGCCGTCGTCACCCCGCGCGGCACCACGGCGGCGGCATATTCGGCGGCGGTGATCATCGAGCTTTCGACGTGCATGTGGCTGTCGATGAAGCCCGGCACGAGGGTCAGCCCGCGCGCGCCGATGCGCGCTTTCGCCGGGCATGCCGGGTCGGGCGCGTGAACGCTGGCGATGAGCGGGCCGATGATGCCGACGTCGACCTTGCGCTCGCGCCCGGTGATCATGTCGAGCACAGTGCCACCCTCGATCAGCAGATCGAAGGGCGCCTCGCCGCGCGCGGCTTGCACCGCACGGGCGCGCAGCGCGGGGTCGTTGAGATCGCTCGGGAAGGTCATGCGTCCGCTCCTGTCAGCGCATCGAGGCAGAGCCGCGCGATGTCTTCGAGCGGCGCTGTCGGCAGCCAGGTCAGCCCCTCGGGATCGGCGGTGAAACGGGTGGCGCCATAGGTCTCGTCCCGCGCGGTGGAGACGGACAGGCTATGGCGCTCGAAGGCAAAGGCTTCGGGCCGGACCATGGCCAGCGCGGCGACGGGATCGTAGATTGCCATGCCGGCGCGTCCGCGCTTGAGGCCGATGTCGAGGTAGCCGCCGAGCAGTTCGTCGGTGAGTGGATCGGTCGGCGGCATGTCCTCGGGGCCGAAGGTGGCCTGACGGCAGATCATCAGGTCGACCACCTCGAGCGGCAGACCCGCGTCAGCAACGATGGCCGCCGCCTCGGGATCGCAGAGCGCGTTGAACTCGGCCAGCGGCGAATGGTTTCCCGGCCCGTTACTGCCGCCCATCCAGACAAGGCGGGTAATGCGGGCGGCGGCCTCGGGGTAGCGCTGCACCAGCAGCGCGATATTGGTCAGCGGCCCCAGCGCCAGCACCGGGCGCGGGCCCTCCTGCGTCAGCCAGTCCGCCAGCGCCTCCACGGCATCGGCGGGCGGCTGCGGGCCGTCGACATCGGGCAGAAAACGGCCACGGCTGTCCATGCCCTTTTCGCCGAGAATCTCCTGCGCGGTCTCGACTTCGCGGACCAGCGCCTTCTGCGCTCCGGCGTGCAGCGGGGCATCGAGACCGTAGGCCACTGCCGCGCCGAGCGCGTTGGCGATGACCTGCGGCAGCGGCGTGTTGCCCGCAACCAGCGAGATGCCCTCGGCCGTCGCCCCGTAGCGGCGCAAGAGCAGCAGCGCCCAGAGGTCGTCGAAGCCGTAGTCGGTGTCGACCCAGAGCCTCATGCCGCAAGGCCCCGCGCGGTCGAAAGCGGCAGGTCGAAGCGGATGGTCTCTCCCAGAGCCACCTCGGGCAGCGCGATGGCGGCATCGGCCTTGATCGGGCCGAGCGCGCTGTCGATGACGTATTCGCGGTGCGCCCCGGCGAAGCTGCAGGCAGCGACGCGGCCCTCGTGCGGGCCGCTGCCCACGGTCACCGCGTCCGGGCGCCATGCAAGGATCGGGCTTTCGGGGCGGGCTTCGAGCGGAAGGCGGCCCTTGGCGGTCACCACCTCGGTGCCCTCCACCCTGAAGATGTTCTCGAAGCCCATGAACTCGGCGGCAAAGGCAGTGGCGGGGCGGGCGTAGAGATCCGACGGCGTGCCGAGCTGCTCGATCTTGCCGTCCTTCATCAGCACGATGCGGTCGGCGAGCGCCAGCGCCTCGGCCTGGTCGTGGGTGACGAAGACCATGGTGATACCTGTCTCCTTCTGCACACGCTGCAGCTCGGTGCGCATTTCGAGGCGTAGCCGCGCGTCGAGGTTCGACAGCGGCTCGTCGAGCAGCAGCACCTTGGGCCGCATGACAAGCGACCGCGCCAGCGCCACGCGCTGCTGCTGGCCGCCCGACATCTCGGCGGGCTTGCGCTTCTCGAAGCCGGTGAGGCCGACGGTGGCCAGACCTTCCTCGGTGCGCGCCTTGATCTCGGCTTCGGGCAGCTTCTGCAGGCGCAGGCCGAAGGCGACGTTCTCGAAGGCGGTGAGATGCGGGAAGAGCGCGTAGCTCTGGAACACCAGCCCGATGCCCCGCTTGTTGGCGGGCACGCGGGTCACGTCGCGGCCGTCGATGGTGATCGTCCCGCCGGTGGGCGCGAGCAGCCCGGCGATCGAGCGCATGGTGGTGGTCTTGCCGCAGCCGGACGGGCCGAGCAGCGCGATCAGCTCGCCTTCGCGGATCGACAGGTCGAGGTTCGGCACGGCGACCGACTTGCCGTAGCTGAGGGTGAGGTCGGAGAGTTGGACGAAGGCGTCAGACATAGCGAGAGAATCCCAGCAGGCGTTCGGCGGTGAAGACGATGGCGAGCGACATGAAGGCAAGGAGCGCCGAAAGCGCGGCGACCGAAGGGTCGAAGGTGATCTCCATGTAGGCGAGCATGTCGATGGGCAGGGTGCGGACCCCGGGACCCGAGAGGAACAGCGAGACCGGCACCTGGTTGAAGGAGGTGACGAAGCCGAGGATGAAGGCGGCGAGCACCCCGCCCCGGATGTTCGGAAGCACCACCTTGGTGAAGGCCTGAAGCCGCGAGCATCCCAGGAGAACGGCGGCCTCTTCCATGTCGGCCCTCAGGTTAGTCATCGAAGAGGAGACGACGCGCACCGCATAGGGCAGCACCAGCGCGGTGTGTGCCATGAAGAGCGCCAGCGTGACGGTGACACCCGTCGGCACCACCATGTAGCGCAAGAGCGCGAGGCCGACGATGATCCCCGGCACGATGATCGGCGCTGCGACGATGGTGCGCAGCGTCTCGGCGCCCGGCAGGTCGTAGCGGTTGAGCGCATAGGCCGCGGGCACCCCCAGCAGCAGCGCCATGAACGTGCCGAAGATTGCCAGCGCCATCGACAGCGCAAAGGAGGCACGGAAGCTCTCGACGGTGAAGACCTTGAGATACCACTTCAGGGTCAGCCCCTCGGGCGGGAAGGCCAGATAGTCCGTGGCCGAGGCCCCGGCGAGGATGATGATCAGGAACGGCCCGATCAGGAAGGTCAGCGTGAGGCCCAGGATGGACCAGGTCGCAAGATGGCGCATGAGGTCAGCTCCGGGCGGTGGCGATGCGCTTCAGCAGCAGGTTCGCCGAGAAGGACATGACGATGAGGATCATGGCGATGACGCTGGCCGAGACGAAATCGTTCGACACGTTGACCCGCTGGTAGAGCAGCGTTTCCAGCATCAGCACCTTCGAGCCGCCGAGGATCGCCGGGGTGATGTAGGCGGTGAGCGCGCCGGTGAAGACCAGCGTGCCGCCGATGACGAGCCCTTCCTTGGTCAGCGGCAGGATCACCTTGAAGAAGACGGCGATCCAGCTTGCCCCGAGCACGCGGGCGGCAGGGATCACGTCGCGCGGGATGTTCTCCATCGCGGAGACCAGCGAGATGATCATCAGCGGCAGGAACAGCTGCAAGAGGCCGAGGAAGACGGCGGTCTCGGTGAACAGCAGGCGCAGCGGCGTGTCCGACAGGCCCAGCCCGGTGATCGCCTCGTTGACGATGCCGGTGCGGCCCAGGATGACGATCCAGGCATAGGTGCGGGCGACGGGCGAGATCATCAGCGGCAGGACCACCATGCCGAAGACCTTGCCGCGTGACTTTGGGCCGAGGTTGACGATGCAGAAGGCGGCGGCATAGCCGATCACCGCCGCCGTCCCGGCCACCAGAACGCCCAGCTTCAGCGTGCGCAGGAAGACCGTGCGGTTGAGCGGCGTGGAAAAGAAGTCGATGTAGCCCTGCAGCGACCAGCTTCCGCCGGAGCGGAAGGCCTCGGAGAGCAGGATGCCCACCGGCACGAGGAAGAGCAGCGTCGAGAAGATGGCGGCCGGAAGGGCGAGTGCCAGCCCCTCTCGGGTGTTGCGAAACATGATGCGTGTTCCCCTCTGTCTGGGGCGGGTGTCGGAACGCGCTCGGCCTGCGGGGCGCATTGCGCGGATCGCAGCGGCTCGCCGGGGAGCGACCTGCGATCAGGAGTGTTCGGGGGCCATGGGCGCCGGGAAGAAGGCGGCGCCCATGGCCGAACGCGGAGACTGTTGGGGATGGAGACAGCCCCCTGCGATACGGTTACTGGATCACCTCGGCGTTCCACTGCTCGACCCAGCCCTCGCGCTTGTCGAGCACCTCGGCGGCCGGCATGATGTTCAGCGATTCAATGACATCCGCGCCATAGGTGAGGTTCTCGGCGGCCTCCGCGCTCAGTTCGACCTCCTTGTTGGCCGGGCTGTCGATCAGCATCTCGCCGATCTTGGTCTGGACCTCGGTTGAGAGCCAGTAGTCCATGAACTGGTAGGCCAGCTCCTCGTTGCCGTTGCCCTTGGTCATGACCATCACGTTCATGCCGCCGGCCTGTCCTTCCTCGGGTTCGGCCCAGGCGAAGGGCAGGCCCGCGTCCCTGAAGCTGCCCCAGGCGAAGCGGCCCACGGGGGCGGCGATGACTTCCTGCTGGTTCATCAGCTGCACCAGCTCGGACGAGCGCGAGAAGAAGGTCACGATGTCATCGGAATGCGCGCCGATCTCGGAGATCACCGGCGAGAGGTCACCTTCGACGCCCTCGGCCTTGCCGAGCATCATCAGCGTGAGCGGGCCCTGCGTGGTGGTGATGTTGGGCAGCGCCACCTGGCCGGCGAGGTCCTCGCCCAGCAGATCGCCCCAGCTCTGGATGTCCACGAGGTCGGAGCGGTAGACGATGGAGCTTGCGTAGAAGGTGTAGCCGACCGCCATGTGATCGCCGATCGGATCCTTGGCGCTGTCGTAGAGCTTGTCGAAGTTGCTCAGCTTGGCGCCGTCGAGCGGCTGGATCAGCCCCTTGCGGGCCAGCGCCAGCGCGTCCTGCGTGGAAATCACCGCCATGTCGATCACCGGGTCGGCGGCATTGGCCTCGATCTTGGCCATGCGCTCGACGCTGTTGCCGGTCTCGACGACCAGATCGCAGCCGCAGATCGCCTCGAAGGGATCGTAGAGCGCTTCTTTGTATTCATCCTGCGCGAAGGAATAGACCGAGATGGTCAGGGTCTTGTCTTCGGCATGGGCCGCGGTACCGAAGGCGCTGGCGAGCGCGAGGAGCGATAGGGTGGTCTTCATGGCAGTCTCTCCGTGTTGGTCGGGGTCTGGGTGGTTATCGGGGGGGCCGTGGTGGAGGCGCGCGGTACCAGCCGCATGGGCACTGCGTGGCTCTCGGGTCGGGCGGCGCCGGCAATCAGGCCGGTCAGCACCTTGAGCGCATGCTCGGCGATGGCGCTCACATCCTGCGCGGTGGTGGTCAGCGCCGGGTGCATGGCGGTGGCGAAGGGCAAATCGTCGAAGCCAGTGAGGCTCACGTCCCCGGGCACCGAGATCCCGCCGCGCGCGAGTTCAGACAGGGCGGCGAGCGCCAGCAGATCCGAGGTGGCAAGGATCGCCGTCGCGCCCTGCCCCACGTGTTTCGGCAGCGCGGCGAGCCCGGCGTCGCCCCAGACCGTCTCGATAAGGACGCTCGGGCCGAGCCCCTCCGCCATGCCGCGCATGCGGTCCTGCTGCACGTCCGAGACCCGGTCGCCGCCGAGCAGCACCACGTGGCCGTGGCCAAGCCCGCGGACATGCGCGCCGATCAGCGCGCCGCCGCCGATGTGATCGGCCGAGACGGTGTTGCGCGGGTCGCGCGCCGTGTTGATCGTCACCATGGGCAGGCCGGGCGCCTCGGGCGAGGTGCCCTTCTGCGGCACGATCACCACGCCATCGACTCCGCGCCCCACGAGCTGCTGCAGTGCCTCGGTCTGGCGCGCCTCGCTGCCGCGCGAGTCGGCGATGAGGATGCCGAGCCCGCGCGCCTCGGCGGCGATCGACAGGTTCTGCGCGATGCGTGGGAAGAGCGGATTGGTGAGATCCGGCATCACGAGTCCGAGGATGCCGCTCTGCCCGGTCTTCAACGCGCGGGCGGCACTGCTCGGGCGGTAACCAAGCGCCTCGGCACGGGCCTGAATCCGCTCCGCCAGCTCTTTCGAAACCCGTCCCTTGCCGGTGAGCGCGTTCGAGACCGTGGCTGCCGAAACCCCGATGTCCTGTGCGATCTGCTTGATGCTGGCCATGTCGTTCCCTCTTTGGTGAAACGATTAATCAGTGGCCTTTCCGCCGGTCAACTATGAATTAAACGTTTAATCAAACTCGAAGCGCTTCGGGCGCCGCGCTGCTCAAAAATCAAGCGCCAACACCCTTCATGGGGGAAGTGCGCTCACTGGATGCTCTCTTACCGGACAGCAGTCCTTGCTGCCGGAAACCGCGCCGGTTGCGTCAAAGCGCCCTGCCCATTCGCGCGAATTCTTCTGGTGAAGCGGCGCAAAACCTTTCAAAATGAGAAAGATACGCGGGGAGCCCACGCATCCATGAACACCGGCGGGTTGCAGGTCGAGCACGAAGAATCACTCTCCGGTCAGGTCATCAGCCTCTCCGGCCCGCTGACAGTGCGCGAGCTTGCAAGACTGCAGACGGAGCTGACCGCCGTGCCGCGCAACCCGGTCATCGACCTCTCGGGGGTCACCCGGATCGACACCGCCGGCGCTTGGGCGCTCGCCGACTATGAACAGCGGGTCGCGGCGCAGGGCGGCGCGCTGCGCTATCGCGGCGCCAGCGAGGCGGCCGAGCTGCTCCTGGCCACCGTGCGCCGCGCCCTGCCGGTGCCCGAACCCGCACCCGTCGCCGCCACGGGCCTGACGGCGCTTTTCGAGGCCACCGGTCGGAGGGTGGTCGGCGGGCTGCGTTTTCTGCGCGGATTGCTGGAATTCCTCGGCATGTTCCTCGCCGGGCTCTTCCGGGTGATGATCCACCCGCGCGAATTCCGCGTCACCGCGCTGGTCGCCCATTGCGATGACGTCGGGCTGCGCGCGGTGCCGATCGTCTCGCTCATGGCCTTCCTGATCGGGGTCGTGCTCGCCTTCCAGGGCGCGACGCAGCTGCGGCAGTTCGGCGCCGAGGTCTTCGTGGTCGATCTCATTGCCATCTCGGTGCTGCGCGAGCTGGGGATCCTGCTCACCGCGATCATCGTCGCGGGCCGCACCGCCTCGGCCTTTTGCGCCGCCATCGGCTCGATGAAGATGCGACAGGAGATCGATGCGATGCGCACGCTCGGGCTCGATCCGGTCACGGTGCTCTTCGTGCCGCGCATACTGGCGCTGCTGCTGATGCTGCCGATCCTCGGGCTGATCGCCGATCTCACGGGTCTCTTTGGCGGTGCGCTGATGTCCTGGATCGAGCTCGGCATCTCGCCCTCGATGTTCCGCACCCGGCTGGTCGCCGACACCGACATCAGCAATGTCATCGTCGGGCTCATCAAGGCGCCGGTCTTCGCGGTGATCATCGGCGTGGTCGGCTGCCACGCCGGGATGCAGGTCAAGGGCGACGCGGAATCTCTCGGGCGGCAAACTTCGAGCGCCGTGGTCACCGCGATCTTCGCCGTCATCGTCGCCGACGCGCTCTTCTCCATCTTCTTCGCCGAGGTGGGGCTGTGAGCCCGGAAGACGACAAAGAGGTGCTCATCCGGGTCCGCGGGCTGCGCACCCAATTCGGCACCCACGTGGTCCACGACGGGCTCGACCTCGACGTCTACCGGGGCGAGGTCCTGGGCGTGGTCGGCGGCTCGGGCACCGGCAAGTCGGTGCTCCTGCGCGCCATCACGGGGCTCGAGCGCCCGGCGGCTGGCCGGATCGAGGCCTTCGGCACCGAGGTGCTGACCGCCTCGCCCGAAGAGCGTGACCGCCTCGACGAGCGCTGGGGAGTGATGTTCCAGGACGGGGCGCTCTTCTCCTCGCTCACCGTGCGCGAGAACGTCGAGGTGCCGCTGCGCCGGATTGCCGAGCTGACGCCCGAGCTGCGGCGGGCCCTGGCGGATCTCAAGATTTCGCTCGTCGGCCTGCCTTACCGCGCCGGCGACGCGGCCCCGTCGGAGCTTTCGGGTGGGATGCGAAAGCGCGCCGGGCTGGCGCGGGCGCTGGCCCTCGATCCCGAGATCGTCTTCCTCGACGAGCCCACCGCCGGGCTCGACCCGATCGGCGCCTCGGCCTTCGATGAGCTGATCAACACGTTGAGCGACGCGCTTGGGCTGACCGTCTTTCTTGTCACCCACGATCTCGACACGCTCTATGCAACCTGCGACCGTATCGCGGTGCTGGCGGAAAAGCGGGTGCTCGTCACCGGCACGCTGCCCGAGATGCTGGAGGTCGATCACCCGTGGGTGCAGGAATATTTCACCGGACCGCGGGCGCGCCTTGCGCGTGACGCCATCCGGACCGACACGAACACCGAGGCTGACTGACCATGGAAACCCGCGCCAATTACGTGCTTGTCGGAGCCTTCGCCATAGCGGGCTTCCTCGGGCTGCTCGGCTTCCTGCTGTGGTTCGCCAATGTCGAGCTCGACAAGCACTTCGACTATTACGACATAGATTTCTCCTCGGTCTCGGGCCTGTCGGTCTCCTCCGAGGTGCGCTTTGCCGGGCTGCCGGTGGGACAGGTGGTGGGCCTCGGACTCTCGCCCGAGCAGAATGGCACTGTGCGGGTCCGCGTAGAGGTTGCCGCCGGCACCCCGGTGCGCAGCAATTCCACGGCCACCATCGAGGCACAGGGGGTCACCGGCGTCAGCTATGTCAGCATCGCCCCGGGCAGTCCCGGCGCGCGGCTGCTGTCCGAGCAGACCGGCGAGGAGGTGCCGCGCATCGCCGCTGGCCAGTCGGCGCTGCAGTCGCTGACCGAATCCGCGCCCGAGATCCTCGACGAGACACTTGAATTGGTGCGCAGCCTGCGCGACCTCCTCGGCTCCGACAACCAGCAGCGCGTCGTCACCATCCTGACCAATGTCGAGCAGGCCTCGGCCGAGCTGTCGCAGACGCTGCAGGATCTCTCCAGCGTGACCGGTGCGGTCTCGACCTTCACCGACCAGATGGACCGCTTCAACGCCAGTGTCGAGGGCATGACCGACGACGTGGCGGGCGTTCTCACCGACGCGCGGGACACCCTGCGCGCGATCACCACCCTCTCCGAGGAGGCCCGGGCGCTCGTCGCCCAGGGCACCGGGACCGCCGCGGCGGCAGAAAGCTACATCACCGACCGGCTGGGCCCTGCGACCGAGCAGCTGCAGGGCAGCGTCGCCGAGATCGAGGCGCGCTTCGCCAGCCTGAGCAGCCGCGCCGAAACTCTCGCCGAGACCTTCACCGAAACCGGCGACGCCGCCACCGCCCGGCTGACAGAGGCGCAGAGCACGCTGGCGGGCCTCGACGGGCTCATCGCCGACCTGTCGCAGACATCGCGCAGCGTCGACGCGGCGGCGCAGCGGCTCGACGGGCTTCTGGCCGGGGACGGCGCCGCGCTGATTGCCGAGCTGCGCACCGCCACCGCCGAGGCGACCGGGGTGATCCAGGGCTTCGGCGACAGCACCGGCGCCGATCTGACCGCCATTTTCGAGGACATCCGCGCCGCCACCCGCTCGGCGGTGCAGACAATCGAGACCGTGGGCGCCGATCTCAGCTCGGCCTCGGGGCAGCTCGACGGGCTTGCCGGGGACGCCTCTGAGACGCTGGAGGCGGCGCGCTCGACCTTCGCCGCGGCCAATGTGACACTCTCGACGATCAACGGCACGCTCGAGACCGGCGACCGCGCGCTCTCGGCCGCCGAGCGGGCCTTTGACGGGGCTGACCGGGCGATCACCCAGGAGCTTGGCCCGATCGCAGCGCAGCTTCGCGGCACTCTGACCGAGCTGGAGAGCGCCATTGCCGCGGTTTCGGGAGACATCCCCGAGATCACCAGCGAGTTGCGCGCCGCCAGCCGCTCCGCCGCCGCGGCCTTCAGTGGGCTCGAGGGCGCGGTCGGCGAGACCCGCCCGGCGTTGCGCGATTTCAGCGCGACCGCCCTGCCGCAGTTCAGCCGTCTCGCCGCCGAGGCGCGCGCGCTGATCGACAATCTCGATGCGCTGACAACGCAGCTCCGGCGCGATCCGACCCGCTTCTTCCTCGACGACCGTGCCCCCGAATACCGAAGGTAGCCCCATGTTCCCGAGACTCCTCCTGCCCGCCCTCGCCCTTGCCCTCGGCACCTCCGGCTGCGCCGCGATCTCGGCGCTCGACAGCGCCTCGGAAACGCTCGATGTCTACGAGCTGCAAACGCCCGCCATCGAGGGTGCGGCGCGGCGGGGATGGGCGGAGCTTGTGGTCGAGCCGCCGATCACCAGCGGTGCGCTGAGCACCGACCGCATCATGATCCGCCCCGCGCCGCTGCAGGCGCAGTATCTGCCGGGTGCGCGCTGGTCCGACGAGGCCCCCGCCATGCTGCAGACCCTGCTGGTCCGCAGCCTCGCCGAGACCGGCGCCTTCGCCTCGGTGGGCCGCGCGCCGCTCGGAGCGCAGGGCGATTACGCGCTGCTGGGCGAGCTGACCGATTTCCAGGCCGAGAGCCTCGGTTCCGGGGCGCCGGTCTCGGTGCACCTGCGGCTGATGCTGCGCCTGGTGCGCGAGCGCGACTCCGCGGTGGTCGCCAGCCGAACCTTCGAGGTGCGCGAGCCCGCGACGGACGACGAGACCGAAACCGTCGTCGCCGCCTTCGACCGGGCGTCGCGGCGGATGATCTCGGAAATCCTGCCATGGGCAGTGCGTGCCGGGGGCTGAACCTCGCGACTGTTCACATCTTTCCCATGCGTCATTTCGCGGTGCTGACAGGTGGCACCGCGCTGCCTATACTTGGGGTCTGTCGAGAACGAGGCTCATCCTGGGGAGGAACGCATGGCTTCTGCATCACGACGCCTTCTACTGAAAACTTACAGCGCCTGGATCGAGGCGGACGCGGCCTTTCGCGCCGCGCAGAGCAACGTGGCCGGGTTTTTCCCGGGCCGCGAGACGCATCTTTCGGTGCAGATCGGCAACCGTGGCTCAAAGGTCCGCCAGCTTTACAACGCGCGGCAGAGGGCGCTTGAAAAGCTACAGCTCGCCCGCCGGCAGGCGCTGATGGAGCGCGAGGCGCGGCGCGGTCGGGCGCGGGTGAACCTGCTGCTGGTCTACGCGGGCTGAGCCCTCGGTACGACCCACGGCGACGCCGCCGGGCCACGAAAAAGGCGCAGCAAGAGCCGCGCCTTCTCGCATCGTTCATATGCGCCCCTATTGCGCGACCAGCCGCTCAAGCAGCGTCGCGGGGGTCACTGTGCCGACCCGCACGCCGCCGCGCGTCACCGCCACCGGCGCGTTGCGCTCGGTCATTGCGGCGGCGAACTCGAGCACCGGCGTCTCCTCGTCGACCTCCGCCTCGGCCGGCACCTCCGAAGGTTTCATCACGTCCTTGGCGCGCAGGAAGCTGAGCGGATTGGAATGCGCCACGAACTCGGCCACGTAGTCGTTCGCCGGGTCGCTGGCGATCTGGTTCGGAGTGCCGCATTGCACGATGCGCCCGCCTTCCATGATCGCGATGCGATTGCCGATCTTGAAGGCCTCGTCGAGGTCGTGGCTGACGAAGATGATCGTCCGCTTGAGCTTGGCCTGCAGCTCCAGAAGCTCGTCCTGCAGCTTGCTGCGGATCAGCGGGTCGAGCGCCGAGAAGGGCTCGTCCATCAGAAGGATCGGCGCCTCGGTGGCAAAGGCACGGGCCAGGCCGACGCGCTGCTGCATGCCGCCCGAAAGCTCGCTCACCTTGTTGTCGGCCCAGTTCGACAGGCCCACCAGCTCGAGCTGTTCCATCACCTTGGCGCGGCGGGCCGCCTTGCCCATGCCGCCCAGCTCCAGCCCGAGCCCGACGTTCTCGGCGACCGAGCGCCACGGGAGCAGGCCGAACTGCTGGAACACCATGGCCACCCGCTCGCGCCGGATCCGCGCAGGTCAGCCGAGGAGGCGTCGGTGACATTGACCATTCGCTCGCCTTCGCGGACGTGCACGCCGCCGCGCACCACCGGGTTGAGCCCGTTGATCCCGCGCAGCAACGTCGACTTGCCCGAGCCCGAGAGGCCCATGAGCACAAGGATCTCGCCCTCCTCGACCTCGAGCGAGCAATTGTGCACGCCGAGCACCTGATCGGTCCTTTTCTGGATCGTCGCGCGGTCCAGCCCCTCGTCCATCAGCGGCAGCGCCTCTTCCGGCTCGTCGCCGAAGACAATGGAGACATTGTCGATCTTCACGGCCGTGGTCATTTCTTGTCGCCTCCGAAGTTCAGCAGACGGTCGAGCAGGATGGCCACGACCACGATTACCAGGCCGCTCTCGAAGCCGAGCGAGGTGTTCACCTGGTTGAGCGCGCGCACCACCGGCACGCCAAGCCCGTCGGCGCCGACCAGCGCGGCGATCACCACCATCGACAGCGCCAGCATGATTGTCTGGTTGAGCCCGGCCATGATCTGCGGCAGCGCGTAGGGAAGTTCGGCCTTCAACAGCACGTCACGGTTCGTGCCGCCGAAGGCCCGGACGGCCTCGGTCAGCTGCTGCGGCGTCGAGGAGATGCCGAGCTGCGTCAGGCGGATCGGCGCGGGCAATACGAAGATCACCGTAGCGATGAGCCCCGGCACCATGCCGATGCCGAAGAAGACGATCGCCGGGATCAGGTAGACGAAGGTGGGCAGCGTCTGCATCAGGTCGAGGATCGGGCGCAGCACGGCGTAGAGCCGGGGCCGGTGCGCGGCGGCGATCCCCACCGGCACGCCGATCGCCATGCAGACGACGCAGGCCGAGAGCACCAGCGTCAGGCTTTCCGTGGTTTCTTCCCAATACCCCTGGTTGAGGATGAACAGGAAACCGAGCGCAACGAAGGCGCAGATCTTCCAGCTGCGGTGCAACAGCCAGGCGACCAGCATGAAGACAGCGATGATGATGAACGGATTGGGTTCCTGCAGAACCCAGAGGATGCCCTCGATCATCGTTTCGAGAACGACGGAGAGCAGATCCAGCAGACCTTCGGCGTGGTCACGGATGCCTTCGAAGATGAAGGCCGCGAAGTCGCCGACGGGAATCTTGTATGAAGTGAGCCAATCCAAGGCTGCGCTCCTTATGATGAGCAGTCAGGAGAAGGATGCCGTCTGGCTCCGCGTCTGAACGCGAAGCCAAAGTGCGACAGCCGGGATCAGAGACCCAGGGCCGTTTTCACCGCCGCAAGCGCGGGCTGACCGTCGAGCGTGGTCACGCCGTCGAGCCAGTCGTCCAGCGCCTCGGGGTTGGCGGTCAGCCAGGCCTTGGCGGCGTCATCCGCCTTTTCGCCGTCGTTGAGGATCGCGCCCATGATCTCGTTTTCCATCTGCAGCGAGAACTCGAGGTTGGTCAGCAGCTTGCCGACGTTGGGGCATTCCTCGACATATCCCGCGCGGGTGTTGGTGTAGACCGTGGCGCCGCCGAAGTCCGGCCCGAACCACTCGTCGCCGCCAGACAGGTAGGTGAGGTCGAAGTTGGCGTTCATCGGATGCGGCTCCCAGCCGAGGAAGACGATGGGATCGTCCTTCTTGGTCAGGCGCGCGACCTGGCTCAGCATGCCCTGCTCGGAGCTTTCCTTGACGTCGAACTCGTTCAGCCCGAAGGCGTCAGCCTCGATCATGTCCATGATCAGTCGGTTGCCGTCATTGCCGGGCTCGATGCCATAGATGGTTTCGTCCAGCTCATCCGCGTGGGCGGCGATGTCGGCGAAATCCTTGATCCCCAGCGCGGCACCGGCGGCATTGGTCGCCAGCGTGTACTTGGCACCCTCGAGGTTGGCCCGCACCGTGTCAACGGTGCCCGCCTCGCGGTAGGGCGCGATGTCTGCCTCCATCGTGGGCATCCAGTTGCCGAGGAAGACATCCATGTCGCCCTCTTCCAGAGACACGTAGGTGACCGGCACCGACAGCACGCTGACCTCGGTATCATAGCCCATCGCCTTCAGCACGGTCGTGGTCGCGGCCGTGGTGGCAGTGATATCCGTCCATCCCACATCCGAGAACCTGACTTTGGAGCAATCTGCAGCGGCGGCGCTTGCGCAAAGAGCGATGGCGGAGGTGGTCAGTACGAGTTTCATAGGGTCCCCTTTTGAGGTTAGCGTGATGAATCTGAGTTATTGATTGACGAGTCAATTAATGACGGGCTATTCCAGAAAAGCAACCAGAAATCTGTGGGGGCCCCGCATGGCACGTAAATCCGAGGAAGAAAGACGCAGGGATCTGATCGCTGCGACGATCCGCGAGATCGGTGCCTCGGGCACGCTCAACGTGACGACCAGCCAGATCGCCAAGAGCGCCGGTGTTTCGCCGGGACTGGCCTTTCACTACTTCACCGACAAGGACACGTTGTTCCTTGCGGCAATGCGTTCAATTCTCACGGAATATCGGGCCGACGTGACGCAGGCGCTGGCCGGAACCCGCACGCCCGACCAGCGGCTGCACGCCATCGCGCAGGCCAGTTTCGGCATGACGAGCTTCCGCCGCGAAGCGATCTCGGCCTGGGTGAATTTTTATGCACTTGCGCTCCGCTCCGAAGAAGCGCGGCGGCTGCTGTCGCTCTACCACCGCCGCCTGCACAGCAATCTGGTGCACGCGCTTCGCCCGAAGATTCGCGAGCGCGCTCCCGACGTGGCGCGGCGGATCGGCGGGCTGATCGACGGGCTTTACCTGCGCTATGCGCTCGACACCCGCACGCTGCGCCCGCCGGAAGAGGCGGTCGGCGCGGTCGACGGCTCGGAGGGGGCGCAGCACGTGCTGCGCGCCATCGCCGCCGAATGCACAGAAGTTCACGAAAACGACGAAATCTCCATGGCGGACGCCGACCCGGCGCCCATGGCCCCCCTCGCAGGACCTCAGGAGTAATCATGACCACTGCTTTCCAACCCGCTGGCAGCCACTTCATCAACGGCGCCTATGTCGATGACACCGCAGGCGAAAAACTCGAAGTGATCTACCCGCACACCGGCGAGGTGATTGCCACCCTGCACGCGGCCACACCGGCGATCATCGAACAGGCGCTGGCCTCGGCCAAGGCTGCCCAGAAGGCGTGGGGCGCGCTCTCGGGCACGGAGCGCGGCCGCGTGCTGCGCAAGGCGGCGGACCTGCTGCGCGAACGCAACCGCGCGCTGTCGGAGATCGAAACCCATGACACCGGCAAGCCGATGTCCGAGACGCTGATCGCCGACGCCGCCTCTGGCGCCGATGCGCTGGAATACTTCGGCGGTCTTGCGGGCACGCTGACCGGAGAGCACATCCCGGTGGCGGGCGGCGATTTCGTCTACACCCGGCGCGAGCCGCTCGGCGTCTGCGTCGGCATCGGCGCGTGGAACTACCCGATCCAGATCGCCAGCTGGAAGGCCGCCCCGGCGCTGGCCTGCGGCAACGCGATGATCTTCAAGCCCTCCGAGATGACACCCCTGACCGCGCTGAAGCTGGCCGAGATCCTGATCGAGGCGGGCGCGCCTGCAGGGCTGTTCAACGTCGTGCAGGGCTACGGCGCGGTGGGTGCCGCGCTGATCACCGACCCGCGCGTCGACAAGGTCTCGCTCACCGGCTCGGTGCCGACGGGACGCAAGGTCTATGCCGCCGCCGCCGAGGGGATGCGGCATGTCACCATGGAACTCGGCGGCAAGTCCCCGATCGTGGTCTTTGACGATGCCGACCTCGAAAGCGCCGTCTCGGCGGCGATCAACGGCAACTTCTACTCCACCGGCCAGATCTGCTCGAACGGCACCCGCGTCTTCGTGCAGGAGGGGCTTTACGACAAATTCGTAGCCCGCGTCGCCGAGCGCATGGACAATGCGAAGATCGGCGATCCGATGGACGAGGCCACCACCATCGGCCCGATGGTCTCGGCCCGGCAGCGCGAGATAGTCGAGGGCTACATCGCCAAGGGCGTCGAGGAAGGCGCGCGGCTCGTGAAGGGTGGCAAGAGCCTCGACGGCGCCGGTTTCTACATCGAGCCGACGCTCTTTGCCGATGTCACCGACGAGATGACCATCGCCCGCGAGGAGATCTTCGGCCCGGTCATGTCAGTGCTGAAGTTCGCCTCCGAGGAAGAGGCGCTGACCCGCGCCAATGCCACCGAGTTCGGCCTCGCAGCCGGCGTCTTCACCGCCGATCTCACCCGCGCGCACCGCATGGCGGCGGGCTTCGAGGCGGGCACTTGCTACATCAACGCCTACAACCTGACGCCGGTGGAGGCCCCCTTCGGCGGCTCCAAGATGTCGGGCGTCGGCCGCGAGAACTCCAAGGCCGCCATCGCCCACTACAGCCAGGTGAAATCGGTCTACGTCGGCATGAACCCGACCGAAGCCCCGTTCTGAAGGAGGCCCCGATGCAGGCAGATTACGTCATCGTCGGCGCGGGCTCTGCGGGCTGTGCCATCGCCTGTCGTCTCGCCGAGGCGGGCAAGAAGGTCATCGTGGTGGAATTCGGCGGAACCGACGCCGGGCCCTTCATCCAGATGCCCGGCGCGCTGTCGTACCCGATGAACATGAAGCGCTACGACTGGGGATTCGAATCCGAACCCGAGCCGCATCTTGGCGGCCGCCGCCTCGCCACGCCGCGCGGCAAGGTGCTGGGCGGCTCGTCCTCGATCAACGGCATGGTCTATGTGCGCGGCCACGCCCGCGACTTCGACACATGGGAAGAGATGGGCGCGCAGGGCTGGGCCTATGCCGACGTGCTGCCTTACTACAAGCGCATGGAAAGCTGGCACGAGAATGGCCACGGTGGCGACGCCGACTGGCGCGGCAAATCTGGCCCGCTGCACGTCTCGCGGGGCAAGCGCGACAACCCGCTCACCCGCGCCTTTGTCGAGGCCGGGGTGCAGGCGGGCTACGAGGCCACCGACGATTACAACGGCGAGAAGCAGGAGGGCTTCGGCCCCTTCGAGGCCACGATCCACAAGGGCGAGCGCTGGTCGGCCTACAAGGCCTACCTCAAGCCCGCCATTGCCACCGGCAACGTCGAGGTCGTGCGCGGCTTCGCCCGCAAGGTGGTGATCGAGAACGGCCGCGCCACCGGCCTCGAGATCGAGCGCAAGGGCAAGGTCGAGGTGATCAGCGCGGGCAAGGAAGTCATCCTCGCCGCCTCCTCGATCAACTCGCCCAAGCTGCTGCTGCTCTCGGGTGTCGGTCCCGCCGAACACCTGAAGGAACATGGCATCGAGGTCGTCGCCGACCGTCCCGGCGTCGGGCAGAACCTGCAGGACCACCTCGAGCTCTACATCCAGCAGTCGGCGACCCAGCCGGTGTCGCTGTTCAAGTACTGGAACCTCTTCGGCAAGGCCTATGTCGGGGCGCAGTGGCTGTTCACCCGCAAGGGTCCCGGCGCCTCGAACCAGTTCGAGAGCTGCGCCTTCGTGCGCTCGAAGCCGGGCGTGGAATACCCCGACATCCAGTACCACTTCCTGCCAATCGCCGTGCGCTATGACGGCAAGGCGGCGGCCGAGGGGCATGGCTTCCAGGCCCATGTCGGCCCGATGCGCTCGAAGTCGCGCGGCGCGGTGACGCTGAAGTCGGCGGATCCGAAGGACCCGCCCACCATCTTCTTCAACTACATGTCGCATGAAGACGACTGGGCCGACTTCCGCACCTGCATCCGCCTAACCCGCGAGATCTTCGGGCAGGAGGCCTTCGCTCCCTACCGTGGCCACGAGATCCAGCCCGGAGACGCGGTGCAGACGGACGAAGACCTGAACGACTTCATCCGCGAGCACGCCGAGAGCGCCTACCACCCCTGCGGCTCCTGCCGGATGGGCGCGGCCTCCGATCCCATGGCTGTGGTCGATCCCGAGTGCCGCGTGATCGGCGTCGAGGGGCTGCGCGTCGCCGACAGTTCGATCTTCCCGCAGATCACCAACGGCAATCTCAACGCGCCCTCGATAATGACCGGCGAGAAGGCCTCGGACCATATCCTCGGAATGCAGCCCCTGCCCCGCGACAATGCCCAGCCGTGGATCCATCCCGACTGGCAAACGGCGCAGCGCTGATCCCTCTATCGCGCCGCCACACCGGCGGCGCGGATGCCACCCGGAGAGGACCCGGCGTTGCACAACTCCCTGATGCCGCGACTCACTTTTGGCGTTACTCTTGTCAGAGGCAAGAGCAGGACAAAAAAGATGATCACCCCATCCCCCCGACCATGGGTCAGGGCGGGCGCAATGATCGTCGCACTGGCGGCAACCCTGAGTGGTTGCGGCGGTTCGACGCCACCCACCGCGACCCTCTCCCCCAGCGACACACAGGCGCTCTACATCCGCGAGAACCGCGCCTCCGGCATTCCTCACCGCTTCGGCGACACCGATCCGCATGACTGGGGTCAAGTCAGCCCCGCGCGCTACCCGGTTCATGGTCTCGATGCGGCCCGCTACCAAGGGATGATCGACTGGCACGCGGCGCGCGGCGCGGGCATCCGCTTCGGCTATCTCAAGGCCACCGAGGGCGGCGATCACATCGACCCGGCCTTCGCGCAGAACGCCGCGGGTGCCCGGGCAGCAGGCGTGCCGGTGGGGGCCTACCACTTCTACTACTTCTGCCGACCCGCCAGCGAGCAGGCCGCGTGGTTCATCGCCAACGTGCCCAAGCGGCGCGGCGACCTGCCACCGATCCTCGACATGGAATGGAACCACCTCTCGCCCACCTGCCGCATTCGCCCGCCGGCGGAGCAGGTGCGCGCCAACATCCGCGAGTTCTCCCGCATCGTCGAACGGCACTACGGCACCGCCCCGGTGATCTACACCACGCCCGAGTTCTACGCTCGCAACGACCTCGGCAGCCTGCGCGGTTCGGAGTTCTGGCTGCGCTCGGTCACCGCGCATCCCTCGGAGCGCTACCTCGATGAGCGCTGGAGCTTCTGGCAGTACACCGGCACCGGGCTGGTGCCGGGCGTGCGCGGGCCGGTGGATCTCAACGCCTTCGCCGGCAGCGAGGCGAACTGGCAGGCCTGGCTGGCGGCCCGCAGCCAGGGATAGCGGCGCCCTACGCAACATCTGCCCGGGGCTGACCATGCTCCGGGTTCAGTTTGCAAGACCCTGTCTCCTCGCAAAAAGAACATCGTCCGGCCCGCCCCGCCGCGTCGCGGACAGCCCCCGCGCGACCCGCCACAAGCTGGAACACCCTCCCACCCCTCCGTCATGATACACTCTGCCGCACAGCGCCCCTGCGCCCGCATGCGCCCGGCAGGGCTTGCGTCCCCGGCCCATATCCGGTCTATCGCGCCACGGGAGGAGGCCGGACGGAAACGAGAGACTCGGATGGCCGACGTACAGACATCAGGTGCCGCGATCACCTTCGACAAGCTGGGAAAGTCCTTCGACAAGAAGGGCTCCGGCAAGGTCATGGCGCTCGAGGACATCAGCCTCGACGTCGCCCCCGGAACGATCACCGGGATCATTGGGCGCTCCGGCGCCGGCAAGTCGACGCTGCTGCGCATGGTCAACGGGCTCGAGCAGCCGACCGCCGGCACGGTGACCGTCGCCGGGCATGACGTCGGCCGGGCCGGTGCCGCCGAGTTGCGCCGCATCCGCCGCGACGTCGGGATGATCTTCCAGCACTTCAACCTGCTGAGCTCGCGCACGGTCTACGGCAACGTCGCCCTGCCGCTCGAGATCGCGGGCGTGCCCGGCGCCGAGATCAAGCGACGGGTCGATGACCTCATCGGCCGCGTCGGTCTCGAGCAATTCAGCAACCGCTACCCGGCAGAGCTTTCGGGCGGGCAGAAGCAGCGCGTCGGCATCGCCCGCGCGCTCGCCACCCAGCCCAAGGTGCTGCTCTCGGACGAGGCCACCTCGGCGCTCGACCCCGAGACCACGCAGACGGTGCTGAAGCTGCTGGCCGACATCAACCGCGACCTCGGGCTGACCATCCTGCTGATCACCCACGAGATGGCCGTGGTGCGCGACATCGCCAGCCACGTGGCGGTGATTGACGGCGGCCGCATCGTCGAGGCGGGCCAGACCTACGACGTCTTCGCCGCCCCGCAGCACCCGACCACCCGCTCGTTCCTCGCGGGCATCACCGGGATCACCTTGCCGAGCTTCATCGCCGGCAAGCTGCAGGCCGAGCGCCCGCAGGGCGAAAGCCAGGAGGTGATCCGCATCACCTTTGCCGGGACGCATGCCACCGACCCGATGCTGGCCAAGCTCACCTCGGAGCTGGGCATCCCGGTCAATATCCTTGCCGGTGCCATCGAAGAGATCGGCCCGCACCCCTTCGGCAACCTGCTGGTCTCGGTCGACGCGACCCGCGGCGCCGAGGCCCGCGCCTATCTTCAACGTCACGAGCTGCTCACGGAGGTGCTGGGCTATGTCGGCTAACCTCATCAACCTGTTGATCGAAGCCACGCTTCAGACCCTTTACATGGTCGCCATCTCGGGTGCCCTCGGCACGCTTTTCGGCCTGCCCATCGGGGTCTACCTCGCCGTCTCGCAACGCGGCGAGCTGCTGTCCAGCCCGTGGGTGAACAAGGTGCTCGGCCTCATCGTCAACGCGGCGCGCTCGGTGCCCTTCATCATCCTCGTGGTGGCGATCATCCCCTTCACCCGGATGATCGCGGGCACCTCGATCGGCACCACCGCCGCCATCGTGCCGCTGACCATCGCCGCCGTGCCCTTCATCGCGCGGCTGGTCGAGAACGCCATCCGAGAAGTCGACAGCGGCCTCATCGAGGCCGCCCGGGCGATGGGCGCCACGCCTTTCCAGATCATCCGCAAGGTGCTGGTGCCCGAGGCCCTGCCCGGCATCACCCTCGGCCTGACGCTCGCCGTGGTCAGCCTCATCGGCTACTCGGCCATGGTCGGCGCGGTCGGCGGCGAGGGCCTTGGCGATCTTGGCATCCGCTACGGCTACCAGCGCTTCATGCCCGAGGTCATGCTGGCGGTGGTGGTCATCCTCATCGTGCTGGTCCAGCTCGTGCAGTCCCTCGGCGAGGGGCTGGCCAGACTGGTCGACAAGCGCGCGCCGCGCAATCGCGGCCGCTGAACCAACAATAAGAACGCAATTGGAAGGAGATTTCCCATGAAGCGTATGATCCCCCTCGTCTCCGCGCTGGCCCTGATCGCCGGCACCGCGATGGCCGAAGACATCAAGGTTGGTGTCTCGCCCGGTGAGCACGCCGAGATCATGGAAGAAGTGGCCAAGGTCGCCGCGCCCATGGGTCTCAACATCGACGTGGTCGAATTCTCCGACTACGTGGTGCCGAACCAGGCGCTGGCCGATGGCGACATCGAGGCCAACTCGTTCCAGCACGAGCCCTACCTCGACAACCAAATGAAGGACCGCGGCTTCGAGCTGGCGCCGATCGCGACCACCATCACCACCCCGATGGGCGTCTACTCGGACAAGGTCACCTCGATGGACGACTTCCCCGAGGGTGGCTCCATGGGAATCCCTAACGATCCGACCAACGGCGGCCGCGCCCTTCTGGTGCTGCAACAGCTCGGGCTGATCAAGCTGGCCGAAGGCACCGGCCTCGTGCCGACCGTTCTGGACGTGGTCGAGAACCCCAAGGACATGCGCTTCCAGGAGCTCGACGCGGCGCAGCTGCCGCGCTCGCTGGCCGACCTCGACGCGGCGCTGATCAACACCAACTACGCGATCGCCTCGGGCCTGAGCCCCAAGGAAGACTCGATCGCCATGGAAAGCGCCGACAACCCCTATGTGAACATCATCGTCGTGCGTCAGGGCGACGAGGAGCAGCCCTGGGTGAAGCCGCTGATCGACGCCTACCACAGCCCCGAGATCAAGGCCTTCATCGAAGAGAAGTACCACGGCACCGTGCTGACCTCCTGGTAAGCCGCGGTCGGCGGGCACCCAGCCCGCCTCGCCACGAAATGCGAAGGCCCGCCGCGGATAACGCGGCGGGCCTTTTGCATGGCGTTGGGCGCTGGCGTCAGCCCATGCGCTCCGAGGCATATTCGCCGGGGCTTGCCGGAAACACCACGGTCTTGTTTCCGTTCAGGAAAACCCGGCGGTGGATATGCGCGTGGATCGCCCGCGCCAGCACCTGGCTCTCAACGTCGCGGCCCAGCGAGACGTAGTCGGAGGCGCTCTGCGCATGGGTCACGCGGATCACGTCCTGTTCGATGATCGGCCCCTCGTCGAGATCGGCGGTCACGTAATGCGCCGTCGCCCCGATTAGCATCACCCCGCGCTCGTAGGCCTGCTTGTAGGGATTGGCGCCCTTGAAGCTCGGCAGGAACGAGTGGTGAATGTTGATGATCCGCCCCGACATCTCGGTGCACATCTCGTCGCTCAGAACCTGCATGTAGCGCGCCAGCACAACCAGCTCGGCGCCGCTGTCGCGCAGGATGCGCATCTGCTCGGCCTCGGCCTCGGGCTTGTTCTCCTTGGTGACCTTGACGCAGTAGTAGGGAATGTCGTGGTTCACCACGACCTTCTGGTAATCGAGGTGGTTGGAGATGACCGCGACGATCTCCACCGGCAGCGCGCCGATGCGCGAACGGTAGAGCAGGTCGTTCAGGCAGTGCCCGAAACGGCTCACCATGATCGCGACCTTGGTCTTCCGGCTCGGGTCATGGAAGGCGAAGTCCATCTCCATCTCTTCCGCAATCCCGGCAAAGCCCGCCTCGAGCGTCTCGCGGCTGCGGCCCGCTTCCGAGCTGAAGCTCAGGCGCATGAAGAAGCGGTCATTGGCAAGGTCCGAGAATTGCGCACTGTCGTGGATGTTGCAGCCCTGTTCGGCAAGGTAGCCCGAGATCGCCGCGACGATGCCGGTGCGCACCGGGCAGGACACCGTCAGCAGGTAGGTCGAGCTCTGGGACACGCTGTCCGCGGCCGGCGCTGCTTGAGCCTCAACCTCTGTCAAAACGCCCATGGTATCAGACACTTTCTGCAGCAAGTTCACGTGCGCCGACCTGCAGAAGATGCAGCAGGTGCGGGGCGAAGCTGTTCCACACGTCCATGCGGAAACGGTCCTCGGCATCGCGCCAGAGCGTGACGGTGGCGCCATCGAAGAGCGTGCGTCGGGCCGAGCCCACCTTGAGGGCATCGATGTCACGCGCGCAGCCGATGGTCATCAGCTCGGCGGCCCTCGTCCCCTCGATGACGAAGGTCACCTCGCGGGCCGAGATCTCGACGAGGCTGTGCGGCAGAGCCGCGTAGACCTCGGCGCAGGCGCCTGCCACAGGCGCGGCCTCGGCGGCCAGCACCAGCCACTCGTCGGGACCGAGGCAGGCCACCTCGACGGCGCCCTTGACGGTCTCGCCGATCTTGCGCGGCAGCGCGACCCCGAGCGCCTGCTCGAGCGGGATCAGCTCGCCCCGGGCGCGCAGCGAGAAGCGCACCTTTGGCAGTACCGAGCTCACCTTGGCAGCCGAGGTTTCGGCCAGCGTGGCGGGCGGGAAGGCGGAAAGCGGAGCGTTCATCAAAGCCTCCTCAGATCTTCAGGCGGGCGTTTTCGGGATCGACGAAGATCGTCGAGGTGATCTTGGCGGCGATGGTGCGGTCGGGCATCGGGATGTGCACGGTCTCGCCCATCCGCCCGTGGCCGCCCTGCACCAGGGCCAGCGCGATGGGACGGCCCGCCGCGTCGGAGTGGTAGGAAGACGTCACGTGGCCGACCATGGTCATCGGGATCGCCTGCTTCGGGTCGAAGACGATCTGCGCCCCCTCCTCGAGCTTGCTGCCATCCTCGGTCAGCAGGCCGACCAGCTGCTTGCGGCCCTCGGCCACGAGGTCGGGCCGCGCGAGGCCCCGCTTGCCGACGAAGTCGGGCTTGGCCTTGCCCACGGACCAGCCCATGCCCGCGTCATAGGGCGTGACCGTGCCGTCGGTGTCCTGCCCCACGATGATGTAGCCCTTCTCGGCACGCAGAACGTGCATGGTTTCCGTGCCATAGGCGGTGATGTTGAACTCTTGGCCTGCCTCCCAGAGCGCCTCCCAGAGCTTGCGGCCCATCGGTGCGGGCACGTTGACCTCGAAGCCGATCTCGCCGGTGAAGCTGACCCGGAACAGCCGCGCCGGCATTCCGGCGACGCTGCACTCGACGCAGGACATGTGCGGGAAGGCCTCCTCGGTCAGCTCGACGCCTTCGACCAGCGGCGCCAGCAGCTTCGCAGCGTTGGGGCCGTTGAGCGCGACGGTGGACCATTGCTCAGTCGTCGAGGTCAGCCAGACGTTCAGGTCGGGCCACTCGGTCTGCAGGTAGTCTTCCATCATGTTCAGCACCCGCGCCGCGCCACCGGTGGTGGTGGTGACGTGGAACTTGTCCTGCCCCATGCGGCCGATGACGCCGTCGTCGCGGATGAAGCCGTCGTCGCCGCAGAGCAGGCCATAGCGGCAGCGGCCCGGCGCGAGCTTGGTCCAGGGGTTGGTGTACATGCGGTTCATGAACTCGACCGCATCGGGGCCCACGACCTCGATCTTGCCCAGCGTCGAGGCGTCGAAGATGCCGACGCTGGCGCGGGTCGCCTTGCACTCGCGCGAGACGGCAGCCTCCATGTCCTCGCCCGCCTGCGGGAAGTACCACGCCCGGCGCCACTGGCCGACCGGCTCGAAGACCGCGCCATGTTCCTCGGCCCAGAGGTCGATCTGGGTCTTGCGGGTCACCTCGAAATGCCCACCGCGATGATAGCCCGCGAAGGCGCCGAAGCTGGTCGGCGTATAGGGCGGGCGGAAAGTGGTCAGACCGACAGAAGGCTGTTTCCTTCCAAGCGCATCCGCGGCGATGTTGAGGCCATTGATATTGGACATCTTGCCCTGGTCGGTGGCCATGCCGTTGGTGGTGTAGCGCTTGACGTGCTCGATCGAGCGCATCCCTTCGCGCACCGCAAGGCGCAGGTCCTTGGCGGTCACGTCGTTCTGGTAGTCGACGAAGGCCTTGGCCTTGCCGGCCGAGCGGTCGGTCGGCAGTTCCTTGTGCGACACGCCGGTGCCGGGACGGTCCTGCGCGACGCCATATGCGTGGGCTCCGGCAGACTTGCCGAGCGCCGCCACGACCTCCCGGCCCTTCTCGGCGCCGTCGTTCAGCACCGCCTCGATGCCCCAGAGACCGCGGCTCGCGCCGGCGATGACGCAATCCTCCGGCGTGCGCTCGGGCAGGAAGGTGGTGCGGTCGTCGTCCCAGGCCAGCGTGCCCTTGGTGTGCGAGAAGAGGTGCAGCGAGGGCGTCCAGCCGCCCGACATCAACACCGCGTCGCAGGCGATGTCCTCGCCCGAACCGACCTTGCCGCCTGACACCGGGTTGAGCCGGATCGAGCTCACCCGCAGGCGGCCCTTGGTGGCGGTGGCGGTGCGCCCGAGCTTGACCGGGATGCCGCGCTGGCGGGCCCCGGCCAGCAGCTCTTCGTTGACGCTGCCCCGGGTGTCGGCGATCGCCTGCACCTTGGCACCCGCGTCCGACAGATCGAAGGCGGCGTACCAGGCGCTGTCATGCGAGGTCAGCACGACGGGGCGCTGGCCCACCAGCACGCCGTAGCGGTTGAGATAGGTCTGCGCCGAACCCGCCAGCATCACGCCGGGGCGGTCGTTGCCGTGGAACACCAGCGGCTTTTCCAGCGCGCCCTGCGCCAGCACCACCTGCTTCGCGCGTACCCGCCACAGCCGCTCGCGCGGGGTGTCGGCGGGCAGGTTCGGCAGGTGGTCGGTCAGCCGCTCGCAAAGGCCGATGAGGTTCTGGTGGTAGTATCCGATGGCGGTGGTACGGGTCATGACCTTGACGCCTGCCGCCTTCAGCGCGGCCAGCTCGGCGGCCAGCCAGTCCCACGCGGCAGCGCCGTCGATCTGCGCCTGCGGCTCGGACAGCAGCGTGCCGCCCGCTTCCGCGTTCTCGTCGACCAGCACGACCTTCAGGCCCGCCTCCGCCGCCACGCGCGCGGCGGCAATACCAGACGGCCCGGCGCCGACGATCAGCACGTCGCAATGCAGGTTGCGCGAGGCGTAGCTGTCGGGGTCCTCCTCGGTCGGGCTGACACCGAGCCCGGCGGCGGCGCGGATGAAGGGCTCGTAGACCTTGTCCCAGAAGCTGCGCGGCCACATAAAGGTCTTGTAGTAGAACCCGGCCGAGAACAGCATGTAGGCGCCGTCGTTCACTGCGCCGATGTCGAACTTCAGGCTCGGGAACTTGTTCTGCGAGGTGGTCTCGAGCCCGCCCCAGATCTCCTGCACCGTGGCGCGGGTGTTGGGCTCGTAGCGGCCGGGCCGCGGCGGGTGCCGATCAGCGCGTTGGGCTCTTCGGAGCCCGCCGCCACCGGCCCGCGCGGGCGGTGGTACTTGAACGAGCGGCCCATCAGGTGCACGCCATTGGCCAAGAGCGCCGAGGCAACCGTGTCGCCCTCGAAGCCCTGGTAGGTCTTGCCGTCGAAGGTGAAGTTCACCGGGCGGGTCTGGTTGACCCTGCCCTTGCCGGAAACGCGGTAGCTGCTCATTTCTGGCCCTCCTTCAGCGCGGCGAGATCGGGACGGGGCGCGCCCGCCTTGTAGGTGGTGAGGAACTTGTCGGTGACGGTGTTGCGCACGGCGTTGAAGAAGCGTCCGCAGCCATGCAGGTGGCGCCAGCGCTCGAAGTGGTCGCCCTTCACGTTGTCACGCATGAAGAGGAACTGCTGCCAGGCGTCGTCGCTCATCTCCGAGGGGTTCTCGGGGCGGGCAATGTGCGCCTCGCCGGCATAGGTGAACTCGACCTCGGGCAGCGTCTCGTCGCAATAGGGGCAATGAATCAGAAGCATGGGCGTCGTCCTTAATGCGCAACTGCGGCCGCGGCGGCTTCGTCGATCAGCCGGCCGGTGCGGAACCGGTCGAGCGTGAAGGGGGCGTTGATCGGGTGGGGCTCGTCCTTGGCGATGGTCCAGGCGAAGACATGCGCCGAGCCCGGCGTGGCCTTGAAGCCGCCCGTCCCCCAGCCGCAGTTGACGTAGAGGTTCTTCACCGGGGTCTTGCCGATGATCGGCGAGCGGTCCGGGGTGTTGTCGGTGATCCCCGCCCATTTGCGCAGCATCCGCATGCGGTTGAAGATCGGGAAGACCTCCGAGATCGCCGCGATGGTATGTTCGATCAGCGGCAGGCCGCCGCGCTGGGAATAGCTGACGTATTGGTCGGTGCCCGAGCCGATGACCAGCTCGCCCTTGTCGGACTGGCTGCAATAGGCGTGCACGGCGTTGGACATGACCACGCAGGGGAAGATCGGCTTCACCGGCTCGGAGACCAGCGCCTGCAGCGGCATCGACTCGAGCGGCAGGCGCACATCGGCGGTGGCCATCACCTGCGTGTTGTGGCCCGAGGCCGAGACCGCGACCTTCTTCGCCTTGATGAAGCCCTTCTCGGTGTCGACGCCCGCGACCGAGCCGTCGGGGTTGCGGCGGATCGCGGTCACCGCGCAGTTCTGGATGATGTCGACGCCGCGCGCCGCCGCGCCCCGGGCATAGCCCCAGGCCACCGCGTCATGCCGCGCCGTGCCCGCCCGCTCCTGCAGCGCGCCGCCCATCACCGGGTAGCGCGAGGTCTTGGAGATGTTGATCGGCGGGCAGTACTCCTTGCACTCCTGCGGCGTAAGCCAGCGGTTGTCGACGCCGTTGAGCCGGTTGGCGTGCACGTGCCGCTTGAAGCTCTGCACGTCATGCACCGTGTGCGCCAGCATCAGCACGCCGCGGTTGGAGTACATGACGTTGTAGTTCAGCTCCTGGCTGAGGGTCTGCCACAGGTCCACCGAATGGTCGAACAGCCGCGCGCTCTCGTCATAGAGGTAGTTCGAGCGGATGATCGTGGTGTTGCGCCCGGTGTTGCCGCCGCCGAGCCAGCCCTTGTCGATCACCGCGATATTGGTGATGCCGTGCTGGGCGGCAAGGTAATAGGCCGCGCCGAGCCCGTGCCCGCCGGCACCGACGACGACCACGTCGTACTCGGCCTTCGGCTGGCTGTCCGGCCATTGCTCGGTCCAGCCCTTATGGCCGGTCACGGCGTTCTTGAGGAGGGAAAAGGCGTTGAAGCGCGTCATTGGCGGGCCCCGGCTGTGGTGGGAGTGCTGAGGGGCCTTGCTAAGTTATACGGCGGGCATGGATGTGAAGAAATGCGCCATCTGAAATGAACTGAAGCGTCAAATCTCGTTTTCCGGCGCTCTGGCACCTCCGCGCAGGGTGCGGGCGGGCTGGCGGACCGATGAGCCCTTCCCCTGTGCGATCTTCGCCTGTACGTTTCCGCCAAACCATGAAGAATCCCGCCATGCCCCCTGCCCAGCCCAACAAGCGCCTGCGTGTCGCCTTTCTTCTCGCGGGGCGGTTCACCCTCTCGGCCTTCGCCAATTTCGTCGATGTGCTGCGGCTCGCCGCCGACGAGGCCGACATGTCCCGCCCGATCCTCTGCGAGTGGACGGTGCTCTCGGACACGCTCGGCCCGGTCCGCTCGAGCTGCGGCGTGCGGGTGCAGCCCGAAACCCGGCTGCGCAATGCCGGGAGCTACGATTATCTGGTGGTCGTGGGTGGGCTGATCAGCGACGAGGCGGCGCTGAGTCCTGCCGAACTCGCCTATCTCAAGCGGCAGGCGGCGGCCGGTGTGCCGGTGGTCGGCCTCTGTACCGGTGTGTTCATCCTGCAGGAACTGGGGCTGCTCAAGGGCTACCGCTGCTGCGTGAGCTGGTTCCACCATCAGGATTTCGTAGATCGGTTCGAAGCGGAAACCCCCGTCTCGGACCAGATCTTCGTGGTCGACCGCGACCGGCTGACCTGTTCGGGCGGGCATGGCGCGGCGCATCTCGCGGCATTCCTCGTGCAGCGCCACATCGGCCAGTCGGCGGCGATCAAGAGTCTCAACATCATGATGATCGACGAGGCGATGAGCGGCGAGAAGGCGCAGCCCGGGCAGGCACTCACCCGCCGCGCCCGCGACGAGTTGGTGAAACGCGCAGTGCTGCGGATGCAGCAGCACATCGAGATGCCGAAGCCTATCGACGAGATCGCCCGCGAGCTCGGCACCTCGCGCCGGACGCTGGAACGGCGCTTCCTCGCGGACCTCAAGCAGACCCCGCTCAAGGCCTACATGGAGCTGCGGCTCGAGCGGGCGCTGATCCGGCTGCGCGGCACCGATGCCTCGGTCACCGAGGTGGCGCTGGCCTGCGGCTTCTGCGACGGGCCGCACCTGTCGCGCACGCTGAAGGCCGAGCGTGGCATCACACCCGCCGAATATCGCAAGGCGCAGGGCGGCGGTGCCGAGCCGGAGCTTGCCGTGGGGGTGCTGCTGCCCCGATCCGACTAGCCGGGCGCGCGGGCCCGCTCAGCCGAGATACCTGTTGAACCAGTCGAGGGTGCGCGACCACGCAAGCTCCGCCGCCTCGGCGTCGTAGCGCGGCGTGGAGTCGTTGTGGAAGCCGTGGTTGGCACCCTCGTAGATATATGCCTCGAAGGTCTTGCCGTTGGCCTCCAGAGCCTCCTTGTAGGCGGGCCAGCCGGCATTGACCCGCTCGTCGAGCGCGCCGTAATGCAGCAGGATCGGCGCCCTAATCCGTGGCACGTCGGCGGCGTCGGGCTGGCGCCCGTAGAAAGGCACCGCGGCACCCAGCTCGGGATAGGCCACCGCCGCGGCATTGGCTACGCCGCCGCCGTAGCAGAAACCGGTGATGCCGACCTTGCCGGTCACCGCGTCATGGGCCATGAGGAATTCGACGGCGGCGAAGAAATCGTTCATCAGCTTCTCGCCATCGACCTGCTGTTGCAGCGCCCGGCCTTCCTCGTCGTTTCCGGGATAGCCCCCCCAGCGGCGTCAGCCCGTCCGGAGCCATGGCGATGAACCCGGCCTTGGCGAGCCGCCGCGCGACGTCCTGGATATAGGGGTTGAGGCCGCGGTTCTCGTGCACCACCACGACGCCCGGCGCGGCCCCGCGTCCGGTTGGGCGCACGAGGTAGGCGCGCATCTCGCCATGGCCGTTGGGCGAGGGATAGGTGATCCACTCGGCGAGAATGTTTGGATCGTTGAAGCTGACCTGTTCGGCCAACGCGTAATCCGGGCTCATCATCGACAGGATCGCGGCGGCGGTCAGCCCGCCCACGGCAAACGTGCCGGCGCGATCGAGAAACTCGCGCTTGGTGATCATGCCGTGGGCGTAGAAATCGTAGAGCTCCAGCAGCTCCGGGCTGAAGTCCGTTGCGGTCATCCGGGTCTGTTCGGTCATCGGGGGCCTCCTCTGCTCACGCCCGCAGGATAACACGTCCAGAGACGCCTGCGGTCACACAGGCGTGTGCGCGGGGCACCGAAGTGGCGCCCGGTCAGCCCGGTCAGGCGTTCTCCTTGGCGTATCCCAGCGGCGTCACCGCCTCGCGGATCTCGCCGAGGATGGCGGGATCGTCGATCGTCGCGGGGGTCTTGAACTCGGCGCCATCGGCGATCTTGACCATGGTGGCGCGCAGGATCTTGCCCGAGCGGGTCTTCGGCAGCCGGTCGACCACGGTGCAGAGCTTGAAGGCCGCCACCGGGCCGATCTGGTCGCGCACCAGCTTCACCGCCTCCCTGACCACCTCGTCGTGCGGGCGGTCGCAGCCGGCGTTGAGGCACAGGAACCCCATGGGCAGCTGCCCCTTGAGCGCGTCGCTCACCCCGATCACCGCGCATTCGGCGACATCGGGGTGGTTCGACAGCACCTCCTCCATCGCGCCGGTCGAGAGACGGTGGCCGGCCACATTGATCACGTCGTCGGTGCGGGACATGATGTAGAGATAGCCGTCCGCGTCCTTCATTCCCGCGTCGCCGGTCTCGTAATAGCCGGGGAAATGGGTGAGATAGGCCGACTTGAAGCGGTCCTCGGCATTCCACAGCGTCGGCAGCGTGCCCGGCGGCAGCGGCAGCTTGATGGCGATGGCGCCCAGCTCGCCGTCCTTCACCTCGTGGCCACCCTCGTCGAGGATGCGCACGTCGTAGCCCGGCATCGGCACCGAAGGGCTGCCCAGCTTGACCGGCAGCTGCTCGATCCCCAGCGGGTTGGCGGCGATGGCAAAGCCGGTCTCGGTCTGCCACCAGTGGTCGATCACCGGCACGCCCAGCTGGGTCTGCGCCCACTGGATGGTGTCCGGATCGGCGCGCTCACCGGCGAGGTAGACCGCCTGAAGGCAGCTCAGGTCGTATTTGCGAACGCACTCGCCCTTGGGATCCTCGCGTTTCACGGCCCTGAAAGCGGTCGGCGCGGTGAAGAAGCTCTTCACCTTGTGCTCGGAGATCACCCGCCAGAAGGTGCCCGCGTCGGGGGTCCCGACAGGCTTGCCCTCGAAGACGATGGTGGTGTTGCCGTGGATCAGCGGCGCATAGCAGATGTAGCTGTGACCGACGACCCAGCCGACGTCCGAAGCGGCCCAGAAGCGGTCGCCGGGCTCGACATTGTAGATGTTCTTCATCGTCCAGTTCAGCGCCACGAGGTGCCCGCCGGTGTGGCGCACGACGCCCTTGGGCTGGCCGGTGGTGCCCGAGGTGTAGAGGATGTAGGCCGGGTGGTTGCCCTCGACCGGCACGCATTCGGCCGGCTCGACGCCGTACTGGAAGCCGTGCCAGTTCACGTCGCGGCCCGGGGTCAGCGTCGCCACTTCCTGCTCGCGCTGGAAGATCACGCAGAAGTCGGGCTTGTGGGTTGCAGCGTCGATGGCGCCGTCGAGCAGCGGCTTGTAGTGCACCACGCGGTTCGGCTCGAGCCCGCAGGAGGCGGCGATGATGCACTTGGGCTTGGCATCGTCGATGCGCACCGCCAGCTCATGCGCGGCAAAGCCGCCGAAGACCACCGAGTGGATCGCGCCGAGCCGGGCGCAGGCGAGCATCGCCTCGAGCGCCTCGGGGATCATCGGCATATAGATGATCACCCGGTCGCCCTTCTCGACGCCCTTGGCGCGCAGCGCGCCGGCCAGCGTGGCGACGCGGTTGCGCAGCTCGACATAGGTGATCTCGCGCTTGGTGTGGGTGATCGGGCTGTCCCAGATGATCGCCACCTGCTCGCCCCGGCCGTTCTCGACATGGCGGTCGACGGCGTTCCAGCAGGTGTTGGTGAGCCCGTCGGCGAACCATTCGAACATGCCTTCGCCCTTGTCGAAGAGCGCCTTCGAGGGGGCCTTGTCCCAGTCGATCGCCTCGGCGGCCTGCATCCAGAATCCCTCGGGGTTCGATGCCCAGTCGGCGTAGATGTCCTTGTAGCCCATGGTGCCTCCTCCTTGCGCCCGTCTCCACAGCGGTGCGCAATTTTGATACGGCTCGGAGCCATCCCCCGGCAAGCCTGTTACCGCGCACAGGGACAGAAGGACGCAGAAGTTTGCTGTTTTTTGCGAAGCATCTTGCGGAAAACTTTGCAAAGCCCGGCGTGATGCAAATTCTTCTGCAAATCGCGTGGTTTTTTTGCAAACTCTTGGCGATTTTACCGGCGGTGGTCGCCCCCGCCAGCTGGGCCGCAGACAGCTTGGCCGGAAGGTACCGCTATACCGGCTCCTGCGAGCGATCGAGATTTTCCTTCACCGCGGGAACCATCCCTGACGTCACGCGTTCCGGATGAACCTCGATCGGAGGGGCACTCGGCAGCGTGCCAGCAGCTGCGCCCCCTCGCCCGGCATCCCCTGCCGGGCGGACCGGGCCGCGGCAAGGCTCCCCCCCTGCCGCGGCCCGCATTCCGCAAAGCGGAGGCGTCAGCCGTAATGCGCGACGGGCGTGCCGGCGACGGCGGCCATATTGAGGAGCCCGCGCGCGGTGATCGACGGGGTCACGATATGCGCGCGGTTGCCCATACCCATGAGGATCGGCCCGACTTCCAGACCGCCCGCCTTCACCTTGAGGATGTTGCGCACGCCCGAGGCGGCGTCGGCCTCGGCAAAGACCAGCACGTTGGCCGCACCCTTCATCCGACCGTTCGGCAGCAGGCGCTCGCGCAGCTCGGGATCGAGCGCGCTGTCGACATGCATCTCGCCCTCGTAGACGAAGTCACGCGGCGCGCTGTCGAGGATCTCGAGCGCCTTGCGGATGCGCGGGCCCGAACCGTCGGCCTGATTGCCGAACTGCGAGCGCGAGCAGAGCGCGACCTTGGGCTCTAGCCCGAAGCGCCGCACGTGGCGCGCCGCACCGATGGCGGTCAGGGCGATCTGCTCGGGCGTCGGCTCGATCCAGATCTGCGTGTCCGAAATGAACAGCGGGCCGTCTTCAAGGATCATCATCGAGAGTGCGCCATGCGGCTGCGCCCGTGCGCTGCCAAGCACTTGCGTGACGTAGTTGAGGTGCCAGCGGTATTCGCCGAAGGTGCCGCAGATCAGCGCGTCGGCCTCGCCGCGATGCACCATGACAGCGCCGATGGCGGTCAGGTTGGTGCGCATTACCGCGCGCGCCAGATCGGGCGTCACGCCGCGGCGCGCCATGATGCCGTGGTAGGTTTCCCAGTAGTCGCGGTAGCGCGGGTCGTTCTCGGGGTTCACCACGTGGAAGTCACGGCCGGGGCGCACGGTGAGGCCGAGGCGCTCGCAGCGCATCTCCAGCACTTCGGGACGGCCGATGAGGATCGGGGTCTCGGTGGTTTCCTCGAGGATTGCCTGCGCGGCGCGCAGCACGCGCTCGTCCTCGCCCTCGGCGAAGACGATCTTGCGCGCGGCGGTCGCTGCCGCATCGAAGACCGGCCGCATCAGCAGCGCCGATTTGAACACCGAGGCGTTGAGCGAGTCCTTGTAAGCCTTGAGATCCGCCACCGGGCGCTGCGCCACGCCGGTCTCCATCGCCGCCTTGGCCACGGCCGACGAGACCACGGCGGAAAGCCGCGGGTCGAAGGGCTTGGGGATCAGGTAGTCTGCGCCAAAGGTCAGCTGCTCGCCATGGTAGGCGGCGGCGGCCTCGGCCGAGGTGGTGGCGCGGGCCAGCGCCGCGATCCCCTCGACGCAGGCGACCTGCATGGCATCGTTGATCTCGGTCGCGCCGACGTCGAGCGCGCCCCGGAAGATGAAGGGGAAGCACAGGACGTTGTTGACCTGGTTCGGGAAGTCGCTGCGGCCGGTGGCGATGATCGCGTCGGGCGCCACGCTGCGCGCGAGGTCGGGCATGATCTCGGGCGTCGGGTTGGCCAGCGCGAAGATGATCGGGCGCGCCGCCATCTTGGCCACCTGCTCGGGCTTCAGGACACCAGGGCCCGACAGGCCGAGGAAGAGGTCCGCGCCCTCGATCACATCGTCCAGTGTGCGCTTGTCGGTGGCCTGGGCAAAGGCGGCCTTCTGCGGGTTCATGTCTTCCTCGCGGCCCTCGTAGACGAGACCGTGGATATCGCAGAGCCAGATGTTCTCGCGCTTGACGCCGAGCTTCACCAGCATGTTGAGGCAGGCGATGCCGGCCGCGCCGCCGCCGGTCGAGACGATCTTGATGTCCTCGAAAGACTTGCCCGCCACGTGCAGCGCGTTGGTCGCCGCGGCGCCCACCACGATGGCGGTGCCATGCTGGTCATCGTGGAAAACGGGAATGTTCATCCGCTCGCGGCAGATCTTCTCGACGATGAAGCAATCGGGGGCCTTGATGTCCTCGAGGTTGATCGCACCGAAGGTCGGCTCGAGCGCGCAGACGATCTCGGCCAGCTTCTCGGGGTCGGGCTCGTTGAGCTCGAGATCGAAGCAGTCGATGTTGGCGAATTTCTTGAAAAGGACCGCCTTGCCCTCCATCACCGGCTTCGACGCCAGTGGGCCGATGTTGCCGAGGCCAAGCACCGCGGTGCCGTTGGAGACCACCGCGACAAGGTTGCCGCGCGAGGTGTAGCGCGCGGCGTTGGCGGGGTCCGCCTTGATCTCGAGGCAGGCCTCGGCAACGCCGGGGGAATAGGCACGGCTCAGATCCCGTCCGTTCGCCAAGGGCTTGGTGGCGCGGATCTCGAGTTTGCCGGGCTTGGGGTTTTCATGGTAGAAAAGCGCCGCCTGACGCAGGCTTTCCTGAGCGGTATCGGTCATGTCGTAGGCCTCCCAACGAAGATGGTTCAACGTTGAACAATCTGCCCATGCGGGCTTGGGGGCCGGGTATCAGGATTTGCGAAGCCGGTAAACGAAAAACACCGGCCAGCGCATCACGGCTCTGTTTGGAAGGGCGGAGTCCTGCCCGCCCCGCCGCGATCGGGCGGCGCTGGTTTCAAGCCGCCGGCGGGGTCGTTCCAGCGAGATCGTCGAGTTCGGCGATGCGGCGTTCGGCCTGCCAAAGCGTCAGTTCGGCGTCGAAGGGCTCCCCGGCACGCTCGGAAAGATCGCGCAGGCGCTGCGCCTGTTCGGCAGTCATTGGCTGGCGCGGATCGGGCGGCACATCCATGGCGGCATCGATCGGGCGCGGGCTGGTCATGAAACTCATTCTGGTTCCTCCTTATGGGGCACTCAACGCAATCAGGCGGGCGCGGTTCCATGACACCGCGGAAACGTGGCGGAAACACTGCGGGAACGTGGCGGACTTGGCGCAAATGCGCCTGCAGCGCCGGCATTTGGCGGCGTGACAAGCCTCGGCCAAATCCCTATAAGCCCACGCGAAAGCCGCAAGGCAACGCGCTGTACCCCCAATGCACCTCCCTATGAGACCCGAGGAGTTTCCCGAATGACCACCCTGGTTTTTGGCCACAAGTCCCCCGACACCGACTCCACCGGCAGCCCGATCATCTGGGCGTGGTACCTTACCGAGGTGAAGGGCGTGGCAGCCAAGCCCGTGCTGCTGGGCGAGCCCAACACCGAGGCCGCCTTCATGCTCGAGCACTGGGGCCTCGAAAAGCCCGAGATCATCGGTGATGTCGAAGCGGATGCGCCCGTGGTCATCGTCGACACCAACAACCCCGCCGAGCTTCCGGCTTCGATCAACAGCGCTGACATCCGCGCCATCATCGATCACCACAAGCTGGTCGGCGGGCTGGAAACCAAGGGACCGATCGACATCACCGTTCGCCCGCTGGCCTGCACCGCCACCGTCATGATCGACCTGATGGGCAAGGACTTCGTCAAGATGCCCGAGGCGATCAAGGGCGCGGCGCTGACCTGCATCCTGTCGGACACGCTGGCCTTCCGCTCGCCGACCACCACACCGCACGACCGCGCGGTCGCCGAAACGCTGGCCGCCGATCTCGGCGTCGACATCCCCGACTTCGCCGTGGAAATGTTCGCCGCCAAGTCGGACGTGTCGGACTTCTCCGACGCCGAGCTGATCCGCATGGACAGCAAGGAATACGAGGTCGGCGGCACCAAGTTCCGCGTCTCGGTACTGGAAACCACCGCGCCCGAGATCCCGCTCGGCCGCAAGGACAGCCTGATGCAGAGCTTCAAGACCGTGGCCGCCGAGGATGGCGTCGACGAGGTGCTGCTCTTCGTTGTGGACATCCTCAAGGAAGAGGCGACGCTGCTGGTGCCCAACGATCTGGTGAAGGCCGTGGCAGAGAAGAGCTTCGGCGCGACCGTCGAGGGCGACACCGTCGTGCTGCCGGGCATCATGTCGCGCAAGAAGCAGATCATCCCCAACCTGAAGGTCTGAGCCGCCGCGCCGCGCCTTGTTTCGAAGGGCACCCCGGTGGGTGCCCTTTTTCATGTCCTTCGTCCTGCGACCAGCCTGCCCGGAGCCTTCCCATGACCGATCTCGTCACCCTCTCCGACGCCGACCTCACCGTCACCATCGCTGCACTCGGTGCCGAGATGCAGAGCTTTACCAAGGGCGGCAAGGAGCTGCTCTGGCAGGGCGATCCCGCCTGGTGGTCCGGTCGCGCGCCGATCCTCTTTCCCATCGTGGGCTCGGCGCCCGAGGGCCGGATCCGCATCGGCGATTTCGAGACCGAGATGGGTCAGCACGGCTTTGCCCGGCGTAGCGCCTTCGACCTTGAAGAACGGTCCGCAACCTCCTGCCGCCACGTGCTGACCGACAGCGAGGATACGCGCGCTCAATATCCTTTCGCCTTCCGTTTGGCGCTGACCCACGCGCTTGAGGACGGCACTCTCAAGGTCGCCGCCGAGGTCACCAACACCGGCGACGCACCGCTGCCATTCTGCCTTGGCTTCCACCCCGCCTTTGCCTGGCCGCTGCCGGGTGCCGAGGGGCAGCCGCATGGGGTGACCCTCGCCGATGCGGCCGAGCCCGCGCTGGCCCGGCTCGACGGTGGCCGGCTCCCCGCGACCCGCCTGCCCTCGCCCTTCGCCAGGGGCAGGCTCACCCTTGCCCACGACCAGTTCGAGGCCGACGCGATGATCTTCCCGGAAGGTGCAGGGACGGCGCTCAGCTACGGCACGGACAGCGGTCCCCGGCTCGATTTCACCTTCCGGAACCTGCCCTTCCTCGCGCTCTGGCAAAAGCCCGGCGCGCCCTTCCTCTGCGTCGAGCCCTGGCACGGGATGCACGCGCCCGAAGGCGCCTCGGCGCAGTTCTCGGAACGCCCCGGCGCGCTCAGCTTCGCCCCCGGCGCATGCGCAAGCTTCGGCTATACCGTCACCCCGCATCTCTGACCCCTCGGCGCTGGCCTCATCGCCCGCGCTGCCCTATCAAGGGCGCACCCCTCTCACTCAAGTCCGACAAAGGCTTCCCATGACCCGCATCATCCAGTCGCTTTCCGAGATCTCGCAGAATTACGAGGCGGCCTTCGTCGACCTCTGGGGCTGCGTGCATGACGGCGTGACGGCCTTCCCCGCCGCCATCGAGGCACTGCGCCGCTTCCGCGCGCAGGGCGGCACCGTGGTGCTCCTGACCAATGCCCCGCGTTCGCGTCACGAGGTGGTCAAGCAGCTCGAGGTCTTCGGGGTGCCCGAGGACGCCTGGGACAATATCGCGACCTCCGGCGACAGCGCCCGCGTCGCGATGTTCCGCGGCGAGGTGGGCCAGAAGGTCTATTTCATGGGCACGCCCTTCGATGAGCCCTTCTTCGAGCCGATCAAGCTGCTAGAGAACCCGCTGCCGATCGAGCGCGTGGCGCTGGAAGAGGCCGAGGGCATCGTCTGCTGCGGCCCATTCGATCCCCATGAGGATCCCTCCGAGCTGCGCCCGCAGCTGCTCTACGCCAAGCAGAAGGGCATGAAGCTGCTTTGCGCCAACCCCGACATCGTGGTGGACCGCGGCGAGACCCGCGAATGGTGCGCCGGTGCGGTTGCGCAGCTCTACACCGAGATGGGCGGCGAGAGCCTCTACTTCGGCAAGCCGCATCCGCCGGTCTATGATCTGGCACGCCGCCGGCTCGCCGAGATCGACCGCAGCGTGCCCGATAGCGCGATCCTCTGCATCGGCGATGGCATCCGCACAGACATCCTCGGCGCGGTGGGCGAGGACATCGACTCGCTGTTCATCACCGGCGGGCTCGCGGCCAAGGAGACGAAGACCGCCGGACAGCCCGAGGCCGAGGCGCTCGAGCGCTACCTCGCCGAACAGCAGATGGCGCCGACCTACTCGATCGGCTTCCTGCGCTGAAAGATACAAATTCTCCTCTTGATTTTCTGCGGCCGCGAAGTAATAAAATTACCAACTGATCCCATTCAGTAGTTTCTTTATTACCGGGCCGCAGATCATGGAGGAGAAGATGCTCGACAACCTGCCCCGCGGGACGATCTGCATCGAAGACATCGAGATGGGCATGTCGCGGCACCTGCGCAAAGAGGTGACCGACCGCGACATCGCGCTTTTTGCCGAGGTCTCGACCGACCACAACCCGGTGCATCTCGACGATGCCTATGCGCAGGACACGATCTTCGAGGGGCGGATTGCCCACGGCATGCTCACCGCCGGGTTGATCTCGGCGGTGATCGGCGAGCAGCTGCCCGGGCACGGCACGGTCTACCTCGGCCAGACTCTGAAGTTCATCGCCCCCGTGCGCCCCGGCGACACGGTGCTGGCCGAGGTCACCGTCACCGAGATCGACTTCTCGAAACGACGGGTCATGCTGGACTGCAAGTGCTCGGTCGATGGAAAGCCGGTGCTGGTCGGCGAGGCCAAGGTGCTCGCCCCTTCGCGCAAGTTCGACTGACCGGTCGCTTTTTCCGCCCTATCAAGGTCTTGCCGGGGACAGCGACGCAGGCCATGCTGCGACTAACCTAGCGTAAGGATGAGCCCATGCCCCGGATTCTCGGCCTCAGCGGCAGCTTGCGCGCCGCCTCCTACAATGCCGGCCTGCTGCGTGCTGCCATGGAGCTGGCGCCCGAAGGCTGCCCGGTTCTGCCCGGCTCCATTCACGAAGTGCCGCTGTTCAGTGCCGATGCGGAGGCCGCCGAAGGGTTGCCCGTTGCAGTGAAGACCCTGCAGGCGCAGTTGGCGGAAGCCGACGGGGTGCTCATGGTCACGCCCGAATACAACGGCGGCATCCCCGGTGTCTTCAAGAACGCCATCGACTGGATGTCCCGTGGCGAGGGCGGCAAGGCGTTCAAGGGCAAGCCGGTGGCGATCATCGGCGCCTCCCCTGGCGGGTTCGGAACGATACTGTCGCAGACCCATTGGCTGCCCGTGCTGCGGGCGCTTGGCGCGCACCCTTGGTTCGGCGCAAAGCTGATGGTCTCGCGCGCGGGAAAATCCTTCGATGCCGAGGGCACCCTGACTGACGGCGCGGTGCGAGAGCAGTTGCGGGCCTATCTCGCGGGCTTCGCCGCGAGCCTAGGCTAGTCGCCGCACGACTTTCCCAGAGGGATCCTGTCTGCCCGACCTCTGGCGAATACATGGTCCCTTGCTTGCGCGACGTCATTCGGAAAATGCGTGCCGCAACACCTAGACGACCGGTCTATTTTAACTATGTAGCCCCGCATGACCGAACCGAGCAAATCCGAAGCCACCCGCAAGAAGATTCTGACCACCGGGCGCGACCTCGTCCTGAGGGGGGGGCTTCAGCGGCGTGGGCCTGTCGCAGATCCTCAAGGAGAGCGGCGTGCCCAAGGGATCGTTCTACTATTACTTCTCGTCCAAGGAGGCCTTCGGCTGCGCCCTGCTCGAGGACTACGTTGCCGAGTACCTCGAAAGCTTCGATGCGCTTGCCGAGACCTCGGGCAGCGCCGGAGATCGGCTTGCCGCCTATTGGGACGGCTGGCTGGGCGTGGATGCCTCGGAGGGCATCGCCGGCCGCTGCCTCGTGGTGAAGCTCGCCGCCGAGATCGCCGATCTCTCGGATGACATGCGCCGGGTGCTCGACGAGGGCGTTTCGGACCTTGTCGCACGGCTCGCCGCGCTGCTGACCGAGGGCGCCGAGGATGGCTCGTTGCACCCGCTGCCTGACCCCGCGGGTGCGGCAGCGGCCCTCTATGCCCAATGGCTCGGGGCGGCGATCCTGGCCAAGCTTTCGCAGAGCGATCTGCCGCTGCGGCAGGCCCGCGCCGACACCGCGCGCCGCCTCTTTCCCGACACCCACTGACCCCGTTTTTTGACACGAAGGACCCCGACATGCGTGCTGCATATCATGACGTTTTTTGGCGATCCCGCCGAGGTGATGCTCTTTGGTGAGATGGAAGCCCCCAAACCCGGCCCGGGCGAGGTGCTGATCAAGACCCTCCTGTCGCCGATCCACAACCACGACCTCTGGACCATCCGCGGCCAATACGGCTACGTTCCCGAGCTGCCCGGCGAAATCGGCGGCTCCGAGGCTGTCGGCATGGTCGCCGGCCTCGGCGAGGGCGTTGACAAGGCGCTGCTTGGCCAGCGCATCTCGGTGGGCGGTGTCCACGGTAGCTGGGCAGAGTTCTTCATCGCCAAGGCCGCAACCATTGTGCCGCTGCCGGAAAGCATCAAGGACGAGGACGCAGCCCAACTCATCGCCATGCCGTTCAGCGCAATCGCCCTGCTCGACTCGCTGAAGGTCGGTGAAGGTGAATGGCTGGTGCAGACCGCCGCCAATGGCGCCGTCGGAAAGATCATGGTGAGCCTTGCCAAGGCGCGCGGCCTCAAGCTGCTGAACCTCGTGCGCCGCGGCGAGGCGGTCGAGGAGATGAAGGCGCTCGGCGCCGAGCACGTCCTCTGCACTGCCGACGAAGGCTGGCTCGACGCCGCCAAGGCACTCGTCGGCCCGGCGGGCGCGGTCTCGGCCATCGACTCCGTCGGCGCCGAGCTGGGCATGGCGCTGGCCGCGCTGCTGGGCAAGGACGGGGAATACGTGGTCTTCGGCACCGCCACCGGCGCGCCACTGCAGCTGCCAAGCGGCGAGATGATCACCAAGCACCTCGCGGTGCGCGGCTTCTGGGCCTCGCGCGTGTTCGGCGAGATGGATGGTGAGACGCAGAAGCGCCTGCTGACCGAGCTGGTGACGCTTGCGGCGCAGGGTAAGCTGGTCCTCGACGTGGGCGGCATCTTCGATCTGGAGCAGGTCACCGAGGCGATGCAGGCGGCGCAGACCCCGGCGCGCAGCGGCAAGATCATGCTGCGGGCCTGACGCGCGAGTCTCGCCCCAAGACATGGCCCCCCCGCCCGGAATGGCGGGGGTCTTTTCCCATGATGCGCCGCCTCAGCACTGCATCGCGCGGCAGGTGAGCAGCAGCCGGAAATCCGCGCCGATCGGCAGCACCGCGTCGCTGAAGTCGAACTTCGCCGAATTTAGCGCCGGATTTTGCCCGCGCGCGCGAAGTCCAGCCAGAGCTATGCGCAGGGCAGCTTGTTCAGCATGAAGCCAAAGTCCTCGGACGCCACCTTGCGCCCCCATTGCCTTGAGGATGACCGGCGCGCCCTACCCCATCTGCGCCACCGCGCCCCAGCTGGAGAGCAGCGGGGCGATGACTTCCGAGGTGCGGTGCTCCGCGAAGCCGAGCTCGGAGTGGCGACGCACAGGACAAGAGGCAGAAGGGGCCGGGAGCGGTCAACCGCAGTCGCCCTTCAGCTCGGCGAGCGGCGCGAAGCCGGCGAACCGGCCGGCACCCCGGTCGATCCCGCGCGGGCCGGTCACCACGTGGCCGGGCGGCACGTCCCGGGTCACGATTGCCCCGGCGGCGACGGTGGCGCCCGCACCCACCTCGATCGGCCCGAGGAGGATCGCCCCTGCCCCCACCACCGCGCCCTTGCGCAGCCTCGGGTGCCGACCTTCGCCCGTTTCGACGAAATTCGAACCGAGCGTGACCCCGTGCCACAGGCTCACGTCGTCCTCGATCACCGCGGTCTGGCCGATCACCAGCCCGAGCCCGTGGTCGAACCAGACACCGCGCCCGATCTGCGCCTGCGGCCATATCTCGACCGAAAGCGCGCGGGTGAACTGCCCCTTCACCGCCAGCGCGAGGCTCTTGCGATCGGCGCACCAGAGCGCCCGGCTCAACCGATAAGAGAGCAGCGCGTGATAACCATTGGCGAAATGCAGCACCGCCGCCGCGCCCCCGGGCTCGGCATCGCGCGCGGCGGTCGCCAGAAGGTCGTCAAGCGCCAGCTCCAGCGTCTCGGCGTCATGGCTGAAGACCTCCTGCGCCAGCCCGCGCAGCCAGGCCCGCGCCGTGCCCTCGGGCAGGCAGGCGGCGAGCGCCGCAGCCAGCAGGTCGGCGGGACCGGAGAGCTCCTGCGGGTCGTAGCCGTAAAGCGCCACGAGCCCGGGCTCGGCGGCGAACATCTCGCGCGCGGAAGGCAATAGGCTCTGCGTCAGGGGGTGGGGCATGTCGTGTCTCTTGCTTGGCCGCGCCGGATCTCGCAGCGAAACTGCACCGACAGCGGGATGCGGACAAGTGCCGATCTCCCCAAGCGCGGCGTCGACCCGGCGGAAGGGCCCATCCGGGCGCCAGCGCGGCAATCGGGGCGCAGTTGTGCCGCGATCCCCATGGCAGGTGCCGCTTCCCCTTGACCTTCGCCGCGCCGCCGCGTTTCTCCGGCAGGCGGCCTCCTCCCGACGCAGGTTTGCCGCCGCCGGTTCCACGCACCGCCGCATCCGCCGCACAGCAGGAAAGTGCCCCATGGACTACGTCACGCTATTCGCCGTCATCGCCGCCGCCGGCGCGGTGGCCGGGATCATCTCGGGCCTGCTGGGCGTCGGCGGGGGGATCATCCTCGTGCCGGCCTTCTACTACGTCTTCACCGGGCTCGGCTATCACCCCGAGCAGCTTATGCAGATCTGCGTCGCCACCTCGACCGGGACGATCATCGTGACCTCGCTGCGTTCGGTCACCTCGCACCACAAGCGCGGCGCGGTGAGCCTCGAGCTGATCAAGGGCTGGGGGCCGTTCATCGCCATGGGCTCGGTGCTGGGCGTGCTGGCCGCCACGGTGCTGCACAGCGACCAGCTGCTGCTGGTCTTCGGCGTGATCGGCGTCTGCCTCGGGCTCTACATGCTGCTCGGCAAGAAGAGCTGGCGGATCTCCGAAACGCTGCCGGGACGCGGGCTGAGCGCGTTCTACGGCGGCATCATCGGCTTCTTCTCGGCGCTCATGGGCATCGGCGGCGGCAGCTTTACCGTGCCGCTGCTGACCGCCTACAACGTGCCGCCGCACCGGGCCGTGGGCACCTCGCCGGGTTTCGGCCTGCTGATCTCGATACCCGGCTTCATTGCCTTCCTGCTGACCGGCTGGGGTATCACCGGCAAGCCGCCGGGCACCGTGGGCTACGTCAACCTGCCGGCCGTGGCGCTGATCATGGTCACCTCGCTGCTGACCGTGCCGATCGGCGTGAAGCTGGCGCACAGCCTGAGCCCGGCGCGGCTGCGGCTGGTCTTCGCGCTGACCGTGTTGGTGCTGGCCGGCAACATGCTGCGCAAGGCGCTGATGGGATAAGAACGCGCCTCAGCCGGGGCGCAGCGTTTCGTCCAGCCAATCGGCAAAGGCGCGCGCCGCGGGCACGGTGTCGCGCACCGCAATATAATAGCCCTCGCGCGGGGCGATGGTGCCGGGATGCGCCGGGACAAGCTGTCCCGAGGCCAATGCATCCCGCCCGAGCAGCGCGGTGACCAGCGCGACCCCGCTGCCCCCCGCCGCGAGCTGCAGCGCCATGCCGTAGGAATCCACGTATAGACGCGGGCGCAAATCCCCCAGCCCATGCGCCGCCCCGAAGGCATCCCACCCGACCGAAGTGCCCACGGATTCGATCAGCGGCAGCGCCTCGAGCGGCCCTTCCAGCGCCGGGGATTTCAGCGCCACCAGCTCGCTCGGCTCCAGCGGCAGGGCGCTCTGCCCCACCTGCCTTTGCGAGCCGAAGCGGATCTCGATATCGGCCATGGCGCTCTGGAAATCCTCCGGCCAGATGGCGCTGGCAAAACGGATGCGCACCCCGGGGTGGCGGCGGTGGAAGTCCGGCAGATGCGGCGCGATCACCCAGCTTGCCACGCTGACCGAGCTGGCAACGGTCAGCAGCTCCGCCTTGGGCGGGCCGTCGAGAGCCAGCGTCGCCGCCTGCAGCATCTCCAGCGCTGAGCCCACCTGCGGCATCAGCTTGCGTCCGGCATCGGTCAGCGCGAGCCCGCGCGGCTTGCGGGTGAAGAGCGGCGTGCCGAAGCGGGTCTCCAGCGCCTTGATCTGCTGGCTCACCGCCGATTGCGTCATGCCGATCTCGTCCGCCGCGGCAGTGAAGTTGAGATGGCGGGCCGAGGCCTCGAAGGCCCGGAACCAGGCGACGGGCGGCAGGGAGCGGGCCATCTCAAATCTCCATTAGTTTTACTAATGCTTTAGCCCGCATTTTCCGCGTTTGTCAAAGCACCTCTCCCGGAAACACATTGCAATATCGAACAGGAGTGAGCGGATGCAGCCGGAAATACGCAAAATCGTGACTTATGACGAAGAGGTCCTGATCGAGGGCTTCCGCCCCGCCGGGACGCCCTGGCGCATGTTTGCGGTGGCCGCGGTGGTGCGCAATCCCTGGGCCGGGCGCTACGTCGAAGACCTCAAGCCCGAGATCCACGCCTATGGCCCCGTGCTGGGCGAGATGATGACCGAGCGGATGATCGCGCTCGCCGGCAGCGGCACGGCGATCGAGGCCTATGGCAAAGCGGCGGTGGTCGGCCTGGATGGCGAGATCGAGCACGCCTCGGGTCTCATCCACACTCTGCGCTTCGGCAATCACTACCGGCAGGCGGTGGAGGCCAAGAGCTACCTTGCCTTTACCAACACCCGCGGCGGGGCAAACGCGCCGATCATGGTGCCGTTGATGGACAAGAACGATGCAGGGCGGCGCTCGCACTACCTGACAATCCAGTTCGCCATCCCCGACGCGCCGCGCGACGACGAGATCGTCGTGGTGCTCGGCGCCGCCACCGGGGGCCGCCCGCATCATCGCATCGGCGACCGCTACCAGGATCTGAAGGACCTCGGCCATGACCTGGACAACCCGGCCGCGGTCTGACCTCGGAGGCGGGTTGGCGGGGATCGTCGCCGGCGCCAGCGGCCCGCGCGTGCTGCTGATCCACGGCGTCGGCCTGCGGGCCGAGGCCTGGGGCGCGCAGCTGGGTGCGCTGGCGCGGAGCTGCCGGGTTATCGCGGTGGACATGCCGGGGCACGGACAGAGCGTGGCGCGGGGCGAGAGCGGTCTGGCCGACTTCGCCGGGCGCATCGCCGGGGTGCTGGACGGACCCACCGCAATCGCCGGGCACTCGATGGGCGCGATGATCGCCGCCGAACTGGCGCGCCAACTGCCCGAAAAGGTCTCCGGGATCGCCTGCCTCAACGCCATCCACCGCCGCGACCCCGCCGCGCAGCAGGCCGTGAAAGCCCGCGCCGCGCAACTGGATGGGCAGAGCAATGGCGATCCCGAACCGACGCTCAACCGCTGGTTCGGCGAAGACGAGACCCCCGCCCGAGCCGCTTGCCGGGACTGGCTGAGCGACGTCGATCCGCAAGGCTATCGCGCCGCCTACCGCGTCTTCGCGGAAGAGGACGGACCGGCCGAGGCCACCCTGCGCGGGCTCGCCTGCCCGGCGCTTTTCATGACCGGCGCGCTGGAGCCCAACTCCACCCCGGCCATGTCCCGCGCCATGGCCGAACTTGCGCCGCAGGGCCGGGCCGCGGTGCTGCCGGACGCCGCCCACATGATGCCGATGACCCACGCCGACGAGGTCACCGCCGAACTGTTCCGCCTCATCGAGGCGCGCCTGTAACCCAAGCCAAAAGGAGCTGAGCCATGGAGTTCTCCCTCTTTGCCCATATGGAACGCCTCACCCCGGACCAGCCCCACGCGGTGCTGCACGAGGAGTTCCTGTCGATCTGCAAGATGGCCGACGAAGGCGGCATGCGGGCGATCTGGACCGGCGAGCATCACGGCATGGAATTCACCATTGCCCCCAACCCCTTCCTGTCGATCGTCGATCTGGCGCATCACACGAAGAACGTCCGCCTCGGCACCGGCACGGTCATTGCGCCGTTCTGGCACCCGATCCGGCTGGCCGGAGAGGCGGCGGCCACCGATCTCATCACCGGCGGGCGGCTCGAGCTCGGTATCGCGCGGGGCGCCTACAGCTACGAATACGAGCGGATGATGCCCGGGCTCGACGCGGCGCAGGCCGGTGCGCGGATGCGCGAGACGGCGCCTCTGCTGCCTCAACTCTGGGCCGGGGATTGCACCCACGAAGGGCAGTTCTACAGCTTCCCCGCCACAACCGCCGTGCCCAAGGCCGCGCAAGAAGGCGGTCCGCCGATCTGGATCGCCGCGCGCGAGGAGGCCAGCCACCAGTTCGGCGTCTCCGCTGGCTTCAACATCCAGGTCACGCCGCTCTGGCAGGGCATGGAGGAGATTTCGGCGCTCAAGTCCCGCTTCGACGCCGCCCGTGCCGAGAACCCCGGCAAGAGCCCCAAGATCATGCTGCTGCACCACACCTACGTCGGGCGCGACGAAGAGGACGTGGCGCAGGCCGCCCGGGAAATCTCGCGCTATTACTGCTACTTCGGCGCTTGGTTCCAGAACAAGCGCCCGGTCCGCAATGGCATGATCGAGGCGCTGAGCGAAGCAGAGATCGCCGGCAACAATCTCATGGCCCCTGAAAAGCTCGCGCGCGATCTGACCATCGGCACCAAGCAGGAGGTGATCGACAAAATCCGCCGCTACGAGGACCTCGGCTACGACGAGTTCTCCTTCTGGATCGACACCGGCATGAGCCACCAGCGCAAGCGCGACTCGCTCGCACGCTTCCTCGATGACGTCCTGCCCGCCTTTGCCTGAGGACCGCTTGATGACCGACCTCCCGCACTACCCGCTCTATATCGACGGCGCCTTCTGCGAGGGCGTGGACGGGCAGACCCTGCCGACCGAGAACCCCGCCACGGGCGAGGCCTGGGCCAGCTTCGCCTGCGCCGCGCCTGACGACGTGAACCGAGCGGTGACCGCCGCCCGCCGGGCGCTCGACGATCCGAAGTGGCGCGACCTCAGCCAGACGGCGCGGGGCAAGCTGCTTTACCGGCTCGCCGATCTTGTCGAGCAGCACGCGCAGGACCTCGGGCGGCTCGAGACCACCGACAGCGGCAAGCTGCTGGCCGAGACCGCCAGCCAGACCGCCTATGTCGCCGACTACTACCGCTATTACGCCGGGCTTGCCGACAAGATCGAGGGCGCGGTGCTGCCGATCGACAAGCCGGACATGCATGTCTTCACAAAGCCGCTGCCGATCGGCGTGGTTGCCGCGGTGGTGCCGTGGAACGCGCAGATGTTCCTGACCGCCACCAAGCTCGGCCCGGCGCTGGCGGCGGGCTGCACGGTGGTTCTGAAGGCCTCGGAAGTCGCCCCGGTGCCAATGCTGCAATTCGCCCGACTGATCCACGAGGCGGGCTTTCCGCCGGGCGTGGTCTCGGTCATCACCGGCGATGCCAAGGGCTGCGCGATCCCGCTCACCAGTCACCCCGGCGTCGACCGCATCGCCTTCACCGGCGGGGCGGACACGGCGCGCCACGTGGTCCGCAACTCGGCCGAGAACTTCGCAGTCACGACGCTGGAGCTGGGCGGCAAATCCCCGATCCTCGTCTTCGAGGACGCCGATCTCGACGGTGCCGCCAATGCGCTGATCGCTGGCAATTTCGGTGCCTCGGGGCAGAGTTGCGTCGCCGGCTCACGCGGGCTGGTACAGCGCAGCATCTTCGAAGCGCTGGTGGCGAAGATCACCGAGAAGGCGGCAGGCATCGTGGTCGGCGATCCGCTCGACGCGGCGAGCCACATGGGGCCGCTCTGCACCCGTGCGCAAATCGAGCTGATCGGCAGGACGCTGGACGAGGCGCAGGCGCAGGGCGCGACCCTCGGCTTCGGCGGCGCGCCGCTCGACCGGCCCGGCACCTACATGGCGCCGACGCTGGTGCTCTGCCCCTCGCCTGAGATCGCCACGCTGCACACCGAGATGTTCGGCCCGGTCATGTCGCTTCTGCCCTTCGACACCGAGGAGGAGGCAATCGCGCTCGCCAATGGCAGCCTCTATGGGCTGGGCTCGGGCGTCTTTACGCAGAACCTCGCCCGCGCCCACCGGGTGTCGGGGCGGCTGCGTGTGGGGATCTGCTGGGTGAACACCTACCGGGCGATCTCGCCCATCGCGCCCTTCGGCGGCTTTGGCGACTCGGGCTACGGCCGCGAGGCCGGGATGGAGGCCATCAAGGACTACACCCGAACGCGCACCACATGGATCAACACCTCGGCGGAACCGATGGCTAATCCCTTCGTCATGCGTTGAAAATCAGCCGGGCGCGGCCCGGCGGGGGCGCGCCCGGCCTGACCGGGGTCAGCCCCAGGTCGGGTGGAACTTGCCGCCCGGCGAGAGGGTGAAGATCTGGGCCCCGTCGGCGGTCACGCCAACCGAATGCTCGAACTGCGCCGAGAGCGACTTGTCGCGGGTGACCGCGGTCCAGTCGTCAGCAAGCACCTTGGTCTCGGGGCGGCCGAGATTCACCATAGGCTCGATGGTGAAGAACATGCCCTCTTCCAGCACCGGCCCGGTGCCCGCGCGGCCGTAGTGCAGCACGTTGGGCGCGGCGTGGAACACCCGGCCGAGGCCGTGACCGCAGAAATCGCGCACCACCGACATGCGCTGCGCCTCGACGTAGCTCTGGATGGCATGGCCGATGTCGCCGAAGGTGTTGCCCGGCTTCACCGCCTCGATCCCCAGCATCAGCGAGTCGTGGGTCACCTGGATCAGCCGCTCGGCCTTGCGCGAGAGCTTGCCCGCCACGTACATGCGCGAGGTATCGCCGTACCAGCCATCGACGATCACCGTGACGTCGACATTGAGGATGTCGCCATCCTTCAGCTTCTTGTCGCCGGGGATGCCGTGGCAGACCACGTGGTTGATCGAGATGCAGCTGGCGTGCTGGTAGCCCTTGTAGCCGATGGTGGCCGAGATCGCGCCTGCATCCTCGACCGCCCCTCGGATGAAGTCGTCGATCTCTGCAGTGGTGCGGCCGGGCTCGACCAGCGGCGCGAGATCGTCGAGGATCTTCGCGGCCAGCGCACCAGCCTTTTCCATGCCGACAAAATCGGCGGATTCGTGAATGCGGATGCCGTCGCGGGTGAGACGGCCGCTCGTGTCGTTTCGCAAGACGGGGCGCTCCATGGGTCTCTTCCCTTCAATACTTAATACGTGTTGCCTTCCATTGCCAGAGGATGGCAGGGGAACGCAATGGCATGTCCCCGCGTTAAGTCCCGCGATGCGGGCCGCAATGCGGAGCCTGCCAATCCGGGCATGGCCCGAAGACCGCCTGAAGGGGATCAGGCAGACCCGACCCGAAGACGTGCCGGACGCAGCGGCGCGCAAGACAGGCGCAAGCCGCAAAGAAGGACCGACGAGGGACAATGGACAGTATCAACGAAGTCATGAACACCGAGATCTACAACGGCACGTCGCTCTCCGACGTGTTCACGCTGGACTTCCTGGCGAGCATGCTCGGCAACGTGGTGGCGGCCATCGTGCTGCTGCTGGTGGGCCTTTTCATTGGCCGCTGGGTCAAGGGCCGGATCACCGCCATGTCGGCGCGCAGCGCCCGGCTTGACGACACACTCTTCAATTTCCTCGGCAATATCGCGCGTTACGTGGTGATGATCTTCACCATCCTCATCGTGCTCAACACCTTCGGTGTGCAAACCACCTCGATCATCGCAGCACTGGGCGCGGCCGGCCTTGCCGTCGGCCTCGCGCTGCAGGGCACCCTGTCGAATGTCGCCGCGGGGGTGATGATCATCGTCTTCCGGCCGATCAAGCTGGGGGATTTCGTCTCGGTCGCCGGGGTCTCGGGGACGGTCAAGGACATCACCCTCAACACCACCGAACTCGCCAGCCTGGGCAACACGCAGATCATCGTGCCGAACTCGGAAGTCTGGGGCAATGTCATCGAGAACTACTCGATCTATAAGACGCGCCGGGCGGAATGGACCTTCGGTGTCGGTTACGGCGCCAACCTCGCCACCGCCGAGCGGGTGATCCGCGAGACGATCATGGCCGACCCGCGCTCGCTGAACGATCCCGAGCCCTTCATCCAGGTGAACGCCCTGAACGACAGCTCGGTCGATTTCCTGGTGCGGGTCTGGGTCGGCAGCGGCGAGTATTTCGCCTATCAGGCCGACATGAAGCGCAAGGTCAAGGAAGCGCTGGATGCCAACGGCATCGACATTCCCTTCCCCACCCGCACGCTGCACGTCACGCGGGAGAAGGAAGCCGAGACCGCCGCGGAGCCGCGCTCGCGGCTGGCCTGAGGCGCGTGGTTCGATCGGTGGATGGGGGCTCTGCCCCCGTCCGCTGGCGCGGACTCCCCCGGGATATTTGGACCTAGAAGAAAACGCGCAGGGGCCTCAGGGCGCGCGGAAGGGCAACGGCGCGCCGAGGGTGATCTCCTCGGGGGTGATCCGGCAGCCGAGCGCGAGCACCTCGACGCCCGCCGTACGCGCGGCGGCGAAGGCGGCGGCATAGGTGGGGTCGATGTCGGCGGCGAGGGTAACCTCCTCGGCATCGGTGCGCTGCACGAGGTAGAGCATCACCGCGCGGTGTCCCTGCGCGACCATGGCGGAGAGCTCCGCGAGATGCTTGGCCCCGCGCGCCGTGACGCTGTCGGGGAACTCGGCGCGACCCGGCCTGCGAGAAAGGGTCACCGATTTCACCTCGACGTAGCAATCCCGGCGAGCAGCGCCGGTGAGCAGAAAATCGATGCGGCTTTTCACGCCGTATTTCACCTCGGGGCGGACGGACTCGTAGCCCTCGAGCCCCGCCACCTGCCCCGCCTCCAGCGCGGCGCGCAGCACCCGGTTGGGCACGCCGGTATCGACGCCGGTGAAGGCGCCGCCCTCGTGCTCGATGAGCCGCCAGGCGTATTTCAGCTTTCGCTTCGGATCGTCGTTGGGCTCGAGCCAGATCCGGGTCTCGGGCTCTGCCATGCCCAGCATGCTGCCGGGGTTGGCGACATGGGCGGTGATCTCGGAGCCATCCTCGAGCCGGCAGTCGGCGAGGAAACGCTTGTAGCGGCGCAGCAGGCGGGCGGGGATGAGCGGGGTCTCGAAACGCATGGGCGCGAGCTATAGCGCCACCGGCGCCACGCGCAAGCCGCGGCTCAGCCCCGTCCGGCCACCACCACCTCGCAACCCCAGTCGGCGCAGGCCGCGGCGAGGCCGGGCTCCAGCGGCGCGTCGGTGAGGAACTTGTCGATCTCGGACAGCGAGGCAATGCGCGCCGGCGCGCTGCGCTTGAATTTCGACTGGTCGGCGACAAGGTAGGTGCGGCGCGACTGGCGCAGGATGGCGCGGCTCACCCCGACTTCCTGGATGTCGAAATCGAGGATGTCCCCCTCGCCGTCCAGCGCCGAGCAGCCGATCACCGCAAGGTCGAACTTGAACTGCCGGATGCTCTCGGTCGCCAGCGCACCAATGAGCCCGCCGTCGGTGCGGCGCAGGTTGCCACCGCTGACCAGGACTTCGCAGTCGGGGTTGGCGACGAGGATATTGGCGACATTCATGTTGTTGGTCACCACCATCAGCCCCTTGTGGTGCAATAGCTCGCGCGCCACCGCCTCGGTGCTGGTGCCGATGTTGAGAAACAGCGAGATGCCATGCGGGATGCGTTCGGCGCAGGCCCGGGCGATGGCAGTCTTTGCGTCCATGTTGAGATGGCGCCGTTCCTCGTAGCCGATGTTCATCGTGCCCGAGGGCAGCACCGCCCCGCCGTGCACCCGCTCGAGGCGCCCGGTGTCGGCCAGATCGCTGAGATCCCGGCGGATGGTCTGCAGCGTTACGCCGAAATGCTGTGCCAGCCCTTCGACGGTCACCTTGCCGTCGCGGCGGGCGATCTCGAGAATCTCCGGGTGGCGCAGCGATTGGGACATGGGTGTTCGGTTTCTTTCGTTTTATCCTGACACGGGCAGAAGAGCCGCAAACCAGCGCCGATTCCAGTGGAATCGTTTCTGCATCTGCACAGTGAGATTGTAAGAATGCATCCGAAGCACAGGAGAATATGGGGAAATTGCCGCAGGTCTTGAAACGAAAAAAAAACGAAAACAAACGTCTTGCGTGAATGTGCGGTCCGGGTTTAGCCTGCCCCCAAGTTGAACGAGGCCCCCCGTGCGCAAGACCACCCCGGACACCCCTGCAGATCTCTTCGTCATCGGCGGCGGCATCAACGGATGCGGCATCGCCCGGGACGCGGCCGGGCGCGGCGCTTCGGTGGTGCTGGCCGAGATGGGCGATCTGGCCTCGGCGACCTCCTCGGCCTCGACCAAGCTCTTTCACGGCGGGCTGCGCTATCTCGAGTATCTCGAGGTGCGGCTGGTGCACGAGGCGCTGGTCGAGCGCGAGGTGCTGCTGCGCGCCATGCCGCATATCAGCTGGCCGATGCGCTTCGTACTGCCCTATCACAGGGACATGCGCTTCGAGAGCGAGACGCCGATCTCCAAGATGCTCGGCCTCGCCATGCCCTGGATGAAAGGCCGCCGTCCGGCCTGGCTGATCCGCACGGGGCTGTTCATGTACGATCATCTCGGCGGACGGAAGATCCTGCCGGGCACGGCGACGCTCTCGCTCAAGGGCACGAAGGAGGGCGCGCCGCTGCAGCCGCGCTTCGAGCGCGCTTACGAGTATTCCGACTGCTGGGTCGAGGATTCTCGGCTGGTGGTGCTCAACGCCCGCGACGCAGAGGCGCGCGGCGCCACCATCTTGACCCGCACCAAGGTCACCCATGCGCGGCGCGAGGGTGCGCTCTGGCGCGTCGAGATCGAGAACGCAGAAACTGGAGAAGAAGCAACGCATTACGCGAAGATGTTGATCAACGCGGGTGGCCCCTGGGTCGGTGACATCATCCACGACACGATCGATCTGCCCTCGCGCGAGGGCGTTCGGTTGGTGCGCGGCAGCCATATCGTCACCCGCCGGCTCTACGATCACGACAAGTGCTACTTCTTCCAGGGCACCGACGGGCGGATCATCTTCGCGATCCCCTACGAGCGCGACTTCACCCTGATCGGCACCACCGACGCCGAACATGACGACCCGGACCGCCGCCCGGTTTGCACCCCCGAGGAGCAGGCCTACCTGATCAACTTCGCCAACCAGTATTTTGCGCAGTCGATTTCGGCGGAGGACGTGGTCTGGACCTACTCCGGTGTGCGCCCGCTCTACGACGACGGCGCTTCCAGCGCCACGGCGGCGACGCGGGATTACACGCTGAAGGTGGACGCGGAAGGGGGCGCGCCGGTGCTCAACGTCTTCGGCGGCAAGATCACCACCTACCGGCGGCTTGCAGAAAGCGCGCTGGAGAAGATCGGCGAGCACATCGCTCTGAAGTCCGGCCCCTGGACCGCGGGTGCCGCGATGCCCGGCGGGGATTTCCCGGTCGACGGGTTCGACCGGCTGGTGCAAACTCTGAACGGGAAATATCCCTTCCTCGGAGCGGCTTGGGCGCGGCGGCTCGGGCGCGCCTATGGCACCGAGGCGGAAACCCTTCTGGGAGGGGCAAAAAGCGCCGCGGATCTCGGGAGGGACTTCGGCGCGACGCTCACCGAGGCGGAAGTGATCTGGCTGATGCGGCAGGAATTTGCCCGCACGGCCGAGGACGTGGTGTGGCGACGCACCAAGCTCGGGCTGCGCCTGAGTGCGGAGGAGATATCGGCGCTGGACGGCTGGATGGCATCCCGCCGCGAAAGGGCCGACGCCGCCGAATAGCACGGCGGAGACATACGGCGCGGGGAGGAGGACCTTATGTCGCTGGAACTGAAGGGCGTTTCGAAGATCGTCGAGGGGCAGACCCATATTGCCCCGACCGATCTGACGCTCGCCAATGGCACGATGAACGTGCTGCTGGGCCCGACCCTGTCGGGCAAGACGTCGCTGATGCGGCTGATGGCGGGGCTCGATGCGCCCTCCACCGGCAAGATTTTCTGGGAAGGCAAGGACGTCACCGGCATGCCGGTGCAAGACCGCAAGGTGGCCATGGTCTACCAGCAGTTCATCAACTACCCCTCGATGAGCGTCTACCAGAACATTGCCTCGCCGATGAAGCTGATGGGCGTGGACCGGGCCGAGATCGACCGCCGGGTGCGCGAAAGCGCCGATCTGATGAAGCTGACCCCCTTCCTCGAGCGCAAGCCGCTCGAGCTGTCGGGTGGCCAGCAGCAGCGCTGCGCGCTGGCGCGGGCGCTGGTCAAGAACGCCGGTCTGGTGCTGCTCGACGAGCCGCTGGCCAACCTCGACTACAAGCTGCGTGAAGAGCTTAGGGTGGAAATTCCCAAGATATTCGAGGCTTCCGGATCGATCTTCGTCTACGCCACGACCGAGCCGGAAGAGGCGCTCCTGCTCGGCGGGCACACCGCCACTCTCTGGGAAGGACGCGTCACCCAGTTCGGCCCCACCCCCGAGGTCTACCGCCAGCCGCTCGATGCCACCACGGCCCGCGTCTTCAGCGATCCGCCGATGAACTTCCTGCAGATCTCAAAGACCGGCGAGCGGCTGATGTTCGGCGAAGGCCAGAGCGCCGCCGCGACCGGCAAGCTCAAGGACCTGCCCGACGGGCGCTACATGGCGGGTTTCCGACCCAACCACCTCGAGATCATGCAGCACGAGCCCGAGGCGCTGCGCTTCCGCACAGAACTGCAGGTGAGCGAGCTGACCGGCTCCGAGACCTTCGTGCACCTTGACCATCACGGCGAGCGCTGGGTGGGCCTCGTCAGCGGCGTGCACGACCTGCCAATCGGCAAGCCGCTGGATGTCTGGCTCTCGCCCCGGCACGTCTACGTCTTCGGCGAGAACGGCGAACTGGTCGCCCCCGCCGCCTACGCGCTGGCTGCCTGAGGAGATGTTGATATGGCTAAGATAACGCTAGATAATCTCGCCCACTCCTACATGGCGCACCCGCGCGGAGAAGAGGACTTCGCGCTCAAGCAGATGACCCATGACTGGGAGGACGGCGGCGCCTATGCGCTGCTCGGGTCTTCGGGCTGCGGCAAGTCCACGCTGCTCAACATCATCTCGGGGCTGCTGATCCCCTCGCAGGGGCGTGTGCTCTTTGGCGGGCAGGACGTGACCCACGCCCCCACCGCCGAGCGCAACATCGCGCAGGTGTTCCAGTTCCCGGTCGTCTACGACACGATGACCGTGCACGACAATCTCGCCTTCCCGCTGCGCAACCGCGGCCGCGACGAGGCCTATGTCGCCGAGCGCGTGCAGGAGATCGCGCGGATGATCGGCATGGAGGACCAGCTGCGCCGCAAGTGCAGCGGGCTCACCGCCGACGCCAAGCAGAAGATCAGCCTTGGGCGCGGCATGGTGCGCAAGGACGTGAACGCGCTGCTGTTCGACGAGCCGCTGACGGTGATCGACCCGCACATGAAGTGGGAGCTGCGCACCCAGCTCAAGAAGCTGCACCACGATTTCGGCCATACGATGATCTACGTCACCCACGACCAGACCGAAGCGCTGACCTTCGCCGACAAGGTGGTGGTGATGTACGACGGCCGCGTCGTACAGATCGGCACCCCCGAAGAGCTTTTCGAGCGTCCCGAGCATACTTTTGTCGGCTATTTCATCGGCTCTCCGGGGATGAACGTGATCCCGGCCAAAGTCGAAGGCAGCCGCGCCTACATCAATGGCTCGAACTTCGATCTCGGCACCGGCTATCGCGCCATGGAGGGCAAGGTCGAGATCGGTGTGCGCCCCGAGTTCGCCCGTCTGAGCCAGACCGAGGGACTCCCGGTCAAGATCCGCCGGGTCGAGGACGCCGGGCGGCACAAGATCATCCGCGCCGAGTTCTTCGGACATGACATCAACATCGTCGCCGGCGAGGACGAGAACATCGGGCCCGACATGACCCGCGTGCGCTTCGATCCCGCCCACGTCAACGTCTACCGCGACGACTGGCGCGTCGCACCCGAGGGGGAGGCCGCCTGATGAACAAGACCGTCAATCACAAGGCATGGTTCCTCGTGCTGCCGGTGCTGGTGCTGGTGGCCTTCTCGGCGGTGATCCCGCTGATGACCGTGGTCAATTACTCGGTGCAGGACACCTTCGGGAACAACCAGTTCTTCTGGGCCGGACTCGAATGGTTCGACGAGATGCTGCATTCCGACCGCATGTGGAACGCGCTCGGGCGGCAGCTGATGTTCTCGGGGATCATCCTCGCCATCGAGGTGCCGCTCGGCATCTTCGTCGCGCTGAACATGCCGAAGTCGGGCTTCTGGGCCTCCTTCTGCCTGGTGCTCATGTCGCTGCCGCTGCTCATTCCATGGAACGTGGTGGGCACCATCTGGCAGGTCTTCGGCCGGGTCGACATCGGTCTTCTGGGCCGCACGCTGGAAAGCCTCGGCATCGACTACAACTACACGCAGAGCACGCTCGCGGCCTGGATCACCATCGTGGTCATGGATGTCTGGCACTGGACCTCGCTGGTGGCGCTGCTGGCCTATGCGGGCCTCAAGTCGATCCCCGATGCCTACTACCAGGCTGCCAAGATCGACCAGGCCAGCCGCTGGAAGGTGTTCCGCTACATCGAGTTGCCGAAGATGGCGGGTGTGCTGATGATCGCCATCCTGCTGCGCTTCATGGACAGCTTCATGATCTACACCGAACCCTTCGTGGTCACCGGCGGCGGTCCGGGCAACGCCACCACGCTGCTCTCGATCGACCTGGTGAAGATGGCGCTGGGGCAGTTCGACCTCGGACCCGCCGCGGCCTTCTCGATCATGTACTTCCTGGTGATCCTGCTGATTTCCTGGGTGTTCTACACCGTGATGACCAACCTCGACAAAAAGGGGATGTGAGATGACCGACACCACCCTCGCCCCCGCCACCCGCCGGTCGCGCAGCCTGCCGCGGATCAACACAAGCGTCATCGTCATGACGCTCTACCTGCTCTTCCTGCTCTTGCCGATCTACTGGCTGCTCAACATGAGCCTGAAGACCAACACCGAGATCCTCGGCAGCTTCACGCTCTGGCCGCGCAACCTGACCTTCGCCAATTATGCGACCATCCTCACCGATCCGAGCTGGTACTCGGGCTACATCAACTCGCTGATCTATGTCGTTATGAACACGGTGATCTCGCTCACCGTGGCGCTGCCGGCGGCCTATGCCTTCTCGCGCTACCACTTCATGGGCGACAAGCACCTATTCTTCTGGCTGCTGACCAACCGCATGGCACCCCCGGCGGTCTTCGCGCTGCCGTTCTTCCAGCTCTACAGCTCGATCGGCCTGTTCGACACGCATATCGCCGTGGCGCTGGCGCATTGCCTGTTCAACGTGCCGCTGGCGGTGTGGATCCTCGAGGGCTTCATGCGCGGGGTGCCCAAGGAGATCGACGAGACCGCCTATATCGACGGCTACAGCTTCGGCGGCTTCTTCGTGAAGATCTTCATGCCCCTCATCTCGTCGGGCATCGGCGTCGCCGCCTTCTTCTGCTTCATGTTCTCCTGGGTCGAGCTGCTGCTCTCGCGCACGCTGACCACGGTGGACGCCAAACCCATCGCCGCCACGATGACCCGCACCGTCTCGGCCTCGGGGCTCGACTGGGGCGTGCTGGCGGCGGCGGGGGTGCTGACCATCATCCCCGGCGCGCTCGTGATCTGGTTCGTCCGCAACTACATCGCCAAGGGCTTCGCCCTGGGCCGCGTCTGAGAGGAGAGAGCAATGGACTGGATGGCATGGACCTGGCCCACCGCGGCCTTCTTCCTGAGCATCGCGGCGCTCCTGGTGATTTTCACCCTGCTGGCGATCCGCTTCCCCGAGACACCGCGTCACGGGATCCTCGGCATCGAGACCACCCGCGGCGACCGGCTTTTCATCACGCTGCTGGGATCGGCCTTCATCAATCTCGCCTGGCTCGGCCTTGTCGGCCAGGCGCAGCCGGCGGCGCTTGTCGTCTGCCTGATCTACGCGGTGGCGGTGTTCCGCTGGGTCTGAGACCCGGCAGAGCGCGCTACGGGCCGGAGGAGACCCGGACCACCGCACACGTCCAAATGGTTCAATAAGGGAGGAAACCATGAACCTGAAGACAACAACCGCCATAGCCCTTGCGCTTGGCCTGCTGGGCGGGCCCGCCCTCGCCGACATGGCGGCGGCCACGGCCTTCCTCGACGCGGAGATCGGCGATCTGTCGACCCTCTCTCGCGCCGATCAGGAGGCCGAGATGCAATGGTACATCGACGCCGCCCAGCCGTTCCAGGGCATGGAGATCAAGGTGGTCTCCGAGACGATCACCACGCATGAATACGAAAGCCAGGTGCTCGCCCCGGCCTTCGAGAAGATCACCGGCATCAAGATCACCCATGACCTCATCGGCGAGGGCGACGTGGTCGAGAAGCTGCAGACGCAGATGCAGTCGGGCGAGAACATCTACGATGCCTACGTCAACGACTCTGACCTCATCGGCACCCACTGGCGCTACCAGCAGGTGCGCAACCTGACCGACTGGATGGCGAACGAGGGCGCCGAGGTCACCAGCCCGACGCTCGACCTCGACGATTTCATCGGCACCCAGTTCACCACCGCGCCCGATGGCAAGCTCTACCAGCTGCCCGACCAGCAGTTCGCCAACCTCTACTGGTTCCGCTACGACTGGTTCACCGATCCCGACATCATGGCCGAGTTCAAGGAGAAGTACGGCTACGACCTCGGCGTGCCGGTCAACTGGTCGGCCTACGAGGACATCGCCGAATTCTTCACCGGCCGCGAGATCGACGGCAAGAAGGTCTTCGGCTCGATGGACTACGGCAAGAAGGACCCCTCGCTCGGCTGGCGCTACACCGACGCGTGGATGTCGATGGCCGGCATGGGCGACAAGGGCGAGCCGAACGGCCTGCCGGTCGACGAATGGGGCATCCGGGTGAACGACAAGTCGCAGCCCGTGGGCGCCTGCATGGCGCGCGGCGGCGCGGCCAACAGCCCGGCGGCGGTCTATGCCGTCGACAAGGCGATCGAGTGGCTCAACAAGTACTCGCCGCCCTCCGCCATGGGCATGACCTTCTCCGAGGCCGGCCCGGTCCCGGCGCAGGGTGACATCGCCCAGCAGATGTTCATGTACACCACCTTCGTCGCCTCGCTGGTCGAGCCCGGCCTGCCGGTGATGAACGAGGATGGCACGCCCAAGTGGCGCCTCGCCCCGTCGCCGCATGGCGTCTACTGGGGAGACGGGATGAAGGTCGGCTACCAGGACGTGGGCTCCTGGACGCTGATGAAATCCACCCCCGAGGATCGCGCCAAGGCCGCCTGGCTCTATGCGCAGTTCGTCACCTCGAAGACCGTGGACGTAAAGAAGAGCCACGTCGGCCTCACCTTCATCCGCGAGAGCACCATCCAGGACCAGAGCTTCACCGACCGCGCGCCGAAACTCGGCGGCCTGGTGGAATTCTACCGCTCGCCGGACCGCGTGCGCTGGTCGCCCACAGGCACCAACGTGCCCGACTACCCCAAGCTCGCGCAACTCTGGTGGCAGAACATCGGCGACGCCATGTCGGGCGCCAAGTCGGCGCAGGACGCGCTCGACAGCCTCTGCTCGGACATGGAAAAGGTCATGGAGCGCATCGAGCGCGCCGGCATCCAGGGTGACCTCGGCCCGGTGATGAACGAGGAGAAGGACGCGCAGGAGTGGCTCGATACCGCAGGCTCGCCGAAGCCGAAGATCGAGAACGAGCGCGAGGAGCCGAAGACCGTCGCCTACGACGAGCTCGTCGCTTCCTGGAACTGAGCTAACTTGGCGGGGGCGGGCCATGGCCTGCCCCCGTTTTCTCGTCTCCGCCATGGCCATGCAGGGCCATCGCCGATACGAGTAAGGCAAGAGACCGAACTTGACGGCGATGTTCCAGGGACCAGCACCCGCGACGCCACGCCGCGCTCTGGGCGCACCGATCCTGCGGACTGCGCCTCGGGCCAGACCCGCGACACAAGACACTCAGAAGGCCGGACCACAGACATGACCCTCATCCTCGCCATCGACCAGGGCACCACCTCGACCCGCGCGATCCTCTTTGATGAAAAGCTGCAGGTCGTCGCCTCGGCGCAGGAAGAATTCCCGCAGCATTTCCCGCAAAGCGGCTGGGTCGAGCATGACCCGCTCGACCTTTGGTCCACCACCGCCGCCACCTGCCGGGCCGTCCTCGAAAAAGCCGGTATCGGCGCGGACGACATCGCCGCCATCGGCATCACCAACCAGCGCGAGACAACCGTGGTCTGGGACAAGACCACCGGCAAGCCGGTGCACAATGCCATCGTCTGGCAGGACCGCCGCACATCAGAGATGTGCCGGGGCCTGCGCGAGCAGGGCTTCGAAGAGACCGTCACCGAAAAAACCGGCCTGCTGCTCGACCCCTATTTCTCGGCAACCAAGCTGGCGTGGATCCTCGATAATGTAGACGGCGCACGAGAAAAGGCCGAGGCTGGAGAGCTGCTTTTCGGCACCGTAGACAGCTGGCTGGTGTGGAAGCTGACCGGCGGCGCGGTCCATGCCACAGACGCCACCAACGCCGCGCGCACCATGCTCTACAACATCCGCGAGGGGCGCTGGTCCGAGGCGATCTGCAAACGTCTGAACATCCCCACCAACATGCTGCCCGAGGTGCGCGACTGCGACGCCAGTTTCGGCGAGTGCCGCGCCGATCTCTTCGGTCGCCCGATCCCGATCCTCGGCATCGCGGGGGACCAGCAGGCGGCGACCATCGGCCAGGCCTGTTTTACCCCCGGAATGGTAAAGTCCACCTATGGCACCGGCTGCTTTGCCCTGCTCAACACCGGCGAGACGCCGGTCGTGTCGCAGAACCGCCTGCTCACCACCATCGCCTACCGCATCGGCGGCAAGACCACCTACGCGCTCGAGGGCTCGATCTTTGTCGCCGGCGCGGTGATCCAATGGCTGCGCGACGGGCTCAAGGTGATCCGCGACGCGGCGGAAAGCCAGCCCCTCGCCGAGGCCGCCGACCAGGCGCAGGAACTGGTGCTGGTCCCCGCCTTCACCGGGCTCGGCGCGCCCTATTGGAACGCCGATTGTCGGGGCGCAATCTATGGTCTCACCCGCAACTCCGGGCCCGCCGAGTTCGCCCGCGCCGCGCTGGAAAGCGTCGGCTACCAGACCCGCGACCTCATCGAGGCGATGAAGGCGGACTGGGGTGCCGAGCATGGCGATGTCGAGATGGCGGCGCTGCGCGTCGATGGCGGGCTCAGCGCCTCGGACTGGGGGATGCAGTACCTGTCGGACATCCTCGACGCGCCGGTCGAGCGCCCCACCGTGCTCGAGACCACCGCCATGGGCGCCGCATGGCTGGCCGGTCAGAAAGCCGGGCTGATGCCGGGCATGGAGGAGTTCGCCGCCGCTTGGGCCCGCGATGCGCGCTTCGAGCCGCAGATGGACGCCGCCGCGCGGGAGCGCAAATACGCGGCATGGAAACGCGCGGTCGAGGCGACCATCGGTTTTGGTTCCCCCAACGGCTGAGCCCTGCGCGGCGAGTTCAGAGGATCTCGCCCCCGTCGATCACCAGCGCCAGCCCGGTGACGAAGGCCGAGCGGTCCGAGGCGAGGTAGAGGATGCCCTCGGCGATCTCCTCCACGCTGGCCCAGCGGCCCATCGGGATGGTGTCGGCAACATAGCTCTCGAGCGCCGCGCGCCCGCCCATCTGCTTCTCGAACCCGAGGTTGAAAGGGGTGTCGACAAAGCCCGGGCAGAGCGCATTGAAGCGGATCTTCTCGCGCGCGTAATCCACCGCCATCTGCTTCACCATGGCGACGGCAGCGTGCTTGGTGGTGGCGTAGGAGACCATGCCCCGGTCGTACTGGCAGCCCGAGTTCGACGCGGTGATGATCACCGATCCGCCGCCCTGCGCCCGCATGTGCGGGATCACCGCGCGCGAGGCGACGAAATGCGCCCGCACGTTCAGCGCCCAGGCCGCGTCCATCTGCGCCGGGGTCACGTCCTCGACCCTGCCCTCGATCTGGATCCCGGCATGGCTGTGCAGCACATCGAGCCGGCCGTGGTCCTTCGCGACCTTGTCAATCAGACCCTCTACCGCCGCATCATCGCGCACGTCGAGCCCCTGCGCCATGCCGCGGCCGCCCGCCGCCTCGATCTCGGCCAGCGTTTCGGATGCCAGCTCCGCGCGCAGGTCGGTCACCACCACGAAGGCGCCCTCGCGGGCCATGGCCACCGCACCGGCGCGGCCGATCCCGGATCCGGCGGCGGTCACCAGCGCGACACGGTCTTTCAGCATGGGTCTCTCCTGAAGTCTTGAATTAGCGGCGCGCTTGCGCCTGGGAGCGCCGCAGCAGCAGCTGCGCGACGATCAGCATGAAGAGCGAGGCAGCCATGACCATGGTGCCGATCGCGTTGATCTCGGGGGTGACGCCGCGCCGGATCGATGAGAAGACGTAGATCGGCAGCGTGGTCTCGGCCCCCGCGACGAAGAAGGCGATGATGAAATCGTCGAAGCTGAAGGTGAAGGCGAGCAGGAAGCCCGCGAGGATCGCCGGCAGGATTTGCGGGAAGGTCACCTGCCAGAAGGTGCCCATGGGCGTTGCGCCAAGATCGCCCGAGGCTTCGATCAGCGCCCCGTCCAGTGTCTCCATCCGCCCGCGCACCAGCAGCACCACCAGCGACATGGTGAAGAGCCCATGCGCCGCGACCAGCGAGCCGGTGCCCAGCGACAGTTTCCAGCCGGTCAGCGCTTCGAGCCAGGGGTTCACCAGGTCGAAGACCGAGACCAGCGCGATGAGGGTCGCGATGCCGATGACGATGCCGGGGATCATCACCGCGATCTGCACCAGCAGATCAAAGACCTTGCGCGTGCGCCCGCGCATCCCGGTCAGGGCCAGCGCCGCCATGGTGCCCACCACCGTCGCCAGCACCGCTGACAGGAACGCCACCCGCACCGAGGTCCAGAGCGCCTCCATCACGAAGGGGTTGTTCAGCGCGCGGCCATACCACTGCAGCGAGAAGCCCTGCATCTGCGAGGCCGAGCGCCCTGCCGAGAAGGAGAACAGCGCGATGATGCCGATCGGCAGGTAGAGAAAGGCGTAGACCGCCCAGGCGTAAAGTCTCATGGGTGCCTCCGGGGGATCACATCAGGCCGACGTCGTCGCGGCTGGCGCCGAAGCGTTTCACCAGGCGGGTGTAGATGCCGACGGTGATCAGCATGATCACCACCAGCGCCACCGCCACCGCCGAGCCGAAGGCCCAGTTGCGCGACTGCAGGAAGAGGTCCACCAGCGCGTTGCCGACGAAGAACACCTTGCCGCCGCCAAGGATCGCGGGGATCAGGAATTCGCCCATCAGCAGGATGAACACCAGCATCGAGCCGGTCAGCACGCCCGGCATCGACAGCGGCAGGGTGATCTGCAGGAAGGCGCGCCAGGGCGGCGTGCCGAGGTCGGCCGCCGCTTCGAGCAGCCGCTTGTCGAGCTTTTCGAGCGCCACGTAGATCGGGAAGACCATCAGCGGCAGGTAGCCGTAGACGATGCCCACCAGCACCGCGAAGGGCGTGTTGAGCAGCCGCACGTCATCGAGGCCGACGGTCTCGAGCAGCGCCGGGATGCCCTTGCCGCCCAGCAGGAAGATCCACGCGTAGGAGCGGATGAGGATCGAGGTCCAGAACGGCACGATCACCAGCACCAGCAGCATGGTCTTCCACTTGGGCGAGACCTTCACCGCAAGGAAATAGGCCAGCGGATAGGCGATGAGCAGGGCCGCGATGGTGCCCACCGGCGCCAGCGTCAGCGTGTTGCGGAAGGCGGCGAAACGCGCCGGCAGGTTGGCGTATTGCTCGAAGGTGAAGCCGGGCGCGTAGCCGCCGATGGCGCTGCGCTCGCCGAAGGAGAAGATCAGGACGACGGCCAGCGGCAGCAGCAGCATCGCCGCGTACCACAGCGCTGCCGGTGTCAGCAGCAGCGCCCGCGCCCGGGATTGGGTCATGGCCATCGTCCTGTCTCCGTTTGTCGTCTTAGGCCGACTTGAAGCGCGCCATCAGCTCGGCACGGTTCGGGTCGGTCAGTGTCACCGCCGCGCCGAACTCCAGCGGGCTGAGGGCTTCGGCGGCCGGGTAGATGATCGGATCGTTCAGCAGCTCTTCGGGCAGCAGCGCGTTGGTGCGGCTGTCGGCCACCGGGTAGCCATGGGCGAGCGCTTCCTTGGCGTTCACTTCCGGCGACAGCAGGTAGTTGATCAGCGCGTAGGCGGCCTCCTTGTGGGGCGCGTCCTTGGGGATGGCGTAGTAGTCCGACCAGATCTCGCCGCCCTCCTTGCCGAGCGCGAAGCCGATCTCGGGCATGTCGGTGTTCATCTGCTTGCCGTCGCCGGTCCAGCACATGGTGAGCCAGGCATCGCCGTTGCGCATCGCGGGCTGGTAGTCGGACGAGATGGCATAGAGATGCGGCTTGACGTCGATCAGCAGCTTCTCGGCCTGCGCCAGCTCGTTCGGGTCCACCGAGTTGAAGGAGAAACCGTGGTAGACCAGCGCGTTGCCGATCGTGGTGAGCTGGTAGTCATGTACCATCACCCGGCCGTCCCACTTGTCGCGGGCGCCGTCGAAGAAGGCCTTCCAGCTGTCCACCACACCGCCGGTCTTGTCGGAGTTGAAGGCGATGCCCGTGGTGCCCCAGTTCTTCGGCACGCCGTAGACCACGCCGTCGATGGTGCCCGCATCCGAGAAGCGCTTCTCGAAGGCCGCCGCGTCGAAGTTCGGGATCTTGCTCAGGTCGAGCGGCTCGATCAGGTCGGCCTCGACATAGGTCGGGATGGCGTAGTTGGTGGGCACGAAGACGTCCCAGCCCGAGCCGCCCGCCTGGATCTTCGCCAGCATCTCCTCGTTCGAGCCAAAGACGTTGACCTGCGTGTAGGCACCGGTCGCGTCGGTGAAGGCGTCGAAATTGGCGGCGTCGTGGTAGTTCGGCCAGGTCGCCAGCACCACGCGGTCGCCGATGTCCTGGGCGCGGGCGCGGGTCGGCAGCAGGCCCGGCAGGGCGCCGCCCATGACTGCCGCGGCGGTGCCGAGACCGGTCACCCCGAGGAAGTGGCGGCGGGTGACGGAGCCCTTCTGGTAGCGCCGGAGCTCTTCCATGAACGCCTTGCGCGAAATCGGCGTGTTGTCGTCTTTCATTTCGATTTTCCCTTGTTGGACTTTGACTTATCTAGTTGTCTTCAGTCGTCGGCGGCGAGAACGAGCCCCGTTCCCTCCGGCCAGAGCACGTGGACAGAGGCGCCCACGTCATGTCCGCCCAGGGCTCTTTCGGCCTGTCGCGGGATATTCACCTGAAGCGGGCCGATGCCTTCGGCCGTCAGCAGGTATTCGGTGTGACCGCCAAGGAAGGTGCGGTGGGTGACGCGCGCGGGGACAGCCGCTGTCCCCGCGGGGACAGCGCTTTCGCGCGGCGCCAGACCCAGCGCCTCGGGGCGGATTGCGATCTCGGCGGCGGTGCGCGCGTCACCGGGTTCATCGCGCAGCACGACCTTCACCCCGTTGCCCAGCACCGCCTGCGCCATGCCGCCCTGCCGCCCGGTGATCTGCCCAGAGACGATATTGGCCTTGCCGACGAAATCGGCGACGTAGCGGCTGCGCGGCCGGTCGTAGAGTTCCTGCGGCGTGCCCACCTGCGCAATGCGGCCCTTGCCCATGATGCAGATGCGGTCGGACATGGCGAGCGCCTCCTCCTGGTCGTGGGTGACCAGAACGAAGGTGATCCCGAGGCTGCGCTGCAATTCCAGTAATTCACGCTGCATCTCCCCGCGCAGCTTGGCGTCGAGCGCCGCCATGGGTTCGTCGAGCAGCAGGATCTGCGGCTCGTTGACGATGGCGCGCGCCAGCGCCACGCGCTGCTGCTGGCCGCCCGACATCTCCCAGATCCGCCGCGGGCCGAAGTCGGTCAGGCGCACCGTTGCGAGGGCCTTGGCAACCTTCAGCTCGATCTCGCGCTTCGGCAGCCGCGGGCGGCGCTGGCGCAGCCCGTAGCCGACGTTCTGCGCCACGGTCATATGCGGAAACAGAGCGTAGTGCTGGAACACCATGTTGACCGGGCGCTTGTGCGCCGGAACTGCCGAGACGTCGCGCCCGTCGATCAGCACCTCGCCCTCGGTCGGGCTCTCGAAGCCCGCCAGCATGCGCAGCGCCGTGGTCTTGCCACACCCCGAGGGGCCGAGGAAGGACAGGAACTCGCCGCGCCGGATGCGCAGGTCGATGCGGTCAGCGGCCAGAACCTCGCCGAAGCGCTTTGTCGCTCCGACGAATTCCGCCACGGCCTCCGGCGCGCGGACGTGAGTGGTGGTGGCGTCGGTCATGTGCGGATCCTGAATCATCGTGCTCCCCGGCCCGGCTTATCCCCTCTTGCCCGGCATGGCTGTTTCCCCTTGCGCCGAGCGGCATATGCCGTAATTTTTAAAAACGGTACGAAAATGGTAAATGGTTGTATATACCACAAAGGGCATAGATGGCTGGAAAATTCGACGTTGAGAGCTGGGTCGCGGCCAGTGCAGAGGCGGTCTCCGCCATTGGCACCCCGGACTTTCCGAGGGCGCTGACCGAGGCGATGCGCGCCGTCGTGCCCTTCGAGTTCACCGTCACCTTCGCCTATTACCAGGATCGGCGACCCCTTGATATCTATGACGATTTTCCCAGCGCCAAACGCCGGGTCATGGTCGATGACTATCAGGAGGGCCCCTATCTCCTGGACCCGTTCTACCTCCACTCCGCCGCCCCCACGACGTCCCGGCTGGTGCGCCTGCGCGAACTTGCGCCCGACCGCTTCTACCAAGCCGAATACTTCCGGAACTACTATGTGCAGACCGGGCTTGCCGAAGAAATAGGCTTTATCGTTGACGTTGGTGACGATGTAAGCGTCGTGATATCGGCGATGCGCGAGCTGAAGGCGTTTTCCGCCAGGGAATTCCGCGACCTGCAGACGATTTTCCCCTTCGTCGAGGCCTGCGCAACGCGCCATTGGGCGGGGCTGATCGAGGAGTTCGCGGGCCAGCCGAGCAGCGAGGGACCGCGCCTGCCCAAGTTGATCGACGACGCCTTCCAGAGCTTCGGGCGCAACCTGCTGACCCCGCGCGAGGCGGAGATCGTCGAGTACACGCTCAAGGGCCATTCCGCGGAGGCCACCGGCCACGCGCTGGGGATTGCCCCCGGCACGGTGCGCATCCACCGGCGCAATATCTACGGCAAGCTCGGGGTGAGCTCGCAGGGCGAACTCTTCTCGCAATTCATGTCCTCGCTCGAGGACCTCTGACGGCGCGGCTCAGGCCGTGCGCTGCAAGGTGAGCCTGTGCGCTCCCGCCCCCAGCGTGAATTCCCCTTTCCCGTCGAGGCTCCAGCCGTCTGACAGGATTACGTCGGCGCCGGTGCCCGGGGGGAGCGATACCTCCCAGACCACGACCTCGCGCTCATAGGCCCAGGCGCTTTGGACCGGTCCCGTGGCGGCCTCGTAGCGCGCCTTCAGGTGGCCGATGCGGCGGTCGAAGACCGGGCGCATGGCGAGCCGGCGGTAGCCCGGCCCCGCCGCGCTCCAGTCGATCCCCGCAAGCCGCGCCCAAATCCATTCGCCGACCGCGCCATAGGCATAATGGTTGAACGAATTCATCGCGGTCGACTGAAAGCCCTTCTCCGGCGTCCAGCCGTCCCAACGCTCCCAGATGGTGGTCGCGCCTTGGCGGATCGAGAAGCCCCACGAGGGGTAGGTCTCTTTCAACAGCAGGTCGATCGCCCGCTCCGGCCCCAGCCAGTCGCAGACCACCGGCGCCAAGTGGCGCACGCCGAGAAAGCCGGTCTGCAGGTGGCCATCCGCTGTATCGAGCAGCGCGCCGAGCCGCTCCGCCGCCCGCGGTCGCAGGGCTTCGGGCAGCAGGGCGAAGTCGAGCGCCAAGAGGTAGGCGGTCTGGGTGTCACCGTTGAGCTGGCCGTCCCGCCAGAAGCGGTCAAGGAAGGTCCCGCGCAGGCGCTTGGCCAGTGCAGCCCATCGGGCCGCCGGCTCGGCCAGCACCCCGGCCAACAGGCCCATGATGTCGGCGAGGTGGATCCAATAGGCGGTTGCAACCAGCGCGCGGTCGGTGACCGGGCCGATGGAGAGCCAGTCGCCGTAGTTGTTGTGCACCGCGCGGACGCGGATGCCGTCGGGATTTTCGCGTTCGATGTAGTCCATCCACGCAACCAGCGGGCCCCACATGTCGCGAAGCAGCCCCGCATCGCCGTAGCGCAGCCAGTGGTCGCGGCACAGGATGACCGGCGCATCGCCCCAGGCGGGCGCGCCGGGCTGGGGCGTCAGCCGGTAGGGATTGAGCGGCTTCGTGGGCGCCACGTCGGGGAAGACGCCCTCGGCGGATTGGCCATCCACCATGTCCAGCAGCCACTTCTCGGTGAAGGCGCTGACATCCATGAAATATCCGGCCGTGCGCCAGAACACCTGCGCGTCGGCGGACCAGCCATAGCGCTCGTCACGCTGCGGGCAATCGGTCGGCACCGACAGGAAATTGCCACGCTGGCTCCAGAAGATGTTCGAGACCAGCTGGTTGACCATCGGGTGTCCGGTCTCGATCTGGCCGGTGAGCGGCAGGTCCGACTGGATGGCGACGGCATGCAGGCCCAGCCTCGCGACGGGGCCACTGGCGCCGAGGCCGACGTATTGGAAGCCATGGAAGGTGAAGCGCGGGGTGAAGCGCTCGGGCCCGCCACCCTTGCAGATGTAGATGTCCTCGCTGACCGCGAAACGCAGGTTGGCAGTGTAGAGTGCGCCCTGCTCGTCCAGCCGCTCAGCATGGCGCAGGCGGATCTCGGTGCCCGCGGGGGCTTCGACCTCCAGCGTCACGTAGCCCGCAAGGTTCTGGCCGAAATCGAAGATGCGCTCGCCGTCGGGGGCCGTGGTCTCGGCTCTCGGTGCCAGCGTCGCGACCTCGCGGGAAAGCGGTGCGCGGGCGGCGTCGAGCTGGGGCGCCCTCGGGTCGGGGATGAAGACCTCGACCGGCTGCCAGTTGATCTCCTCGAACTCCGGTGTGTCCCAGCCGGGCATCTCGAGCCGGGCATCATACATCTCGCCGGCGAGGAAATCCGAGTAGCACACCGGCCCCTGCCGGGTGCGCCAGTGCGCGTCGGTGATGATCCGCTGGGTCCGCCCATCCGCGTATTCGAGGTGCAGCTGGCACAGGAAGGCCGGGCGGCCGCCGTAGTGGTTGCCCGCGCGGCGCTGGTTGTGGCCGATGCGGCCCGAGTACCAGCCCTCGCCGAGGATCGCGCCAAGGGCGTTGCGGCCTGCGCGCAGCTCGGCGGTGACGTCGTGCACGGTGTATTCGGTGCGGGTGTGGTAGTCGGTCCAGCCCGGCGCCATGACATCCTCGCCAACGCGCTGGCCGTTGAGGTGCAACTCGTAGAGGCCGAGCGCGGTGACATAGACGAAGGCGCGCACCGGCGCCTCGGGAAGATCGAAGGTCCGGCGCAGGTAGTCGGCCGGGCGGGCCTGGAAGCGGTTGTCATAAGCGCTGTCCTGCGGCACCTCGCGCCCGGCAGGCAGGACGAAGTAGCGGGCGATCCATTGCGCATCCCAGTCCGAGGGATCCAGCCCGGTGAAGATCGGCGCGGGATCGGACCATGTCTCGGCGCCCTGCGCGTCGCGCAGGCCCACGGCCCACCAGAGGCGCGCGTCGCGCGGCAGCGGGGCGCCGGCGTAGCGCAGCGGCGACGGGGTACCGCAAAGCCAGCCGCTGTCCCAGAGGTCGCCCTGCCCCGATGCGACCGCCTCACGGCCGCGGCCTAGCACCACGCGGCTCGCGGCCAGCTCCGCCGCGCCCTCGCACCCCCAGCTCAGGCGCGGGCAAAGGTCGTTGAGGCCCCGGGGCACCGCCTGCAGGGCGCAGCGCAGCGCGACGGGGTGCAGGGCCGCGGGGGGGGCTAACTCCGGCCATGTCAGATCCCCCGTTCAGATCTCGAGCGCCCGCTCGCGGGCGTTGGCGATATGGCGGTCCATCGCCGCCGTTGCCGCCACCGGATCGCGCGCCAGCAGCGCCTCGATCACCGCGATATGGTCGGCGAAGGCGGCAGGCAGGGTCACCGGGCTGAGGCGGATGCGGTCGAGCTTGATCAGCCGGATGCGGATCGAGTTGATGTCATAGGCCGAGAGGATCAGCTCGTTCTTGGTCGCGGCGATCAGCAGGGCGTGGAACCCGGTATCGATCTCCTGCCCGCGCGCCAGCACCGCCTCGCTCGGGTCGGCCTTGACCTGCGCGAGCACGTCGCGGTGCAGCTCGAGCTGCTCGCGGATCACCGCGTCGGGCATCGTGCGCACCGCGTTGAGCACCGCCTCGCGCTCCAGCGCCGCGCGCATCTGGAAGGCGTCGCGGATCATCGGCAGGTCGATCGCGGGGATCTGGATGCCGCGCTGCGGCAGCACGTTGATCAGCCCCTCGGATTCCAGCCGGGGCAGCAGCTCGCGCAGCGCCCCGATCGACAGGACGAGCATCGCCACGAGGTCGCGCTGGCTGACCAGTTGGCCGGGCCGGAGGCGACCATCGAGCAGCGCCTTCTGGAACTGCTCGTAGCCTGATTGCCGGACTCGCCCGTCGTGGCGCTTCTGGGTCTCCTCGGCGCGGTTGGCCGGCATCGTCTGTCTCCTGTCGTCCTGTCCTGCGGCGGCTCAGAGCGTCGCGCCCGTGAACCCAAGCTCTTCGGCGAGGCGGGCGCTGAGCCCGGCCTCCAGCGGAGCCAGCGGTGGCACGGTGCGGCGGTAGCCGTCGTCGCCGTAGCGGGCCGCCACGAGCGCCTTCAGAACCACGAGCCCGCCGTGAGCGTCAACCGCCTCGATCCGCATCGCCGCGCGTTTCTCGAAGGCTGCATCCACCTTGCCACCGCAGAGCGTGACACTGTCCGCCGGGAAGAGATTGACCAGCCCGCCGATCATCCCCGCGCCGCCAGCCGCGACCATGCGCGTCAGGATGCGGTCGTCACCGGTGAAGATCGACAGCTCGGGAAATGCGCGGATCAGCTCGAGCCCGCCTTCGAGGTTGCCGGTGGAATCCTTGATGCCGATGACCAGCTCGCCGAGCTTTGCCTGCACCTCGCGCACAAGCGCCGGGGTGAAGGTCACCCCCGAGAAATGCGGGAAGTTGTAGAGCACGATATCGAGACCGGGATTGCCCGCCTTCTCGGCCACCGCAGCGTAGAACTCGGCCACTGCTGCTTCCGAGGAGGGCGTGTAGTAGAACGGCGGGATGATCAGCGCCGCGCGGCAACCGAGGTCCGCGCAGGCGCGGTAGAGCCGGGCGGCATCCTCGACGGCGGCGGCGATGATGCCGGGCACCTGGCGCGACATGTCATGTCCCGCATCCTTCATCGCCTGCAGCGCCGCGATTTTCTGGTCCGCCGAGAAGGAAGCCCCCTCGCCCGTCGTGCCGAAGGCCGAGGTGAAGGCGCAGCCCGCCCGCAGCATCGCGTCGCAATGCGAGATCAGCCGCGGCACGTCGATCTCGAGCGCCGGGGTCACCGGCGTCACCGCGGCGCCGACCACGCCCTTGAAGTCCGTGCCTGCGCGCATCCCACTCTCCTCCGATTCACGGGACAACCAGCCGTAGCAGCTTGATTGTTTTATTAATACGATAACTGATACAATCAGTGTTTACATAAGGCCTTCCCCTTTGTAAAGTCTGCTGCAATCGCCGTCGGAGGAGGGTCCGGCCATTGGCAAAGCGGCGAAAATCCTTAAACGGAATTCAGGGAGGACTGACATGACATTCACACGCACGCTGACCGCGCTTGCCCTTGGCACGGCGCTGGTGACCCCGGCGCTCGCCGCCGACCAGATCGAGATCAAGTACACCACCGCTTCGGTGCCGACCGACCTGCACACGAAGGCGATGCAGGTGTTCAAGGACGAGCTCGAGGCCCGCGTGCCCGGCCGCTTCGACGTGCAGCTCTATGATTCCGGCTCGCTTTTCGCGCAGGGCGCCGATCTCGACGCGCTGCAGCGGGGCAACGCCGAGATGACCTACCTGTCCTACCAGCTGATTGCCGACGCGATCCCCGCCTACGGGCTTCTGACCGCGGGCTACCTGTTCCAGAGCCCCGAACACTACCGCGCCTTCCTGAACTCGGACATCGGTGCCGAGTTCAAGCAGACCGTCTCGGACGAGATGGACGTGCAGTTGCTCGACACCTGCTATCTGGGCACCCGCCAGCTGAACCTGCGCAAGGCCCGCGACGTGACCACGCCGGAGGATCTCGCAGGGCTCAAGCTGCGCATGCCCGGCTCCGACGCCTGGCTGTTCCTCGGCAGCGCGCTTGGCGCCGCGCCGACGCCGCTGCCCTTCGGCGAGGTCTACCTGGGCCTGCAGACCGGCACCATCGACGCGCAGGACAACCCGCTGCCCACCGTCGAGGCCGCGAAGTTCTACGAGGTCACCGAGCAGATCGTGCTGACCAGCCACCTTGTCGACGGGATCAATATCGCGATCAATAACGAGACCTGGGACAAGCTCTCGGACGAGGAAAAAACCGCGATGACCGAGGCCGCCGTCGCCTCCTGCGACTGGAACAACGCCGAGCGCGTGGCCAACGAGGAGCGGCTGGTGGACTTCTTCAAGTCCGAGGGGCTGCAAGTCACCGAACCCGACGTGGACGCCTTCCGCAGCCACGTGCAGGAGGTTTACTTCAGCTCCGACCGCTCGGCCGACTGGCCTGAGGGCTGGGCCGAGAAGATCAACGCCCTGGCGGAGTGATCCGCGTGACGGACCATACGGCCCCCGAGACCGGCGCCCCGCGCGCCGGCGCTCTGGACACGCTTGGCCGCCTGCTCTCGCGGGCGGCCGATGCCATCGGTATCGTGATGTTCCTCGCCGCTTTCTGCGGCTTCATCGTGCAGATTTTCTTCCGCTACGTGATGGGCACGCCGCTGGTCTGGTCGGAGGAGTTCGTCATGATCGCCTTCATCTGGACGGTGTTCTGGGCAGCCGCCTTCCTCGTGCCGATCCGCGAGCATGTGACCTTCGACGTGGTCTACGACGTGGTCTCGCCGAAGACGCAGCGGGTGATGGCGATCTTCACCATGATCGTCGCGCTCATCGCCTTTGGCCTGCTCTTTCTGCCGACCCTCGACTACCTCGACTTTCTCACCCGGAAGAAGAGCCCGGTGCTGCGGATTCCCATGCACTGGATTTACGGCTGCTACCTGCTCTTCGTCGCCGGCCTCTCGCTGAAGATGGCCGGGCGCCTGCTGCGCCTCTTCGGGCCGCGCTGGCGCGACGCCCTCTGACTCCGCCTCCTGCTTCAAGGGAACTCTATGGACTTCTTCGCCGACAACGCCCTGCTGCTGATGATCGGGCTGCTGGTCATGATCACCGTGGCCGGGCTTCCCATGGGCCTCGCGATGATCGTCTCGAGCGTCTTCTACCTGCTGATGGCCGGGCGCGACATCGGGCTCGCGGCTGAGAACGTGCTGAACGGGGTCTTCGGCAACTTCGTCGCGCTGGCGGTGCCGCTGTTCATCTTCGCCGCCAACATCATGAACGCGGGCAAGGTGTCGGACCGGCTGCTGACCTTCGCATTGGCGCTGGTGGGCCGGGTTCCGGGCGGGCTGGCGCAGGTCAACATCCTGACTTCGCTGATCTTCTCGGGCATGTCGGGGTCGGCGATCTCGGACGCGGCGGGGGTCGGCAAGGTGATCACCGACATGATGACCAAGGACGGGCGCTATCCCCGGGGCTTTGCCGGGGCGATCACCGCGACCTCGGCGGTGATCGGGCCGATTTTCCCGCCCTCGATCCCCATGGTGTTCTACGCGCTGATCTCCTCGACCTCGGTCGGGGCACTCTTCCTCGGCGGTGTGGTGCCGGCGCTGCTTCTGGTCGTGGTGCTGGGCGTCTCGGTGATGATCATGGCCAAGGTCCGGGGCTTCCCGGTCGAGGCGGCGATCCCCTGGCGCAGCTTCCCGCTCGTCTTCCTGCGCGCCGCCCCGGCGCTGATGATGCCGGCGATCCTGCTGGGCGGCATCTACACCGGCGTCTTCACCCCGACCGAGGCCGCCGCCGTCTCGGCCTTCTACGCGCTGCTGCTGTCGGCATTCGCCTACCGGGTGCTGGGCCTGCGCGCGTTCCTAGATGTGGTCCGCGCCACCGTGCGCACCACCGCGGTGGTCACCATCGTCCTTTGCGGTGCCTTCATCTTCAACTACGTGATTACCGTCGAGCGGGTCCCCGCGAGCGTCTTCGCCTTCTTCGACAGCATGGACCTGAGCGCCATCCAGTTGCTGATCCTGCTCAACCTTCTCTATCTCGCGATGGGCTGTTTCCTGGATGTCTCGACCATCATGCTGGTGGTCACCCCACTGTTCCTACCCTCGGCCGCGGCGCTGGGGATAGACCTGACACACCTAGGGGTGGTGCTGGTCTTCAACATGATGATCGGGCTGATCACCCCGCCATACGGGATATTGCTCTTCATCATCAAGGCGCTGAACGGCATCCCGGTGAGCGAGATGATCCGCGAGGTCTGGGTGTTCCTGGCAATCCTCGTGGCATTGCTGCTGGTGCTGACCTTCGTGCCGGACCTCGTGCTCTGGCTGCCGCGCGCCGCCGGGATGCTCTGAGCGTCCACGCAGCGACATGCGTTTGCGGCGGGCATCCCCGGGGGCAGGGCCGCCGCAAATTCCGCTATCCGACAAATTCAAAGAGTCCTGCAACAATCGCTCCCCACGCTTCTCGTATTTCCCGCGAGACCGCGTGGGACGCGGTCTCCGAACTCACGGAGTGCTGTCATGTCGGACGTATTGGAAGCCATCATGCTGGTCGCATTCTCGACCGGTTGGTACTGTTCGATCTACAAGATGATCCGCCTGCAGGAAGCGCGAGGAAAGAGCCTGCCCTTCGTGCTGGTGATCGGCTTCGGCTATCTTTGCGGGGTCGCCTCGAAGCTGCTGATCTGGCACGAGACAGGGGTGCTGCCGCCGATCGTCTGGCTCTACGCGCTGAATTCCATGGTCATCGCCGTGGATGCCAGTCTGGTGGTGCGTTACACCCACACCCTTGACTGGGATGGGCCGCCGCTTCGCGCGACGGCCCTGCGCGGCGTGTCACCGCCGCGGGTTCCGGTGCAGAAGCCCTAGACGGGTCGGGCCGACACCTGCCGCGCGGGGGGGCGTAGACTTGCCGCGCAGCACCAGAGCCCCGAGGGTGAGGAGCAGCGCGAGGTTCGCCAGCCCCGCCAGCGCCGCCACGCCGAAGGTCAGGTCGTAGCTGCCGGTCCGGTCGAAGAAGAGACCCCCGAGCCAGCCGCCCAGCCCGTGACCACCCCAGGCAAAGGCGATGATGATGCCGCTCGCCCCAGCCCGGCAATACGCTGGGATCAGCGCGCGGATTGTGGTCAGCACCCCGGTCATCACCCCAGCGTAGCCGAAGCCGTAGATCGGCGCGAAAAGATAGAAGAGTCCGATTTCGTCGATCTGGATGAAGACGTAGACCAGCGCCGTCTGCCAAGCGCTCGCCGCGAGGTAGGCGGGCAGAGCACCGATCACGTCCGCCAGCTTGCCGAAGGCGACACGCCCGGCGATGGCGGTCAGCATCATCACGAAGAGCACGCCTCCGGCCTCGGGACCGGTGGCCCCGCAAAGCTCGACCAGAGGCGCAAGGTGCATGAGCGGCACCGACATGAGCGCGCAGCAGAAGATGACGCCAAGGCTCATCAGCACCACCACGACGGCGGGGCGCACGGCGGGCGCGTCTTCCTCGGTCTGGGCGCCGGCGCCCTCCACGGGCGCCGGTGCGCGGGCCAGCAGCGCCAGCGGCACCATGATGAGCAGCGAGGCGATCCCGATGGCCACGAAGGCGCCGCGCCAACCAAGTGCCTCGATCAGCATGGCATTGGCGAGCGGGATGCCGCCCTGCCCCATGGCCTGCCCGGCCGAGACGATGCCGATCGCCAGCCCCGCGCCGGTGCGGAACCAGCTCCCGACCAGGGCGAAGAGCGGCGCGAAGAGCGCCCCGCCGCCGAGTGCGCCGGCCACGAAGAACAGCGCGTAGAGCTGCCAGAGGGTGGTGGCAAAGCCCGCCGCGGTGACGCAGAGCCCGGTGACCACGGTCCCGGCCAGCACAACCTTGCGCGTCTCCACCCGGTCGGCGAGCCAGCCCATGGCGATACCGCCGACCGCGAGCCCGATCAGCCCCGCCGAGTTGATCAGGGCGATGTCGCCCCGGCTCCATCCCTCGCTCTGTTCGAGCGGCGTGAAGAAGGCCGAGAGCCCGTTGACAAGCTGTCCCATGGCCACCGCAAGCACCACCGAGGCGGCGCCGACGATGATCCAGCGGTAGCGGCCCGGCTCCGCCTGAGGTTGGGTGCTGACCTGTTCCATCGTCTCTCCTCCTCAGGCGGTGGCCGGCTTGCGCGGGTGCAGCCAGGCCGGCAGGAAGCCGTAGGCATTGCCGATGCCCTCGGTATGCACCTCCCGGCCCTCGGCGGCCAGCATCTCCTGCAGCGCGCCGCTGTTGAAGGCGTCGAAAGTCTCGGTGGCGCCGCCGACATGTTTGCCGCCGATGAAGATCTGCGGGATGGTGACCGCGCCGGTCCTCTCGGCCAGCGCCTTGCGCAAGGCGCCGCCGCGGTCGTCCTCACGGTAGGCGGCGCCGTCGAGGTCGACGGATAGGTATTCGATCCCAGCCGCGGCGAAGAGCTTGCGCACCGACCAGCAGAACTCGCACCATTCCAGCGCGAAGAAGACCACCGGCTGCGCGGGGTCCGAGATCAGCGCCTCGAGGTCCGCTTTCGCCTCCTCGCTCGCCGCGACGGGCGCGGCCTGCGGGGCGGGGGCGCTGGCGGCGGCGTCGAAGCGGAAGCGCGGGGTCGAGGCGGCGATGTCCAGTTCTTCGGCGTTCATCACCTCCTCGATTTCGGCGAAGAGCGGTGTCGAGAGATAGCGCTCGCCGGTGTCGGGCAGCATGGCGAGGATGCGCGATCCCTCGGGCGCGCGCCGCGCCACCTCGAGCGCGGCGGCAAAGGTCGCACCGCCCGAGGTGCCACAGAGGATGCCCTCGTAGCGCGCCAGATCCTGCGCGCAGGTCATGGCATCGGCCCCGGCCACCGGCTGCAGCGCGTCGATCCAGTCCTCTTGCATAACGTCGTCGACCAGCTTCGGCACGAAGTCGGGTGACCAGCCCTGCATCAGGTGGGGGCGAAAGGCGGGATGACTGGCGGCGGGCGAGCCGTCGGCGTTGTAGGGCTGGCACCAGCCCGAGGCGAGCAGCGCGGAATTGTCGGGCTCGGCGGCGATGATCTTCGTATCCGGGCTTTCCGCCTTCAGCCGGCGTGCGACGCCCTTGAGCGTGCCGCCGGTCCCGAAGCCGCTGACCCAGTAGTCGAGCGGCGCATCGTCGAAGCAGTCGAGGATCTCCTGCGCCGTGGTGCGCGAATGAATGTCGGGCCCGGCCTCGTTCTCGAACTGCCGGGCGAGGAACCAGCCGTGCTTCTCGGCCAGCTCGCGCGCCTTGGCGATCATCCCCGAGCCCTTTTCCGAGGCCGGGGTGAGAATGACCTTCGCCCCGAGAAAGCGCATCAGCTTGCGGCGCTCGATGCTGAAGCTCTCGGCCATGGTGACCACCAGCGGATAGCCCTTGGCGGCGCAGACCATGGCAAGTCCGATGCCGGTGTTTCCGCTGGTCGCCTCGACCACGGTCTGCCCGGGTTGCAGCGAGCCGTCGGCTTCGGCCGCCTCGACGATCCCCAGTGCCAGCCGGTCCTTGACCGAGCCCATGGGGTTGAAAGCCTCGAGCTTGACGTAGAGCTCGACGCCCTCGGGCGCGAGCTTGGTGATCCGGACGATGGGCGTGTTGCCGACGGCCTCGAGGATGTTCTGAAACGCTCTGGTCATCGGGAAACTCCTTGTTCGAAAGGCGCTCAGAGGAGCGGAAGCAGGCAATGGGCGAAGACCCCAAAGGCCGAGGCGAGCACCGCGGCAGCGAGGAGCCTGCGCAGGCCCGCCACCTTGACTGCGGCGAGTGGGATCGAGGGGGAGGGAGCGTTGGACATGGCGGCCCCCTCAGGCGCTCTTGCGCGGTGCGGCGGCCTGCGCGCCCGCCATCATCGTGCCCGCGACCGCCCCGTAAGCAGTGAGCCAGGCGTCGCGGACCTCGGGGGTGAAGGCCTCCTGCAGGTGCGCCTCCATGGTCTCGATCAGCGCGCCGCCGACCGTGGTATAGTCGCTGTCCTTCACGCCGTAGCCCAGGTGCCGGGCGCCGAGCTCCGTGAGCGGGCCGATCACCGGCGACAGATCGTCGGCATGGCGCACCACAAGCCCGATCGCCGCGATCAGCTTGCGGCGCTGCGCGGGCAGATCGGTGCGGGCAAAGAGCGACCGGAGGCCGGGGTCGCTGCGGAAAAGCTGGTCGTAGAAGCCGGATGCGAAGGCGTCAGCCTCGGTGGCCAGCACCTGCCAGCTGCGGCGGATGTCGGTGATATGTTGCGGGGTCAGGGTCATGGCGCTCTCCTATGGGTCGGATGATGCAGCCAGTCTGTCCGTTCGGTGTTTCGCGCGCGTGTCCGCAAAGCGGCGCGCGTGTTTCAATTCTATCAGCCCGGATCGTAGATGTAACCTACGCCGCGCACGGTGCGGATCACCTCGGGCTTGGCCGGGTTCACCTCGATCTTCTTGCGGATGCGCGAGATGCGGATGTCGATCGACCGGTCGAAGGGATCCCACGCCCGGTCGTGCGCCCCTTCGAGGATCTGGTCGCGGTTGAGCACCCGCCCCCGGTTGCGGGCGAAGAGCTTGAGCAGGTTGAACTCCATGGCGGTGAGCGGCAGCTCGACGCCCTCCTCGTCGAAGAGCTTGGCCGCGTCGAGGTCGAGCCATGTCTTGCCGAAACGGAAGCGCGTGCGCTCGCGCGGCGCCTCTTCCGGGACCGAGGTCTGGCGGCGCAGCACCGCTTTTATCCGCGAGGCGAGTTCGCGCAGGTCCACGGGTTTGGCAAGGTAGTCGTCCGCCCCCATCTCGAGGCCGACCACCCGGTCGATCACCTCGCCTGCGGCAGTCAGCATGATGACCATCGGCGCCTCCGGTCCCTGCAGGCTGCGCAGCACCGAGAGCCCGTCCTCGCCGGGCATGTTGATGTCGAGCAGAATCAGATCGGGCCGCTCCTGCGCCAGCTTCTCGCGCAGCTCGTCTGCGCCGCCCGCCAGTGTCGTGCGATAGCCGCGCTTGCCGAGGTATTCGCCGACCATCTCGCGCAGGTCCTGCTCGTCGTCGCAGATGAGGACATGGTCGCTCATGCGCCGCCCTCCAGCATGGCGCGGGCGAGGCGGCGCAGGTCGTCAGGCGCAATGGGCTTTTCGAGGAAGGGCCGACCGGCGCCGTCGAGAAAGCCCCGGGCCTGCGGGCTCATGGTGTCGCCGGTGACAAAGCCCATGCGGCGGGCCACCGCCGGGCGGTCGCGCAGGAGCCGCTCGTAGAAGCCGCGCCCGCCGAGGCCGGGCATGTTGAGGTCGGTGAGGATCAGCGCGAAGTCCCGCGTCGCAAGCAGCTCGAGCGCGGCCTCCGCGGAATTTGCCACACTCACCTCGAAGCCGTCGCGCAGGAGGATCTCGCGAATGAGGTCCGAGACGTCCTCCTCGTCATCCACCACCAGTACCGCTCCGCGCCCGGCCGCCCCTTCGGAGGTGGTTTTGGCGGGGTCATTCGCGGCGTCCGCCTCGGTGGTCGGCAGGCGCACCACCAGCGTCGCACCCGGCCCGCCTTCGGCCACCGCGATGGCACCGGAATGGGCGGTGACGATGCGGTGACAGAGGGCCAGACCTATGCCGGTGCCCGAGCCGACGGGCTTGGTGGTAAAGAGCGGGTCGAAGATGCGGCTGCGGATGTCCTTCGGGATGCCCGGCCCGTCGTCTGCGACGCGCAGCTCGACCATCTGCGCCGCGGGGTCGTGGCTGAGCGAGATGTCGATCCGGCCGCCGATGCCGCTCTCGCCGATGGCCTGATCGGCGTTGGTCACGAGGTTGATCACCACCTGCGCGATCTGGTGGGCGTCGCCGCGCACCGGCGGCAGCTCCGGCGCGATGGTCAGCGACACCTCCGCCCCCAGCCCCTCGGCGCTTTGCGAGAGCGCGCCCACCGCGGTCTCGACGGTTTCGGCAATGTCCATGGGCACCAGCCGCGCGGGCTGCTGGCGGGCCATGGCAAGGAAGGACTTCACAATCCGGGCGCAGCGTTCGGCGGCATCCGAGATCTTCTCGACCCGGCGCAGCACCTCGTCCGAGATCTCCTCGTCGCGCAGCATCAGCGCGTGGCCGACCACCACCGAAAGCGGGTTGTTCAGCTCGTGTGCCACCCCGGCCAGAAGCTCGCCGAGGGCGGACATCTTCTCGGCCTGGAAGATCTGCTCGCGCTGCGCGGCGAGGCGGCGGCGCAGGTCAACCTCCTTGGAGACATCCACCGTCGCCGAGACCAGCACATCCTCGCCCCGGTACTGGATCAGCCGCGCCGAGACGAGGCTCGGGAAGCGCGCGCCGTCGGCACGAATGCCGGTCACTGGCATGTCGTCGACCCGCCCGTCGGGCAGCACGGCGGTGATGAAATCGGCGCGTTCGGCGCGCGAGGCGAAATGCGCGTGGGTGTGTTCGGAGCTGCCAAGCAGCTCGGTGGCGGCGGGCGAGCGGTAGATCACCTCGCCGTCGCCGACGCGGGACATGATGATGTTGGCCGGGCAGCTTTCGAGCACCTTGCGCACCAGCTGGTCGGCGGCGCGCTCGGTCTCCTCGAAGGCGCGGCGCTCGGTGATATCGGTCTGCACCAGCACGAAGCCGCCCGCGGCGGTGCTGCGCAGCAGGATCTCGGTCACCCGGTCGCCGCCCTCGATCTCGAGCGGGGTGACCATCCAGTCGCCGCCCGCCAGCCGCGCCTCCATGAAGCTGAGCCGCTCGGCGTCCCCGGCGTTCAGCCCGCCGCGCACCACCCATTCGCGCAGCAGGATCGGCCAGCCCAGCCCCTCGGCCAGCAGGTCCCCCACCGCCGGGTTCATCTCGGCAAAGCCGCGGTTGAAGCGGAGCAGAACGGCGTTCTCGTCGAAGATCGCGAGCCCTTCGGACAGCGCGTCGATCACCTCGGCCAGCATGTCGGCGGGGCGCCGCGCCGCGCCCTCCGCCGATTCCGGCACCGAAGAGTCGAAACGCACCGCCATCTCAGCGCTCCTGCTGCGCGCGCATCTCGGCGGCAATGCGGAAGACCGTCTCCTCGCTGCCGTCCGAGAGTGTGATGCTGCCCGCCTCGGTGGCGGTGAACTCATCCCCGAGCCGCTCGACCACCGCGCGGTTGCCGGAAATGGTCATCGGCTCGGCCTTGTAGCGGAGCTGGCTGGCGGCGATCACCGCCGGGCCGAAGACGTCGTAGATGTATTTCTGCACGCCGACCACCGAGCCGACGACCGCCCCCGAGGCGATGCCGACCCGGCAGCGCCACTGGATTGGATGGCTGCCGTTGCGCTGGTTGAGATAGCGCATGAAGCGGATCGCGGCATTGGCGGCGGCCTGCGCGTGATCGTCGGTGGGATCGGGCAGCCCGGCGACGCCGATGTAGAGATCGCCCACCGCCCGGATCCGGGCACAGCCGAACTGCTCGCCGATGCGGTCGAAGGCGGTGTAGATGTCGTTGAGCTCCGAGACGATCACCGCCGGCTCATGCGTGCTGACCATCTCGGAAAAGCCGATGAAGTCGATGCAGACCACCGAGACCGGATCGTAGAGCCGGGGCGTGACGATGCCGAAGGTCTTGTATTCCTCGTAGACCGAGCGCGGCATCATATTGAGCAGCAGCTTCTCGACCTGCTCCTTCTCGCGCTTGATCTCGCGGGTGTTGCGCTCGACCATCATCGAGTAGCTGTCGATCATCGACTCCAGTTCCTTGATGCGCGAGATGTTCTGGCACACCAGCACCGCGATCGGCTCGTCCTCGTCGAGCGCGCGGTTGAAATCCATCGCAACGGTCATCGTGCGGCGGCGCAGCCGAAAGGTTGTCTCGGTGGTGTAGCGCCCCTCGCCGGCGAGGGCGGCACGCAGCGCCTCGGTGTCGAAATCCTGGAACTGCTCAAGCAGGTTGGAGCCCACCTCTATCTCGCCGAACCAGCCGCGGAAGGTATCGTTGCAGAAGCGCAAGCGAAGGCTCTGCAGGTCGAGCAGCGCCACCCCGACCCCGATCGCCCTCAGCAGCTGCTCGTTGATCGCGGCGATGGTCATGGCGCCTCTCCTATTCGGTTACAAGGGTGCGCCGCGCCTCGAAGGCGGCAAGGATCGCGTCCTGGTCCTCGGGGACGACGCCGTGGTCGGCCAGCGTCGCGCGCAGCAAGCCCTGCAGCTTGTCGAAATGCAGCTGATGGATCGTCAGATGCGCGTGCATCTTGCGGATCTGCTCGTCGGTATAGGAGGCCGGACCGCCCATCAGCGAGGAGACGAACTTGGTCTGGTGATCGACGATGCGGGCCATGTCGATCTCGTCGAAGAACGGGCCGACGTCATCGTCGTCGAGCAGCCGGTCGTAGAGGTCGAGGACGATCTTGCTGACGACGGAAAAGCCGCCGTACTTGTCGAACAGGGACTTCTCCATGGCCACCTCCCCCGGAGCGCGCGGCATTTTGACGTAAAAATCTACTGATCTGTAATGCTCTACAAACATGCGGGATCTTGCACCTCTGTGGCAAGGATTTCGTCCGAAGGGGAAAAACCAGCCTAGGCACGCCCTGTTTCAGCCGCGTGTCGAGGTGGCGGCCGCTTTGTTTCGATTGTTTCAGCACTCCTGAGATCGGGCGGAGCCTCCCCCCCGCCCGGCAACAGCACGGCCTGTCCGGGCTTTCGCTCCCGCTCAGGCCACCCGGCGCAGCTCGTCCCCGTCTCCGGCGATCCACGCCTGGTTCGCCTTCATCGCGCGGTTCAGCTGCTTGTGCAGACCGGCCAGCTCGGCCAGCGACCAGTCGAAGCTGGCGATGCGGTCGGAAAGCTCGAAGATCGGCAGCGAGAGCTGGTCCCGCTGCGCCTCGTAGCTGCTCAGGGTGCCCGATTTCACGGCCTCGGCCAGCAGCGCGGAATCCCGGAAGGCGTCGGTGATGCCATGGGCGGTGATCGGGTCGCGGAACCAGCTGGCGTCGCCCACCAGCGCCCAGCCGGGGCCGGTGCAGCGGCGCATGTAGCCCTTGTGTCCGGCGAAGATCACCCGCGCCTCGGCGGGCTCCGCTCCGGCCATATCCTCGGCCATCGCCGGCATGTGACGCGCCGCCAGCGCCCGCACCGAAGCGCTGCGCAGCTCGGCGGCGGAGTTTTCCGGCAGCGCGACGAATGCACAGCTGCCGCCGTCATTGGTCGGGATAATCCCGCCCGCCGCCCCATCGGCGAAGTGCCAGCGGAAACCGCGGTTGGGCAGGCCCGAGACGTATTGGTAGGCGCAGGCCACCGTGTGGTTTGCCTGCCGCGTGACCGCGGCCCCGACCAGCCGCGCGACGCGCGAGCGCTTGCCGTCGGCGCCGATGACCAGCCCTGCAGAGACCTCCCGCGTGCTGCCATCCGGCAGCGACAGGCGCGCGCCGCGGACCCGGCCCTGCGGGTCCTGGATCAGCGCCGCACAGCTCGTCTCGAAGCGCAGTTCTGCCCCCGCCTCGGCCGCGGCCTCGGCCAGCATCCGGTCCAAGAGGTGGCGGCGCGGCGCCATCAGGGTCTCGACGCCGTGCTCGGGGCGGAGCGCGATGTCGATGGCTTCGGAGCCGTAGATGAAGCTGGTGCGCGTGATCCGGGGGGTCCCGGCGGCGCGCAGCGGTTCGGCGAGGCCCCAGCGCTCGAGCAGCATCACCGCCCCGCGCATCAGCGCATGGGTGGACATGGTGTCGGTGCCGGCGCGGGCGCTGTCGATCAGCAGGACCTTTGCCCCGCTGCGGGCCAGTTGCAGGGCGGTGGCGGCGCCGGCACAGCGGGCCCCAACGATGAGTGCGTCGTAAGTCTCTCTGGTCATGTCGAACTTCCCTTTTGGATCTGTGGCGGGTTGAAATCTGTCAGGCGGCGAGTTGGATGCCCCGGCGCAGACCGGCGGCAATGAGCGGGGCAAGGTCTTCGGCATCGCGCCCGACCCCGTGGATGAAGGCCGAGGCCCGGTGGCGCAGGAACGGCAGGCCAAGCGCATAAAGCCCCGGCACGGCGGTCGTCCCGCGGTCGGTTTCCAGCTCGCCCGCGGAGTTCAGCACCGGCAGGTGCAGCCAGGGGTAGGCGCGGCGGAAGCCGGTGGCCCAGACGACGGTACGGATGCCCTGCGCCGGCAGGTGGAGCCTCTCCGGGCCGACGCGCGGCAGGTCCGGCGCGCGCCAGGCCTCGGGATCGGCGGGCAGCATGCTCCCGGTCTCGGCAAGGTGCGTTTCGAGCTGGGTCAGCAGCTTGCGCCGCCGCCGCTCGCCCGCGTCGATCTCGGCACCGAGCGCAGGCTCGAAGTGCAGCGTGCCACCCTCCGCCCCAAGCGCCCGCCCCACCAGCCGCACGCCCATGGCCTGCAGCCGGTCGAGGCCAAGCGCCGCGCCACCGGCCGAGCCGGTGAGTTGCAGCGAGGGCAGCGCCATCAGATGCGCCGGGTCGGCATCCTCGGGGCGCGAGGCATCCAGAAAGCCGCTCTGCGAAAGCAGCTCGAAAATCTCGCGCCCCCGGTAGCGGCGCGGCGCGCGTACGTGGCGACCCACCGCCAGCGTCACCGGTCGCCCGGAGGCCTGTATCTCGGCGGCCAGCTGCACGCCTGTAGCCGAGGCGCCGACGACCAGCACGCCGCCCTCGGGCAGCGCTTCGGCGCCACGGTAGCGGGTCGGCACGACCTGAATGATTTCCTTTGGCAAGGCCTTGGCCCAGGCCGGCACCGCGGGCAGGTCGCAGGCGCCGGTGGCGATGACCACCGCGCGGGCAAACCATTGCCGCCCGCCCGCAACGACCCGGAACCGGCCATTCTCGCGCTCGACCGATTGCACCTCGCAGCCGGTGATCACGGGCGCCGAAATGGCCTCGCGGTAGTTCTTGAGCCGGGCGGCAAACCCGGCGGCTGACATGAAGCCCTCTGGCTCCGCCTCGGACCAGGGGCCCGGCAGGCGGTTCATCCAGTTGGGAGTCAGCAGGTGCAGCCCCGGCCAGCGCTCGGCGTGCCAGCGCTCGCCCACCCGGCCGCGCTCGAGCAGGATGTGGTCGATGCCGCGCTGCGACAGGGACCAGCTTAGGGCGAGGCCGGCCTGGCCGGCTCCGAGGATCAGGACGCTGGTTGCGGTGCTCATGGGGTCTCTCCGTTGCGGTTTCCCCAAGACTGACCGCGCCGCGTTTCGGCCCTGCCTCGCGAAAGGCGGTTTCGCGTTTCGACTGTTTCAGAGCCGCGCTGCGAGCCGCAAAGCGAACGGCCCGCAGCGCAGGAGCGACGGGCCGTCAGGGAGGAAGGGAGGAAGGGAGGTCTGCGGGGCTCAGGCGGCCATCGGCAGCGAGGTATCCTTTTGCTGTGTCATCGGCGCGTCAGCCAGCAGGGTGTTGCGGTCCCACCAGGCGCGGAAGTCGGCGAAGGTGTCACGCAGGGCGACATTGTCGAAGCCGGAGCCGTAGCTGGGCTTGGCGGCGTGCGCGTTGAAACGGGGCATGGGTTTCTCCTTTGGGGGCAGGGATGAAGGGGTTGGCCCGCGCCCGGTCGGCGCGGGCGGTCTGTCAGGGGGTCGGCTCAGCCGGCCATCTCGACCGAGACCGGCACACCGTTGCTCAGCACATCGAAGACGGCGGAGCGGGCGACCGATTGCTCGACGATCTCGCGCAGCTTTTCCTGCGGGGCGTCGCCGCGGATCTTCACCGCCATGCGGACGCCGGTGAAACCGTTGCGAGCGGACTTGTCGAGGCCGAGGATGCCGTTCAGGTTGATGTCGCCCTCGACCTTGGTCTCGACCGCATGCAGCTTCACCTGGCGGATCGAGGCGATGTTGCCGATACCCGCGGTGATGCAGGAGGCCAGCGCCGCCAGCAGCAGCTCGACCGGGGTCACGCCGTTGTCGGCACCGCAGAGCACCTGCGGGTGGTCGCATTCGACGGCGTAGTCGCGGCGGTGCTGCATCTCCTGCATGGCGCCGTGGAAGCCGGTGAAGGCGGTGCGGCTGTGGGTGCCCGAGAGCCACTCTCCGTCAGCGCGGAAGGTGAACTGGGCAATCTGCGGGGTCTCTCCGACCACGCCGAGCGTGGCGAGGAAGGTGGGCACGTCGACGCCGTTCATGGCGGTCTTGGCGGGCTTCTCGAGGGTCTGGGTCGTCATGTCTTAACTCCTGTCCATTTGGGGTCTGGTGAACTCGTCGGGCGCTGCGCCCTTCCGATGGACAGAAGTTCTGACGGCCGCGCGTTTCAGGCCGATTGCGCGGGCTGTTTCATTCGTTTCACGCGGGGATTTCTGGGCGGCTCAGGCCGCGGCGGCCTGCGCCGGCTTGTCGAAGAGCAGCGCGAGATAGTCACGGAAATGTCGCGACTGGCGGGCGGTCATGTCGGTCTTTCCATAGGCGCGCTGCAGCACCAGCGCGCCCTCGATGATCGACACGATCATCTCGGCGAGCTGCCGGGCCGAGACCTCCATGCGCGGCGGGTGCACGTCGAGAACCTCCTGGAACTTGCGGATGTAGATCGCCGTCCACTCGCGCAGCACCTCCGAGACGATGCCGCGCACCTGCTCGTCGAACTGGGCGTTCTCGTAGGTGTAGACCGCGTACATGCACCCGCGCGAGGGCTGTTCGGGATTGGAGATATAGGTCTCGAACCCCTGCAGGAACATCATCAGCTGGTCGTAGGGGTCGTCATGGGTCGCCTCGGCACGGGCGGCGAGGGTGCGGAACATCTCGATGTCCTGCCCGGCGTGCCAGCGCACGAGCTCGCGCGCGAGCTCGGCCTTGGAGCCGAAGTGGTGGAAGAAGGCGCCCTTTGACACCCCCGCCTTGCGCAGGATGTCGTCGATCGACGTGCCGGCGAAACCCTTCTCCATGACGAGCTCGCGGGAGGTTCCGAGGATGTGTTCGCGGGACTGCGCGCCTTTGCGGGACATGAGGCATCTCCAAACCATTCAGTTTGTATTCAGGTTATGCGCTCGCGGCCTGCGCTGCAAGAAATACCGAAAAATACGGCTGAAACGCGCTGAAACGCAGGTGAAACAACCGAAACCCGGAAGCGCCTCCCCAGGAAACAGACCAAACGGTACGCTCAATGCAGACCAAATAGTCTGTTTTCATGGAGGCCACGATGCCCGACATTCTTCCCCTGATCCCCGCAGCTTCCCCGGCGGCCCTTTTCGGATCGGCGGGACTGGCCGGACAACTGGTCTAGCCGCTTTTCCGGCAGCGCCGCCATATGCTCTCGGCGCAGGCCTGCATCGCCGGCTGCTACGCCGCGCAATACGCGCTGCTGGGCCAGTGGAGCGGCACCGGCGTCTGCGCCATCGGCGCGACCCAGACGCTCATCGCCCTCGCCGCCGGGGACCGCCCCTGGCTGCGCCACATGGGGCTCGTATTCCTGCCGCTGGTCTGGCTGGTGACGGCGCTGACCTGGTGCGGGCTCGCCTCGGGCCTTGCGATGACCGCCTGCTGCCTGGTGATGATCGGCCGGATGCAGGGCGACACGCTGCGGATGCGCACGATCCTGCTCTGCGCCGCGCCCTTCGGCATCGGCTACGACCTCGTGGTCGGCGCCCTGCCCGGACTCATGGGTGCGCTGCTCTCGGCCTGCATCGGCGCCGCTGCGCTGCACCGGGAATGGCGGGTGCGGCAAGCCGCGCTGCCCGCCGCCGCCTGAGTTTTCCCCTCTGATTTCACCCTGCGGCGCCGCCGCATCTTCACCACCCACAAAGGACCCCTCCAATGGCAAACTGCTTCAACACCCACGTCGAAGAGGCCCGTGCGGCCGTCCGTTCGATCACCGCCGAAGAGGCCGCAACCCGCCACGCCGGGGGCGCGCTCTTCGTCGACCCCCGCCCCGCCGAGGCGATCGCCAGGACCACCGGGCGCATTCCCGGCGCGATCCTCGCACCGCTGGAGCGGCTCGAGGCAGGGGAGATCCCGCCTCAGATCACCTACCACAAGGGCGAAGTCATCACCGCCTGCCAGGCCGGCCCGATGGGCGCGCTCGCCGCCCATACGCTGGTGAAGGCGGGCGTCGCGCGGGTTGCCTTCGTCGAGACAGGCACGCAGGGCTGGATCGACGCCGGCCATCCGACCGAGCGCTGATCCCTCCCGCGCCCTTCGCCCTCCCGCGGCAGATCGCTGCGGGAGGGTTTCGCGTGCCCGCCTCCCGGCCCTTCCCGCGCCGGACCCACCGCGTTAGACCTGCCGCGACACGATCCGAAAAGGGAAGGACAACCCGGATGAAAGGCTATTGGCTGGTGCTCGGCACCGATGTGACCGACCCCGAGGCGCAGGCGGAATATGGGCGGCTCTGGGCGCCCATCGCGGCGAAATACGGCGCCAGGGTGCGGCGCGGCAACGAGGCGCCCGAACTGGTCGAGGCCGGGGACAAGTCGCGCATCCTGCTGGTTGAATTCGAGAGCCTCGACGTAGCACGGGCCTGCTACGACGACCCCGACTACCAGGCCGCCCGCGCCTTTGCCAAGCAGGCGGCAACGCGCGAGTTGGCGATCTTCGAGGGCAATCTGGGCTGAGCAAGCCGTTCCGAGAGCATTCCGCACGCGGGTCCCGAAGACAGGGCCCGCGTGCTTTTGTATCGGTGCCGCGGCATCGGGCTTGACGCACCATGGGTGAAGCGGTCATTCATATGTGAGCAGACATTTCACAGAAGAATGAGCGCCAGATGACCGCGAGCCCCCCGACCGAGACCGCCCACAGCCCGGCAGCGGCCCTGCCCGAGCGCCCCCTCGAGGGGCTGCTGGTGGTCGACCTCAGCCAGTTCCTCTCCGGCCCCTATTGCTCGCTGCGGCTGGCCGATCTCGGCGCACGGGTGATCAAGATCGAGCGCGCCGGTGCCGGGGACTTGTCGCGGCAGCTTTACCTGTCGGACACCGAGATCGGCGGCGACTCGACGATTTTCCACGCCATCAACCGCGGCAAGGAGAGCCTCGCGCTCGACCTCAAGGATCCCGCCGATCTCGCCGCGCTGAAGCGGCTGGTGGGACAGGCCGACGTGATGATCCAGAACTTCCGGCCGGGCGTGGCGGACCGCATCGGCGTCGGCTGGGAGGACATGCACAAGCTCAACCCGCGGCTCGTCTACGGCTCGATTTCGGGCTACGGCGATGACGGCCCCTGGGTGAAATTCCCCGGGCAGGATCTGCTGGCGCAAGCGCGCTCGGGGCTGATGTGGCTGACCGGCGACGCGGCGCAGGGGCCGGTGCCCATGGGGCTCGCGGTGGGCGACATGTTCGCCGGGGTGGCGCTCTCGCAAGGCATTCTCGCCGCGCTGGTGCGGCGCAGCATCGACGGGATCGGGCGGCACATCGAGACCAGCCTGCTCGAGGCGCTGGTCGACTTGCAATTCGAGGTGCTGACCACCTGGCTCAACGACGGCCGCCGCCTGCCCACCCGCTCGCAGACCAATGGCGCCCACGCCTATCTCGGCGCCCCCTACGGCGTCTACGCGGCACGGGACGGCTATCTCGCGCTGGCGATGACTCCGCTCGACCGGCTGGCCGAGCTGCTGGAGCTGCCCGAACTGGCCGGGCGCCCGGCGAGCGACGCCTTCAGCGCCCGCGACGCGATCAAGGCGCGGCTGGCCGAGCGCATCGCCGAGAAGACCGTGGCCGACTGGCTCGCCATCCTGCAGCCCGCCGACATCTGGTGCTCGGAGGTGCTCAACTGGTCCGAGCTGATGCAGGCCGAGGCCTTCACCCGGCTTGACCTCCTGCAGACCGTGACCCGCGACGACGGGGTCAGCATCGACACCACCCGCGCGCCACTCACCATCGACGGCCGCCGTCCGGCGGGCCACCGCGCCGCGCCGCGCGTCGGCGAGCACTCGGACACGATCCGCAAGGAGTTCGGACTATGATCTCTTTCAAGGGCATGACCTGGGACCACCCGCGCGGCTACGATCCGCTCGCCGCCCTGTCGCGCGAGTGGGAAGCCGAGCACGGCGTCTCCATTTGCTGGGACCGACGCTCGCTGCAGGATTTCGAGAGCTACCCGGTGCTCGATCTCGCCAAGGCCTACGACCTCGTCATCATCGACCATCCGCACGTCGGGCAGATCACCGGCGAGGCTTGCCTGATCCCCCTGCCCGACGCGCCGGAGATCGCCGCCGGATCGCTTGGCCGGTCGTACGAGAGCTATACCTGGCAAGGTAGCCAATGGGCCTACCCAGTGGATGCCGCCGCGCAGGTGCAGGCGGTCCGCCCCGACCTGACGACGCCGGTGACCACATGGGACGAGGTGATGCGTCTCGCCGAGGATGGCCGCGTGATGATCCCGCTGCGCCCCCCCGCACGTGCTGATGAGCTTCTACACGCTTTGCGCCAACCTCGGGCATCCCTGCCGGGTGGACGGCAGCGCGCCCTTTGTTGACCGCGCCGGCGGCCTGCACGCGCTCGAGCTGCTGCAGGCGCTGGCTGAGAAAGTCGACCCCGCCTGCTTCGGCATGGACCCGATCGCCGTGCTGGGGGCAATGGCGCAGGGGGGCCGCGTCGCCTGCGCTCCACTGATCTACGGCTACATCAGCTATTCGCTGCCTGATGCGCTGCCGCACCGCGTGACCTTCCACGACATCCCCGAGGCCGCACCCGGCGCCGGACCGAAGGGCAGCGCGCTCGGCGGCACGGGGCTGGCCGTCTCGGCATTCTGCAGGCACCCCGAGGAAGCCATCGCCTTTGCCCGCCACGCCGCAGCGCCCGGGGCGCAGGCCGGGCTCTGGGCCTCGGCGGGCGGACAGGCCGGGCACCGCGATGCGTGGATTTCGCCGGTGGTGGATGCCGGCGCGGGCGGCTTCTACTCGGGCACGCTGGCGACGCTGGATACTGCCTGGATGCGCCCCCGACACGATGGCTACATGCCGTTCCAGCAGGAGGCCTCGGAGCGGATCAACGCCGCGCTGAAGAACGGCGCGTTCGAGGCCGCCATGGACGACCTCGACAGGCTTTTCGCCGCGACTTTCTGAGGCTCAGAGCGACCAGATGCGCGCCGCGTTCCCTGCATAGAGCGCGGCGCGCTCCTCGGCGCTACAGCCGGCAAAGATCGCGCGGGTGGCCGCAACCCAGGTGGAGAGCCCGCCACCCAGCGTGTTCACCGGCCAGTCGCCGCCCCAGCAGATGCGATCGGGCCCGAAGGTCTCGGCTGTGTAGGTGACCCAGCGGGTCAGCTCGTCCAGCGTCCAGCCCGCGCCGCCATAGGCGACGACCCCGGAGATCTTGGCGCTGACGTTCGGGCGCTTGGCGATCTCGGCCAGATCGCGCGCCCAGGCATCCCACTGCCCGCCCGCGATATCCGGCACACCGCAGTGGTCGAGCACGAAGCGGGTGTTGGGCGCCGAGTCGACGAGCTCGATCGCCAGCGGCAGTTGCCGGGCGAGCACGCAGAGGTCGAAGGGCAGGTCGGGACCGGAGAGAAGGCGGATGTTCTGCCGGAAGAGATCGCCCTGCGAGACTTCATCCGGGACCACGTGCAACACGCGCCGGAAGCCGACCACCAGCGCACGTGCGGCAGAGCGTTCGAGAAAGCCCGGAAAGTCGACTGCCTCGGGGCGGCAGGCGGCAATCGCGCCGCGGATCGGGAAGGTGCCGCTGGCGGCCAGTTCCTCGATCCAGGCGGTCTCGTCCTCCATCCGCGCGTCGGCGACATCCACCTCCATGTGGATCGCGCCGCCGATGCCGATGCGGCGGGCCTCCTCGGCGTAGGTCTCCAGCAGCCAGTCCTGGTCGAGCGCCGGGGCGCCGGACAGCCACGGGTAATCAAGCCGGTCGCGACGCACCAGGTGAAGGTGGCTGTCCAGAATGGCGGGCTCTTGCATGTGCTCCTCCCTGAGCAAGTCATTCACCCAAGAATGGATCATTCAGATGCGAATGTCTCCCCCTCAGCACCATATCCGGCAAATCGCGACAGTTCCGCGGTGGTCTCGACCAACGCTTGCGTCGCCTCCTCGGGGCTGGGCGCGGATTCGCGGTCGACCAGCGGCAGGTAGGGAATGGTGACCGCGGCGATGGCCTCGCCGCTCGGCGCCAGCACCGGAGCCGAGAGGTTGGTGACGCCCAGCGTCTGCGCCGAGGGCTTCACCTCGTAGCCGCGCGCGCGGACGATCTCGAAGCGGGCCTCCAGCTCGGCGGGGATTTCCCGTGCCGGGGCGCCGGTGTCGCTGTTCTCGGCCACCATGGCCCGCCGCCGCTCGGGGCTGGCAAAGGCCAGCAGGACGTTGCCAGAGCCTGTGTCGAAGAGGTTGATGTGGCTGCCGACGCGGATCGAGATGCCCCAGTAGCCCGGCGCCTCCTGCTGCGCGATGACCACCGCGTTGCCGCGGTCGAAGACCACCAATTGGTTCGCCTGCCGGGTGCGCGCAGCCAGATCGCGCAGCAGCGGCGTCGCCAGCGAGGCCAGCCGCCGCGTCGGCGCGTGGAACTGCGCCATGCCGAACATCTTCAGCGTCAGCGCGTAGCGGTCACCCTCGACCCGGGCGACGTAACCGCGCCGGGCGAGTCGTTCGAGCATCCGGTAAAACTCGTTGGGGGAGCGGCCGAGCGCCTTGGCGATCTCGGCTTGGGTGAGCCCGCCCTCGATCCCGGCAAGCAGCTCGAGAATGTCGAGCCCCTTGTCCAGCGCCGGCGCGCGGTAGCGGTCATTGGTGTCGGTCATGCTGCTCTCTGTGAATTGCATCATTCATATAAGAATACGCTCTGCGCCTCCAGCGGAATTCCTTGACAGGCGGCCTCCATTGTATTTGCATATGAATAGATTATCCATAAGTGAGGGGATACCCCTCGCGGATTTTCAGGGAGGAGAACCATGAAATATCTGACGACCGCTTCGGCGGCAGTGCTTGCCTTGGCGACCGCCGCCTCTGCGCAGGATCTGCCGGGCAGCTTCGAGGGCGTGACCATTCAGGCCAAGCTCATCGGCGGACAGCAATACGAACCGCTCTACGCGCGCATCGCCGAATGGGAGGCGGCGACCGGCGCCAAGGTCGAGGTGATCTCGAAGAAGAACCACTTCGAGCTCGACCGCGAGATCAAGTCCGACATCGCCACCGGCCAGCTTGGCTGGTGCGTCGGCTCGAACCACTCGTCCTTTGCGCCGCAGTACCCGGGCATCTACGTCGATCTGCGCGAGTACCTGCCCGAGGAGGCGCTGGCCGACTTCGTGCCGGGCAACATCCAGTCGGCGACGCTCGACGGCAAGCTGGTGATGCTGCCGCGCGCGCAGTTCGACGTTTCGGCGCTCTACTACCAGAAGGACCTCTACGAGAAGGCCGATGCCGCCGCCTTCGAGGCGGAATACGGCTATCCGCTGGCGGTGCCCGAGACCTGGGACCAGGTTGCCGATCAGGCCAAGTTCTTCGCCGATGCACCGAACTTCTACGGCACGCAATACGCCGGCAAGGAAGAGGCCATCGCCGGGCGCTTCTACGAGATCCTCGTGGCCGACGGCGGCGAGTTCCTTGACGCCGATGGCCGCCCCGCCTTCAACTCGGAAGCGGGTGTCGAGGCGCTGAACTGGTTCGTCGATCTCTATCAGGCCAAGGCCGTGCCCGCGGGCGTGCCGAACTACCTCTGGGACGATCTGGGACAGGGGTTCGCCTCGGGCACCGTCGCGCTGAACCTCGACTGGCCGGGCTGGGCCGGGTTCTTCAACGACCCCTCGGCTTCCAAGGTCGCGGGCAATGTCGGCGTCGCGCCGCCGCCGAAGGGCTCTGCGGGCATCCGCTCGGGCTGGTCGGGCTTCCACGGCTTCTCCGTCACGCAGGACTGCGAAAACCCCGAGGCCGCCGCTTCGCTGGTCTGGTTCCTGACCAACGAGGACAGCCAGAAGCTGGAAAGCTCGGCCGGGCCGCTGCCCTCGCGCCAGTCTGTCTGGGAACATGTGATCTCCGCCGCCGAAGGTGATGCCTACCGCACCGAGGTGCTGAAGGCCTTCCAGACCGCTGCCGAGACCGCCTTCCCGGTGCCGCAGACGCCGAGCTGGATCGAGATCACCAACGTGCTTTACCCGGAACTGCAGGCCGCCATCCTTGGCGACAAGAGCCCGCAGGACGCGCTCGACACGGCCGCCAAGGAAGCAACCGCCATCCTAGAGGACGCCGGCGAACTCTGAGCCGCATCCCAAGACCGGGCCGCGTCCGCGCGGCCCGACTCCCCTGACAGGAGACCAAGATGAAGGCCTCGCGCCTCCCCCCCCCACATCGTGCTGCTGCTGCCTGCGGTGATCGTGCTCTCCGCCGTGGTGGTGGTGCCGCTGCTGCTGTCGCTGTGGTCGAGCTTCACCCCCTTCCGCCTGACCAAGCCCGAGACGGTCTACCAGTTCATCGGCATTCGCAATTACCAGCGCATCTTCGGTGACCTCGACTTCTGGATCGCCTTCGGCCGCACCGTGCTGCTGCTGACCGTGGCGCTGAACCTCGAGATGCTGATCGGGCTCGGGCTCGCACTGCTGGTCGACCGGCAGACCCGCGGGCAACGACTGTTGCGCACCATCCTGATGTTCCCGATGATGTTCTCTCCCATCCTCGTCGGCTTCCAGTTCAAGTTCATGTTCAACGACAACGTCGGGCTGGTGAACAACGCCCTGCAGTCGCTGGGCTTCACCGACAAGGCGATCCCCTGGCTGATCGACGGCAAGCTGGCCTTCCTCGCGATTGCCGCCGCCGAGATCTGGTCCTCGACCGCGGTCTTCGCGATCTTCATCCTTGCCGGTCTCATGGCCATGCCGCGCGAGCCGCAGGAGGCGGCCCGGGTCGACGGCTGCACGCCCTGGCAGACCTTCCGCTATGTCACCTGGCCGTTCCTGATGCCCTTCGCCTTCATCGCGATGACCATCCGCAGCCTCGACGTTGCGCGGGCCTATGACATCATCAAGATCATGACCGACGGTGGCCCCGCGGGCCGGACCGAGGTGCTCTGGACGCTGATCGCCCGCACCGCCTATTCGGACGCGCGCATGGGGATGGCCAATGCCATGTCCTATGTCGCGATCCTGCTCTCGGTCGCCTTCACGGCATATTTCTTCTCCAAGCTCGGCAAGGCCCGGGCGCAGGTCGCGGGGGACTGGTGATGGACGCGAATGCCTCCGCACGGCTGAAGAAGCGCGGCTCCGCCTGGGCGCTGAACGTGGCGCTCTTCATTTCGATGCTGATCATCTGCCTGCCCGGGCTCTGGATCGTGCTCAACTCGCTGCGGCCAACGGTCGAGATCATGGCCAAGCCGCCGGTCTGGATCCCGCGCGAGCTGTCTTTCGATGCCTATGTCGACATGTTCTCGGGCGTTGGACAGGGCGGGATCCCGGTGATCTCGTATTTCCGCAACTCGGTGATCATCGCGGTGACCTCGACGATCATCTCGCTGGCGATCGGCATGTCCGGCGGCTACGCCTTCGCGCGCTACCGCTTCAAGGGCAAGTCGGCCTGGTTCCTCGGGCTCATGCTGACCCGCACGGTGCCCGGCATCGCGCTGTCGCTGCCGCTGTTCTTCCTCTACGCCAAGACCGGGCTCATCGACACCCACGCGGGCATGATCATCGCCTATACCGCGCTCAACGTGCCCTTCACCATCTGGCTGATCGACGGCTTCTTCCGGCAGGTTCCGCGCGATCTGGCCGAGGCGGCGCAGATCGACGGCTGCACCCGCTGGCAGGCCTTCTGGCAGGTCGAGTTCCCGCTCGCCCGCCCCGGCATCGCCAGCGCCGGCATCTTCGCCTTCCTCACCTCGTGGAACGAGTTCGCGCTGGCCAGCCAGCTCACCCGCTCCACCGACAGCAAGACCCTTCCCGTGGGTCTGCTCGATTACACCGCCGAGTTCACCATCGACTGGCGCGGCATGTGCGCGCTCGCCGTGGTGATGATCATCCCGGCGCTTCTTCTGACTTACGCGGTGCAGAAGCACCTCGTCTCGGGCCTGACCTCGGGCGCGATCAAGGGATAAGACATGGCCACGCTGACACTTTCCTCCCTCGACAAGAAATACGGCGGCTTCCACGCGGTGAAGGGGATCGACCTCGACGTCGCCGATGGCGAATTCGTCGCGCTGGTCGGCCCCTCGGGCTGCGGCAAGTCCACGACGCTGCGGATGATCGCCGGGCTCGAGGACATCTCGGGCGGCCAGCTGCGCATCGGCGACCGGGTGGTCAACGACCTGCCGCCGCGCGACCGGAACATCTCGATGGTGTTCCAGAGCTATGCGCTCTTCCCGCACATGACGGTGGCCGAGAACATGGGCTTCTCGCTGAAGATCGCCGGGCGCGACGCCGGGACCATCGACACGGCAGTGAAGGAGGCCGCGCGCATCCTCGAGATCGAGCCTCTGCTGGAGCGCCGCCCGGCGCAGCTTTCGGGCGGCCAGCGCCAGCGTGTCGCCATGGGGCGCGCCATCGTGCGCGACCCGGACGTGTTCCTGTTTGACGAGCCGCTGTCCAACCTCGACGCCAAGCTGCGCGGCCAGATGCGCACCGAGATCAAGCGGCTGCACGCCCGGCTCGGCTCGACGGTGGTCTATGTCACCCACGACCAGATCGAGGCGATGACCCTTGCGGATCGCATCGTCATCATGCGCGGCGGGGTGATCGAGCAGGTCGGGACGCCCGACGAGGTGTTCAACCGACCCGCCTCGCGTTTCGTCGCGAGCTTCATCGGCTCGCCGCCGATGAACATGGCCGAGGCGGTGGTGACGGCTGGGCGCGCGCTGCGGCTCGAGGATGGCACCGAACTGCCCCTGCCGACCGCCTTCCACGTCGCCGAAGGGCGCCGCGTTGTGCTCGGTCTGCGCCCCGATGACATCTACCCCGAGGGGCACGGCATCCACAGCGAGAGCGGCCACGCGGTGGAAAGCCGCGAACTGCCGGTGATGCTGTCCGAGCCCCTCGGCAACGAGACGCTGCTGTTCACCGAGCTCGGTGGGCAGAGCTGGACCGCGCGGATGCTGAACCCGCGCTCCGTGAAGCGCGGCGAGCTGCTGCGCTTCCATCTTGATCTCTCTCGCGCGCATCTCTTCGACGCCGAGACCGGCCTAACCCTGCGCGACTGAGGACGCCCCATGACCACACTCAAACAGGACTGGCACACGCCGAGTGTCCGCCGCCCCATCGTCATCTTCGGCGCGGGCTCCATCGTGCGTGACGCCCACCTTCCCGCCTGGGCGGCGGGTGGCTACGAGGTGGCGGGCATCACCGATCCCGACCGTGCCAAGGCCGAGGCGCTGGCCGCCGAGCACGGCACCCGAGCGCTCACCGTCTCCGAGGCGCTTGCGATGCCGGGCGCGGTCTTCGACCTCGCCACCCCGCCCGATGCTCATGCCGGCATCCTCGAGACGCTGCCCGAAGGCGCAGCGGTGCTGATCCAGAAGCCCATGGGCAGCACTCTTGAGGGCGCCACCGAGGTACTGCGGATCTGCCGCGAGCGAAACCTCTTGGCTGCGATGAACTTCCAGCTGCGATTTGCCCCCATGGCGGTCGCGCTGAAGGATGCCATCGACAAGGGCCTGCTGGGCCAGGTGGTCGATATCGAGATGCACGGCGTTCTGGCCACGCCCTGGGGCCTCTGGACCTTCCTCGAGGGACTGCCGCGGATCGAGATAGCCATGCATTCGATCCACTACCTCGACCTCATCCGCCACCTCGTCGGCGAGCCGCGGGGAGTCTCGGCCCGCACCCTCGGCCATCCGAGCCACGCCGTCGCCCAGACTCGCACCGCGGCGATCCTCGACTATGGTCCCGACCTGCGCTGCCTTCTGTCGGTCAACCACGACTGGGACTTCGGCCGCCCGCACCAGGCCTGCGAGCTGCGCGTCGCGGGCACCAAGGGCGCGGCCTTCATGAAGCTGGGGGTCAACCTCGACTATCCGAAGGGCGAGCCTGACGTGCTCGAGATCAACGATGGCAGCGGCTGGCGGACGATCCCGCTCACCGGCTCGTGGTTCACCGAGAGCTTCACCGGCCGCATGCACAACCTGCAGCGCGCCGCCGCGGGCGAGGAGGCGCTGATTGCCCCCGTCTCCGACGGTTGGCGCACCATGGCACTGGTCGAGGCCTGCTATGCCGCCTCCGCCGCGCCGCTGACCGCCATTCAGGAGACCCCGTGATGGAACGCCCCCGCTACCTTGAAGAGATCGAGATCGGCGAGGTCCGCGAGACCTACGGCCGCACCATCACCGAGACCGATTTCGTCGTCCACGCCGGGCACACCGGCGATTTCTTCCCGCACCACATGGACGCCGAGTTCATGGCCAAGTCCGAGTTCGGCGGGCGCATCGCCCATGGCACGATGATCTTCGCCATCGGGGTCGGGCTCACCGCGACCGAGATCAACCCGCTGGCCTTCTCCTACGGCTACGACCGGCTGCGCTTCGTGAAGCCGGTGTTCATCGGCGACACCATCCGCACCCGCATCACAGCCGCCCGCAAGGAGGACGACCCCAAGCGCCCGCAGTCCGGCAAGCTCTTCGAGACGGTGCAGGTGCTGAACCAGAAGGGCGAGGTGGTGCTGGCCTGCGAGCATATCTACGTAGTGCAAAAGAAAGAGGTTGCTGCGGCATGACCCGGATCACCGGCCTGCGGACATGGGACCTGCGCTTCCCCTCGGAAGGCGGGCTTGACGGCTCCGACGCGATGAACCCCGATCCGGTCTACTCGGCCGCCTATGTCACCTTGGAGACGGACGGCGGACACGAGGGCCACGGGCTGACCTTCACCATCGGGCGCGGCAACGAGCTTTGCGTCGCCGCCATCGAAGCGCTGAAGGGACAGGTGATCGGCCGCGACACCGACGATATCCGCGCCAACCCCGGTGCCTTCTGGCGCGAAATCACCGGCGACAGCCAGCTGCGCTGGGTGGGGCCTGAAAAGGGCGTCATCCACCTCGCAACCGGGGCGCTGGTCAACGCGGTCTGGGACCTGATGGCGCGCGAGGCCGGTCTGCCGGTCTGGCGCTTCGTGTCCGAGATGAGCCCCGAAGAGCTCGCCCGCATTCCCGATTACCGCTACATGACCGACTTCCTCGACAGCGCGCAGGCGCTGGAGTTGCTGCAGGAGGCCGCGCGCGGAAAACCCGCCCGCATCGCCACCCTGCTCGAGGAAGGGTATCCCTGCTACACCACCTCGGCCGGCTGGCTCGGCTATCCCGATGACAAGCTGCGGCGACTCTGCCGCGAGGCGGGGGCACAGGGCTTTACCCATGTGAAGATGAAGGTCGGCCGCGACGTCGAGGACGACATCCGCCGCCTGACCATCTTCCGCGAGGAGCTGGGGCCCGAGGTCACGCTCATGATCGACGCCAACCAGGTCTGGGAGGTGCCCCAGGCGATCGACTGGGTGAACCGCCTGTCCTTTGCCAAGCCCTGGTTCATCGAAGAGCCGACTTGCCCCGATGACATCCTTGGCCACAAGGCAATCCGCGAGGGGGTCGCCCCGATCAAGGTGGCGACCGGCGAGATGTGCCAGAACCGGGTGATGTTCAAACAGTTCATCGCCGCCGGCGCCATCGACGTGGTGCAAATCGACGCCTGTCGCCTCGGCGGGCTCAACGAGGTCTTCGCGGTGCAGCTGATGGCCGCGAAGGCCGGGCTGCCGGTCTGGCCACACGCCGGCGGTGTCGGGCTTTGCGAGTATGTCCAGCACCTGAGCATGATCGACTATGTGGCCGTCTGCGGCGCCAAGGACGACCGCCGCACCGAATACGTCGACCACCTGCACGAGCATTTCACCGCTCCCTGCGTGGTGCGGAACGGGGCCTACAGGGCGCTCCGCTCCGGGCTTCTCAATCGAGATCAAGGAGGCCACCCGCCGCGACTTCGCGGTCGGGTGATCCCCGCAGCCGTCAGAACTGGTAGGCTGCCTGAAACCAGAGGCGTGTCTCATCCTGCGGCGTGACACCCTCGGGCTCGGATGTGACATGCGTCAGCGCGAGCTCTCCGAGGAAGTTGCCCTGCAGGGTGCGCACGCCCCAGCTGGCGCTTGACCAACCGTCTCGCTCACCGGTGAACACCGGGCTGCCCATATTGCGCAGCCGTCCGCCGTCGAGCCCGACGAAGCCCTGCGTCCGGCGCAGCGCACCGGTGGCCATGCTTGGCGGCTGGAAGTCATGCGCAAGCTCGATCCGCCCGCCGAAGCAGCGGTCCGCCAAGACATAGCTTCGGTCAAAGCCGCGCGAATAGGCGTTGGTGCCATAGCCGCAGCGCTGCGTGACCGGCAGGCTGTCCTCGGTGAACTGACCAATCACCCCGCCATTCACGTAGGTGGCGCCCGGGAGCGGAATTGAGACCTCGGCGCTGAAGGCCACGCGCAGGAAGTCCGGCGTGACGCCGCGCGCACTCGGCAGCGGGTTTCCGGCGAGCGAGGCGCCGAAGCCCGACAGCCCCTTGGTCACCGACAGCGCAAGTCGGCGGCGGAAGGCAAAGGGCTTGCCGGTTTCATGCATCAGCCCGATCCGCAGAAGCCGCAGGTCCTCGTCGGTCACGTCGAACCCCAACATCTCGTCGGTACGCTGCTTTGCCGCCAGCTCGACCGAAGCGGTCAGCCTGTCCTGCCCAAGCAACCAGACATGGCGCAGCCCGAGTGCCAGCGTCTCGTGCACGCCCTTCACCTCCAGCGGCATCAGCTCGTTGGTGCCGAGCTGGTAATCGCCGTGGTCATAGTTCACGTAGACCGTCGTGCCGATGCCGAGTCCAAGCCGATACCCGAGCCCACCCGCGCGCAGCTCCAGCCCGCCGTCGACATCCGGCCCACCGATCACCCCGAGAACATCGATCTGGCTACCGTATTCTGTAGAAAATGGTACGGACATGCCCAGAGACCCGATGTAGCGTCCGATCGGCTCCGAGCCGGTGGACGAAATCGTGGCGACGGCGGTGAATTCATCGACCTTGCGCACCTGAGAGGTCGAGCCGCGATCCACTCCAGTCACCGGATCCACGACAAAATCAGCAAAAAAAAGACTGCGCCGCGGCCCTATGCGGTTCTAACGTTATGAAAAATATAACGAAAACTGCTATGATATTCAACCTAAAAGCGAATGAAGCGGGCATACTTGGCACTCTCTCTTTGCGGCAACAAGCGCTATTATTCCGAGGACAGAAATCGACAGGTTCAAGAAGACGAGAAATGCGATAGATTGTGCTACCATAAAGGCAATTGCCAAGAAATCGTAAATTTCTACAGGAATATGTGACCAATCTCGTGAAATCGCGGAGCGCCCCATTTCAAACGCCGAACAATTTAGCCCGCTCACTTTCGCTGAAGATTTCGCATCCGCGCAGACCGGCGACGGAGAAACCCTGCGATTCACCCGGTCCGAGGCCCGCGCGCTCGCGCTGCTCACTCGGCATCCGGACCGCATCGCCACCCGGGAAATGCTGCTCGACGCGCTGACCGAAGTCGGCTCCGACCGCAGCGAGCGCAACATCGATTTCGTCATCAACCGCCTGCGCCGCAAGCTGTCCGACAATGCCCGCAGCCCCCGCTTTATCGCCACCCGCTACGGCGAGGGCTACGTCTGGGTCGCCGGCCCCCCTGCGATGCTGCGCGAGCCGGTCCGCGCCGACCTGCTCGTGGGGCCGCTGAACGGGCTCGAGTTGCTCGGCCCGCTCCGACCCCGCGCGGAGAGCTTCGCGCGACGATTGCACGAGGTCGTAAAGGGCGAACTGCTCGAGGGGCCGAGCGTCATCTTCATGCCCGACGCCCAGGTGCGCACCGGTGCCTCCGGAACCGGACCCAGCCAGATGATCGAGCTGACCTTCTTATCCGAGGCGGGGCAGATTAACTGCGTGGCCGCGGTCAAGCTCTGCGGTTCCGGCCGCATCCTCGCGATGAACCGCCTGACGCTCGAAACCGACCAGAGCGACCTGCAGGGGGACACGGGGGCCCTGCCCCGCTTCGTGCGGCGACTGCTCAACGACGCCTGGCACGCGAAGGCGAGCGCCACGGAGGCCGACGGGCCGCTGCCCGTGGCGATGTATACCGCCGGTTTCTGGCAATGGAAAGCCGAGGCCTCGCCAACCGAGAGCATCGCCAAGCTGAGCGCAAAATCGGATGCGAACGACCGCCGTTACCTGCTCGAGTGGCGGCAGTCAGAGCGCCGTATCGTCGAATTGCGCGAGGCCTCTCCCGACGACGCGAGCCTCCGGATCATGCATGCTGCGCATCTCCACACGAAATACATCATGCTGGGCCACAGGCTCTTTGCCGACGGGGTGGACCACCGCAGGGAGGACGAGGATCAGATCGAGGCCCTGGTTCTGGACGCCCTGCCCTACGTGCAGGAAAGGCCCGACCAGGCGATCGTGGCCGCCAAGCTGCTGCACTTTCTCGATCGCGGCTACGCCGAACTTGCCCTCGAGGTCGCCGAAGAGGCACATCGCGCCAGCCTGTCTCTGGTGGCCTCTTTGCCGCTGATCGCCCAGATCCGAGCCTACATGGGCCGGATCCCCGACGCGTTGCCCTGTATCGATCAGGCGCTGAACCTCATCGAGCCCGGGACCAAATCGCATCTCTACGCGCTCACCATCAAATGCCAGATCCTCGTCGCCTCGGGCAACCGCGACGGCCTCGACGAGGCCAAGCGGCAGCTCTACAGCGTGTCCGTCCTGGCACCGCTCTTCTTCGAGCCGATGTTCGGCGATCCCTATAGCCCGTCGCTGCGCGGCCGCCTTGCCGCCATGGCCATGTCTCGCCGCATGGCCCTGGGCACCCTGATGCACACCAACTACGTCTCGGCCCGGCTGTTTTCCCGCGAAGAGCACCGCAACAACGCGATTCTCAGCCCGCTGGCGCTGGTCTGCCGCCGCTTCGGCACCGAGGCCGTCCCGGAAGAGGTCGTCGCGCGATATCCGGCGGTCATGGCACAGCTCGGTTGACCAGGACGCCCCTGCCGCTGCTTGGCGTCAGAATTTCGCATTCTGCAACAATTGGTCGAGAATCTCGATGCATCCTCACAGCCGGAGCATAGGGTAGCTTCCGTCCCGCAAAGCTCCGAGCAAGATCCGAAGCACGGCCTCCTTGGTCCCGCCGTGCTCCCGGTTCAGAGGTCTGCCCGGTCCGAACCTGCTTCCGGGGTTCCGAGCCGGGCAGACCGTCTTTACCAGCACGCTCCGCCCTCCTGCCTGACGATGCGGGCAGCGCCCGCACAAGCGGCTGCGGCCCGGGCGCGTGTGGCAAAGGCGTCGGGCATCCTGCTGGCCGCCACCATGGCCAATCTCGCGGGAACGTCCGGGTACGGGGCCCGACCGCGCAGCACAGGCTTTTTCATAGAGGGGACGCGCCGTTCGGCGCGCCCCGGGGTCTTGCGGCAGGCTCAGAGAACCTCGCCCAGCACCTTGTCCAGACGGGCCACGGTGGCGTCCACGTCCTTGAGCTTGTCGAGGCCGAAGAGGCCGAGACGGAAGGTCGAGAAGCCCGCGGGTTCATCCACCTGCAGCGGTACACCTGCGGCGATCTGCGCACCCTTGGCGGCAAAGGCGCGGCCCGACTGCACCTCGGGGTCGGAGGTGTAGCTGACCACCACGCCCGGGGCACCGAAGCCCTCGGCGGCGACCGAAACGGCCCCTTTGGACGCGAGCAGCTCACGCACCCTGCGGCCCAGTTCGAACTGCGCCGCCTTGGCTTCGGCAAAGCCGAACTCGCGGGTCTCGTTCATCGCGTCGCGGAACATGCGCAGGCCATCGGTCGGCATGGTGGCGTGATAGGCATGGCCGCCCGCCTCATAGGCCGCTGTGATCTGGCGCCACTTCTTCAGGTCCAGCGCGAAGCTGTCCGAGGTGGTCTCGTCCAGACGCGCCAGAGCGCGCTCGGACATCATGACGAGCCCCGCGCAGGGTGTCGAACTCCAGCCCTTCTGCGGCGCGGACAGCAGCACGTCGACGCCCGTCGCCTTCATGTCGACCCAGGCGCAGCCCGAGGCGATGCAGTCGAGCACCATCAGCGCGCCGACCTCATGCGCGGCGGCAGCGAGCGCGGTCACGTAGTCGTCGGGCAGGATGATCCCGGCGGCGGTCTCGACATGCGGGGCGAAGACGATGTCGGGCTGCTCTTCGCGGATCTTGGCGGTGACCTCCTCGATCGGCGCCGGGGCGAAGGGCGCCTGCGCGCCGTTGCCGGTGGCGCGCGCCTTCATCACCGTGACCTCGCCACCGAAGCCGCCGGCCTCGAAGATCTGGCTCCAGCGGAAGGAGAACCAGCCGTTGCGCACCACCAGCGCCTTGGCGCCGCGACCGAACTGGCGGGCCACCGCCTCCATCCCGTAGGTGCCGCCGCCTGGAACCACGGCGATTCCCGCCGCGCCGTAGACCTCGCGCAGCCCCGCAGAGATGTCGCGCATGACCTCCTGGAACGCGGCGGACATGTGGTTGAGCGAGCGATCCGTGAAGACCACCGAAAATTCGTCGAGACCCGTCGGGTCCACATCCTTGCGCAGCGCCATGGCTACCTCCTTTGTTGTTGCGAAGGGGTTAGCGCGGATCGCGCGGATTGGCAAAACCTCCGATGGTCGCGGGCCGCAGAGCGGGCTCAGAGCGGCCCGGGTCGGCGCTCCTCGGTCAGCACCACGTTGGCCTCGACCCGGCCCACGCCGGGCAGCGTCATGATCCGCCGCCGCAGCACCCGCTCGAAATCGGGAATGTCGCGCGCCACCACCCGAAGCCGGTAGTCGAAGGCGCCGAGCACGTGCTCGACGATCTGCACTTCGGGAATGGCCGAAACGGCGCGCTCGAAGTCCTCTAGGCTGACCCGACCTTTGGTCGCGAGTTTCACGCCGAGGAACACCGTCACGCCGAACCCCAGCGCCTCGAGGTCGAGATCCAGCCGGGGCTTGCGAAACACTCCGGCCTCGCGCAGCCGCTGGATGCGCCGCCAGCAGGCCGGCTGCGAAAGGCCGAACCGCCGCCCCAGGGCCCCCGCGCTGGCGCCCGCGTCCTTGGCCAGCGCCAGCACCAGTGCACGGTCAATGTCATCGAGGTCGATCATAGCGGTACCGTCTCGTCGGACTTGACCAGTGCCACGTGCATCAGCGCCTCGATGTCCGAGATATGCGGCAGGGTGAGGATGCGGCCCCGATAGAGCTGCTGATAGTGTGCAAGGTCGCGGGCGATCACCGCAAGCCGCACGTCGATCGAGCCGAGGAAGGTCTGGATCTCGATCACCTCGGGCACCTGCCGCGCCGCCGCGATGAACTCGTCGAATGCGCTGGAGACGGTCTTGTCGAGCGCCACGCGCAGCGAGACCTCGAGCTCATAGCCAAGGGCGGGCCAGTGGATCACCCCGCGCGTGCCGCGTAGCACGCCCTTCTCGCGCATGGCAGCGAGTCGGCGGGCGAGAGTCGAAGGCGTGACCCCTGCCCGCTCCGCCAGTTCGGCGCCGGGCAGGTCGGGCGCGGCCTGAAACTGGCGAAGGATGCGCCTGTCTGTGTCGTCGAGCATGATTTCGCCGTTAAATTATCATTCCGCGAATGATCTTTCATCTTCAGGCGAAATATTCAAGAAAAAACGCAACCCTCATCACCGCCGAGTTCGTAAATTGCGTCTCACAACGAAGCGGCGCAACAAACCGCTCGAACCAAGACCTGCAGCAAGGCTGCACCAAGGAAGGAAAAGACCCATGCGCGTCTATTATGATCGTGATTGCGACATCAACCTGATCAAGGACAAGAAAGTGGCCATCCTGGGCTACGGCTCCCAGGGCCACGCCCACGCGCTGAACCTGCGCGACTCGGGTGCCAAGAACCTCGTCGTCGCTCTCCGCGAGGGCTCGCCCTCGGCCAAGAAAGCCGAAGCCGAAGGCCTGCAGGTCATGGGTATCGCCGAAGCGGCGGCCTGGTGCGACCTGATCATGTTCACCATGCCCGACGAACTGCAGGCAGAGACCTACAAGAAGTACGTGCATGACAACCTGAAAGAAGGCTCCGCCATCGCCTTCGCCCACGGCCTGAACGTGCACTTCGGCCTGATCGAGCCGAAGGCTGGCGTCGACGTCATCATGATGGCGCCGAAGGGCCCGGGCCACACCGTGCGCGGCGAATACACCAAGGGCGGCGGCGTGCCCTGCCTCGTGGCGGTTCACAACGACGCATCGGGCAAGGCGCTGGAAATCGGCCTGTCCTACTGCTCGGCCATCGGTGGCGGCCGCTCGGGCATCATCGAGACCAACTTCCGCGAAGAGTGCGAGACCGACCTTTTCGGCGAGCAGGCAGTCCTCTGCGGCGGCCTCGTCGAGCTGATCCGCTGCGGCTTCGAGACGCTGGTGGAAGCCGGCTACGCTCCGGAAATGGCCTACTTCGAGTGCCTGCACGAAGTGAAGCTGATCGTCGACCTGATCTATGAAGGCGGCATCGCCAACATGGACTACTCGATTTCGAACACCGCCGAGTACGGCCAGTACGTCACCGGCCCGCGCATCCTGCCCTACGAGCAGACCAAGGCGGCAATGAAGGCGGTCCTGACCGACATCCAGCAGGGCAAGTTCGTCCGCGACTTCATGCTCGAGAACGCCGTGGGCCAGCCGACCATCAAGGCCTCGCGCCGTGCCAACGACGAGCACGAGATCGAAGCCACCGGCGCCAAGCTGCGCGGCATGATGCCCTGGATCTCGGCCGGCAAGATGGTTGACAAGTCCAAGAACTGATCGGGACTTCCCGGACAGACGAAAGGCGCGGGGTTTCCCGCGCCTTTTGCTTTTGCGGCCTTTCCAGGCAGCCCGGCGACGCCGCATTGATGCCGGGCCGAGAGACGCCGCCTTGGTCCGACCCGAGGGTCAGTCCTTCTTCTTCGCCTCGTTCTGCGCCTTCATGCGCGCCAGGAGCTCTTCCTTGCTGGCCTTGCCGCCGGTGCCGGCCTTTCCCTCGCGCTTGATGTCTTCCGCACTGAACTTCGGCTTGTTCGAGCCCGGGCGTCCACCGCCCATCTTGCTATAGTCCATGACACGATCCTTTCCGTTGCCACGAAGATGATGTCACATGCCCCATCCGGCACGGCTTCACAAGCCGCGCGCATGGGCATGGCGGCCTCATTCCAGGGTGATCTTGCAGTTCAGCGTGTTGCTGACGGTGCACATTGACTTGGCCTCGCGCAGCATCTCCTCGGGCAGATAGCCCTCGATGCGGCAGACCATGGACTGCAGGCGCCCCGGCTCGTCGATGGCCTTCTCGGCGGTCACGGTGATCGCATAGGCCGGCAATGCCACCTCGTCACGCTTGGCGACGATGCGCAGCGATTCCACAAGGCAATGCGCCACCGACGCCATCAGCGTCAGTACCGGCTTGTCATAGGGCGGATGGGGCAGCGGCTCGCCGCCCTCGCCCGAGACGAAGCGCACCGGGCCTTCGGGGTTGAAGAGCACCGAGACCGGACCGAAGCGCTTGGGACGGAGTTTCAGGGCCATGAGAGAAAACCTTTCCTCAGAACAACAGGTTGGGCAGGTAGAGCGCGATCACCGGGAAAATCGTCAGCACCACCAGCGCGAAAAGATGGATGAGCCAGTAAGGCACCGTCGCCGTTGCCACCCGGCCGAGGCTGATCTCGTTCTTGGTCAGGCTCGACAGCACCGAGAGATTGAGCCCCACCGGTGGCGTCACCTGGCCGATCTCGATGACGATGGTGATCAGCACGCCGACCCAGATCGGATCATAGCCGAGCCCGGTCAGCAGCGGGAAGACCACTGGCAGGGTCATGATCATCAGCGACAGCCCGTCGAAGAAGCAGCCGAGCAGCAGGTAGATCAGCACCACGATCATGAGGATGGTGTATTGCCCCAGCCCGCTTGTCGCGACGGCGTTCAGGATCTGCTGCGGGATGCCGAGGATGCTCACCGACTGCGCGAGGATCGTCGCGCCCAGCACCACGAAGCCGATCGCCGCAAAGAGCAGCGTCGAATGGAAGACCGCGTCGAGCAGCTTGCGCAATGTGAGGTCTCCCCAAAGGAAGGAGATGACGGTTGCCAGCACGACGCCGAGCCCCGCGGCCTCGGTGGGGGTCGCGATGCCGCCGATGATGCTGCCGATCACCGCAACGATCAGCATCAGCAGCGGCCAGACCTGGCTGAAGCCGCGCAGGATGTCGCGCAGCGGCAGGCCGCTCTCGTCGCGCGGGGCGATCTCGGGGTGGCGCAGCGCCTTGACGAGGATGTAGCCCATGAACATGAGCCCGATCATCAGCCCCGGGAGGATCCCCGCCATGAAGAGCCGCCCGATCGAGGTCTCGGTGAGCGCGCCGTAGATCAGGAACGACAGGCTCGGCGGGATCAGCAGGCCCAATGTGCCGCCGCCCGCGAGGCTGCCGACGATGACGTCCTTGTCATAGCCGCGCCGGACCATCTCGGGGTACGCGACCGCGCCCACGGCGGCGGCGGTCGACATGCTCGAGCCGCTGACCGCACCGAAGAGCGTGCAGACTGCGATATTGGTGTGCAGCAAGCCGCCCGGCACGCGGCGGAAGAGCGGTGCGAAGGCGGAATAGGCGCGGTTGCTCACCCCGCTGTGCAGCAGGATTTCCCCCAGCAGGATGAACAGCGGCACCGCGCTGAGGGTGAAAGAGTTGAAGACGTTCCAGATCGCATCCACCGCCAGCGAGGTCGCGCCATTGGAATAGACGTGCAGCAGCACCAGCCCCGTGAGGCCAAGCGCCGCGCCAAGCGCGACGCCTGTCGAGGCGCAGAACACCATGACACCGATCAACGTGGTCCAGAACATGGGCTACCTGTCCTTTGAGGGGGTCATGGTCATTGCAGCTCTTCGGGCGCGTGCGGCCGCTCCGGCGCCAGCAGCCCGAGCAGCCGCCCGGCGAAGATCACCCAGGTCACCGCCACCGAGAGCGGCAAAGCCGCCATCCAGGGATAGAGCAGCACGCGGGCGGTCTCGGACTTCAGGTTCCGCTTCCAGGCGAATTCGAACCAGGGGATGGACTCCAGCAGGATCCAGCCGAAGAAGAGCACGCCGACCAGCATCGCGGCGATGCGCAATAGGCGCGGGATCCGGCTCTGCAAGGCGTCGGCGACGATCGACACCCTCACGTGCTCGGCTCGCAGGGTCACCAGCGGCAGGGCCAGGAAGAGCATGGCGCTCAGCATCAGCCCGACCATGTCCTCGGTGACATGCAACGGTGCGTTGAAGAAGCGGCGCATGATCACGCTGGTGGTGATGATCCCAACGATCCCCACCATGGCAAATGCGGCCAGCAGCGCCATGGCGAGGGCCAGAAGCTCCAGCCCCCGCGACAGCATGTGTCTCAGCGCCCTCATCGCAGCGGATCAGCGGCCAAGCGCTTCGAGCACGCGCGCGCGGTAGTCCATTGCATTGCCACCGGCTTCCTCGGCGAGCATCTGCCAGGTCTCGGACACGGCCTCCATGAACTGCGCCCGGTCGGCCTCGGGGAAGTCCTCGCCCCAGGTCACGCCCATCTCGCCCAGCTTCTCGCGCGCGGCCATCTCGGCCTCGGCGTCCTTGTCGTACTGGTTGGTGCGCTCCCAGAGCGCATCCGCCGCCGTGGTGATCGCCGTCCGGATCTCGGGATCGGTGGACTCCCACTTGTCCGTGGCGACGCCCAGCGTGTAGGGCGCCGAGGCCATCGGGTAGAGGAAGGAGGCGTATTTCGTCACCTCCTGCAGCGAGATCGTGCTGGCGTAAAGTGCCGGGTAGAGCGCGCAATCCACCACGCCGGTCTTCAGCGCCACGTAGGTCTCTTCCTGCGGGATGATCTGCGCGGCGACGCCAAGCTTGGTGAAGGTCTCCACCTGCTCGCGCGCCCAGACCCGCAGCTTCACGCCCTTGAGGTCCTCGAGCGTGTGGATCGGCTCGTCGCGGCAGAAGACCGAGACCGAGAGCGTCGGGATCGCCACGAAGCCAACGGTGGTCACCCCCCAGTCCGTGTACTCTTCCTCGTAGATCTCCTGCGCCACCGGCAGCACCGCCTTCAGCTCGTCGACGGTGCTGATCGCGCCCTGCACGAAGACCGAGCTCAGCGCCGGCGCGTCGCGGCCGAGGTAGTTCGACCACATCAGGCTCATCTCGACCGCGCCGCGCGGCAGCACGCGCAGCAGGTCGGTGTTCTTAAGCCCCAGCGAGCCGCCGCTGTAGACGGTCAGCTTGAAATCCTTGTCGGCGAGCGCCGCGTTCACGTCCTCGGCGAACTGCTCGATCTGTGCGGTCTCCGGCCGGGTCTCCGGCAGGAAGTTGTTGAGACGCCACTCTTCGGCGACCGCCGAGGTTGCGGCGGTCCCGGCGAGCGCGGCGCCCAGTAGGGCGGTACGAATGCGGATGGTCATTGGCGTCTCTCCTCTCGGCCGATCACGGGGGCGCTCGATAGCAAAATGCCCGGCGTATTCAATGCCCGCAAGCGCTTGACCTCAGGGAGCAATCGCCGGGTGCGGGTGCGTGCAAACGTCGCGCTACCCCTTTGCCCTTCGCCTCGCCTGCGATAGGTTCGCGCAAACACTGGCTGGGGGCTGACATGGACTTCATGGCACGCGTGACCGCGATGATCGGCGGCACAATGGTTCTACTTCGGCGCGCAAGCGCGCCGGGCACACAGGCGTTCGGTGCAAATCCTAGCATACCGGAGGCCAAGAAACAGGGGATCATGACCCTGAAGATGCCGACCGCGAAGGGTTGGGAGCCGGGCCACACACCGACCGCCGCGCCGGGGCTGAAGGTCAACGCCTTTGCCTCGGAGCTGCTGCACCCGCGCTGGATCGAGGTGCTGCCGAACGGCGACGTTCTGGTCGCCGAGGCGATGCAGCAGGGCCGTCCGCCGAAGACCCTCTTCGACCGCGCCATGCATGCCACCATGCGCCGGGCGCGGGCGCTCGGCACCAGTGCCAACCGGATCACCCTCTGGCGCGACGAGGATGGCGACGGCGTCGCCGAGCGGCGCGAGATCTTCCTCGAAAACCAGAACCAACCCTTTGGCATGGCGCTTGTGGATGGCACCTTCTACGTCGGCAACACCGACGGCATCGTCGCCTTCCCCTACGAGGAGGGCGCAACTTCGCTCACCGGCGAGGGCCGGAAGCTGGTCGAGTTCAAGCCGCATGGCCACTGGACCCGCAGCCTGATCGTCTCTCCCGACCGCAGCAAGATCTACGCCGGGGTCGGCTCGCTCAGCAACATCGCCGACGAGGGCATGGAGGCCGAGGAAGGCCGCGCCGCGATCTGGGAGCTGGACCTGGCCACCGGCGAGTCCCGCGTCTTCGCCTCGGGCCTGCGCAACCCGGTGGGCATGGCCTGGGAGCCGACGACGGGCGCGCTCTGGACCGTGGTCAACGAGCGCGACGGGCTCGGCGACGAGACCCCGCCCGACTATCTCACCTCGGTGCAGGATGGCGGCTTCTACGGATGGCCCTTCTGCTACTGGGGGCAGATCGTCGACGACCGCGTGCCGCAGGACGCGGCGCTGGTCGCGCGCGCGATCCAGCCCGACTACGCGCTTGGCGGGCACACCGCCTCGCTGGGTCTGTGCTGGATGCCCGAAGGCACCCTGCCCGGCTTCCCGGACGGCATGGTGATCGGCCAGCACGGCTCGTGGAACCGCTCGACGCTGAGCGGCTACAAGCTGGTCTTCGTGCCCTTCGAGAACGGCAAACCCTCGGGGCCGGCGCGCGATATCCTGTCGGGCTTCCTCGCCGAGGACGAGAGCGTCTCCTACGGGCGGCCGGTCGGGGTCTGCATCGGGCCGGACGGCAAGTCGCTGCTGATGGCCGATGACGTGGGCGACATCATCTGGCGGGTGACCGGGGCCTGAAGCCCGTCAGTACAGATCGGAAAAAGAGAGAGGGGGGGCGCTGCCCCCCTCTTCGCCTTGCGGCGAATTCACCCCCCGGGATACTTCCGCCTAGAAGAAGGGCCGAGGTCTGTGCCCAGGCCCCTTGCGAGGCTCATTCCCAGCAGTTGACCGCCACGGTCATGTCGCGGGCGGCGGCGGTGAGGTCTTCGGGGGCCATGACACCCTCGCCCCGCGAGGCGTTGCCGGGGATGCCGGCGCCCTGCAGGAAGGCAAGCAGCGCCGAGGCGTCGGTGGCGAAGGCCACGTTCTCCGGCAGTTGCTTGGCGCCTGCATCGCGCGGCATCAGCACGCCGACCACCGCGCCGCCGGCATCGAGCACCGGCCCGCCCGCGTCGCCCGGCGTCGCCTCGACCGCCAGCCGCGCCAGAGTCTCCTCGCCGCCGAGACCCTTCGCGTCTTCGAGCGCGCCGAAGGTCAATGTAGGCGCGCTCAGCACGCCGCCGTAGGGGAAGCCCGCAACGGCCACCTCGGAGTTGATCCGCGGCATGTCGGTGCGCAGCCGCGCCACGCCACGCGGTGCCAGCGCCGCAGTCGGGCGCAGCAGCGCCACCCCGAGTTCCGCATCGCTTTGCAGGAGCTCTGCGTCGTAGCTGCCATCGAGGGTGAGCCGCCCGCAGCCCGCCACGGCGGCGGCAGAGGTCAGCACCGTGCCGCGCGCGTCGACGAAAAAGCCCGCCACGGTCTCGCGCGGCTTGCGGATCGGCAGGCCGGAGACCAGGTCAAGCGACTGGCCGTCATCGCTGACCGAGGCCGGGTCGAGCACGCCGGGCGTGACGCGGAAGCTGGTCTTCATCATGTTCACGACGCGCTCGAAGCGAGCCTCGTCGCCGGCCGGCCAGACCAGCGTCCAGCCCTTGATCTGCCCGCCCTGCAGCACCGCCTCGGTGTGGCTGGTGATCCGCGCGTTCTCGCCGGCGAGGGTAAAGCCGTCACGGCGCAGGTTGCGGGCGCCGTTCACCGGCACGATCGCCAGCGTCTGCAGGATCTCGTAGAGCCCGTTCAGCGCCTTGCGGTCGCCCGGCTGGCTGATCAGCAGCGCCTGTGCCCCCTCGAGCGTGCCATTGCCCTTGTAGATCGCGAAGGGCGCCTCGTGGCGATCGAACTCCAGCAAGCCCATCGGCAGCTCGATGGCGATCCCGGCGCGGGCGTCGTTCACCTCCTGCATGCCGGTGCCCTCGAGCACGGCGTTGTACTTGCCCAGCAAGTCGGCGCGCTGGCGGGTGGTGAGGATGCCGGTGACCTCGTAGCCGTTGTCGCGCTGCCAGGCGCCCATGGCCATGCGGGTGCCATTGCCGAAGGCGCCGTCGATGGCGCTGTCGTAATGTCCCGACCAGCGCAGGGCGACCTGCAACTGCTGGCGTTCGGCGGCGCTGAGCTGCGCCTCGCTGCGGCGGGCCTCCGAGACGGTCTCCTCGGGGATCTCGGGGGTCGTGACGGGCGCGGCGGCGGGGGCGGCGGCAGCCTCCTGCGGCGCCTCGCCAGGGTCCTGCCCAAGGTCCTGCGCGAGCGCGGCGGTCTGCTCGCTGCTGGGCTCCGCGCGCTCTTCATCGGGCCTCGGGTCGAGCGGCGCCGCGGTGACGGCCGGTTGGCTGGCAGTGCCGGCAATGCCCGCACCCACCGGCCAGAACTGCCGTCCGTATTCGCCGGCGGCGGCGAGATAGGAATCGCGCGGGATGCGGCCCGCGGCCCGCAGGCTCCGCAGTTGCTCGGCGGCGACCTCGGGATCATAGGGGCCGAGCGCGATGCCGTACCAGCCTCCGCCCAACGAGAAACCGTTCACGTCGCGCAACCCGCCCGCGTAGTCGCGCAGACGCGCCTCGGCCTCGTTCAGGCTGGGCTGGGCCTCGATCTGGATATAGACCACCTCGCCCTGTTGCGCTGCCACGCCCTGCGCCAGCATGACGGCCGCAGTGCCTGCTAATAGTATGGATCTGAACATGGCTTCACTCGCTCCTCGGGCCCCGGTCTTGTGATCGTCTCTTGTTTTCTGAAAGGACTCTGTAACAGACCCCCCCGCTCGCGTCATCTCAAAAGATGGTCAGGCTGGCGCATTGACCCTTGACCGTTGCACGCATAATCAGGCAGCCGACCATTGGACGACGGGCGCCCGCACAGGCGGCGCGCAAGGGGAAAGATGCCATGAGCGAGATCCGCAGCGAGAGCAGCAAGCCGCGCAGTTTCCAGGAGATCATCCTGCGGCTGCAGACCTATTGGGCCGCCAAGGGCTGCGCCGTGCTGCAGCCCTACGACATGGAAGTGGGTGCGGGCACCTTCCACCCGGCCACCACGCTGCGCGCGCTCGGCTCGAAGCCCTGGGCCGCCGCCTACGTGCAGCCCTCGCGCCGCCCGACCGACGGGCGCTACGGCGAGAACCCGAACCGGCTGCAGCACTATTACCAGTACCAGGTGCTGATCAAACCGAGCCCGCCGGACCTGCAGGCGCTCTATCTCGGCTCGCTCGAGGCCATCGGCATCGACATGAGCCTGCACGACATCCGCTTCGTCGAGGACGACTGGGAAAGCCCGACGCTGGGCGCCTGGGGGCTTGGCTGGGAAGTTTGGTGCGACGGCATGGAAGTCTCGCAGTTCACCTATTTCCAGCAGGTCGGCGGCCATGACTGCCACCCGGTCTCGGGCGAGCTGACCTACGGGCTCGAGCGGCTGGCCATGTACGTGCTCGGCATCGACCACGTGATGGACATGCCTTTCAACGATCCCGACTCGCCGATCGCGCTGAAATACGGCGACGTCTTCCGGCAAACCGAGGAGGAATACTCGCGCTGGAACTTCGACGTCGCCAACACCGAGGTGCTGCTGCGCCACTTCGAGGAAGCCGAGGCCGAGTGCGAGGCGATCCTCGCGCGCACGCATGACGACCCCAAGACCGGCAAGCGCATCGTCATGGCCCACCCGGCCTACGATCAGTGCATCAAGGCCTCGCACCTGTTCAACCTGCTCGACGCGCGCGGGGTGATCTCGGTCACCGAGCGCCAGGCCTATATCGGTCGGGTACGGACGCTGGCGAAGAAATGCGCCGACGCCTTCGTCAGCACCGAGGCGGGCGGCTGGACCGCCGAGGCGGCGGAGAACGCCGCGTGAGCGGCAAGATCCTCGCGATCTTCATCGTTGCGGCCGCGCTGATCTTTGGCGCGGTCGTCTACTACGCGCAGGTCTACTACTTTTACGAGCCCCTGCCCGAGGCCGAGGCCCGTGTCGTGCTGACCCCGCAGGATCGGGGCGCGCCGCGCGACATCCCGTTCCGCGACTTCGAGGGGATCGACGCCTCCTCCTCGCCGATCCGATACCGCGCCTGCTTCACCACCTCGGAGCGTCCCGACACGCTCGACCCGGTGTTCGAGCGCTACGAAGGCGCCGAGCCGCGCAATGCGCCCACATGGTTCGGCTGCTTCGACTCCGACGCCATCGGCGCGCAGATCGCTGCCGGCACAGCGCATGTCTACACCTCGCAGCGCAACATCGAGTTTGGCATCGACCGGGTCGTGGCGGTCACCGAGGACGGGCACGGCTACATCTGGGAAGAGATCAACGAATGCGGCGACAAGGCCTATGACGGCACGCCGCTCGGAGAGGATTGCCCAGAGAGGTGAGCGGCAGGGCGCAGGCCATCTCCGGCCCGCGCCCCGGCTGAACCTGTCAGCTCTTCTTCCAGTCGAAAAATCCGTCGCCTGCCCGGTCCAGCAGTTCGCGCGCCAGATCGGCGCCCATCCGCGCGCCCTCGGTGACCGGACCGCGACGCTCGCCCGAGAGCGCCTCGCTCCCGTCGGGGCGCAGGATCTCGCCGCGCAGCCAGAGCGCGTCGCCCTCGAGCAGCGCCAGCCCGGCGATGGGCGTCTCGCAGCTGCCGTCGAGGGTGCGCAGGAAGGACCGCTCGGCATCCAGCCGGAACTGCGTCGGGCGGTCGTGGATGGCATTCAGCATCTCGGCGACGCGCGCATCATCCGTACGGCGCTCGATGCCGATCGCCCCCTGCGCCACGGCGGGCAGCATGTCCTCGGGATCAATGGCCGTCATGTGCTCTCCGGCCATGTTCATCCGGTTGAGACCCGCCATGGCGAGGAAGCTGCAGGCAGCGACGCCGTCCTCGAGCTTCTTCAGCCGTGTCTGCACGTTGCCGCGGAACTCGACGACCTGCAGATCGGGGCGGCGGTGCAGCAGCTGCGCCCGGCGGCGCAGCGAGGAGGTGCCGACCACCGTGCCTTCGGGCAGCTCGGCGATGGCGGAATGCGACGGCGAGATGAAGCAGTCGCGCACGTCCTCGCGCGGCAGGTAGCAGTCGAGGATCAATCCCTCGGGCTGCTCGGTCGGCATGTCCTTCATCGAGTGCACGGCGATGTCGATGCCGCCCGACAGCAGCTGCTCCTCGATCTCCTTGGTGAAGAGCCCCTTGTTGCCGATTTCCTTCAGCGGCCGGTCCGCTGCGATCATCGCGCGGTCGTCGCCGGTGGTCTTGATCACAACCACCTCGAAGGCCTCGGCGGGAAGGTCGAAATGCGCGGCCAGCCGGTCGCGGGTCTCATGCGCCTGGGCCAGCGCCAGCGGCGAGCCGCGGGTGCCGATCTTCAGGGGTTGGTCGGGAGAGGGCAATTCGCGTGTCATGGCCAGAGCTTTATGTCGCGGGAGAAGCTGTGGCAATGGGGGCCGTTTTGACATATTGCCGCCGCCAAGAGATTGACCTGCAAGACCCAAGAGAAAGACGGGGGTTCCCATGACCAAGACGATCCTGCGCGCGCTGGCCGGCGAGACCCTGCCCACCCCGCCGATCTGGATGATGCGCCAGGCCGGGCGCTACCTTCCCGAGTACCGCGCCACGCGCGAAAAGGCCGGGGACTTCCTGTCGCTGTGCTACAACCCCGAGCTCGCCGCCGAGGTGACGCTGCAGCCGATCCGCCGCTACGGCTTCGACGCGGCGATCCTCTTTGCCGACATCCTGCTGCTGCCGCAGGCTCTGGGACTCGACCTGTGGTTCGTCACCGGCGAGGGGCCGCGCCTCTCGACCATCCAGACCGACGCGGATCTGGCCGCGCTGAAGCCGGTTGCGGCGATCCACGACACGCTGAACCCGGTCTACGAGACGGTGAAGATCCTTTCGCGCGAGCTGCCGTCCGAAACCACGTTGATCGGTTTCGCCGGCGCGCCCTGGACCGTGGCGACCTACATGATCGCCGGGCGCGGCACCAAGGATCAGGGCCCGGCACACGCGCTGAAGGCCGAGAACCGCAAGCTCTTCGAGGGCATCCTCGACGTGCTGACGCAGGGCACCATCGAGTATCTGACCAAGCAGGTCGAAGCTGGGGCCGAGGTGGTCAAGCTCTTCGACAGCTGGGCCGGCTCGCTCGAGGGTGACGATTTCCGCAAGTACGCGCTGGAGCCCGCCCGCATCATTACCCAGGAGATGAAGACCCGCTTCCCCGGCCTACCGGTCATCGCCTTCCCGCGTCAGGCGGGTGAGGGCTACATCGGTTTCCACGCGGCCACCGGCGCAGACTGCGTCGCGGTCGATGACAGCGTGACGCCGGAATGGGCCGCCGAGCACGTGCAGACCGGCGGCTGTGTGCAGGGCAACCTGGCGTCCTCGCACATGGTGACCGGCGGCGACGCGCTGGTGCGCGAGACGCAGCGGGTGGTGAAGGCCTTCTCGAAGGGGCCGCATATCTTCAACCTCGGCCACGGCATCACGCCCGACGCCGATCCCGAGAACGTTCAGCTGATGATCGACACCGTGCGCAGTACGGTCACCGCCTGATCAGCGCCTGACGGCGGTGCTCCCGCGCCGCCGTCCCGGCTGCGGCGCTGCCCGCGACCGTTCGCGCAGGAAGACCACCAGCCCCGCCCCGACGATCAGCGCGCAGCCGATCCAGGTAGCGGGGATCGGCCATTCCCCGAACATCAGCCAGCCCCAGAAAATTGCCAGGGGCAGCCCGACATATTCGAAGGGCGCGATCACTGCCGCATCGGACATCCGGTAGGAGGCGCTCATCGCGTAGCCGACGCAGCCCGAGATGCAGCCCAGGGCCAGGAAGACCAGCGCGTCGCCTGGGCTCGGAAGCACCCAGGGGCGCAGCAGGAATCGGGCGGCCTCGCTCTCGAAGGAGTCCATGTAGCGCCCGTCGCCCGCCACGAGGTAGAAGCCGGCCGAGACCACAAGGAACATCACCTGCAAGTGCACCGCCAGCGCCGAGGCCCGGGTGGTGACGCCAAGCTTGCGCGTGAGCACCTGCAGAAGCGCGTAGAGCAGCGCCGAGATCACCGGCAGCAAAAGCACCAGCCTCGAGGCCTCGGCCCCCTCCGGCGCCTCCGCCCAGGGCTGCTGCATGACCACCACTCCGAGGAAGCCGACAAACACCGCGCCGAGCCGCCATGGCCCCACCTTCTCGCCGAGGATCGGCACCGAAAGGAGGGTGATGAAGAGCGGTGCCACGAAGAAGAGCGCTGTCGCCTGCCCCAGCGGGATGATCGCCACCGAGGCGTAGAAGCTCATGTTGGCCAGCACCACCAGCACCCCGCGCGCCAGGTGCAGCAGCGGCGTGTCGCTGCGCAGGAGCTTCCATCCGCCCTCGAGCTTGAGCATGACGAGAATGATGCACAGGCCGACCGCCGCGCGTGTCGCGACAATCTGGTGCAGCGGATAGCCGCCCGAGAGCAACTTGATCAGCATGTCGTTGATTGAAATCCCCGCTACCCCCGCGCAGATCAGCGCGATTCCGAGGCCGGGACGGTGAAGATGGGTGGGCGCTGCGGCGAGTGTCATGCCCCGGCTCTAGCCCGGCCCGCAGGCAAGCGCCATATCCAAACGCGCGCGCTCAACCTCCTTTCGAGGAGGCCGCAGCTCTCCTCCTGCCGGAAACTGGCAGCAAGGGAGCGCCGCACAGTCTTCCCTGCGGGATCGCACGTTGCGCTTTGCCCCGGCGGGCCTAGGTTGGCGCTCACAGGACGCGGAGGTCATCCCATGCCCATGGTCGAAGTGGCGCAGGTCACAAAGAAGTACGACGGCGGTTTCGAGGCCCTGAAGGGCGTCGACCTGGCCATCGAGGAGGGCGAGATCCTCGCGCTCCTTGGCCCCAACGGCGCGGGCAAGACGACGCTGATCTCGATCATCTGCGGGCTGGTGACCCCCTCGGGCGGGGACATCCGCGTCGGCGGGCACGACGTGATTACCGGCTACCGCGAGAGCCGACGCCTCGTCGGGCTGGTGCCGCAGGAGATCAACCTCGAGCCCTTCGAGAAGGTGCTCAACACCGTACGCTTCTCGCGCGGGCTCTTCGGGCTCAAGCGCGATGACGCGCTGATCGAGGACGTGCTGCGGCGGCTCTCTCTCTGGGACAAGCGCAACACGCCGATCCGGGAGCTGTCGGGCGGGATGAAGCGCCGCGTGCTGATCGCGAAGGCGCTGTCGCACGAGCCGCGGGTGCTCTTCCTCGACGAGCCCACCGCCGGGGTCGACGTAGAGCTGCGCCGCGACATGTGGGAGATCGTGGCTGACCTCAAGGCGCGCGGCACGACGATCATCCTGACCACTCACTACATCGAGGAAGCCGAGGCCATCGCCGACCGCATCGGGGTGATCAACCACGGCCGCATCCTGCTGGTCGAGGAGAAGCAGAGCCTGATGACCCGGCTCGGCCGCAAGGAGTTGCGCATCTCGCTCGATGCACCCCTGAGCGCCCTGCCCGCCGTGCTTCAGGGCCGCGGGCTCGAACTGGAAGAGGACGGACACATGCTGGTGCACAGCTACGACAGCACCGCCGAGCGCAGCGGCATCGCCCGGCTTATGGCCGATCTCGCAGCCGAGGGCATCGCCGTGCGCGACGTCTCGACCCGGCAGAGCTCGCTCGAGGAGATCTTCGTCAGCATGGTGCACGGCTCGGAGGACGCAGCATGAACCCCCGGGCAATCTGGGCCATCTACCGCTACGAGATGAGCCGCTTCTTCCGCACGCTCATGCAAAGCTTCCTGTCGCCGGTGATCTCGACCTCGCTCTATTTCGTGGTCTTCGGCGCCGCCATCGGCTCGCGCATCGACGAGGTCGAGGGGGTCAGCTACGGTGCCTTCATCGTGCCGGGGCTGGTGATGCTCTCGGTGATCTCGCAGGCCATCGCCAACGCCAGCTTTGCCATCTACTTCCCGAAGTTCATCGGCACCATCTACGAGCTGCTCTCGGCGCCGGTGAACTTCCTCGAGATCGTCATCGGCTACGTCGGCGCGGCGGCAACCAAGGCGCTGTTCATCGGCACGGTGATCCTCCTCACGGCGACGCTTTTCGTCGAGCTGCACGTGGCGCATCCCTTCGCCATGGTGGCCTTCCTGCTGCTGACCTGCATCAGCTTCTCGCTGCTGGGGTTCATCCTCGGCATCTGGGCCGGAAATTTCGAGCAGTTGCAGCTGGTTCCGCTGCTGGTGGTCACGCCGCTGATTTTCCTTGGCGGCAGTTTCTACTCGATCTCCATGCTGCCGCCGGTCTGGCAGACGATCACCCTCTTCAACCCGGTGGTCTACCTGATATCGGGCTTCCGCTGGGCCTTCTTCGGAATGGCCGACGTGCCGGTAGGGCTGAGCCTTCTGGCCATCGCCGGCTTCACAGGGCTCTGCCTTGCGGTGATCTGGTGGATCTTCCGCACCGGCTGGCGCCTGCGCAGCTGAGCCCGATCTCTGGGTTCCTTCAAGAGACTTCCGGGTGGCGTGGTGCTGGGCGAGCCGCTGACCAGGGTGGACAGCAGACCTGGTCCGCATAAGTTGCGCATGTTGGTCGACGCTGTGCAGGGCTTAAACCAACGCCGGAACCAGCCTGCCGAAGCGCCTATGCAACCTTCCGCATTCTGAGCTTGGCGGAGGCTCGGAAATCTAAGGGAAAATGGCGCACCCGACAGGATTCGAACCTGTGGCCTCTGCCTTCGGAGGGCTCTTTTGGAGACAATGTCAGGCATTTGTTCCCGGTTTGAACGCCTTTTGACCTCATTTGAGACCCTTCAGGGCTCGCGTATTGGCACAGTATTGGCACACGTGTTTACGCTGGCCGACGCCTTACCTCCTCAAGCGCATCCTCGAGACTCTTCGCACACCGCTGGGCGACAGGTCCGATCTAGACGATCCACATCCAGTTAACACCAGGTCGCTGATTTGCGTGATGCAGACACGGCCAACCGGCTTCCAATCCCCGTAGACCCTCACGTCGTCGATGAGCATCATCCCCGCAATTACCGTTCTCTCCAGCGTCCACATGAGCCCCTGAGAGACCGAGAACAATACAGGCTCAAGGAAAAGAATCCCTATGACACTTGGCCACGCACCCGCATGCCGCTGGAACCGGAAATCGGGAATCGCTTTCAAGTGAATAAAGCAGGGCGTGGCAAAGCTATCGATGCTAATCCCAAGCTGCTCTTCTTAAATGATCTTTTCGCCACCTATCGAACAAACTCCAGCTCAAGCAGGTTTAGTGAGCCGGAACGATAGGTGAATTTCCTCTATGGAAGTCAAACTTCGCGCGAGCCAATTCACCGGTCGAGCTAATCGATGTGCCGCTTACCCCTTACACTGTAGCCTCTTCATGACGGGAACTGCGAGATGGAATAAAAATATTCAACTACAGGTGCTTAGAACTTATTCACTCACTGCGACGTAACAGGAACGAATCTGCCTTGGAGACACTTATAGCGAAAAAGGAAGGTGTGACCTAGGGCGACAATCCGCGATCAGCTGCGCGGCGAGCACCGAGCACTTGCCAAAAGTTACCGGGTGCGGTTAATTCCTTGAATAGCTCGGAACTTTCAAATATGATCCCACGTCACCTCGCAAGGCGACCTATTAAATATATGCCGCACCAAGACTTCACCTGCGTGGAAATTTAAAACTTATACAGATTCTGCCCCTCAAAGAAGAGCCGTACCATTTAAACCCTAACTTCACAGATAATTTGAACATTTAGGGGAAATTTATGCCGAGATTAAATGTCTACTTCACCCAAGGCTTCATTCAGGGACCCCCAGGGATTGAAGAGTATGGACCTGAAAGAAAGGCAAGAATTAATAAATCCTTTCTTCGAATATACGCGAGCCTCATATATATTGGAGAAGCATGTCCAAATGGAAATTGCCTTGCACTTAGGTACCTCCTCTCACTAGATCACTACAAACCAGGATTTCCACCACTTGGATTTGGTGCATTCTTAGGGGACATCGACCAAGATCGCGCGACCGGTGACTGCATACCGTTCGCTAGTATTGATGCCCTGTCAGATGAGGACGAAGATGGCTATTTTTCGCGCTATGATCCCCGCCTAAGCAGTCTGCATTGCGCTATCCTCTTTACTTTGAGGCCTTCCCCGCGCCTGCTGATTTTCAAGATCGGCGACGAGGCGCATGTATCTGGTCTGCTTGAGGCGCATCGTGATGCTGAGGTCGCACGTATCGCGATCGAGATCGCCCGCAACACAAGATAATGTGCGTTGACTTGCGCAGCAACAGCGCTTTATGTTGTCTCTCAAGGCAACACTTAAAAACTCTCACATCAAAGACTAGGGGTTCAGATGAGTGATGCAGATAAAGATAAAGATGTAATCATCTTGGACGTCGACAAGAGGTTCTTGGTCGAACCCGTCGGCGGTACGAGACCAGAGGCGCAGGTACGTTCTGGTGGCGGACAAGTGTTCAACGACATTCTCAAGGCATTGCCAGCACACGAACGCAAAGTGTTGTTCGATGGGATCGGGAAAGATGTTGCCCGCGTCGCCGGCGCGCACGCTCTTGCTTCGATGTTGCGTGAGAGTGGTCTGAGTGGCCGCGAGATTGATGCTCGTTTCGGTTATGATCATGGAGCATTGTCCCGCACAGCGAACGGAAAGTCCCCGTCCGGGCCAACGCTTTGGCGCCTTTATGCGCTGGCTGCAGCATTAGGCTTCAAACTCGAGCTGAAGGTCTCTAAGAGAGTATGAGCAAATGGGATGCCTTAATTACTCTTCTGGTGATGCTGCCAGCGATTTGGGCCACCACGCATTTAGGAATCTCCCGTCTCTCGGAGATAAAGGCTGACCACCTCGAAAAGGACGAAACGACGAGAGAAAAATCTCAGATGCTCAGAAAACGCGCTCACGTTCTTCAAGACATGTCTCGTCTCATGCCAAATTGGATGCTAGCGATCCTTGCTTTAGCTCTTTTCCTGCGAGTAATTCAAATTTTAGGCGAACTCATATCCTAATTATATCTAATATTTCACCGCGCTCCATTGGAAATAACCGCGCGCTGTCCCGCTGCAACCAGCACTCCTCCCAAGCTCTCCGCATTGCGCTGGCGTTGCGAGGGCGCATAAGCAAACCAACTCTGGGGCCCTCGGAAGATTAGAAGCAAGTTCGCGAAGATGTGCCCGACCTGGTGCCCGTCCCTGAGCACCTCCCAGTCGCTCTCGCCGTCATCCCGGCCCGCGATCATCGTTCGTCTGCGCGTCCACATGGGGCGGAGATAGGGAGAGAACAAAGTGGGATCAAGGAACGAAGAAGCCCGGCGCTATGGCCGGACCTCATCCGAATGTTACCTTATATCGAAGAGCGCGGAGACTTACTCACCTGATCCAAGATCCTCCAGAGAGAATTTAGATTCAATTTCTCTCATTCTGTCTACAATGATGCTCTGGTCGATCTTCCAAACCTCACCATCCCGGAATCTAACGGCACTTGGGTATGCGTATGCCGACCCCCACTTCTCAAAAAGAAACGGACTGAGCACGTTATGGGTCCACGAAGCTCTCGAGAATTCTCCAGGGCTCAATTCTTCAACGGAAACACCATTTAGCCCGCGACCCATCGAGTCGTTGAACACATCGAAAGCCACGAAACCCACCGAATATGCGACGATGTCAGAGTCTGCGCTACTCTCAATGGTCAAATTGTACTCTATTCCCTCACGAGAATACTGACCGCCGCGAGTATACTCTGCCGAAAACGTTTTTTAGTTCGATCGGTGCATCAGGAACCTCAATCACGGTAGCCCGCGTCTCCGCCAATGCTGACGAACCAGAAGCAAAAATCCCAAGAAGAAATGCAGCGCACCTAGCTGAAACCATAAAAGCTCTCCCAAATATTCGCCGAGACCCAGAGATTGAGCCAAACTTCCCTTTGATTACTGATCGCAAGAAGGAGCTTCTACCGACGCATAGCAGACCACAAATTTTCTCACGCCTAGCGTGCTTTTCGACCCACACTTGAAAGCAAGAGCTGCCACAAGTCATTCAGTACCTCACGATCATCATCAAGCGTCTGGCCTGGCATCACTGTTCTTCCCGCACTGCGGCATGAGGAGAAGATGGGAGGCTCTTGAAAGAAAATGCCCCGGCCCGAAGGCCAGGGAGTTCCAACAATGACAGCTCAACAGAGTTCCTGCTGTGCTTTGCAGCCCGAAGGCCGCTACCGGGAAGCGCCCGGCGCGCATCAGGCGATATGCTCGATCTCATCGAGGCGCTATTTCACGCCCCATTTCGCGAAGACGCTGCCGGAAAGGCCGACCGCAACGACGATCGCCCCGACTAGCGTGGCGAGATCAATGGTCAGCACCCCGTCCGTATAGCCGATGCCCCAGCCGGGGAACGCGGCAACCAGCGCCGTCAGCAGCGGAGAGAGGATGTAGAGGGCGAGCCTGACGTAGACGTTGCTCAGAGCTTTCATGGTCTTGTCCTTTCGGTAGGCGGCACGCAGCCGCAGAGAGGACCAGCGCGAGGCGCCAGTCGGTGATCGGAATGAAGGGGATGTGCATCAGGGCAGATCGAGGGCAGGAAGATCGACCGTCTGCCCCGCCAGCGCATGGCTGCAGTCGTTCAGGAACTGGATGCGTCCCTCGCGCACGAAGCTGTGACAGAGCAGCGGCTTCGACTCGAACGGTTCGCCGCGCATGATGGCAGCGTGCTGCTGATCAGCGAGCCGCTCGGTTCCCTTGACCTTGATCGACGGCGAGAAGGTCGGCGCGTCCGGGTTGCCGTTGTAGCCCCACCGCGGGCCGGGGCCTTCCCCCACTCCGACCTGGTGCATCATCCTGCAGCCGGGGCACATGAAGGCGACCATGCCGTCCTGCAGCGAGCGGAGCTTACGACCAAGCCGCGCCATCACGCCGCCTCCGGATAGGGGGTGTCCGCAATCTTGTCCCAGCGGAGGAAGGCGCTGCGCAGCTTCGTGTGGTAGCCGTGAGTCGCGTAGCTCGGCCCGTTATAGCCCCGAGCGAACCCGGACCAGTCGTGGCGCCGCAGCTCGTCATCGAGACCGGCCGCGACGATGTAATCGACCATGGCCTGAAGCTGCGCCTCCTCGTCGTCAGCAAAGGCTTCGACCATGGCGCGGGCAGTGTTGAACCCGACCATCTGCGCGTTGAAGCCCATCATCTGGCCCAGCCCCCAGCTCGCCGAGCGCAGAGCGGCCTCCTCGTCGATCTGGATCGCAGCCAGGAGGCGCGGGTAGCTGTCGGAGGGATAGCCGCCGGAACGCCAGTTCTTGTAGGCGAGCCCCTGCCCCACGGCCTTGTCGCGCGCGGCACCGGGCCCCAGCTCGCGGTAGAAGACATGCGGCTCGAAGAGCATCGCGACCCGACCGAGGCTGTCGAAGCCCGAGCCCTTCGCCTCGACATCCATCACCGCATGCAGCTCGTCCTCACCCACCCCGATCTGCGCGCCGATTTTGGGCAGGTCGATATCCTCGAGCGGCTTCGCAGCGCCGGTGAAGCGCGGCGGCGCAATGGTGGAGGGCACATCCCGGCTGGCAAGGAAGTCACCCGATGCCCCGCGCGTGCGGTCGCCGAGGATCCCGTCTTCGGGCCCAGCATCGAAGCCGAGCTCATTGAGCGCCATCTGCAGGGCACGGATTTCGTCTCGCATCGCATTCTCCCATGCGCAAAGACCCCGCACGATGGCGGGGCTCCTGGTTCAGGTTGTTGGACTGGATCAGCGGTCGAGCGAGAGCCTGTCGAGCTTCCCGTCGATCTTCTGCAGCGTGGCGGAGATGCTGCGAAGGTCGGACGCCTGCCCGGCCTGCGTCATCTCCGCCGCCCGCAGCCGCGCCTCGCGGGCGCGGCCTTCGTTCTCCAGGCGCTCGATCGCCAGCGCCTGTGCTTCCTGCGAATTGCGCAGGGTGACGTAACCCGCAGTCAGGCCGACCACCATCGAGAGGATCGAGAGGAGATTGCCGGCGCTCACCGTGCTGTCGAATTTCACTTGCGGCATGCTACCCCCAAGAAAAGCCCGCTGAAGCGGGCGCAAGTTGTCGTGTCGTGGTCGCCTCCCAGCCAAGGATCGAAACTTCGCCGGGCAGCGATTTCAATCAGTAGTCGTTCAGCACGTTGATCGGGAACCACGAGGTTCCGTCCGAGCGGAACGTGATGAGGTCGCGCCCGGTGGCCAATGTGGTCTGCACCCAGGTCGCCGGGACAATGAAGTCGCTGCCGAAGGTGATGGTGCGCGCCGCGCCGCTGGTCGATGCCTGGCGGAAATCGAGGGTCAGTTCCCAGCCGTCGATCTTAGTGTCCGGGTTGTTGACGGTGAGCGCGCTATCTTCCATCTGGATGCGGTGGTGAAGTGCCACCTGCGGGTCAGGCTTGTAGGTGGAAACCACATCCGCATCATACCGGCGCTTGTCGTTGCGGTTCACGACGATGGTATTGCTCCCGCCCTCTGAGGTCGGGGCCAGCGCGGTCGAGGTGAGCTCTGCGTCGGTGGTGATCTCGATGTCGCATTCGACGCTGCCAGAGGTGACCCGCGCACCGCGGGCAGGACCATTCGTGAAACCAGCGTTCCGCTTCCCGACGTGGCCCCGTACCTTGATCCGGGTACCCTGCGCGATCTCGAAGGCCGGCGTGGTTGCCCCGCCAACGCGGTTGTCGCCGTCGCTGTCGGCATTCAGAAGTGCAATATCCGAGCAATAGGTGCCGGAGCCAGTGAAGGTGAACCCGCGCCGCGCTGCTTCCTGGGACATGAGGTTGACGCCGTAGACGCCGCTGGCCTTGAAGAAGTGGAAGTTGTCGCTTTCGGTGGGGTTGATGCTCTCATCGGTCTCGGGGTCCGTGGTGTTATAGGCCCCAGCGCCCCAGCCCTTGCAGTCCGAAATTCGGAGCTCCGATCCGGAGATATAGAAAGCGTGACCGTAGGTGTTGCCGATGTTGTAGTCGGTGATCTCACAATCAGCGCTGCCGTACTCGAGGCCGTTCTTGCTGATCTGGTACAGGCGACCATGAGAGAGGCGGCTGTCGTTGATGAACTGCCCGAGCTTGATGCCAACACCCGCGATCCCGCGACCATGAAAATTCTCGACATGATGGACCGGCGCCGGTCGTGTCGGGTTCGTCCAGCCCGTGTGGTCAAGGATCAGGCCACCAATCGCTTCGGTCTGATTCCCGCGGTTGCCGAAGATGTCGATGTTGTAGAGCTGGACGCCTCGCTTGATCCACGATGCGTCAGTCTTATTCCACAGGCGGAGGAGGTACAGATCGCCGCCATCGTCCGCGATGGAAGATTTGGCACGCAACGGCGATCCGTCACCGCTTTCCGGATTATAGCGCCGCCCACCCATGTCGAGACGCGTCCCCGGAAGAAGGTCGAGAAACTCGACCGTCACGCTCTCATCAAGGAGCAGCGTTCGGTTCTGGTCCTGAGCATATTGGATCGCGGCCTGAATCGCAGCCGTGCAGTCCCCTGTCTCAAGAGAGGTGTACCCGGTGAACCATTGCGGACGCAGCGGACTGGTAATGGTCGCCGGCCCTGCTGGAGGGCCCAACTTCACACCGCCATCGGTTTGCCGCACCCATGAGGTCGCCGCGGCATCCAGCACGACGTAGGCTCCGCCCTCCTTAATCGCCCAGCGGTCGCCCGCCGCGACGTTGACCGTCACCGTCTCGCCGTTGTGCGTGAGGCTGTTTTCGCCATAACCGATTGTGCTGTCCTGCACTTGCTGCACGCTGTCGAAGCCAGTTCCGGTCCCGACCAGGGCCATGAGCGCGGCGGCGTTCGCCGATTGTGCAGCAGCCATGGCATCCGCAGCCGCGGCGACTGCCTGCGCCAGAGCATCCGGCACGTTCGGCACGGGCGCAGGCAATGCAAGAATGTCGTCGAGGTCGACCGGCCCCGCACCGCTGATCGCAATGACACCGAGACGCCCCGGCACGGGCAATTGGGTCCATGGATTGCGATAGAGGTACCCGACATCATACGTGACCTGCAGGTCGGTCGAGGCAGTGCGGATCAGCTGCACCGAGATCGCGCCATCCTCGACAGTTGCCACGATGGGCCCAGGGAGCGCGACCGCATCCAAGTCCGCGTCCTTATCCCAGGATCGCAAGGTGAAGATGATGTTCGCGCCATCGGGCATCACGGAGCCATCGGGCAGATAAATCCTGCCCGTCACGGTCGTGCGGAGAAATGCCATGAGTGCCTCTTAGGTGACGGTGAGGGAGTAGGAGCCGACCGGCACGCCTTCGACGCCCGAGCCGGTGATCGGCACGGCCCAGAAGTAGGCGGCGCCGGTGGCCGAAGTGGCCGTGACGTCGAAGTCGGCGAACGACCCAACCGGGATCACGCCGGAGATGTACGACGCCAGAGCGAAGTCATCGGCGGTGGCGCGGTAGATGATGACGCCGGCCGTGTTGGTGCCGGCGGTGCCGGTGAAGTTCACCTCGCCGACGTCGGCGGTGGCGGTGTCGACGGTAAGCACGCCGGGCGCGGTACCCGAGGCGGTGACGATATCGGGCGTCGCCGCGATCCACGTGCCGTTGCGCGTGGCGCTCTGGTTGCGGACCTCGACGACATAGTCGGCCCCCGGCACCAGGCCGGTGAAGACCAGCGCGGTATCGTCCTGCGTCTGCGTCAGGACGATCTCGTCGCCGTTGATGTCGGTCAGCCGGGCGCGCTGCTGATAGATTTCGTCCTGCGCATCCCAGCTAACGGTGATTTGCCCCTGCGCGCTGCTGACTGCCGTAACGCCGGTCACGTCATCGACACCATCGTCTAGGCCGGTGACTTCCGTGATCTCGGGCCGATCCGGCTCCTCGGTCACCGCATCGAAGTCGAAGTCGGAGGCCTCGACCGTTTGCGCGGTGATGTCGAAGGTGCCGATGCTGGTGCGGGCCAGCTTGCCGATCTCGAAGACGGCGTCGATCCCGGCCTCGGCGTGCTCGATCTTCACGAAGCGCTTGCCGATCAGCTCGTAGCCGATCATCCCGATAGTACCCTCGAGCTTCCAGCGGGCTCGCTTCATGAGGCCGATGCGCTTCGCCACGCGCTGCGCCTGGTTGTGGTTGTCGATCGCGAAGAGTTGAGGCGTCTCACGCACCCGTCGCGAAGCCTCGGAGAAGACGTAGGCCCCGCCCGGGAACTCCCGGTAGTGGTTGTCGGGCTCGGTGTACTCCGGCGCGATCTCGGTCGGTGCGCTGCTGCCGGTCTGCCCCTCGCTCGGGCTCAGGCTCCAGAAGTCGGTGTCGGTCAGCGTCACATCCGGCGCGATGTAGCGGCCCACGTAGAAGCCCGCCTTGCCGTCCGGTCGCTCGTAGAGGAAGGCATCACACGCGGCGCAGAGCTGCGCGCGCTGCGTCTCGAAGTCCTGATCGTCGGAGATCACCGTGTTGATCGTCCAACGCTTTTGCGTGGTCACGCCGTCGCGCTGCAGGACGTCCTCGTCGCAGACGTCCGCCTCGATCGCCACGTCATCCCAGTCCACCTCGATGCCCTGCACCTCGGTGAGCCACCAGGCGAGGATCAGCGCGGCGTTGTTGGTGTAGCCGGTACTGTCGGTGCGCGGATCGTAGATCCCGGTGTAGCCCTCGAAGACCGGCGCATAGGCCCAGATGATCTCGCCTGGGTAATACTCGGTCAGGTGCTCCGGGTTGCCCGGCGCCTTGCCGCGCACGACGCAGCCCGAGAGCCCCTTGAAGTCGTGCGCCGCGGTTAGCTGCGGGAAGTTCGCGTAGACGTCCGGGTGCAGGAGCTGGGCGGGCGAACCGAGGAAGGGCCAGAGCTTGCCCTTGCCGCCGACATCCGGCTGGCTGATGCTGTTATCATCCCCGACGTTGATCTCGGTGACCGGGCGCTCGTCGATGTAGTGCGTGACGATGCCGTTGATCGGATGCGCAGCGATCACGCAAATGTTGTAGCGGTACTTGCCCGACTTCTCGGTGAAACCGAGGAAGCCGCCGTTGCGCACCTTGCCGAGCGCGAACTGCGCATAGGTCACCGGCTGTGCAGGGTTGCGCATCTGGACGGAGGGCTTCGCAACGGTCGGCGCGGGAGACAGAGCCTGCGCAAGAACCGAAAGGCCGATGCCCACCGTTGCATTGATGACGACTCCGCCAATGGCCGAGGCCGCAAAGGTCGCCCCTGCCGTGGCAGCGGCGCCTGCGGCAGCACCACCGACAGCGGCAGCCGTGGCCGCGCTGGCCCCGAACGCGCCGAGGACGAACCCCACGGCCTGAGGCGCATGGACCGGCTGCGGCAGGGTGAGCGCGGTCGAGCTGTGCAGATTATTCCGCATAGCCGACCCCCCAGATTGCATAAGGCCGGACAATCCGCGGATCGAGATAGGTCACACAGTCCTTGCCCTTGCTGATCCACTGCCGGCCAAGCCAGATGGCCCCGATGGGAAACCGCTCGCCGTAGCGCTCGCAGACGGCGATATCGCCGCGGCGTGGCGCCCCGACGCGCGGCAGGCCTCCAATGGTCTCGAAGCAGCGCTCGAAGGCCACCACGGGCGCGGTCACGATCTTGGTCAGCCGCTGGCAGCTCGCGGGATCGTCGTACATCCCGCGCAGGTGCGCCATCGGGTCGGCGCCCTTCAGGCGCCACACCCAGTCCGCAACGGTTGTGCAGCAGTCCATTTCGCCCCACTGGAACTCGCGCAGGGACCAACGGTTCATCTCCTGCATGATGGCAGGCACGTGAACCTCGGCGGGGATGATGTCAGTCATTCCAGACGGTCCCCTTGAACTCGCTGGTGGGAAGGAACTCGAGCGAGGGGTTGCTCTCGCCGATCAGCTCGGCATGCCCCTCGGTATTCATCGCGATGCGGCGCGCGGTACGGCGCTTTTCGCTGTAGGCCTCGAAGCCGACCCAGATTTCACGCTGCAGCGGCCCGGTGAGCGTCTTGCCCATGGTGCGCATGGTCCGGCGGGCCCACTGCCGCGGCGCCAACCTCGGAGCCGAGAACTCGTGCGGCCCGGCCAGCGGCTGGACAAAGAAGTCTATGGGCCGCCCGTCGAGATAGGCCGCGCCATATTCCTTCAGGCTCTCGATCACGTTCGGTCCGTCCGGGTCCTGTAGGAAGGCCATGCCGACCTTGCCCGCCGGCGCCACGCCGTTGATCGCGCTTTCCATCCCCGAGAGGGTCAGCAGTTGCGAGCCGTACCAGGGCCGCCCGAGGCTATCGGTGAAGACACCATCGGTGCCGATCATGAAGCGCGCGATCCCGTCGGGCGTGTCGAGCGCCACGAGGTCGAGACCCCACACGACAGGGTCGCGCGGGTTGAAGCTCTCCGGGAAGAATCTCATCTGGTCAGGACCTCGCGGAACTCGATGCTTGGGGTGCTGACCAAGTGCTGACCGTAGCCAGCACGCCCTGCCATGTCGTCGATTACCTCAAAGCGCCCCGTGCCGACCAAGCGAATGGTGTCCCCGGAGGCGATGGCCGCTCGCAAGGGCATCTGAATCCCGAGCAGGTAGGTATCCATCCCTTCGGGCGTCACGCTGGTGATGCCCATGGGCCAGTCGTCGGCGCTGATGATCTGTCCCACCACGGGCGCCAGCCCCATGACCGGAATACTGATGCGGATCTGCGAAGCACCTGCCGCCGCGGCCTCTGCCGCAACCGCGACCGGGCCGATGTAGGCTTCGGCACTGTTCGGCAATGTGAGCTGGTTGCCGAGCGCGGCCTGCTGATCGGTGAGCATCTTGAGCGGGTTGAAGACGCCGGGATCGATCATCGGAAGCTGGTAGATCCCCGCCCTGCCCTGAGCCGACCAGCGCAGCGCCCGCCATCGGCCGATGAGCTCCCGAGTGTGGGTGAGGGAAAGGGAGCCGACCCAGCGCGGGAAGCGGTTGAAGACGACCTGGGTCGTGTCCGCGGTGCTCTCTGTGCCCGGCTGCCCGCGCCAGTCGATGTCCCAGTCGATCGAAGAAGTCTCGAGCAGGTCGAGTGGCACTGTCACAAGGGGTCGTGTCATCCGGTCGTGCCTCGCTCGCGGAATGTGTTCGCTGTGCTGCCGAACTGCCTTCTCTGCGCGGCACCAGCCGCCGCGAGGCCCTGAGCCTGCTCGTAGCGTACGCGGCCCATGATTGAGCCGTTGTCGGATAGGAACAGCTCACCGCTGGTGAACTGCGGCTGTGCGCCCTGCCCGCCCAGCTGATGGTTGGGAACGACAACCCCCGACGTCTGCGGGACCATCAGCTCGGGCCCCTTCTCGCCGACGACATACGCCCGGTTGGCGCTGACCGGCCCGCCGCCGGCCCGGAAGCCGTCGATGATTGAGCCGATGAAAGTGCTGCTCGCGTCAACGCCGTCGGTCGAAATGCCGAAGGCCTTCAGGAGGGCGAGTTGCGCTTGCACCTTGGCAAACTCGATGAGCGCGTTCGCAGCCCAGTCCGAGATCGAGGTGCTGTTGTCGAAGAGCGCGTCGGTGAAGCCCGCCACGCCGTCCTGCAGGTTCTGAAGGCGATCGGTGCTGCCTTCGAGGTCGTCCATCGCCTTCTGGTGCGCCTCGTCCACCATTGCCATGCCGACAGCGAAGTCGACCGCGGTGATCTTGCCTGCCGCCAGCGCGTCGTTGAGGATCTTCTGGTTGTCCGCATACTCGCCGTTGATCGCGGCCAGCGGGTCGAGGCTGCGCTTCAGGCGCTCGAAGGCGTCGGCGGCTTGTTGTGCCTCGCGCTTTGCCTTGTCGGCGGCGCTCGTGCCCGACCGGCCGGTGCGCTTCTTCGGCGGATCGGGCAGAACAGTGCCCTCGCTGAGGAACTCTTCGGTGGCCGAGCGCATCGAAGACTGCGCGCCGCCGTATGCCGCGGCGCCCATCCCGAGTTCGAACTGACCGCTCTCGATGCTGGCTTTGGCCTGTGCCATGCGCCAGGCGTTGCCCGCCGCCTCGCGCAGGATTCCCGCGAAGGTTTCTGCTTGGCCAATCGCGTTCGAGAAATCGATCTGCTTGACCGCGTCCACCACATCGAAGGCCGCATCGGACAGTGTGTAGGTGCTGTCGACGACTTCCTGCACCTTCCCGCGCTGCTCCTGCATGAGCTGCAGCGTCTCGGCGAGGTGCTGGATCAGCGCCAGCTCCTCGTCCGATCGGTCCCCGCTGAGGTCGGCCAGCGTCTGCGCGGTCTGGACCATGTTCTGCATGACCGCGATCTGCGCGTCGAGGTCGCCCGCAGCGCTGTCCAAGGCCGCTTGCTGGTTCAGGAACTCGCCTGTGAGCTGGCGGGCCTCTGCGCGAGCGTCCCGCTGTGCATCAGTGAACGCAAGCATGATGTCGACGTCGAAGAAGTCCGCAATGCCCCCGCGAAGGTCACCGCCGCCACCCCAGTCGGCCCCCATCATGTCGGCGATGGACTGGTTGATCGCGTCAATCTTCCTCTGCGCCTGCGTGCGGGAAATCTGCTCGAGAACATCGAGCGTGGACCGCATGCCATCTGCCGCGGCCCCGTAACGATCGCGCAGTTCGTCGGTCGACATCATGGCGAGGTCGGCGGCGCCTACGTATGAATTCAGCGCGTCTCGGAGTTCATCCAGGTTGTCGGTGAATTCCTTCGCCTCATCGCCAGCGCCGATCAGCGCAGGCAGGAAGGAGCCCGCAAGCGCCGCGGCGCCACCGGCGAGGACGAGCGGCAGGCTACCAAACAGCCCGAGCATGTCCGGGATCTGCACCATAACCGCCTGCATCCACATGCCGTTGGCCGCGCCGGACTGAGCCATCTGGTTCAACTGGAACGACATCTGCCGCATAACGTGCTGGCCGCCGCCAGCCTGCTGGAACATCTGGCGCATCGGAGCAGCGGCGGTGCTGAATCCGTCGCCAGCCGCGACGGCGCTGTCTTTCACCCCGTCCATGGACGTGGTCATGCTTCGACCGGCCGACACCACCCTTTTCTCGGTGTCGGCGGCCTTGTCCCCGAGACGGTCGAGGTCGGTAGTGGCCTTGACGACGCCGCGGCTGTCGGCGGAAATGCCGAGACGTGCAATATCAACCATTTGGACCTCGGAGTTCACATGCTTCTACTGAAGATTTCCTATGCGATCGCGTTTCTCGCGGCCGCCGTCTGCGCCGTGTTGGCCGTGGCTGAAGGAGAACTATTCGCGTTCACCTACGCAGTGCAGGGCTTTATCGCCGGCTCCCTGATCGCGGGGCTCGACAGGGTGGTCACGCTGCTGACGCCGGTACCGACGCCAGCGCCCGCCGCTCAACCGCAGCCGCCGCTTGCATCTACAGAGGCTCGCACTGTGGCAACGCCCGATCCTGATGAGCTGGACAAGCGCATCGCTGCCGCGAAGTTGCGGCACGGCAGCTGATGTCAGGCGCCGTCTTGGGCCATCGGGTGGATACCGAACGGGTCTTCCCCGAGGCTGATTCCTTCAAGGTATGCAGCCGACATTTCCCGGATGAGGTGCCGTTCGCCCTCTGACGCCCAGGGGGCCGCCGTCGCGATCTCGGTATACGGCACCCGCGCCATTCCCATGCCGGTGGCTTGCGCGGGGCCGACCCGGGTGAAGAGTTCCAGATAAAGGGAAGCGGCGCCTGGCATTTCCGGCAACCGACTTCCGTTCTTCTGCATCCGGTTCTCCTCCCACCCCTGAGGCTTTCCATGGAGGTAGCCGAGGCACTTGGCCCAGAAGGTCAGTTCGTCCCGGCACTCGCGAAAAAAACTGCCCCGGTCCCCCGCGAAGGCCTCAATCTGCTCGACCACCCAGACCCAGCCGGGCTTCTCAATGAGCGCGCGCACCTTCTCAACTGTCTCGGTCTCGCCGGAACCACCACGCATGCCGATGAGCGCCGCTTGGGCGCGGGCGACGCGCATCCGCTCCAGCAGCGCGGTCGCCGACTCTTTGTCCTTCGAGCGCATTGCGCGCCGGCGCAGCTCGCGCTCGGCATCCGCGACGGCCTCGGAGTCGTAGCCCTGCACGGTCAGGAAACCGCCAAGCCCCTCACCCGTGCCAGGATGCTTCAGTTCGAATTCTGCGCCCTCGGAAACGACGGCGCGGAGGTCAAGGTTCGTCAGGTCCATTCTCGTTCTCCTTATGCCGGCTCGGTGGCTTCGACAGCTGTGGCGTTCTGGCGGAAGCCCACCTGGAAGCCCTTGTAGCTGGTCGTGGTGCCCTGGTTACGCTGGTGGCTGTGCGCAATGCCCTGCGCGTAGACCACAGGGTCTCCGGACTGCAGAGCGTTGTCCGTGCCGGTGCCATAGCCGACCTTGACCGCGCAGGCGCCGGGGTAGCTCTGGGCGGCGGCGATGAGGGCGGTCTGCCCGGCGTCGCTGGCCACGTCTTCGAACTGCGCCTGGCTATCCATGCCGGTGCCCGCGCCCTTCACTGCCTTGGTGAAGCCGGTGGTCAGGTTCGGCACGTCAATCATCGCATCGGTTTTTCCGAGTTGCGGCTCCTGAATCAGGCCGTTGACCTGCACCCAAGTGAGCGCCTCGAACCCGGCAGCGTTGTTCGTCGCGGGAAGCGTGGTGGAGATGTAGAGCGTGGCTCCGATGTGGCTGTCCGACATGGTCTGAGCTCCTATGCCATGATGTCAGAAGGTGAAGGTGCCCCGGATGATGACCGGGACAGAGTAGACGCCGTCGGTCACCGGCAGCGCGGTACGCGCCTCGGGCGCGCGGTCGATTTTGACGCCGTCGAATTTCACGCCGACCGGAAAGCGAGCGATGAGAGCCGCGACCAGAGCGTCGCTCTCGATCGCGTATTGGCCGACGGGCCATGCCTTGGTCTCCACGCGCACGACGATTTCCGGGAAGGCTCGGGTCTTCCCCGAGATCGTCGCGGGCTGCTGCGCGCCGCCGGCGGCCTGAACCACGTAGCGCGGCAGGCCCTTACCAGGCCCGTTGGGCAAAGCGATGTTGGGCGGGGCGGTCATCGTGACCACCCGGCGGATCAGGGCCTGATGGCCCGCGGTGATGCTCATGATCAGTCCTCGAAGAGCCGAGCGTTCTGGTCGACGATGACGCCCCAGTTCTGGACGGCGTTGCGGACGAAAAAGCGCCCGGGCACGTCGACGTCGCCCCCGGCGTATTGGCTGTCGCCGTCGCCGTTGTCGTCGCGGGTGCGGAAGCCGTATTCCATTGGGCGCGCGTGCGGCGCGGTGAAGACTACCTCGGCCGCCCCGCCGAGTTGCAGCGTGCCGAGCGAGGCAACGAAGTAGGGCGGCGCGTCGTTTCCGCCCTGCCCGGTGATCGCGCCGTTCACGCTCACCTCGACGCTGTTGATCAGCTCGCCCTCGTCGACGGGCACGTAGCCCTCCTGGAAGGTGCCGCCGGTGTCCTTCACGCTGGGCTGGCGACGGGTCATCATCTCGCTCACGTCCTGCACCGAGGCCTTGAAGACGAACTCCATGTTAGCCTTGGCCTTTTCGGTCATGCGGCGGACGTCGGCGGCGAAGTTCTGCGTCATGCTTGCCTCCACGCGTCTTGGGCGGCTCCCGGAGGAACCGCCCTGCGTCTAGCTGGTGCTTCTGAGCCGATCAGGCTTCGCGCGCCACTCCGGGGATCAGCTTTGCCAGCTTCCCGAGCCCCTTGGCCGTGATGCGGACCTGCTCGGTGATCTTTTCCGAACCGTCTGCCCTCAGCACCGTTGTGCTCTTGTGCTCGAGGTAGCCGACGTTCGTTTTCGACTGATATCCGAGCCAGTTCGCACCGCCGGTGCGCTTGTAGATCCAGCCATTCGAGGCGAGCCAGGTGAAGAGGTCCTTCGGGCGAAGCCCGAGGTTCTTGGCCGCCTCGGTGATGCTGAGAGAGCCGTCTGCCTTCGTCAGCCGCTCGTGCGCCGCCACGTCCTCGCGCATCTCTTCGATCTGGGCATTCTGCATCGAAAGCGTGGCCTGTGCCTCGATGAGCGCCGCAGCCATCAACTGCGGGCCGGAGAGCATCGCTGGTTTCGCTTCGAGTTCTTCAAGGCGCTTGATCACCCGGAACCGAAGGTCCGCTCGATAGCCGGTGATCAGAGTTACGGTCAGGTCTTTAGGAAGGCGGAACTCACGCCGCCATTCGCCCTTTGCGTCTGGATACTGCGCCTCGAAATCAACCGCCCCAAAGTTGGGGGCGTCAATATCTCGTAGCATCCTCTCAATATCGCGCAACACATGGTCATGACGCTTCTCGCAAAGCTCCGCGATCTCGCGGCTGCTCATGGTCAGCGCTTCGCCGAACATTGCCGGGGATACTGCTGCGATCTGGTGCATACTCTGGCGCTCCATCAGACCAGACCTCCCCGCAGGGAAGCGACTGCCGTCTCAAGCACCTCGCGGTGGCCGTACTGGAAGTCGGCTTCGGTGCTGTCGGCGATAACCCATTCGAGCTGCGCCACGGCGCCGTCATGCGTGCGCGGCGTGGCCTCTTGGATGCGCTGCGCGAGGTCTTCGGCCTTGGTCCAGAGCGCCTTGTCGTCCGCGCTGCCCTCGGGCGCTTCGTCCCACTGGGCACGCGCTGCCTTCCACTGGTTGAGCCAGTCGGGGATCGGATCAGGGTCTGGCGTTTCGGTGATCGGCGCCTGGAAAGCGACGGCCGGGGTTGCCGCCAGCAAGGCGGTGATTGGTGCGGACTTGATAAATCCGCGGCGATTTAGTACTTTCACTTGGAATTCCCTTTGAACGTGGATTTCAACCAAGGCCGGATGGAGTTGCCGCTCCGCCGGCCTTTACTTTTGCGTGGTTGGTTGTTGCTCGCCATCAAGCCCCTTCCTCAGCAAATTGCGGATCGCGTCGGCTCTGGATCTCATGCCAGCAGGCACTCCCCACGCGTCCACTTCCGCTATCAGTTCGTCCGCAAGATCGACTACGATGCGCGATCTTGCCCCGCGCTCCACAGCGTTCTGCGTATAAGGGTTCATCGGCCTTACCTTTCCTCTTGCACACATCATGTCACTATATTTGTTAACTAGACTTACAATTGTCAACAGAAATGTGCGGGCGTATGTCACACGAGTATACAAGAGGCTTACACATGACTTCGGACACTCCAGAAAACATCCAAGATACGAGCCCGGCGACCAGGCGTAGAGTGTATGAACTTCCAACTGAACTGGTCGAAAGAATCGTTGAATTCCAGAAGGATAGAGGCCTTCCATCCGAAGTTGAGGCTGCCAGGAGACTGCTTGATCAGGCCCTCAAGAGCCGAGACACTATCGAATCTCTTGTTGGACGGTACCTGTCCGCATTGGGACCTGGCATTGAGCCTGGAGAGGCTGCCGGCGTCGTACTATCCGGGCATCCACTCGTCCGTGGGATAGATTTCGAAGATGACGGGATCGCCTTCCGATTTCAGAGTCCAAACAAAGACGTTCAAATCGTCAACGTTCGAAGCAGCGAAGACATTGAGATCACCACCCATGGAAATGGGCACTATCCGCAGACGCTCAAGCTCTCCTACGATGCATCTCGTCCTGTTGGACATCGCTTGGATGTGCCGGATGAACTGCCATTCTGAAGACCCGTGCAACGGCCTCTATTCCCGCACCTAACGCCGCCCACCCTCCTCCACCTGCTCCACTGGTATGGCCTGTTCTGTTTTCGTACCGGCCATACCGCACTCAGCTGCATAAGACCTTAGGCAGTCACATTTGACTTGAAACTCGCACGCTCCGGCGTATATTCCCAATACGGGAACACAAGGCCAGACATGCGGATCATCGCAAGGAACACCATTGTCGCTTTCGGGAACACGCACCCGGCTGCGCGTGCTTCGCTGGATCACTGGTATCGTGTTACCGCCGCTGCCGAATGGGCGACGACGAGCGACGTGCAAGCCTCTTTCTCAAAGGCCAAAGTTCTGAACGCCGAACGTGTCCGCTTCGAAATCGCCGGTGGTGACTTCCGCCTGATCTGCGCGTTCGACTTCCGGCGCAGCGTGGCGTTTATCAAGTTTGTCGGCACCCACGCCGAGTATGATCGCATCGACGCCCTAACGGTTTCGCAGTTCTGAGAGGATTGGATATGAGCATTCGCCCCATCCGTACCGAAGAAGACCACCGCGCCGCTCTTGGCCGGATCGAAGCTCTTTGGGGAGCCGAACCCGGCACTCCTGACGGCGATGAACTTGATATTCTTGTGGACCTCGTGGAGCACTATGAGGACAAGCACTTCCCCATGCCGGAGGTCGATCCTGTTGAGATTCTCAAGGCCCATATGGAAGCTACAGGCCGCACCCAGGCCGATCTTGCCAACCTTCTTGGTTCTCGCCCTCGCGCTTCTGAGGTTTTGAACCGCAAACGGGCGCTGACCGTGGAAATGATCTACAAGATCAACAGCGAGTGGCAGGTTCCCGCTGGCTGCCTCGTGAAACCATATCATCTGGTGGCCGCGTGATGGCTTTCCGTGACCCTGTTTGACATCATCGTCCCGGTCGCCGCTCTCGCCATTGCTGGCGCAGTCGTTTTCGTCGTGCGCGTGACCGACAAGCCCTCTAAGCACCACCCGGCTGAGTAGCCCGGCTAGGCCGCGAGCCCTTCCTTGGCCCGGCGCCAGCGCGCCACCGCCCGCCAGTCCGTCCTAAAAGTGCAGCTACAGCGGCAGTTGATCGTTTCCGCCGCTGGTGCATCCTCGTCATGCGGCCAGTCCATCGCAGCGCCGGTCACGGGGCTGATGAATTGCTGACCCCACTTTACCTCGGCCCCGCCGAGCGCGCGGTGGCTGTCTCTCGTGCGCGGGCCGGGCGTTGCTTCCCAGCGCTTGCTGACGTGCTCGGGAAGGATTTCCCCCCCGCTCGATCATCTGGACCACGCCCTCGGCGCGCCCGGCGTTCATGGCCCGGTTTCCCTCGGACCGGCTGATGGTCTTCGCCCGGGCATGCAGGAGGCGCTCTGAGTAGCGCCCGGTGATGCGCTCGATGTCGGCGACGCTCAGCGGCTGGCCCGCCTCGATCGCCTTGCGCACGACGCTGTCGAACCGCTTGTCGCGAAGCGTGCGTGTGAAGTAGCGGACGTCCAGCGCATCCAGTTCGCGCCGGGCGCCGCGCACTGCCCGCGCCTGCCGGGAATGGAGACCGATCAGCGCGCCGGTCTTCTGGTTGCCATCGGTACGCCCGAGCAGCTCGCGCGTCACACGGCGGTAGGGCCGCGCCTGCTCGACTGCCTCAGTCAGCGTCTCCCGGATCAGCTTCTCGGTGTCGTCCGTGATCTCGGTGATCAGCGCCGCGCTGTGCCTGCGCGTCCACGCCTCCGCGTTCGGGTGCCGCCCGTCGAAGCGAATGATCAGCGGCCCCTGCGAGCCTATCGAGACGCGCTTTGGGAGGTTGGACAATTGCCATACTCCCCCCTGGTAGAACGCCTCGGAAATGGCACGATCGAGCGGGGCGAAGAACTCGCTGCCAAGCTGGATGGCTGCGACCACCTGCTGCACCCCGCCAGCGATGTCGCCGGTCTCGATCGCGCGCTTGATGGCTTCGTCGATGGCGCGGGCCTGCGCGGTGCTGCGGATGTCCTGGATGGCGCGCTCGAAGGCGTCGCGCAGCTGGGGCGCGACCTTGTCGAGTTCTGCGAGGAAGGCAGCGCGCGTGTCGGCCATCAGTCCTCGCCCTTTCGTGCCTGGCATTCCCAGTACAAGACCACGCCCCCCGGCTGGATCGCATCCACGTTCACGATGCTGAAGGTCTTGCCCGCCACGGTCAAGGCGTCACCGTTGCGCGGGTCGGTCTCGGCGTCGGGGGCGATCATCGCCTTGACGTCCTGAGCGGCGATCTGGGTGCCCTCTCGGTCCCGGGCGCTGTACTGGTCGAGAACCACGGTGCAGGCATAGTCGGTCGCGCCGCCCGGCGTCGGCGGATAGGTGGTCTCGTCGGCGCCGGTCACACGGGTGATGGTCCCCACCAGCGGCACCCCGCCGCCCGTCTCGGCCCCTGCCTCTGCGATCGCGGCAGCCACTTCCGCGGCGATATCCGCCCCGCTCACAGGCCCGGGCTCCGGCCGATGCTCATCAGGAAAGCCGGGGTCTTCCCGCGCTCCAGCATGTAGGGATAGAACATCGCCTCGATCGTGGTGCTGATCGGGGTGGCCGCCTCGGCCCCGCTCGCGTCGCCGCGCACGGTCCACTGGATGCTCCCGACCTTGGTCAGCACCTTCTGCTGGTCGGCGGTGTAGGTCTTCGAGAAGAAGCCCGGGTTGGTCAGCTCCAGCTTCGCCGCCTCGTAGGTGGCCTCGTCGACGACCTGATCGGGCGCCGAGGAGGTCAGCCGGTTGAGGTAGAACCGTGCGACGTAGTCGGACCCGCGCACCAGCGCCGCGGCGCTGTCGGCGTCATCCGCGACCGTGTCGCCCCGCGCCGCGGCGTAGGCGATCCATCCCTCAACCGTGGCAGTCATCAGCCGCGATCCGCCTTCACGGCCTCAGCGATGCCCGGCCAGAGCTGGTCGCGCTCTGCGGCCGCGAACTTGGCGACGCCTTCGTCGAGGAGAGCGTTGATCTCGCGGACGTCCGGCACGCCCTCGGCGCTGAAGTGCTCGTCGTCAAGCACCTTGGCAGCCTCGGCCAGCAGCGCCTGACGCTCTTGGGCCGACTCCTGCACAGCACCGGTGGCCGGGTTGGTCACGGCGACGCGCTCGGTCAGCACGCGGCCCTTGTTCAGCAGGAAGCCGGGCACCTTCTCGCCGTCGAACTCGACGATATCGCCGACCTTCTGGCCCTCGACGCCCTTCTTGGTGATCTCGAACTTGGTCTTCATGAGGAGACTCCTTTGCATGACCTCTGGCAATGAGCCGAGCGAACCCGGCCCATCACAGAGGTCACGACGAGTGCGCGATACCGCAGTTGCCCTCGGCGTCGGTTTTGATCTCGAGCGCCTGCGCCGCCATGACGACAAAGTTGTAGTCGTCCTCGGGGTTGGCGCGGAACTGCTGGCGGGTGGCCATGGGCATGGCGTTCAGCACCTGCACGACGCGGCGGTCCTTGACCACGGCGAAGATGGTGTCGGCGGGCACGTCCGAGGCCGGGATGACCTCGCGGACGCCACCGTTCTCGAGCACGCGCTGCGCGATGGTCTTGTTCGGGTAGGCCGCCGAGAAGTCGGTCTGGGTGGCGTAGAACCAGTCGTCCCAGTTGACATACAGGGTGGCGGGCACCCGGTAGTTGTCGCCGTGCAGCAGCTTCAGGGTCGCGTTCACGTCCCCCAGCCACTCGGCGCCGGTGCAGGCCGAGAGGTCGTTGGTGGTCGAGCGGGTGTTGCGGTTCGGGTGGTTGCCGAGACCGTACAGCTGGTCGCCGCCGACGACGATCTTGCTGTTGCCGTTGATCGCCATGCCCTCGAGCATCTTCGCCACCTTGAACATGGAATTCCGGCGGGCGGCGCCGTCGAGCTGGAAGCCCTCCGACTGGGCCGCGGCCATCTGACGCCAGCCGAAGCTGAACGTGCTGTCCACGATCGGCAGCGGGGTGCCCTGGTAGGTGATCTGCGGCTGGTCGGTGCGGGCCTTGGAGCGGCCATCCATCGAGACATGCGCCTCGCCGGAGTCGCTGATCTGCTGGAAATAGTGGACCAGCTTGCCGATCTGCATGGGCATGCCCACCGAGCCCGCCAGGTCACCGAAGACGGCCAGCACTTCGCGCTGCACCTCGATGCCCTCACGGTCCCAGATGCCCCAGACGTCGCGCGGAAGGGCCGACGCGTTGCCGATGACACCGGCGGCGTTGCCAAGCATCTCTTCGAAGCTGGTATCCCGGCGGGCGGCGGCGGCGCGGTTGGCAGCGATCACGCGGCTCTGCTCATCCGTCGCGAGCGCGAGGCGGTCGGGGATATCCACGCCGCTCTCGGCGCCCATCGGGTGACGGGAGTTATAGACGAACATGTGTGCGTCCTCCTTATGCTGCGGCGATGTTGAACGAGTTCGCAATACGAACGTCGTTCAGCGTGCCGGCGGTGATTGCGCCCGCCACGCCCTCGAAGAACGCGACGACGCGTTCCCCGGCAGCAGCGGCGGTGAGATAACCGGACGCGCCGATGGTGAGCGGAGCACCCTTGGCGTAGGTCGCGGCTGCGAGGCGGGTCTGGTAGATCTCGCCGGGGCGCGGACGGTAGGCCACGCCGGTGTCACCCGAGGCGTAGGCATCGCCGACACCCTGGTCGTAGAAGCGGCGGTTGGAGAGGATCAGCAGATCCGCCTCGATGTCGGCCGCCGTGGCGACGGTGAGGGCCGTGGCGCTCTCGGTCACGAGAATGCCCGGCAGGTATGCGCCCGCCACGGTCTTGTCGGAGACAGTCTCCGGCTCGTCCTTGATCGGGCCGCGGTAGATGACGTTCGCCATGGATTAGGCCTCCTTCTGCTTGGCGGCGGCGTTCAGGCTGAAGCCATCCCACTCGTCCTTGTCGCTGGAGCCGCCGAACGCGCCGTTGAGCGCGGCGGCCTTGCCAGCCGTGGCCTTGGGCGCCAGGGCGCGCAGGGTGTTCAGCGGGGTCGCCTTGGCGGTCTCCTCGTCGAGGATGTTCGCCTTGACCACCTTGGCCTCGAGTTCGGCCTTCTCGGCGTCCTCCTTGGCCTTGTTGGCGGCGTCGAGCGACTCGACGTGGTCCTTCAGCGGCTTCACCGCCTCGCCCACGGCGTTGGCGATGGTTTCGCCGATCTTCGACAGGCCTTCCTCGATGGCGTTCACCTTCGCGGAAAGCTGCTCAAGCTGCTTGTCGTCAGCCATGTCTGCTTCTCCTTGATTTGCAGAGGGTTCCCGCTCTGAGGCGCCCGGCAGGGCATCCATGATGGCGGATTTGATGCGCTCCCACGTGGAAGCGCGCTCGCGCCGCTCAAGCGCACTGAGCAGGTGCATCCCGGCCCAGTCGAGTTCCTGGTCGGCCATGTCGATGGCCGAGTTGATGACCTCGAGCTCTTCCGGCTGGCCGGCGGAGTTGACGAACATGCCGACGCCCTGATCGGGTGTGGCCGCGCCCTCCTCGTCCAGCAGGATCGCGTCGTGGTCGAAGTCGATGTCCCGGGCGATGTGCTTGTAGGCGACGTCGCCGTTGGCGGCCTCGAGGTTGCACAGCAGGCCGGTCGAGGTGTGGATCGGCTCGCCCTTGTCGACTGCCTCCAGCACCGCCTTGCCGCGCTCGGACTGGTTCGCCGTCTGCACGTCGATCACCTTGTCGAGCAGCACCCGCCCGCCCTCGCGGCGCGCGTTCTCGTTCCAAGCGCCGATCCAGCCGATGTTGATGCCCTCCGGGTCACGGGCGCTGACGAACTTGCCGTTGATCAGCGGGTGACCGGCGGGCGCCGGCGTGCGGTTCAGGCTGGCGAAGCTCTTCTCGATCTCGTCGGCCGGGTAGAGGATGTTGTTCATGACCACGTCGTCGGGCAGCGTGGCGCTCGGCACGATGATCACGTCGCGCCCGTTGCGCTTCTCGCGGCGGGCAGCCTTCGTATTGGCCAACGCGCGGACGTTGACCCGAACTCGTTTCGTCATGGGGAAGCTCCTATTCCTCGCCGTCGTCGGGCGGGTCCAAGTCCGCCTCGTCGTCATCGGGCAGCGCGTCAGCGTCGCTCAGGGGCTCCTTGCCGACGGTCTCGCGGATTTCGTCAGAGGTGAACACGATCTCGCCCGAGCCCGTGCGGGAAGCCCGCTCGTTGATGCTGGCCATCTTGTCGGCCCGGTCGATCTTCTCGCCGATGCTGGCCTCGGTCAGGTCGGCCCACTGCAGGAACCAGTCGCGCTCGGGCAGGATGCCGAAGCGCTCCAGCCGGTTCACGAATTCCATGATGGCCGGGATCACCCGGTCCGACCGGATGCCCATGCAGGTCTGCGACCACTCGTCGGCGTCCTCGGTGCTGGCGCGCTCGCCGGTCTGCATGCCGGTGAGGATCTTCTTGGGCATCTCGATCGAGGCGGCGAAGTTCTCCAGCGCGCCCGCCCGGAAATGCTCGGGAATGGGAAGGGTGATGGCCAGCGTGTCGGCCTTCATGCCCTGCAGCATCAGGCTCTGGTCGAAGCCCTTCTGCCAGTTCTCGGTCTGAGTGTTCAGCGCGTCGGCGATCTCCGACACGTCCACGCCCATGGCCTGAGCCATCTGGGCAAGCTGGGCATCCTTCTCGATCGAGAAGACCGGGGCCGACTTGGCGTTCTTCCAGAAGCCCTCGCCCCCGGCGCCGGTGATCTTTTCCAGCGTGAGGAGGTCGTTGAACCCCGGCTCCAGCATCGAGCGGCCATGGACGGTGCCGTCCTCGGACCAGACGATGACGCGGTCGGGATGGACCTCGAAGGCGCGGTTGCGGCCCTGCGCGTCGTTGCCCACCTCGGCCTCGTTGAACGAGAACATGGTCGGCTGCCCGTAGGTGTCGGAGGTCTCGTCCGTGTCCCAAGTGGAGACCTTGAGCTGCCCCTCCCACGCGGGGATGATCTCGACCAGCCCGTCGAGCCCACCGCCGACGCGGGCGACCGGCTCAGCGAAGCGCTTGTCGTCGGCCACCCGGAGGATCACCCCGGCGTAGCCGCCGACCATGCTGCGGCGATCGGCCTCGGCGAGGCGCTGCCAGACCCGGAGGTCCGCGAAACGCTGCCGGATTTCCCCCTCGAGGGTCGTCTCCTTGTGCGCTTCCTCGCGCTCCACCAGGAACGGGTGATCCTGCCAGACCTTGCGGGCGGTCTTCTTCACCGCGGCGCGGGCAAGGCCGTTCCGGCAGTACATCGCGTAGAGCAGGTCGAAGGTGACCTCGTTCGGCCAGCCGAAGTCCCGATAGTGGTTGTGCTTGGCCTCTTTGAAGTAGCCCGGGAACATGGTCGACATGCGCCGGCTGGCGGCATTGGCGAGCAGCGCCAGCGCGTTCACGATGGCAGAGCGGTCTTTCTGGTCTGTCATCGGTTGCCTTTCAGTTTCGCCCGGGCCGCGGAGCTCAGCAGCATCTGGACCGTCGGGGCCGATTGGATCGGCGCGAAGGCCATGACGAACGCGTCGGCCTTGTTCGGCGAGGCGACGTCACGCTTCGCCAGGTCCTTCTTGCTCTCGACCTTGGAGCGCCCGGCGTTGTCGACGTCCTTGCGGGGCGTGGCCAGCTCGTCGATCAGTTGGTCGAGGTGTTCGCACTCGCTGCTGATCGCGATCAGGTCGGCGGCGTCGTACCGGTGCCCCTTCTCGACCGCGTTGAAGGTGTTGCGGAGGCGGCGGGCGATGTCCCACCAGGCCTGCGCCTTCACGTTGGCGTAGAAGTCCTTGTTGGTCGGCGCGTTCGGGTCGGTGTCGTGCGGGTCGACCCGCGCCTCGGGATTCAGCACCCCGCCCCCGGCGTTGAAGCCGCGGTAGGTGACCTGGACGGCGTGCTCCTCGTTCAGGGCGGCGAAGTGAGCGCCCGCGAAGGCGCCGACGCCGATGCTGTCGAAGTCGATGTCCGCGCCGGATTCCCGCGCCAGCCGGTGGACGCGCCCGGCGGACTTGAGCAGCTCGTCCTCGGCCGCCTTCCACTCGTCGCACTGGAGAGCGAGGAAGCCGTGGGCAATCACGGTGGCGCAGAAATCCGCGCCGCTGTCCGCGATGTCGAAGCCCACGCGCTTGCGGCCAGCGGGCTCCAGCCCGAGCTTCTTGTGCGCGTCGATCGCAGCCATGAGCCACGACCGCTTGATGATGACCGCGTCGTCGTCCTGGCGGGGCTCGCCGTGGTAGATGTGCCGGTACTCTTCCTCGTCCTCGGCCCGCTTGCGCTCGATGACCTTGACGATGGTGTCGGAAAGGAACGGGTTTTCGTCGTAGTTGATCAGCCGCTTGATGGTGGCACCGACGACGCCCTTGATCTTGCCGCTGATGACCGCGCTCGGCGTGCCGGTGATGAACTTGCGATAGACGAAGTCCGAGGCCAGCCGCGGGTTGAAGATGATCCAGAACTGCGAGCCCTCGCCGCGCAGGGTGGGCTCGAGGATTTCCCACTGCTCGGCGGTGAGGTTGTGCGCCTCCTCGATCCAGCAGATGTCGATGCTTTCCAGCGACTTGATTTCGTCGATGTGCCGCCAGAGGCCGTAGAACATGAACTCCGAGCCGGTCAGCTTGTGCCGGATGGAGTTCTCGGTGATGACGAACTGATCCCGAAGACCGAAGCGGTCGATCTGGATCTTGAGCAGCGTGTAGACCGACTCCGCGATCTTGTTCTGGAACTGCCGGGCGCAGAGCACGCGGATGCGGCACTGCGTGGCCAGGAAGACCGCGAACCCCGCCGCGTCCCATGACTTCGAGCTGGACCGGCCCCCGTAGAGGACGCGCTCGCGGGCTGGTGTAAGCCAGAACTCCCTCAGGACCGGGTTCAGCGTCGGCGGGCTACTCTCCCTTGCCACCGTAGAAATCCGACAGGCTGCGGACCTCGTGCTGCACCGGCCCGCCGCCCAAGCCCCCCACCTCGCGGCGGTTGGTGTAGCTGCCGCCGGTCTCCTTCGCCGCCTGCTCAAGCAGCGAGGACGCCAGGACCATGTTGCCCTGCGACTCCGCCTTGTCCGCCATCCGCTGGAGCGCACGGAGCCGCACCGCCCGGTGGCTGATGCCGATCGCGCTGGTGTCCTCGAGGAACGCCTTGCGGGTCTCGTGGAACAGAGCCCGCCACTTCTTCGCCAGCTTGGCCCCCGAGCGCTTCGTCGGGTCGTAGGCCTCCATGGACTGCGGCGAGACCACCAGGCCGAAATCCTTCTTGACCGCGGCGGCCACGGTGCTCGGGCTGTCGAAACAGGCGAGCGCCTGCACAACGTAGGTCTGCTGGTCTGGGGTCAGTCGTTCTCGTGCCATGGCGCTTCAAGAGCCCTTCCGGTTTAGGCGGCCCTCAGGCAGACCCCGCAAATGCTCGAGATCTCGGCCTCGCCGATCTCCGGCCCCGCCAGCGCAGCGTCGACCATCTCCTGCACTCCGGCGGTCGTCGCGCCGTAGCGGCGGACCACCCCGACGAACTCCTCGACGTCGTGCCCGCGCATGGTGAAGGAGGGCCTGCCCGTCTGCTTGTTGAACTTGGGCGCCCCGAAGGCGTCCGTTGCCTGCGCGCAGTGGTAGAGCTCGTGCTCGACCAGAGCGCAGCGCTGCGGGTCCGTGGCGCTGAGCCACCAGTCCGCCTGAAGCGTGATGATGAAATCCGGGATGGTGCCGAACCACTCGGCCACCTGGAGCTCTGCCCTTGCGCGGCTCCACTTGCCCATGGCCCCCTGCGGCGCGCCGGGCTCGGCCTGCCCGATGACCATCCGCCCCTTCTTGGTGTTCCCGACGTTGGTCCAGAGGAAGCCCGGCGTGGCTGCGCGGAGGTGCGCGTGGTCCTCGTTCAAGAGGTCGGCGCCCTCGGCGATGAAGGTCTCGCGGGCCCACACCCCCATATTGGGCGCCGGGGCGAAGGCGTCGCCGAGGGCGTCCGCGACATCGGAGGGTGGCATGGGGATCATGACCGGATCACCTCGTCTGCCGCGCGTGGGGAAGGCTGCTGTGGCGGAGCCATCGAGCCCCGCCTGTTCCGGAATTCACCGTCCGGTACGCCACCTGACCGCCGCCGGGCTGGTGCAAGCGCAATTCGGCTAGTTCAGGTAATAATGATACTTGGGTGCCGAACCGAGTACAAGTACCAAACAAAGGTGCGCTGCCAGCTCATTCGAGCATCTTGTCTTCCTAAAGTTTCTCCATTCGAGTTCGCCCGAGCGCTGCAGGCGGGATCTCGTGAGACAAAGCGCGGTACACCCGACCATCTAGATCTATGTTCTTCAAAAGCCCGTACTTCTCCACGAGATGGTTAAATCTTTCCGTGGTGTGCCGTGACAGATAATTAAGCATCAAAAGATCCGCTTCGGCTCCAGACAATTGCGCACGCAGAAGTTTCACGTAGAAATGCTTATTCTCCACGTCCGATACGTCAACAAACTTCACGATGGAGTAGAGTACACGGAAATAATGTGAGACCTTCTGCTCATGCCGGTCAAAAACATAATCGTATTTATCCCGGAAGACATCCACCCCCCCACTTTTTACACCAATGAGAGCATCTGAACAGGGGGCATGAATTTGGTTTAAAACATAGCGCAGCGCCTCCTTTCCGGTAAGAAGACTTCCATCTAACCTGTGGATTGAAATACTTTCCGAAAGGTTAACAAAGGAACTAAACATCTGAAAATATGTATCTTCAAACATCTTCTTCCTATTTGCGCGATTCTGCTCGAATTGATTTTCCTCTTGATCGGCGAGAATTTTTTTTCGTTCCGCTTAACTCCTCTCTTGAGACCCTTAGCTCCTCCCTCTGCAACAAGAAGGAATAGACCACACCGATGAACGCAAATCCGGTAAACAATGAGTTGACAGCGCCAAATACGTCGCCAAACGTCCCGCGCTCACCGACGTATGCCTTCACGCCCCCCCCCAGCCCAGCCAAGGCCAATCGCTAAGTTGAAACTCCAAAGACCCAAAGCGATTACGGCAGCCAGAAACGCGAACCAACCTGCCCCCGATTTCTTCTCAGACATACAAGATATCCCCTTAAAACATTCTCTCCCGGATAAGTACAAAGATGCGCACGCCCCTGCAAGAATAGGCCGAAAAAAACCTGCGCATTCACCAACTCGATCCGCACCATTCCATCAGCACCCTGCCCTCCGCACGTCGAGCGGATCGATCCGGATTCGCACGCGCTGACCGAACAGCGAGGCATTGCCGATGATCTCCGGCCAGCCCTCGGCGTTCTGCACCATGCGCTGAAACTCGACGGCCTGATCCATGAAGGGCCCGGAGATGATCTCCAGCGCGTCGCCCGAGCTGAACTGGCTCATCGCGGCGCGGTCGTTGCGCGCCTGGATGCGATCGGCCTCGGCCTCTTCCTCGGCGGCCGCGGCGATGAAGGTCTGCACCTGCTTCTGCACCTCCTTGAGCGGGATCGCCATCATGGTGCGCGACAGGCCGCGGCAGGATGCGGCGTCCATATAGAGGTGCGCCGGGATGTCCGCGAAGACATAGCCAGGGAGGTATGCGCCCACCTGCGCCTCGGCGTAGCGCTTCTTGCCCGAGCGGACGAAGGTCACCCGGCGGGGAGCGTGAGCCTCGATCCCGAGGTCGCGGAGCTGCTGCTCGACCGCGAATTCCCCGCGGATCTTCTCGGTTCCGGGCCGGGGCGCGATCAGGCGGGTCGTGGTGATGCCCAAATACCAGGTCATTCCGTGGCCTCCCTCTTCCAGAATTGGCCCTCGGTGAGCGCGTAGAGGATGCCATCCTCGCCGCGACCGAAGTGCTGACCGGCGAAGTTGACGCCCTCGTAGGTGTAGAGCCATCCGAACTCGTGCCGGAGGCGCTGGCCTGTCTGCGGCTGCAGCGCGTAGAGGCTGGAAAACTCGCTCATGCGTCGCCCTCCTCGCGGCACGCCGCGGCGGCCGCCGCTGAACGAACCTGCTGCGCGGTGAAGTCTCGGCCCGTGAGCCTCTTGTACCCGGCGTTGAGCGCTGCCTCGACGCTCTCGTAGGTCGCCATTTCACCATTGAAAAACGGGGGTTTCATGCTGCCTCTTCCTGCTCAAATTTGTGGGTTTCGTTGCCCATCACGTCCCATCCCGGGCGCCGCTGGCGGCTGAAAAGCTCGATGCGCCAGACATCGGGGCAGAGCCGCTCGGCCGCCGCGAACGCCTCGTCCGGCTTTCGGCTGTGTTCGCGGATCGGCCCCTCTATGACGGAGCGCACCGCCTTCGAGGTCTTGGGGTTGCCGATCGTGCCGATGAGGAACGGCTCGCCCGCGCAGCGCAGCAGATAGCCGGTGCCGAAGGCCTGCTTGCCGTTCTTCGTTTTCTTGCTCCAGTGCCCCGCGGTCTTGAAGGTGAAGCCCCAAGCCCTCATCACCTCCAGTGCCTGCGGCAGGAGCGGGTTGGTGGCCCAGAGCCAGAGGACGCAGTCCGGCGCTGCGATGTCGGCGACGCGCAGTTCTTTGATCCAGTCGAGAGGCGCGCACTCGTACTGGGCCTGCGGCGCCTTGGCCTCCCCGGCTGCCGATCTCAGCTCGTAGTGCCAGGGCGGGTCCGCCATGATCAGCCCGTACTTGAACAGCGGCACCGCCTCGAGGCTGGGATATGCCTTGCTCTCGGTCACTCTGCCGCCTCTTGCCCGAACGTTTTGGCCGTGAAGCCGGCGCGAGCGAGGATTTCGCTGGCCGCCTCCGGGCTGCAGGGCTCACCGCGTTCCTCGTGGCTCATGAAGTTCCCGCGCCATCCTCCGCGTTCCCGGATTTCTGCGGCGCGGACAGCCATCAGTTCGACCTTGCAGCGGGCCGCGATGTCGCCTTCGAGCGGGCGCTTGCGTCGCTGAGGGTTCCCTTCGGACTTCCACCATTTCGCGGCGCGCTCGATTGCCCAGTACGGGTATTTCCCCAGCGCGTCGGCCCAGTCCTCCATCTCGATCTCCCGGATGCTCTGAGGAGTTCCCTTGTCGTAGTACGGTTCCAGGAGCGCGCCGACGCGGGCCATGATGCGCACAGGGTCTGCCGGTTGGCTGAGAGCGTTCACCACGCGTTGCACCGCTTCACGCTCGGCCGGAACGACGCGCTGCGACTGCAGCACACGCGTCAAAAAGGCTAGACCCTTGTCCACCTGGGCGGGCTGCCTGGTGTCCAAAATTGCCACTGCGGTTGTCATAGTTGCCCTCCATGAGCTTGGTGAAGTTGGCGGCCTTGATGAGAAAATCGAAGCTGAGCACGAAGCCAGCCGAGGTGCGGCCACGGAGGAAGTCGCTGTCAAACGCCTTGCGAAGCGCCACCTCCCAGCCTTCGACGCCGCCGCAGTCTTTGAGACGTGCTCGGAGAAGCTTGGAGCGGTTCGGGTTGAGCTTTTGGACCTGAGGCCATCCAGCTTTTTCGGCCGCCGCGTTGTATCGACCGACAGCGTGGGAAAGATCGTTGGCGGGATGAAGGTCGGCGCCGGCAGGCGGCAAGGATACGTTAGTATCCTCCTTCCCTTCTTTCCCCTTTCTTTCCCCCTTCTTCTCGTTTGTATCGGAGGTGTATCGGTCCTGTATCGGAGGTGCATCGGGTGCTTTCGCCCCATACTGATATTCGTCGTACTTACAGATAGTTACGACTGTCACACCTGTATCGGTTTCGCGTCGGATGAGATCCATCTTCTGAATACGATCAAGGAACCGTTGCGCCTTGGCTGGGGTCCACTTCCACGCCTTCGCGAAGAAACGGATCGACCCGGCGAGCTGTCCGCGCTCAAGCGGGACGATGTAGTCACCCACGCGCCTCTTGCGGGGCTTCCACGAGGCTTCTGCGATCATCCAGATCCACGCCTCGCGCTCGCTGAATGGGTCTGCGGCAAAGGCCTCATCTTCCCAGAGCGACCGCGAGATATTGACCGTTCCACTCATGACTTTCTCCCTGCCAGGGCGAAGACGAGGCCCTTGGCGATACGCTCCCGGATTGATGCGGTCGCGGCGGATTTTGTGGCTTTGCAGGGGCACGGCTCGAGCGCCACTCGCAGGCTGTGCGCCTCGGCGAGCGGCACGCGGATCACCACCATGTCGCCCTCGATTTTGATGCTGCCGCGCCCCTCGCTCATGCCGCCAACTCCAGCAGGTCTAGCTGCACGGGAGCGCGGACGGGTTCAGGCTGGGTGGCCAGCCAGCGGGCCCCTTCGGCCCACTTGCGAGCGGCCTCGTCCCATGTCGGCCCGCTCCCCTCGATCCCAAGCGCCCGAACGACGCGGCATTCAGCCGAGCCATACCGAGAGAACGGGCCGGGGCGGCTCATCATGGCGAAGAGCGTGGCGCCCGGTGCGGGGCCGCTGAGCAACCCGGCGAGAGTGAGCAGGCAGCCGTTCATGCCCCTACCCTCAGCATCTCGCGCCGCGCGGCTTTCTTGGCCTCCAGGGCGCGACCGATTGCCTGGGTGTTCCGGCGGCGGCGCGCCTCGGCGAGCTGCTCATCGGCGAGGCGATCCATCTCGGCCGCACGCGCACGCAGCGCCGCCTTCGGGCGCAGGTCGACCGCGCGACGGAATGTGCGAAAAAGCTTCCGCATCAGACCCTCCATTCGGCGCTGAAGGGGATCTCGTCGTCGATGTCGCGCGAGCCGCCTCGACCACCGGCGCCGTAACCATCGCCGCGGTCATAACCCCCTCCGGAATAGCCGCCACGGCCGCCGTCATCGTAGGAGCCGCCGCCGGAATAGCCGCTATCCCCGCCGCCGTCGCGCTGGCGGCTATCGAGGAGGGTTAGCGTGCCGCCGTAGGGGCGCAGCACGATCTCGGTCGTGTAGCGGTCCTGGCCGGACTGATCCTGCCACTTGCGTGTCTCGAGCTCGCCCTCGATGTAGACCTTGGAGCCCTTGCGCAGATACTGCTCGGCGATCCGCACGAGGCCATCTGCGAAAATGGCAATCGAGTGCCATTCGGTACGCTCTCGGCGCTCGCCCGTGTTGCGGTCCTTCCACGATTTCGACGTCGCAAGGCGCAGGTTGCAGACCTTGCCTCCCGACTGGAACGTGCGGACTTCGGGATCAGCCCCGAGGTGACCGATGAGCATGACTTTGTTCAGTGATGCGGCCATGTGGCGCTCCTGTAATGAGAGGTTGCAGAAAGGCGCCGGGAGCTCAGGGCCCCCGGCCAGTATCCAACAGGGAGGTTTCCGGGGCTTCCTGAGCCGCCTCGCGGCCCCGGTGGCGCGAGCTCTCACGGGGATAGGTTCCCGCGCGGCTCGGAATGGGTGCGGGGCTCCAACAGCCGCCACGCGGCCCCGCTGCACGTGTTGGGTTCCGAAATGCGGGAGTGGCTCCGCATGCGGGACGGCTGAGGAATTCGGGTGCGCGGCGGGACACATGAGGGGAGACCGCCCCACCGCGCGGGCCGGCCAGGAGGAGATTGGCCGGTGTCTGGGTCATTCCTGGTTCTCCACGTGGCGAACCAGACGATTGAGCACTTCAAGCGCTTCTGGCCCTTCCTTCATGATCGCGGCTGCGTCTCCTTTCGCTGCGAGAGCGAGCAGCGCAGGGCCAACATCGGCCAGCTCGCGCATTGCGCTCATGATCAGGGCATCACGTTCGACTTCTTGGGAACTCCGCTCTCTGCGGGCGAACATCAGTTCAGTGATGGGCCAGCGTCCCACCTCGTCTTCGAGCGCTCCGTAGTGCTCGGCGCCGATCGCGGCGTGGCCGTTCATCTGCTTCGAGATCGTGCCCTTCTCGCAACCTATAAGGTGCGCCGCAGCCTCGACGCCGCCGAAGTCCGCGACGAGCTGCTTGTAGAGCGCTCTGATCGCCGGGCCGCGGTATACCTGCATGAGAAACCTCGTTTTCTTTTGTATTGTTTTGCGCTGGCCCATGTTCGAGGAATGGAACAGTGTTTGGGATCAGGCGGCGCCTTGAGCGCACGGGATGAAATCTGCGGCCTGCAGGTCGACCCCCTTCACGCGCGCCAACTCCATGATCTTGGAGACATGGCGATAGGGGATGAGGCCATTGGTGCCGCCGCGAGCCCGCGGGGCCTGCCACATCGAGACGCGTGTGCGGTGAATGCCGATTGCCTCGGCTACCGCAGTTGGGCCACCAAGGGCCGAGATAATACTGCTTGCGGGTTCCATGTGGCAGTTGTAGCGATTTTAGCTACGCAACGCAAGGCGGCCTGTAGCGATTTTCGTTACAGATGCTAATCACAAGCCCAGCTATGTTGCTCGCCGACATGATCGCGCGAGCCCCCATATCCACGCCGCTCCATGAGTGGCTCTCTCAAGCCCTTGAACATTCAGGGCTTAGCCAATCTGCGCTGGCCGAGCGACTGGACGCGGCAGTTCCCAAAAAGGTTGACCGATCGACCATCAACAAGATGGTTCTGGGAAAACGTGCCATCTCAGCCGAGGAGCTCTTGCACATTTCGGAGATCACGGGCTTCGAGGTGCCAGGAGAAGACCCGGCGACTAACACGATCTCGATTGCCGGCAAGGTCGGTGCAGGCGCGCAAGTCCCCGTCTTCGACGCCTACACCAAGGGCGACGGCCCTCAGGTCGAATGCCCGCCCGGCCTATCGCCACACGGTGTCGTTGCCGTGGAGGTGGTCGGCGACAGCATGGAGCCCGTGTACAGCGCGGGCGACCTGCTCTTCTACACCCGCGAGACGCACGATGGCGTGCCTGAAGAAGTTGTCGGTCATCGCTGCGTCGTGGAAGATGTGGCCGGAATGGGCTGGGTGAAGCAGGTGAAGGCTGGCGACGAACCAGGGCTGTTTCACCTGATCTCGCTGAACCCCGGCGCCAACACGATGTGGAATGTCCGCCTCAAGTGGGCAGCGCGGGTTCGTCTGCACTGGCCGGCCGAACTCGCGAAGAAGGCGTAAAATTTCCGCCTGAACTTCTTCAGTATCAGCAAAAAAAATCGACAAGTGACGACCATAGGGTAACGAGTTAGTGCGTTTACAATTTCATCATGCAGGCCGTTACACCGGTCACGACTTCACAGTCGATGAACTCATTCTCTCACTCTCTGCTCAGAAAACTTTGCTGGAAGAAGGGCTCAAAATTCTCTCCGAGTTAGACGAGAATTTTCGATATGACAGCTCCAAAATACGTGTAGAATCAATCACAACGTCGTCGCTGGCTTGGGACCTCCTGGTCGAAGTCTACGGCAAATATCAGACCCAGATTGAGGACAAAGTAGCGGGCAGCATTGAAGAAATGTTTGGTGTCGACATACCGCAAGAGTACGAGGGGCTGGTCACGCTACTGGCTTTGGGCGCAACATATATGGTTGCGCGCTACGGATACGAACGCGTCACCAGATCAAAAGAGTCCAATGCGCCCTCCATTCACATCCACGGCGAGAACAACGTCGTAATCCAGCAAATCGGTGCCATCGTCGGCGTCGATGAACATCAGGTCGAGAAGGCCCTCGAGCGCAGCCTGCCACCCGCTCGACGCAGGGCGCTTATACCAAAAGTTGCAGACTTCTTGCGGCCAGCACGAAAATGCCCTGGTGAGTCCATTGAGATGCGGAACGCACCCGACATCTCTTCAGACGTACTGCAGGAGTTCCCCAATGACGCAGATCTCGAGGCCGTTGACGACAGTGAGAATGTCGAGTTGGAGTTCGCTCGACTGGACTTGAGGGGCACTGATCGCGACAGGCACAAGCAGGGATGGGGCGCGGCGATAGTCGGGGATGACCGTTTCCCAAAACGACTTCCCATGGACCTTTACCCAACGGTGGACCCTGACAAGCTTGCCAATCATCGCAGTGTAATCGCGAACCTGGTGGTCGAGTGCAATCGCGGCGCTGACGGAGCTCTGCGACCGAAGCGTATCCACTTGCTATCGTTCGCCCCCATTGATCATCTGGCATAGCTAACGATCCATCGGTCAGGCTTGCTACCCCCGCTCCGGCGGGGTTTTTCTTTGCCGCCAGCACAGCGCTGACAGGGGCAGTGTAGCACGCCGAGTCGGATAGCGAGAAGTGGTGTAGCGAATAAAGCTACATTTCCCCTTGCGTGAGGTAGCGATTTTCGCTACATCTCTCTCTACGCCCCGCCGCAAAGGCAACGCCAATCGCGGGGATTTCCATAGGGAGACACCCGATGAGCTTTCACCACCGCACGCCAGAAATCAGCACCAGCGTTCTCGCCTTGGGCGCCTTCGGCCAAGCCACCCTCACCTGCGCCTGCTGCAACGACGACACGCTCTGGGCAGAGGAAATGGCCCGCAGCCATCCGACCGAGTTCGACGCGCCGACGCTGGACGCCGTGGAACGCCGCTACGGCGGGCCGGTCTGCGGCATCTGCGCCGAGGAAGTGACCATCTGCGAGCAGTGCGGCGAAGTCGCCGAGGATGACACCAACATGGCCGCGATTGACGACAGGCAGTTCGTCTTCTGCTGCGAGGACTGCATGGCCGAGTGGAGCCAGAAGTGACCGAGAGCGCCCTGCAGAGCCTGCTTAACCGCCACATCAACGCCGCGTTGGCCGACTTCGCCAGCGCCTACCCCGAAACCACCACCGCCATTGCGGAACGCGCCCTGCAGGATGCGACCGCTGATGCGCCGGCGGTTCTTTCCCAGAAGGAGCAAGCAGCATGAATGCGGTAGTTGAACATCAGACGCGGCCAACCGGTGAGGTCGTCCACATCAAGGACGACCCTATGGTCGCCATGATCGAGCGCATCGTCCTCAATCCCGACGCCGACCTCGACAAGCTCGAGCGCATGCTCGCGATGAAGGAGCGGATGGACGCGCAGAGCGCCAAGGTTGCCTTCGCCAAGGCCCTCTCCGGCGCCCGCTCCAGCTTCCCGCCGATCCACAAGGACGCCATGGTCGACTTCACCAGCGCCAAGGGCCGGACGCACTACCGTCATGAGACGCTCGCGGGCATCGCCAAGGTGATCGATCCAGTAATGGCGGAGCACGGCCTTTCGTATCGCTTCCGCACAGACCAGGCGAGCGGCGGCGTGAAGGTGACCTGCGTCATCGCCCACGCCGACGGGCACAGCGAGGAGACGTCCCTTTTCGCGCAGCCCGACACCTCCGGCAATAAGAACGGCTTCCAGTCCATCGGATCGGCGGTCACCTACTTGCAGCGCTACACGCTGAAGGCTGCTCTCGGCCTCTCTGCGGAGGTCGACGATGACGCCCACGCGGCGGACCCCATCGAAGACAACGGGCCGGGCCGTGAGCCGCATCGCAGCCAGCGGCGCGAACAGCACCAAGAGCAGCGCGGGCCGAACGCGCGGCAGGTTGCCGACAAGATGATCGCCAGCATTCGTGAGGTCGGCGCCGATCGTGTCGATGCAGACGAACGCTTCCGGAAAGAGTTTTCCCGCCTTCAAACCTTGGCGTCGGATGAAGCGAACCGCGTCCAGCGCGCCATGCAGGAATGGCGCGATGCCAACGCCAGCGGCCCGCAGGGCGGCGGCTACGGCGACATCGACGAAATCCCCTACTGAGGAGCCGCATCATGCCCAAAGACAACGCCACCAGCGATATCGCGATGATCGGTCACAACAACCCGCCGGCGGAGATCGACCCCATCGACGCAGCAATCGAACCCTACGGCGATGCGATCGCCGAGGCCGAGAACTGGCTCGACGGGAAGAAGGTCGAGACCGAGGACCAAATGAAGGCCGTCGACGCGGTGCTCAAGGAGATCCGCACCTACGCCACCGAGCTCGGGAAAGCCGAGAAGGAGGTCGTAGGCCCGCTACACAAGGCTTGGCAGGGCGAGAAGGCGCGCTGGAAGCCGACGCTGGACGACGCCGAGCGCATGAAGAAGGGGCTCGCGGCCCTGGTCTCCAACTTCAAGGTCAAGCTGGCCGAGGAGAAGGCGCGGGCCGAGCGCGCCGCGCGGGCCGAGGCTGAACGAAAGCGCCGCGAGGCCGAGGAAGCAGCACGGCAGGCCGACGTTGGCGATATCGAGGCGCAGCGCGATGCCGCGCAGAAGATGGAAGACGCCAAGGCCGCGCAGAAGAGCGCCAGCGCCGCGGCCAAGGACAAGCCCAAGGGCCTCCGCACCGTCACTCGCTACGTGCTCGATGATCACCGAGCCGCACTGCACGACATCGCCCAGAACGATCGCGCCGCGATGACCGCTTTCATCGAAGACTATGTGCGCCGGAACCATCACGACCGGGCAATCGCCGGCGTCCGCGTCTGGACCGAGCAGGAGGCCTACTGATGCCGACAAAGGTCATCAGAGAGCCCGCTCATGCCGATGCGCTGGCGCTCCTGCTGGGCGGGCGCAAGCTCCCCATCACGGTCACTTGGGCTCAGGGCGCTACCCGTTCGTCTGCGCAAAACCGGCTCGCTCGGCGCTGGTTCACGGACGTCGCCACCCAGCTCGGCGACAGGACGCATGAAGAGGTCCGCGCCGAGTGCAAACTGATCATAGGCGTTCCGATCCTGCGCGCCGAGAACGAGGCGTTCCGGCTCTCTTATGACCGGACGATGAAGCAGCTCGACTACGAGGAAAAACTGGACGCGATCAAGGCTTTCGACCTTCCGGTCACGCGTCTCATGACCGCCAAGCAGATGACCGAGTTCATGGACCAGATGCAGAGGCACTGGACCAGCCAGGGGGTCCGCCTGACCGATCCCGAAGCGCTTAGGTACGAGCAGGAGTTCGCGTGATGGACTTGGCGAAGCAGAACAAGAGCGCGCGCAAGCTCATCGAGCTGAGTGAGTTCGACGGCGACGATTGCCTCATCTGGCCACTCGGCCGCGATGCGGGTGGATATGGTCGAGCAAAGATGCCGGGTTTCACGACGAGGCTCGCACACCGCATTATGTGCGAATTGAAACACGGAACCCCGCCTTTCCCCGACGCTGTCGCAATGCATCGCTGCGGAAATGGTCACCTCGGCTGTGTCAATCCCAACCATCTGTCTTGGGGCACCGTCGCCGAGAATAACGAAGACAAACGTGCCGCTGGAAACCAGCCGATCGGGGAGAGCTCGGGTAACGCGAGACTCGACACTCGGGCCATTCGGCGCATCCGAGAGATGCGCTCCAAGGGTGCGTCACAGAGGGTGATAGCCGCAGCCTTCGACGTGCATCCCGCGACCGTGCAAGCGGTCCTCGAAGGTAGAACTTGGGGGCACGTTTCATGAGCCGCGCTGTCCCTGCATGGGTCGGCCGCACCGACGACACCCCGGCACCGGCCCGCGTCAAGGCACGCATCGTGACCCGCCAGGGCGGCGTCTGCGGATGCGGCTGCGGCGTCAAGCTCGGCGTGGCTGGAGAACAGATCGATTTCGATCACGCGCAAGCGCTGATCCTCGGCGGTGCTAACGACGAGAACAACCTGCGCGCCCTCCGAAAGCCCTGCCACCGCGCGAAGACCCGCGCCGACGTGCAGCAGAAGGCCACCGAGGCGCGCAAGCGCAACAAGCACCTCGGGCTCGCCAAGCCCAAGCGCAAGATGAGCTATCGGCGCTTCGACGGCACACCCGTTTGGAAGGACTGAACCAGTGAGCATGACAGAATTTGACGCCCTCCGGGCCACCGGACGGGCTGCCGAGCGCGAGTACCGCAAGAGCGACAGCCTGCCCCCCTGCGCGAATACGAGGGTGATGGCCTTCGGGACAAGATCGAGATGGACCGCAAGGATCCTCTTCTCCCTGAGGGCTGGTGGTTCGCCGTGCCAGTGTTCCTGATCCTGGTCCTGCTGGGCCTCTGGGTCATCGCAACCGGCGTTGAGCAGCTGGCGGCCCTGATCCGCGCGGCGTCGGCCTGGCTCGAGGGGTGGCTCTGATGCGCGACACCTTCGACTTCCCCGAGCTTCCTGACCGCGCCTTCACCGGCCTGCCGCTGATCGTCGACAGCTTCGCCGGCGGCGGCGGGGCCAGCACCGGCATCGAAATGGCGCTTGGCCGCGGGCCCGACATCGCGATCAACCACAACCCGGCGGCGCTGGCGCTGCACGCGGCGAACCACCCCGAGACGCTGCACCTGTCCGAGAATGTCTATCGCGTCGATCCGCTCGACCACCTCGCGGGCAAGCACATCGGCCTGATGTGGTTCAGCCCGGACTGCAAGCACTTCAGCAAGGCCAAGGGCGGCAAGCCCGTGGCGCGCAACATCCGCGACCTCGCGTGGATCATCCCCGGCTGGATCGAGCGCATCCAGAAGAGCGGCGGGCGTGTCGACGTGGTTCTGATGGAGAACGTCGAGGAGTTCGCGGGCTGGGGACCTCTGATCGAGACCGAGCGTGGCTTGATGCCGTGCCCGGCGCGCAAGGGCGAGACGTTCGCCGCCTGGTGCAAGGCGATCCGCAAGCTCGGCGGCAAGATCGAGCGCCGCGAGCTGCGCGCCTGCGACTACGGCGCCCCCACGATCCGCAAGCGGCTCTTTGTCGCCATCCGGTTCGACGGCCTGCCCATCGCATGGCCCGCGCCGACCCACGGCGCGCCGGGCTCGGACGAGGTGAAGGCGGGCAAGCTGAAGCCTTGGCGCACCGCGGCGGAATGCATCGACTGGTCGCTGCCCTGCCCGAGCATCTTCGACACCAAGGCCGCGATCATGGGCAAGCACGGGCTGCGCGCCGTGCGCCCGCTCGCGGACAACACCCTCGCCCGGGTGGCCAAGGGGCTGCGCCGCTACGTGCTCGACGCGGAGCGGCCCTTCCTGGTCAACCTGACCCATGGGGCGCGGACCGAGGATCTCGACGATCCTCTGCGCACCGTGACCGGCGCGAACCGCGGCGAGAAGGCACTGGTCATCCCGTCGCTGGTGAGCATCGCACACGGCGACAGCGGAGGACGCCGGGAATACCCGCTGACCGAGCCACACGGCGTGGTCACGGCGGGCGGCATCTCGCATGCCGTGGTCGCGCCCGTCATGGCCACGATGCGCAACAGCCGGAAGCCGTGGCAAGGCGTCACCGAGCCCGCCCACACCGTGACGGCGGGCGGCGCAGGGCTGACGCTTATCGCTCCGTCCATCGCCAAGTTCATGACCGGAGCCACCGGCAGCGACATCGCCGCCACGCTCCCCACCGTGACCGCCAACAGCTACCTCAAGCGCCCGGGCGGCGCGGCACCGCTCGGCGTCCTTGCGCCGCTGCTGGCCAGCCTGAAGGGCACCACGCGCCGCATGGGCCCCATGGCGCAGCCACACCCCACCATCTGCGCGGAAGGCAATCACAGCGCCATCGTCGCGCCTGTGCTGACCTACGCCCAGCAAGGCGGGCGCTGCCGGTCGATCAAGGATCCCCACCACACCATCTGCGCGAGCAAGAAAGATCAGAACAGCATGATCGCCGCGACGATGGTGCACGTCGGGAACGGTGAGCGCCAAGGCCAAGCGCCGCGCGCACTCGACATCACCGCGCCGCTGAATACCATCGTCGCTGGCGGCGTGAAGCAATACCCGGTCGCGGCCTTCCTCGCCCAGCAGAACAACGACGGGCGCGGCGTTCACCCGGGCCGACCGGCCGATGAGCCGATCTCGACCGTCACCAGCTCGGGCAGCCACCAGACACCGGTCGCGGCTTGGCTGGCAAAATACTACGGCACCGGTGACGGCGCCCCGGCACATGAGCCCATGCACACGGTCACCACCAAAGACCGCATGGGCCCGATGCAGGCCGAGCTTGCGGCCCCGCCCTTCAACGACAGCCACGCGCCGCGGGCCCGCCAGGTGGCCGAGCTGCTACGCCAGCACGGCCTCTGGGATGACCGCGAGTTCGTCACCGTAGATATCGGCGGCACGTCCTTTGTCATCGTCGATGTCGGCATGCGCATGCTCACCCCGCGCGAGCTCTTCAACGCACAGGGCTTCCCGTCCGACTACGTGATCGAGGGCGTCTGGCACCGGCGGCACGGCGAGTGGGAGTTCGAGGCCTTCCCGAAGGACGTGCAGGTTTCCTGCGTCGGGAACAGCGTCTGCCCGCCGCTGGCCGAGGCGCTGGTGCGGTCGAACTGCGCGCACCTGGTGGTCGAGCGGGAGATGGCAGCATGACCGTCTACGTCGACGACATGTACCGCACCGAGATGGGTCGCTTCCACCATATGAAGATGAGCCACATGATCGCGGACAGCACCGAAGAGCTGCTGGAGATGGCAGACCGGATCGGCCTGCAACGCAAGTGGCTGCAGAAGCGCGGCACCCCCGACGAGCACTTCGATGTCGGCATGGGGCTCCGTGCGAAGGCGGTCGCGGCCGGCGCGGTCGAGATCACCATGCGAGAGCTCGCCATGAAGTGCCGGGAGCGGAGGTGACTGACCCTCTGACCCCCTTCCTCATCTTCGTCGTCGCCATCCGCCCCGTCCACATGCTCCTGCGGCTCCCCGCGGCCCGTGCCCGGCAGCGAGCGATCGAGAAATTCCACCAGAAGACCTGACCACCCAAGAAGGAACCATCATGTCCGAACAGAACGAAACCGGCGCCTACGGCGTCACCGCCGGCGAGCTCAAGCAATTCATCGAGCGCTTCGAGCGCCTCGAGACCGAGAAGAGCGAGATCGCCGACCAGCAGAAGGAAGTCATGGCAGAGGCCAAGGGCCGCGGCTACGACACCAAGGTCATCCGCAAGGTGATCGCGCTGCGCAAGCGCGACAAGGACGACATCGCCGAGGAAGAAGCCGTCCTCGAGATGTACAAAGCCGCCCTCGGGATGGACTGAACTTGAGCGCCTTCGTGGATAGGCTCAGGGAGGCCGCTCAGCTCGGGCCCGCGCATCACCGGACGGTGGTGCTCGTGCTCGGCGCTGCTGCCGACCGGGTCGAGACCATGGAGGCGACGCTCAGGCGCACGCTGACGGTCCTTGAGACCGCCGAGCGGAACTACCGCCTCTCGTTCAACCCCGTCCCATTTCAGGTCGAAGCGCTCCGCCACGCCATCCAGGCCGTGCGCGAGCAGCTGGAGGAACTGACCAGATGACCACCCTAGCCGCCGCGCTTTTCCATCCATTCGGCGCTCTCGCGCTCTTCGTGTGCGCCGCCTGCGCGCTCTGGATTTTGGCGCTGATCTTCAACGCGAAGGAGGCTCTCTATGACTGACATCGAGGCAGCCCGGCGCGCGATCGACGAGCATGTGCTCGGCGTCATGTTCGCCGGCTACATCCCGGATTTCGGCGTGTGCGAGACCTACTTCCACCTTCGCACCTTCGTCACCCCCGGCATAACCAGAGAGATCGCGCGCGGAGTCCTGCGCGATCTCACCGACAAGGGTCTCTGCCACTACCGGTCTGGCCTCTTCACCGAAGATGGCGAGGTCGCGGGCGCTGGGTATGGACTGACCAGCGAAGGTATCGCCACCTACCTCGCGCTATCCGGAAGGGAGCGCCCGAAGGGCATCGGCGATGTTTGGAGAGAGCAGCAGGATGAGGTGACGGCATGACCGTCAACAACGGCTTCCGGGTGCCTGACCCGTTCGAGCGCAGCTACGGCGGCGCGGCCCCGTGGGAGGATGATCGCGAGCCGGAGGCGGAGGTTTGCGAGACCTGCGGCGGCCAAGGCGAGATCGTCGGCATGGAGAGCGGCAGCTGGGAGACCTGCCACGAATGCAATGGGGAGGGCACGGAATGACCTGGCGCGAAGATGCAGCAGAGATCATCGCCGATCCCACACGCGACCTGCCGAAGGACATGCCACTTGCCGAGCGTACGAAGATCGTAGACGCCGCGCGTCCGTTCTGGGTCGGATGCAGTTGGCCGAGGAAAGCGTGGCAGGCCGCCCGGCGCGACTACCTGGTCAATTTCGGGTATCGTCCTCGCACCAAGGCGCAGGTAGAGCGAGAAGCAGCGGCGCTGCCGCTTTTCGACGGGGAATTGTAGACATGGCAGTGACCAGACTTTTGCCGATCAACGAAGCCGCAAACATGCTCGGCGTCCCCCCGGGCTCGCTCCGGACCGCGGCTGACAAACACGGAAAAACCATCAGAATGGGCCGCGCGGTGCGGCTGCACCCTGACGACCTCGAGGAGCTCTGCAAGCTATGCCAAGACGACCCCAAGGCCCCCGCCTCCACTGGCGAAAACTCCCTGGCGGGAAGGGCGTCTACGAAATCCGAGACACCGACAACGGACGAATCCGGATCTCGACGGGCACTGAACGCCGCGAAGAGGCTGAAAGCGCTCTCCAAGACTACCTCGACCGGAAAAAGCGCAACAGTGGTCCCACTCGGGCGGAAGAGCTGACGATCGGGCAGGTACTGGAGATCTATGCCGAGGAGCACGGGCCGCACACCGCGGACCCGGCCCGCATCGCCTACGCGATCGACGCGCTCGTGCCCTTCTGGGGCGGCATCTTCGTCAGCGAGGTGAAGGGCGCGCTCTGCCGGCGCTACGCGAACCAGCGGGTCCACAAGCGCACCGGCAAGAAGGCGTCGGACGGCACGGTGCGGCGCGAGCTGGGCACTCTTCAGGCGGCGCTCAAGCACGCGGCCAAGGAAGGGCATCTGATCGGCGAGGCGCCGTCTGTCACCCTGCCCCCGAAGCCGGACTCGAAGGAGCGCTGGCTCACCCGGCAGGAAGCGGCGTGGCTCCTGCGCGCGGCCCGGCACCTCAACAGCGACGGCCGACACCTGGCCGACTTCATCGTCTGCGGGCTCTACACCGGCAGCCGGAAGGCGACGATGCTCGCCCTGCACATCGACACGCCGTCGATCAGCGGCGGGCACGCCGACACGGTCAACGGCCTGCTCTACCGCAAGCCTCAGGGCAAGGTCATGACGAAGAAGCAGCAGGGCGTGGCCCGGCTGCCCACCCCCTATCTGTCCAAGCTCCGCCGGCAGGCAAAGAGCGGGCGGCGTTACGTGGTCGAGCGCACCATCATCGTCAAAGGCGAGAAGACCCGGACCCAGGTTGCCGACATCCGCAAAGGCTGGGCCCGGGCGGTAGAACTGGCCGAGGAGATGGCGGCGAAGAAGGAGATCAAGCTCAACCTGTCGGACGTGACGCCCCACACGCTGAAGCACACGGCGATTACATGGGCACTGCAAAGCGGCGCGGACTTCTGGTCCGCGGCCGGCTACTTCTCGACCTCGGTCGAGACGCTGCAAGACGTCTACGGGCATCACCATCCAGACTGGCAGGAAAGCGCGCGCGAGGCGGCGGCCCGGAAGGGCAAGAAGGCCTGATATCACTGCGAGGGCATTCAGCCGAAGCCAGCCCTTATCTGCCCTCCGTGCTCGCCGCAGCATGAAGCCTGGCACCGACACGAAGGGCGAATTCCAGTCATTCGTCGCCGGTGCGAAGCGGATGGTGTCACAGCGAGAAGCGGACTTTTAATGGAGAAACCAAGGCGCACCTGGTCGAAATACATTGAGAGCTGAAAGCTGCCAATCGCGCCGACTGCCCATGCCTTCCGACATATATTTCCTGATCGATAGAAAGCGCTAGCGCGCGCGTCGGCACCAGCGAGAGGTGCTTCTCTTTAGACCTATTCCGGCCAGCCTTCAGGCAGATTGAAAATTTCTTGGAGCGATTGTCCCATTCGCGTGTGCAGCCGGCCATCGATCACTTCACGCATCTCGACCTTTAGCGGGATATCTCCGATAGGATTACGAGCCCACGGATTGACGACTAGGCGAAGTGATCTTTGGGCGACGCTCCAAGCCGAAAGGCGCTCAACGAAGAGGATCGCACTCGACCTCGTATTGGCCGCGCCGGCAGGTCCGCGCCAGGCCCCATCGGTATGCCGGTCGACCTGCGGTTCGCAGTTCTCGCGGACAATAACGCCTGTCGTGCCGAACAGGGCGTCGATTGCGTCGTCGATACTAGCATATGCCTCTAGTGCGTTGATCGCGATTACCAGCGGCAGATCGACATCGCCGTAATGGTCGGCCTTTTTTTTTGACCGCCGACCTGATCGCTATTTCTGGGTGGATGACTCCGCCTGGCAGCATCCTGCTGCCGACCGCCCGCCCGCCCATGCGCCGCACATTCTTCGGGACAGGCTCGATAGTAAAATGGGCGCCATGCTCGTCATGCTGCCAGATCGGAGCGGCTGCCATTCCAGACTCCTCGTTGGCGACAGCCTGCTCGTAGTCGAGGCCATCCACAAAGCTCTGCAAGGACCGCCGGAGGCCGCTTACCGCGACCGGCTGAGTCGGCGTGCCTCGAGTATGAAGATGAAGGAAAAAGTCGGGTGATTGGACCTCGTCGATCGCCTGCAGCGCTTCCCGCATCCGCCGGTCCGCGCCAACCGCGACATTGTCCATGCCCGAAGCTAGCGTTGCTTCCAAATAGAAGTGCGCTCCACTTGGCGCCTCAACGAGAAAGTCCGGTGAGCGGCCATTCGGTAGCGCCGGTTCGATTTCGACGACCGTAAACCCCTGCCGCAGAAGCAACGCGTGCAGCATGAGCTCGAACAGCGAACTGCTGTGTAGAATGTCGTTTCGGGACCTGAGTCTGCGGATCATTTCCGGTCGATGAGAAGCCGGATAGTCAGCTAGCCACTGATCGACGAGCGCACGTACTGCATCGGCTTCCGGCCTTCCAGACGTGTTGAGGTAGTCAAATTTCCCAATGAGGTGACTTGCCGGCTCCTGCCCTTCACGGACCAGGTGATCAAAGGCGGTGACCGGGTGTACGGAGTTTTCCTCATTGGTCAAAGCGAATATCCTTTGGAAGAACAAGTTGCGAATTGCCATAAAACACCGACACCGATCAAAACACCATCACCCTGCTGACCTGCTCTGGCGGCGAAAGTCCAGTCTAGTCAAGCTGCGACGCATCGATGATCCGTAGCCATAGCGGCAACTCAGGGCCGACTTTGTGAGACTTGATCGAACAGGGCTGGCTTTGGAAGAATTTTCCCCGATAGGCGAGCCTACGCAGTCGCGAGCTCGGGTCTATGACAACGTAGCTGCGGGCATGGGACTCGGTGGCAGGGGCAGGGTAGCCAGTCAGAATGGGCAGCAGAGTCTACGATTGCTCGCATCTTGCCGCACGCGCTAAGGTGCGCATCATAGGTTTCATTGGATATAGGCATGCCACATAAGTCTTTGCCACGGGCCAGAATTCAGGGGAACCTCGATGGCCTCTGCGGCGTATATGCAGTCGTCAACTCGGTAAGAAACTTGACACCTACACGGTTGGATAGTGACGAGGAGAGAGAGCTGTTCCGTCAGCTGATTGCCAAGTTAGGAGAGGAGCGGCGGCTGGAGGATGCTCTCTGTAGTGGAATGACGATTCAGCCACTGGGCCGTTTGGTCGATGCGGCCAGTGACTTTCTACGAACCAGACGTGGCCATCGCCTCTGCCGTCAACTTGCTTTCCGCCGACCGCCCGATGGGCTTCAGCACTTCTGGAAAACGACATCTACGCATTTGGACGAACATGGGCCAGGTTCAGTTATTCTAGGCCTCGGGGGGAGATACGACCATTGGACCTGCATCGGCACAATGAGCGAGAATTCCATCACCCTTATTGACAGCGACGGCATTCGTCGTCTCAACCGAAAAAATTGCACGATTTCAGATATTAAAGGTATTCGGCATCACGTGCTTTGGCCGACACAGACGTATCTAATAAACGCCGATGCCCTGCGATAGTCACACATGCTCGCACCTCAGACTCCTCAAGCAATAGATCATCCCCCGCTTCTTTACCCCTTTCGTCGATGCGTGGTGCAACACTGCGGCAACAACTGAGGGAAGCTTCGGACAGGTAGTGGTCACCCGCTACGCCCCGCATCGATGGCCGATGTAGGTTAGAACCGGTCGTTCCGCGGGCCGTGTTCGAATGTCCGGCGTGGGCCGAAGCACCGGGTGGCTTCAGGCCGGACCTCACCAACCCGAGGTCCGCTACCTGCGCACTGCGGTCTCCCGTGCAAGCGGAAGCAAAAGGTCGCGCTGCAGCAAGCAGACAGGGCAGAGGCAATGCTACTGTTACGAAGGGCAGAGTTTTCTGGTGCTGTTCACCACTGCCCCGGGAATCGGCGCGCGAGGATTGAAAATGGAACGGCGCAAGAACAAAATGCAGATCGTTTTGACACAGTAACGGCACAAGAGCCGAAACATCCGGTGAAAAAACCGCGCTAAGTCATTGATAAGGTGGCGCACCCGACAGGATTCGAACCTGTGGCCTCTGCCTTCGGAGGGCAGCGCTCTATCCAGCTGAGCTACGGGTGCCTGTCGCGGGTCTTACGGCAAAGCGAAACGCTCCGCAATCGCAAATCCGGCCTGCCGCAGCGTTCTTTGTGACGAAGTCTCCGCGGCGCCTGCCCCAAGGACGCACGCGTTTTCCGGGGCTTGTGAGACTGGGAGATTCAAGATCACGCGCACTGGTTCCAGATCGGACGCCCGCCGATGGCGTGGCCCATGCCGTCTCATCTCCGAGCCTTGTCCGTTGCCAGACCAACGGTCTCGCAATCAGGCACCGGCGAAGATAAGGACCTCCGCCGGCGTTCGGAACTGCCCTCCCTGCGATCAGCGCTTACTTCCGGCGCAGTCGCCCCAGCGCCTCGTCCTCGATTGCCCAGGCGGCGATGCCGTCGCGGATCCCGGCCGCCATCGAGGCGCGCCAGGCGCGGTCCTGCAGGTGACGCAGATCCTCTTCTGTCGACAGGAAGCCGACCTCGATGAGCGCCGAGGGAATGTCCGCCGCCTTCAACACCGAAAAGCCCGCCTGCCGCTGCGGGCGCTTGTGCACCTGCCCCACGGCGTTGCGGATGCCCGCGACCAGATGCCCGGCCAGCGCCTTGCCCCGCGGCGCGTTGTCGAGACGGGCAAGGTCCAACAGCACGTTCGCCACCCGGTCGTCCGAGCCCGACAGGTCGAGCCCTGCGAGCAGGTCGTCCCGGTCGTGGCGCTCGGCGAGCGCCGCCGAGGCGGCGTCGGAAGCGGCGTCGGCGAGCGTGTAGACCGTCGCGCCATGGGCCACGCCCTGCTCGATCGCATCGGCATGCAGCGAAAGGAAGAGATCGGCGCTCGCGTCATGCGCCATGGCCACACGTCCCTCGAGAGAGACGAAGACATCCGCCTCGCGGGTCATCAGCACTTCATAGCCAGCGCGGCGCAGCACCTCGCGCAGGTCGCGCGCGAAGGTGAGCATGAGGTCGGCCTCGTTGTGCCCGTCGCGCTGTGCGCCCGGGTCTATCCCTCCGTGGCCCGGGTCGAGCACGATGCGCAAAGGAGCGCTCTCGGCGCGGCGCGGGGCGGCCTTGGCACGGGGCTCGGGCAGGTCCCAGCGCGGATCGCGTGGCAGGCCGGAGCGGGCGGCCATGGCCTCTGCGCTGGTGGGGTCGAGGCGCAGGGCGAGACTGGCCTCGCCGGTCACCTCGGAGACCTTCATCTCGGCCCGATCGAGGACCATGGGTGCGGCAAGTTCTGCCACCAGTCGCGACCAACCGGAGCGGAAGGGTCCCATATGCAGGGACTTGATGGCATCGGAGCGGTCCATGGCATCGGGGTCGGCGCCAGTCCAGTCGACCTCGCGGAAGTCCAGCACCAGCCGCGGCGGATCGATCAGGGTGAAGGCGCGCCAGGGCACCCCCTGGCTGATCGAGAGCGTCAGCTCCGTGCCTCGGCCCCAGCCCGCATCGGCCGCAGCGCCCTCGATGAAGCGCGCCTGCCCACCAAGCGCGAGATCCTGCGCCTGCGCGCCGATGCCAAGCGCGGTGCAGAGCGCCGCTGCCGTGATGATCCGGAAATAACTGCCCATCCGCCTGTCTGTCTTCTTGTTGTTGGCAAGGACCCTAGCAGCGCGGCGCGGGATTCGCACGTGGCATGGAGGGCGCCTCCCGGTGGCCGAGGCGCGCCCAGGTCACGCCCGGAGCGATCTCAGCCCCGCGTCTCCATGAAGGTCTTGAGCCGCGCCAGCCCTTCCTCGATCTCCGCCGTGCCACGGGCGTAGGAAAAGCGCAGCGTCCCGGCGCCGCGCTCGGGATCGAAGTCGAGCCCGGGCGTCACCGCCACCCCGGCCTTCTCGAGAATCTCGGCGGCGAAGGCACGGCTGTCATCCGTCAGGTGACCGACATCGGCATAGACGTAGAAGGCGCCGTCGGGCGGGGCGATGCGGTCGAAGCCGGCTTTGGGCAGACCCTCCATCATCAGCGCGCGGTTCTTCGCGTAGACCGCGAGATTGGCCTGCAACTCCTCGGTCGCGTCCATCGCTGCCAGCGCCGCCACCTGCGAGGCGTTGGGCGCGCAGATGAAGAAGTTCTGCGCCAGCCGCTCGACCTGCCGGACCTGCGCCTCGGGCACCACCAGCCAGCCAACCCGCCAGCCGGTCATCGAGAAATACTTGGAGAAGGAGTTGATCACGCAGACATCGTCCGAGACCTGCAGGGCCGTGACCGGCTTCTTGTCGTAATCGATGCCATGGTAGATCTCGTCCGACAGGAAGGCGGCGCCGCGTGCTTGCACTGCCTCGACCAACGCCGAAAGCTCGGGCTTGCCGAGCATCGTGCCGGTGGGGTTGCTGGGCGAGGCGACCATGGCGCCCTCGTAGTCGATCCCCGCAAGGTCAGCCGGAGTCAGCTGGTAGCGGTTTTCTGCGGCGGTCTGCACCTCGACCGGGCGCAGGTCCAGCGCCTTGAGGATCTGCCGGTAGGAGGGGTAGCCCGGCGCGCCGAGCGCCACGCGGTCCCCGGCGTCGAAAAGCGCCGAGAAGGCGAGAATGAAGCCGCCCGAAGAGCCCGGGGTGACCACCACGCGGTTCGGGTTCAGATCGACGTCGTACCATTCGCCGTAGAGCCGGGCGATGCGCGCCCGCAGCTCGGGGATGCCAAGCGCCACCGTGTAGCCGAGCGCATCGCGCTCCATCGCGGTGGCCAGCGCCTTGCGGGCGGCCTCGGGCGCGGGAGAACTGGGCTGGCCGACCTCCATGTGGATGATGTGGCGGCCTGCGGCTTCGGCGGCGCGCGCCTGCTCCATCACGTCCATCACGATGAAGGGATCGACCGCCCCCCGGCTTGAGTTTCGCATGTCTCTCTCCCATGGTGGCTCGGCACATCGTCTTCGGGCGAAGTACGAAGCTTCCGGGGGAGGGTCAATGCCGGGACCGCGCGCCGCGCTGCGCCTCATCGCCACGCTTTGCGCGCTCGCGATCCTGCTCGCGGCGCCCGCCGCGCGTGCGGCGACGCTCTTGCGCGACGCCGACCTCGAGCATGCCCTGACCGAGATAGCCGCGCCGGTCCTGCGCGCCGCAGGGCTGAGCCCCGGGCAGGTCGACGTGCTGGTGATCAAGGACGACCGGATGAACGCCTTCGTCGCGGACACCACCCGCATCTTCGTCAATTCCGGGCTAATCCTGAAGCTGCCCGACGCCAAGTCCCTGCAGGCGGTGATCGCCCATGAGGCGGCGCATATCACCGGCGGGCACATCACCCGGCGCGTCGACAACATGCGCGCGGCGCGCAACGCGGCAGGGCTGGGTCTCGTGCTGGCTGCGGCGGCGGGCGCCGCCTCCGGCAACGCCGGGGCCGCGGCGGGGCTGGCAATCGGCGCGCAGGGCTCGGCCCTGCGCAGCTTCCTCGGCCACACCCGCGCCGAGGAAAGCTCGGCGGACATCGCCTCGATCCGGACCTTGGTGCAGGCCGGGATCGATCCGCGCGGGGCTTTGCAGGTGCAGGAAATCTTCCTCGGGCAGGAAGCGCTGAATGTCGGCCGGCAGGATCCCTACATGCAGAGCCACCCGCTCACCCGCGATCGGTTCCGCGCCACGCAGGGGCTGGTCGCGGCGGCGAAGGTGCCCGAGCGCAATGACCCAACGGCCGACTACTGGTTCCTGCGGGCCCGCGGCAAGCTTTCGGCTTTCCTTCGTGCGCCCGGCTGGACCCTTGGGCGGCTCGAGGACAGCGGCAGCCGCGACATCGCATTCATGCGCGAAGCGGTGGCACGGCACAGGCAGATCGACCTGCCCGGCGCGCTGAGGGCCATCGACGGCGCCATCGCACTGCGCCCCAAGGACCCCTACTACCATGACCTCAAGGGCCAGATCCTGCTCGAGGGGCGCCGCCCCGCCGACTCAGCCCGCGTCTACACGCAGGCCCGCGCCCTAGCTCCGCGCAATGCGCAGGTGCTCGGCGGGCTCGGCCGGGCGCAACTTGCTTCGGGCCAATTCGCGGCAGCGCTGAAGACATTGGAGGAGGCGCGTGGCCGGGATTGGGCCGATCCGCGCATCCTGCGCGACCTCTCGGTTGCCTATGCCCGCGCCGGCAACAACGCCATGGCCTCTGAGGCGACGGCACAGCGCTACGCGCTCGAGGGGCGCATGAAGGATGCCGGACTTCACGCAAAACGCGCGGTGGATCTGCTGCCGCGTGGATCCGCACCGTGGAACCGCGCGCAGGATGTGCTAGACGCATCTGAACGCGCCGCAAGGAAACGCTGAGACAATGCCCGAGCGGGCGCCCTGATCGACGGAGACAAGATCTTGACCGCAACGACCCGACGCAATGCCCTTCGCCGAACCGCCGCTTCGCTGGCCGTGGCCACCGGCCTTATGGCGCCCCCGGCGCTGGCACAGGACTTCGACCTCCAGAAGCTGACCCCCGAGCAGCGCGAGGCCTTCCGGGCAGAGGTGCGCGAGTACCTGCTCGACAACCCCGAGGTGATCATGGAGGCGGTCAACGCGCTCGAGGCCAGGCAGGCCGAGCAGCAGGCCGCGGCTGACGACCAGCTGGTGTCCTCGAACGCGGACAAGCTTTTCGACGACGGCTACAGCTGGTTCGGCGGCAATCCGGATGGCGACGTGACCATCGTCGAGTTCTCTGACTACCGCTGCGGCTACTGCCGCAAGGCTTTCCCCGAGGTCGAGGAGCTGGTGAAGAGCGATGGCAACATCCGCATCGTCATCAAGGAATTCCCGATCCTCGGCCAGGATTCGATGACCTCCTCCCGCTTTGCCCTCGCCACCATGCTGGTCGCGGGCCCGGACGCCTACAAGCAGATGCACGACGCGCTGATCTCGCTCAAGCAGGAACCGTCGCAGCCGGTGCTGTCGAAGCTGGCAAGCACGCTGGGGCTGGATGCGGACGCTATCCTCGCCAAGATGAGCGACCCCGAGGTCGACCGCCGCATCCAGGAGACCCACGAGCTGGCGCAGCGCCTGCAGATCAGCGGCACGCCGACCTTCGTCTTCGGAGACCAGATGCTGCGCGGCTACGTGCCGATCGACGGCATGCGGCAAATCCTGAAGCAGGTGCGCGAAGAGAGCTGAGGTCTACTCGGCGGGAGAGGCGGCCCGCGCCGCCTTTGGCCGCGGACCGGCGCTTGTCGGTCCCGGCCCGGCTTTGGCCTGGTCCGCGACGGCGGGAAACCAGAGGCATGCGCAGGTGCCGAGGCCGGAGCGCGGCGTGCCAAGCTCGAAATCGCCGCCCGACTGCTCGGCAAAGCCGCGCAGCATTGCCAGCCCGAGACCCGAGCCCTGCCCCACCGGCTTGGTGGTGAAGTAGGGCTCGCAGACCAGCGGCATGAGATCGGCGGGGATCCCGGCGCCGGTATCGCTGAGTTCGAAGCAGACGCCGGGAACCTGGACACGTGCCGCGGCATTGACCCGCAGCGCGATCACCCCGCCGTCCGGCATCGCATCGCGTGCGTTCGAGATCAGCTCGAGCAGGCAGGTCTGCAGGTTGGGCCCGTCGACCCGGATGTCCGGCAGCTCGGGCCCGAGCTCGATCGTCAGGTCATGCGCGGACCCGAGCTGCTCCGCCGCGCGCTCGGGCAGGCCGCGAAGCGCCTCTTCGGGAGACATCGAGACCGGCTTGAGCCGCGCGCAGCTCGCCATGGCCAGGAGCTGCGCCGTCAGTTCGGCGCCGCGGCGTGCTGCGCGCTCGGCCTCGTCCATCAGCTCTTCGCGCTCGGCCGGAACGGGCGACAGCCGGGCCAGCTCCATGTTGCCGAGCACCGCCGTCAGGAGGTTGTTGAAATCATGTGCGACGCCGCCGGTCAGCTGCTCCATGGCGCGGCCACGCGCCGCCGCAAGGGCTTCGCCGCTAGCGAGGTCCAACGCCTCGCGCGTGCGCATCACGGTCCAGGCCACGCGGACGAAGAATAGGTAGCAGATCACCAGCGCCACGCTCACAAGCAAGGTGTCCGCCGTGCCGGGATCGACGATCCAGAGCCAGCCGGCCCGCGCCAGCACCCCTGCCCCCATCAGCGCGAGGTCCAGCACCAGCAAGAGCCGCATCCGCACCCGGTAGGTCAGAGTGTTGAGCAGCGCCACGAAGATGAAAAGCAGCGACAGGATCCGCAGGCTTGGCTCACCCTCCGCCCAGAGGATCATCCCCCCCGGCGATATAGGCGATCCCCGACAGCACCAGCGTCGCGATCGGCAGCAGGAGCTGGCGACGGTATCCCTGCTCCGGGAGTGCGTGAACGGTGTAGGAATGCACGCCGAAGCTCAGCAGCATCACCCCGAGCCAGGGCAACAGCAGCGGCACGTCCTTCAGGGCCCAGATGGCGAGGGTGGCACCGGCGACCATGACGATGCTGAGAAGCCCCTGCGAGCGCCGCATTCCCTCGAGCGCCCGCACCTCGGTAAAGTCCAGCAGCTGGCCGGAAGGCGGGATTATCCCACCCAAGGCGCCGGGCTGCCGCACCGGCCCTACTCCGCGGCCCGTGCTTTGGCGGCCTCCGCGGCGTCGATCTGGGCGGCCTTCTTCTCGACCTCCTCGACGATGTGCTCGATCATCTGGTCGTTGGACATCTTGTGGCTGGCCTTGCCCGCCAGATAGACCATGCCCGAGCCCGCACCACCGCCGGTGAAGCCGACATCGGTCATCAGCGCCTCGCCCGGTCCGTTCACCACGCAGCCGATGATCGACAGCGACATCGGCGTCTTGATGTGCTCGAGCCGCTGTTCCAGCGCCTCGACCGTCTTGATCACGTCAAAACCCTGCCGCGCGCAGGACGGGCAGGAGATGATGTTGACGCCACGGTGGCGCAGGCCGAGGGATTTCAGGATCTCGTAGCCGACCTTCACCTCTTCGACCGGATCGGCCGAGAGCGAGACGCGCAGCGTGTCACCGATCCCCATCCAGAGGAGCTGGCCAAGGCCGATGGCGCTCTTGATGGTGCCCGAGGTCAGCCCGCCCGCCTCGGTGATGCCGAGATGGATCGGCTTGTCCGTGGCTTCGGCGAGCCCCATGTAGGCGGCGGCCGAGAGGAACACGTCCGAGGCCTTCACCGAGATCTTGAACTCGTGGAAGTCGTTGTCCTCGAGAATGCGGATGTGATCGAGGGCGGACTCGACCATCGCCTCGGGGCAGGGCTCGCCGTATTTCTCGAGCAGGTGCTTTTCCAGCGAGCCGCCGTTCACGCCGATACGCATCGAGCAGCCGTTGTCTCGGGCGGCGGCGATCACCTCGCGCACGCGTTCGGGGCTGCCGATGTTGCCGGGGTTGATGCGCAGGCAGGCGGCGCCGGCAATAGCGCTCTCGATGCCGCGCTTGTAGTGAAAATGGATGTCGGCGACGATCGGCACCGGGCTTTCGCGCACGATCTCCTTCAGCGCCTTCGAGCTGGCCTCGTCGGGCACCGAGACGCGCACGATGTCAGCCCCCGCCTCGGCGGCGCGCTGTACCTGCTCGATGGTGCCGCGGATGTCGGTGGTGACGGTGTTGGTCATGGTCTGCACCGAGATCGGTGCATCCCCGCCCACCGGCACGTTGCCCACCATGATCTGCCGGGATTTGCGGCGCTCGATGCTGCGCCAGGGGCGGATCGGGTTGTGGCTCATGAGATGGACGCCTCCTGAGGGCATACGTTGGTATTCGGCCTCAACATAGCCTTCGCGGCCGGATGAAGCCAGAGGCCAGCGGCGTCAGAGTGCAGATGCAAAAGCGCAAAGGCGTGAGGGTGGGCTCAGTCGGTCTGGGTCAGGTCGCTGCTCAGCTCGGCCACGACCCGCGACAGATCCGCATCGCGGCTGAGATCGGCGACTTTGAACGCCGTGGTCAGATGCTCGACCGACAGCGGCAGGTTCTTGGTCACCGTGCCCGCCGCGCCGACCGGGCCATAGGTCTGCCCGTTCACCGCGAAGTAGACCGCACCGGATTCGCCGACCCGCACGTTGGCGGGATCCTGCATGGCCGGGGCCGTCCAGGTGTCGCCCGCACGCATGGTCTTCTCGAAGATCACCGAGCCGTCCGCCGAACGCACCCGCACCCAGGCCGGGCGCACCGCGATCATCGTCACGCCGGGGGCGCTGTCCTGCAGCACCTTGGGCGCGCCGGGCTGGCTCACCGAGGGGGCAGCCTGCGCAAGCTGGCTCTGTGCGGTTGCGGGAACCAGCGTTTCGTTCAGCTTTGCCAGAACGCGTTGCAGGTCGCCGTCCTTCGCGGGCTCTGCGGGCTTGTAGGCGGCACTCACCACCTCGGGCAGCAGAGCCACATCGCGGGTCACCTGCCCCTTGGGACCAAGCGGGCCAAGCGTCTGGCCGTTGGTGGCGAGATAGAGCGCCCCCGACTCGCCGACGGTGAGGCTGGCCTCGGTCTGACCCTCGGGCACGGTCCAGGTGTCGCCCGGCTCCATCACCCGCTCGTAAAGCACGGAACCATTCGCCCCGCGCACGCGCACCCACGCGGGGCGCACGGCGACCAGCGTGACGGTCTTCGCGTCGAGCGCGGTCTGCATCGGCAGCGGCGCGGGAAGGCCGGCCACCTGCATCTCGGCTTCGGCAGAGGCGGTGTCCACCTGCGGCAGCTGGTTGCGCTCGGCTTGGGCAAAAGCACCCACGGTTGCCGGGTCCAGCGAGGAGATCGGCGCATCGCGGGCAACAAGCACCGGAACGTCCAGCGCCTTGGGCCGGTAGAGCCGGTCAAGCGCCTCGTTCGACGGCGGCGAGAAGGGACCCGCGCCATCGGCGCTCGCCAAATCTTCGGAGCCCTCCGAAGGGGGCGTAACGGTGGCCTGCACCGGATCGAGATCGCTCAGCACCAGCGGCGTCTGGTCCACTGGCGCGACCTGCACCCGCTGCACCTCGCGCAGGACCGCGAAGCCGCCGTAGCCGATGCCGCCCAGCAGGGCGATCAGGACCAGCAGCGAGCCGATGGCACCCGGCTCGATGCGCGAGAAGAAGGAGTCGCCGGCCGGCACGAAAGGCATGCGGGGCTGTTCGAAGATGTCGCGGGCCGCCGGGGCCGGCAGGTTGCCCTGCCCCTTGCGGATCGTCGAGGCCTTCTCGGACATGCCATGGGCGACGGCAAAGCCGCTCTCCTCGCAGAAGAGCCGGTAGCATTCGTCGGGATCCATGCCGAGGTAGCGGGCATAGGAACGCACGTAGCCGGCGATGAAGCCGGGCGTGTCAAAGGCCGAGGGATCGCAATTCTCGATCGCGGCAATGTAGCTGGCCTTGATGCGCAGCTCGCGCTGTACGTCGAGCAGCGATTTACCCATGGTGGCACGCTCGCCGCGCATGACATCGCCAAGCTCGAGCGTGAAGTCGTCGAAGCCGCGCGGACCTTCGTCCGCGTTCATTTCGTCTTCGGACATGCGAGGGGAATTACGCCCAATCATGCGTTCCGCCTTGTGCTCCACCGTCTCAGACTGCGCCTGCCAAATCACGGGCTCGCGATTCGGGTCGCGGCCTTTATTGAGGCTACGTTAGCACAGAACAACTGAAATTACACAAAATCAGGGGGTCATCGGCGCCCTTCTGCGCAGGATGCGTGGCTTTTCCCCATTCCCCAGCGGCCGGTTCCGGAACAAAGCAAGACCCCGCGATTTTGGAAACCGCGGGGCCACAATGGCGCAGCGTTAGCGCCGAAGATCGCGACGGGCTGCGCGGTTCAGGCGCTCAGTTCCTGCCGGTTGAGCGCACAATGCGACCACAGTGCGTCCATGGCCTGGATCAGCTTGTCCATCTCGTTCGGACCATGCACCGGCGAGGGGGTGAAGCGCAGCCGTTCTGTGCCGCGCGGCACGGTCGGGAAGTTGATCGGCTGCACGTAGATGCCGTAGCCCTGGAGCAGCATGTCCGACAGCTTCTTGGTGTGCACCGGGTTGCCGACGATCACCGGCACGATGTGCGAGCCGTGGTCGATGATCGGCATGCCCAGCCCCTTGAGCCGCAGCTTGAGGATCTTCGCCTGGGTCTGGTGCCGTTCGCGCAGCGCCTGGTCCTGCTTGAGGTGGGCAATCGAGGCCGCCGCCCCTGCCGCCACCGCCGGCGGAATCGAAGTGGTGAAGATGAAGCCCGGCGCGTAGGAGCGCACGGCGTCGCACATCTTTTCGGACGCGGCGATATAGCCGCCGAAGACGCCGAAGGCCTTGCCGAGGGTGCCGTTGATGATGTCGAGCCGGTGCAGCAGGTTGTCGCGCTCGGCCACACCGCCGCCGCGCGGGCCGTACATGCCCACCGCGTGCACCTCGTCGAGATAGGTCAGCGCGCCGAACTCGTCGGCGAGATCGCAGAGCGCCTCGATCGGGCCGAAGTCGCCGTCCATCGAGTAGACCGATTCAAAGGCGATCAGCTTGGGCGCGGTGGGATCATCCGCCTCCAACAGCTCGCGCAGGTGCTGCACGTCATTGTGCCGGAAGATGCGCTTGGCGCCTCCATTGCGCTTGATCCCCTCGATCATCGAGGCGTGGTTCAGCTCGTCCGAGTAGATGATCAGCCCGGGAAAGAGCTTCGGCAGTGTCGAGAGCGTCGCGTCATTGGCGATATAGGCCGAGGAGAAGACCAACGCGGCCTCCTTCTGGTGCAGATCTGCCAGCTCGGCCTCGAGCCGCTTGTGATAGACGGTCGTGCCCGAGATGTTGCGCGTGCCACCCGAGCCGGCACCGGTGGCGTCGATGGCTTCGTGCATGGCAGCAAGCACAACCGGGTGCTGGCCCATCCCAAGGTAGTCGTTCCCGCACCAGACGGTGATCGGCATCTCGCTGCCGTCCGGCTTGCGCCAGGTGGCATGCGGAAAACGGCCGTTCTTGCGTTCGATGTCGATGAAGGTGCGATAGCGCCCCTCGGCGTGAAGACGGTCCAGGGCTTCGTCGAGCTTCGCGGTGTAGTCCACCGGTATCTCCTTCCTTCATCTTGCAGAGGCCGCGTTCGGCGCGGCACTTATACGGTCTAAGGGGCCGCATTCGTGGTCGTGAATGGATACCGTTCGGGCCGCCCCATGTCCACGCTTTAGAATGAGACTAACCGTCGCGCCCTTGATTTGAATCAAGACTTTCGGACTAAGGTTTCAAGGCGAAGTTTCCCATATTGCGCGAATGGCGCCCATCGGCGCCATCGACAGGGGCTTTCGTGCCCCTCAGGCCACGCTTGCCCACGTTCTCCAATTCTCCCCCCCTCCCCTTGTTTTCAAGGGTGCCGCGGCGGCTTCCCGCCGTGTTGCCTTTCCAGATCTTGCGGTCTGGACAGCGGCGGGCCCGGTGATACGCTCCGCGCAACTCGCAAGAAGGAACCCCTCAATGGCTCAAGAAAACGTGTCCCTGGACACCGTCCTCACCAAGATCGACGCCGATCTTCCGGTCGCGCTCGACCGGCTGCTCGAGCTTCTGCGAATCCCTTCGATCTCGACCGACCCTGCCTACAAGGAGGCCTGCGACAAGGCCGCCGACTGGCTGGTGGCCGATCTCGCCAGCATAGGCGTCGAGGCCAGCAAGCGCCAGACACCGGGCCATCCGATGGTCGTGGGCCACGTTGACGGCCCGGGGCCGCACGTGCTGTTCTACGGCCACTATGATGTGCAGCCGGTGGATCCGCTGAACCTGTGGAACCGCGATCCCTTCGATCCGGCGATCGAGGACACCGCCAAGGGCAAGGTCATCCGCGGCCGCGGCTCCTCGGACGACAAGGGCCAGCTGATGACCTTCATCGAGGCCTGCCGGGCCTGGAAGGCCGTGCATGGCTCCCTGCCCTGCAAGATCACCTTCTTCTTCGAAGGTGAGGAAGAAAGCGGCTCGCCGTCGCTGATCCCCTTCATGAAAGAGAACGCCGAGGAGCTGAAGCAGGCCGAGATCGCGCTGATCTGCGACACTGGCCTCTTCCAGTCGAAAACCCCGGCCATCATCACCCGCCTGCGCGGCCTCCTGGGCGAGGAGTTGACCATCAAGGCAGCCGACAAGGACCTACACTCGGGCATGTACGGTGGTGTCGCGATGAACCCGATCCGCGTGCTGACCAAGATCCTCGGAGGGCTCTTCGACGAGAACGGCACTATCCAGGTCCCCGGGATCTACGAAGGCGTGCCGGACCTGCCCCCGGAAATCATCGACCAGTGGAAAGCGCTGAACTTCGACGACAAGGCCTTCCTTGGCGGCGTCGGCCTGTCGCAGCCCGCGGGCGAGAAGGATCACCTGCCGATCGAGATGATCTGGTCGCGCCCCACCGCCGAGATCAACGGCATCTGGGGCGGCTACACCGGCGCGGGCTTCAAGACCGTGCTGCCCGCCGAAGCCTCGGCCAAGATCAGCTTCCGCCTCGTCGGCACGCAGGACCCGGTCGCGATCCGCAAGAACTTCCGCGCCTGGGTCGAGGCGCAGGTGCCCTCGGACTGCTCGGTCGAATGGAAGGACCACAGCTGTTCGCCCGCCTCCGAGATGCAAACCAGCCACCCCGGCTTCGAGGCGGCCCGAAAGGCGCTCGGCGACGAATGGGACGATCCGGCGGCCTACGCGGGCTGCGGCGGCTCGATCCCAATTGCCGGCTACTTCAAAGACATCCTTGGCATGGATGCGATGCTGGTGGGTTGGGGCAAGGATGACGACCAGCTGCACTCGCCGAACGAGAAGTACGACCTCGAATCCTTCCACAAGGGGATTCGCAGCTGGGCGAGGATCCTCGACGCGATGGCCAGTGCGGCCTGATTTCTGAGCCGTATTGCGGGCGGGGCGCCTGTTTTTCCGCCCCGCCAACCCGCTGCATTTACGAAAAATTCATACTTGCCTGTCAGACCGACGACACTTCCAAAGCTCCTTGTTTATAGGGCTCCTCGGCACACCAATCCGAAGGGATAGGTTGGTGGCCCGAACGGATGCCAGACTTCGCCAAGAAGATATCCGCTCCAAGCCACATTCGCCGCCACATTTCGCCACAATCCATTCCTAGCGTCGATTCCAACGAGAGCTTGAACAGCCCTCTGCTGGCAGAAAGCCGGCGGCATCTGGCAGAAGGAGCTAGGATCAATGAGAACCTATGCAGTCCGGAAAATGACGCACGCAGATTTCGATGCCCGCATCCGCCGCATCGATCCTGAGTTCGCCCGGCACGGCGCAAGCGACGCAGGCAAGGTCGCCCGCACCTCCAAGCACCCGATCGTCTCGGGCATTGTCGGCTTTCTCTGGGCCGGCGTGGTCATTGCCGTCGCCCGGAACCAGCAGACCATCGAAGCAAGCCTGCTTCAAGGCAGCCTCCCGCGCGAATACCACGTCTACGTCTTCGGCGCCCTCGCCGCGCTGCTCGCCGTCTCCGGCGTCATGGTGATGATGCACCTGCTGCGCATGGTGAGCCGCCGCGGCTCGGCCCGCAGCAACTCCGCCGGCATCCTCGCCGGTATCGCCGCCGCCGCCATGATGAGCATGATCCCCGCGCAGACCTATGTGGCCGGCCTTGGCCTGCTTAACGAGAATTCGCGCGAGATGATCGCCTCGGCCAGCACCTCGGTGCGCGCCACGACCGGCCTCGACATCAGCGGCACAACCTTCGTCTCCTCCCTCGGCAACTGAGGCGTAGGCGTCGCCCCAAGCCACGGACTCGGGGACGCAGCCGCGTAGGGCCCGCCCGAAGAGGCCCCGGCTCAGAAGAGCCCGTAGAATCTTTCCGGCAAGATATGTTGCCGATCCGGCTCGGGGCGCTCGAAGTGCCAGAAGCCGGTCTCGCCCCGCGGCGCCCAGCTCCGATGCATCCGCCGGCGCACCCGCGCGAAATCGAACGCCTCGGCCTGCGGCAAAGCCGCGAAGGCGTCGAAAACCGCCCGATCGTCTCCCCGCGCCTCGGCGAACCAGTGCCGCCCGATTGCCGCCTGTTTCACCCCCACCCCGAGCTCTTCGGTCACCTTATTGCGCCGGTCCATGGCTCCGACGTAATGCGCAAAATCGCAATATTTCAGATGGAAGAGATAGAGCGGCTCCGGCGTGAAAAGCTTTGACGCCTGGGTGAAATGCCCGCCCCGCGCGATCTTTGTCCCCAGCGAGACCACGCAGGGTTTCGAGTAATGCGGCGCGTGCCGCAGATGCCGCCGAGGCCCGAGAATGCTGTCCTCCACTGCAGCAGTCTCGCGATCAGGCCGATGGATCAACTCGAGCCCCAGTGGTGTCAGCACTCGGCGCAAAGGCTGCTGTGCAAGGAAATCCAGCAGATTTCCCGCTGCCGGGTCGAGCACCACCAGCTCGTCCACGTCGCCGACGATCACATGCCGGTAGTAGCTGCGCAGCCCGGCGACTTGCCCGTTGAGCAGCCGCCAGCGCTTCATGTCGAAGTTGGCATGCGGATCGCCCGGGATGCCGATCACGTTGCAGCCCTCGGCCAGCTTGGTCACCTCGGCGCCGCGCCCGTGGTTGATGATGTAGCAGTTCTCCCGCCCCAGCATCCGGCCGTAGTGGCGCAGCCAGGCCTTCAGGAAGAACGCATCATCGCGCACCATGGTGACGGCGGCGGCCACGGTCTGCATCTGCTCACTCCACCTCGTTCGGGTCCTGCCTTGGCCACAGCATAGCGCCTTGCCATCAAATGAGAATCGCCAATCGCGCGCAGCCTCGTTATCGTGCCGGAAAACCAAGAGGCCGCGATGATCGCGCAGCAGTTCAGCAGCACCGGCTGGCAGGTCCACCGCCCCGCCCCCGGCATCACCCGCTACCAGGTGTTCGGCGAGCGCAGCTCGGGCACCAATTTCGTCAAGCGGCTGATCGGGCGCAACACGCCGCTCGAACCGATCGAGGACCTGGGCTGGAAACACGGCTTCCCGCAGATGACTGCGATCCCGCGGGACACGCTCATCGTCTGCATCATCCGCAATGCCGTCGATTGGGCGCGCTCGATGCACGCCAAGCCCTGGCACTGCCCACCCGAGATGCAGCGGCTGCCCTTTTCCGATTTCATCCGCGCCGAGTGGGCGACCATCGCCGACCGACCGCGCTACTTCCCGCAGGTCGCGGCGCTTGGCGGCGCCGGGGAGGTCCTGCAGCACGACCGCCACCCGCTGACCGGCACGCCTTTTCCCGATCTCTTCTCCCTGCGCCGCGCGAAACTCATCGGCCTTACAAGCTTCTTCAACCGTGGAAGCGCGCTGCTCTTATGCCAGCTGGAGGCGGTGCAGGACCGCCCCGAGGTCTTTCTGACCGAGCTCCGAGCCCGCTTCGACCTGCCCCGAAGCACACCCTACCGCCCGGTGCACAAGCGCCTCGGCAGCCGGTTCAAACCCTCCATCGAGGAGCCGCGCCCGGAGCCCCCGGCCCATTTGTCCCCCGAAGACGTGGACTTCCTGCGCAGCCGTCTCGATCTCGGCCTCGAAGCGGCGCTCGGCTACCGCTACTGAGCCCCGGCGGGACGCCGCGCGCACGGGGTCTGTGCATCCGCGCAAATTGCGCTGCGGCGCGGCATCCCCGATCTTCGGCAAAACCTCATCCCGAGCCCGGAGACCTCCGATGTCCCTCGCCAACACCAAGACCGCCTATGGTGCCGTCACACGCAGCCTGCATTGGCTGACCGCGCTCGGCATCCTGATCATGATCCCGCTCGGCTGGATCGCCCATCTGTCGCCCTGGGCCACCGAGGCCGAGCTCGCCACCAAGGCGCAGCTCTTCTCGGTGCACAAGACCATCGGCGTAACACTCTTCTTCCTTGCCCTCCTCCGCATCCTCTGGGCGCTGAGCCAGCCCAAGCCAGCGCCGCTGCACCCCGAGCGCAAGGCCGAGAACATCGCCGCCGAGACGGTGCACTGGCTGCTCTACATGGCGTTGGTGATCGTGCCGCTCTCGGGCTGGATCGAGCACGCCGCGACCGAGGGCTTCGCCCCGATCCTCTGGCCCTTCGGGCAGGACCTGCCCTTCGTGCCCAAGTCCGACAGCGTGGCGGAAACTGCCGCCTCGGTGCACTTCCTGTCGCAATGGCTGCTGGTCGCCTCGCTGGTGCTGCATATTGCCGGGGCGCTGAAACACGTGGTCATTGACCGCGACGGCACGCTGGCACGGATGCTGAAGGGCGCCTCGGCAGGCACACCTTCGGCCGGGCACCGCGTCTTCCGCCCGCTGCTCCTGGCCCTGGCGGCCTGGGCCGCGCTGATCGGCGGCGGCGCTGCCGCGGGCCTCTTCGCCAGCGAGGAGGCCCCCGAGGCACCGAAGCTCGAAGCCGCCCAGTCCGACTGGCAGGTGACCGAGGGCACGCTTGGCATCAGCCTCGTGCAGATGGGCAAAGAGATCGAGGGCAGCTTCGCCGACTGGACCGCCGAGATCGCTTTCGAGCCGCGCGAGACGCCGGGCAAGGCAGGTGACGTCACCGTACAGATTGCCATCCCGACGCTGACCCTCGGCTCTGTGAGCAAGCAGGCCCTGGGTGCCGATTTCTTCGCTGCCGAGGACTATCCCACCGCCACCTTCCAGGCCGAGATCTTGCGCGCCGAGACGGGCTACGAGGCCGAAGGCACGCTCACGCTGAAAGGTGCCGAGGTGCCGGTCACCCTTCCCTTCGAGCTGACGCTCGACGGCGATACGGCCAGCATGACGGGCAGCACCACGCTCGACCGCCGCGACTACGCCATCGGTGGGAGCATGGCCGACCCGGCGCAGCTCAGCTTCGAGGTGCAGGTAACCGTGGCGCTTACCGCGACGCGGGGGTGACCGCAGGGCGCGCTTGCCCGGCGTGAGTCCCGGCTGAAGCGGTGGGATGTGCGTATTTGGAAAGAGAAGAAGGGCGCGGGCTTCTCGCGCCCTTCGTCGTGCCTCAGCCCATCTGGCTTGAGGGGGTGGAGAGGGACAGCGCCTTTTCCTCGTCGTCCATGTCCTCGACGACACCCTCGAAAAGCGGCGTCGACATGTAGCGCTCGCCGGTGTCGGGCAGCATGGCGAGGATCACCGTGCCCGGCTCGGCGGTCTCGGCGATCTTCATGGCGATGGCGAAGGTCGAGCCGCCCGACACGCCGGTGAGAATGCCCTCCTTCATCGCGAGCTTCTTCGCCCAGGCGATGCCATCCGGGCCGGCGACGGGGATCAGCTCGTCATAGGCGCCGGCGTCGAGCCCCTCCTGCAGCACGGCGGGGATGAAATCCGGGGTCCAGCCCTGGATCGGGTGCGGCTCGAAGGCGCTGTGGCTCTCGGTCGGCGAGCCATCCGCGGCTCGGCCCTGCGCGATGCCGCTGCCGACGAGCTGCGCGTTGGCGGGCTCCGAAAGGACGATCCTGGTCTCGGGCCGCTCCTTGCGCAGCACGCGGGAGACCCCGGTGACCGTGCCGCCGGTGCCATAGCCGGTCACGAAGTAGTCGAGCCGCTTGCCAGCAAAATCGTTGACGATCTCGCGCCCGGTGGTGGCCTCATGCACCGCGGCATTGGCATCGGTCTCGAACTGGCGGGCGAGGAACCAGCCGTTTGCCTCGGCCAGTTCCACCGCCTTGCGGTACATGCCGAAGCCCTTCTCGGCGCGCGGCGTCAGCACCACCTTGGCGCCGAGCATCCGCATCAGCTTGCGCCGCTCGATGGAAAAGCTGTCGGCCATGGTGACCACCAGCGGGTAGCCCTTGGCGGCGCAGACCATGGCAAGTCCGATGCCGGTGTTGCCGGAGGTTGCCTCGACCACGGTCTGGCCCGGCTTCAGCGTACCGTTCTTCTCGGCGGTCTCGATGATGCTCATCGCGAGCCGGTCCTTGACCGAGGCGGCGGGATTGAAGAACTCGGCCTTCACGTAGACCTCGACCCCTTCGGGCGCGAGGTGGTTGATGCGCACGGCAGGCGTGTTGCCCACGGTGTCGACGATGCTGTCGTAGAGCCGGCCGCGGCCGATGGTTTCGGTGGGCGTCGATGCGTCCATGGTCTCACTCCCTGTGATGTTTCCGTTGGGTCACATTACCCCAAAGCGCGTTCGGGCGCGCGCAGAGTCGGGTTGCAAGGGTTTCAACGGCGACCGGGTTTGTTTCAGCACGGTTTCGGCCGAGCGTATCGCGGCCACCCCACCAGCTTTCGCGCCCGCTCTTGCGCATGCCATCTGGCTCGGCGCGCGCGCGCGTGCTAACGCGCAGGGCATGACCCAGATCACGCTCCGCCGCCCCGACGACTGGCACCTGCACCTCCGCGATGGCGAGATGCTGGCCGGCATCGCCCCCGAATCCGCCCGCCACTTCGGTCGGGCAATCATCATGCCCAACCTCGTGCCACCGGTGGTCACCGGGGATGACGCCGCCGCCTACCGCGAGCGCATCCTGACGGCCCTGCCCGAAGGCAGCAACTTCACGCCGCTGATGACGCTCTACCTCACCGAGACCACCGACCCGGCGGATGTCGCCGCGGCGCATGCCTCGGGGCTCATCACCGCGCTGAAGCTCTATCCCGCGGGCGCCACCACCAATTCCGCCTCCGGCGTGCGCGACTTCGACAAGGTGCGCCCGGTGCTCGAGCTGATGGCAGAAAAGGGGATCCCGCTCTGCGTACACGGCGAAGTGGTTGACAGCGACATCGACATCTTCGACCGCGAGGCTGTCTTCATCGACCGCGTGCTCGACCCGATCCGCCGCGCCACCCCGGGCCTGCGCGTGGTCATGGAGCATATCACCACCAAGCAGGGCGTCGACTATGCCCGCGCCGGCGGCGACGATCTGGGCGCGACGATCACCACGCACCACCTGGTGATCAATCGCAACCACATCCTCGTCGGCGGTATCAAGCCGCATTACTACTGCCTGCCCGTCGCAAAGCGCGAGGAGCACCGGTTGGCCCTGCGCGAGGCCGCGACCTCCGGGGATGCGAGCTTCTTTCTGGGCACCGACAGCGCCCCCCCACGCCGATCCGGCAAAGGAAAGCGCCTGCGGCTGCGCCGGCTGCTTTACAGCGACCAACACGCTGTCGATCCTCGCCGAGGTCTTCGAGCAGGACGGGGCGCTCGACAAGCTCGAGGCTTTCGCCTCGCGCAATGGCCCGTCCTTCTACCGCCTGCCGGTGAGCGAGGAGACGGTAACCCTGACCAAGGGCGAGCCCGTCACCTATCCCGCCAAGATCGAGACCGGCGCCGGCCCGGTGACCGTTTTCGATCCCGGCATGCCGCTGCATTGGCGAGTCGAAGCCTGAGCCTGTCGCGCGGGGGCACAACGCTCCCGCGCGTTTCCCAACTTCGGGAAAAGCCGAAAGAGCGCGGCGCGGTGCCGTGCGCCCTTCCCGAACCCGCGCTTTCGCGCTAAGGCGGGCGCGGTTTTTCAAAGGAGCTGCCCCATGATCCCCTCGTCCTATCCCTCGCAAGAAGAAATGGCCCGGCTGACCGCCCGGATGCTCTGGGAGATCGGCGCGGTGCACTTCATGGGCGACGAGCCCTTCAAGCTCGCCTCCGGCCTGCCCTCGCCGGTCTACATCGACTGCCGCACGCCGATCTCGCACCCGCGCATCCGTTCGACCCTGATGGACTTCCTGACCGTCACCGTCATGCGCAACGCCGGCTTCGAGGCCTTCGACAACATCGCCGGCGGCGAGACCGCGGGCATCCCCTTTGCCGCGCTGGTGGCCGAGCGCATGGCTCTGCCGATGACCTATGTGCGCAAGAAGCCCAAGGGCTACGGCCGCAACGCCCGCATCGAGGGCAAGATGACCGAAGGCCAGCGCGTGCTGCTGGTCGAGGATCTGACCACCGACGGCGGCTCCAAGCTCAGCTTCGTCGACGCCATCCGCGAGACCGGCGCCACCTGTGCCCACACCGCGGTGATCTTCTACTACGGCATCTTCCCCGAGACCACGAAAACGCTCGGCGACCATGGCGTTGAGCTGCACTACCTCTGCACCTGGCATGACGTTCTGGCCGAGGCCAAGGCCCGCGGCGGCTTCGAGCCCGCGACCCTGGCTGCGGTCGAGGCCTTCCTCGAGGATCCGCGCAAATGGCAGGCGGAAAACGGCGCATAAGCGGATTTTGCACGGGCGGGGGCTACGGCGCCCTGCCCGCCTTCTCGCACCAAATGTTGCGAAAAATCCCGGGTCTGCTACGATATCTTCAAGAGCAGAAACGGGCGCCGGGCACATTTCCGGTTATCCCGAAATAATCCACAGAGATTTCCAGATTGGTCCGCCACCCGCGGCGCGTTAAGACGCTCGCACCTGCGGGACTCGGGGGAGCCGGTGGGGATATCACAGGGACAGAAAAAGACGTCGGGCCAATGGGACGCCGCTGCAACGACGGGGCCGAAGGGTCAGGGCAAAGGGGACAGGCATGAACGATCAAAGCGTATTCAACGCCACCGGCGTCGAGGTCGAGCAGGCTGACACGATGCCGCATTCGATCGAGGCCGAGCAGCAACTGCTTGGCGCGATCCTGACCAACAACGACGTCTACGACCGGGTCGCGGCCATCCTCGGCCCGCATCATTTCTACGACCCGGTGCACCGCCGCATCTTCGAGATCTCGGCGGCCCGCATCGCCAAGAACAACCTTGCCTCGCCGGTGACGCTGAAGGCGTTCATGGAGGATGACGAGGGGCTCAAGGAGCTTGGCGGGCCGGCCTATCTCGCCCGGCTTGCCGGCGCGGCGGTCTCGAGCTTCGCGGTGCGCGACTACGCGCAGATGATCTACGATCTTGCGGTGCGCCGCGATCTCATCCGGCTTGGCCGCGACATCTCGGACCGGGCCACCAAGGTCGACGTGAAATCCGAGCCGCGCGAGCAGATCGTGCAGGCCGAGCAGGCGCTCTACAAGCTTGCCGAGCAGGGCCAGACCGAGGGCGGCTTCCAGTCCTTCCTGCGCGCCGTCACCGACGCGGTGAACGTCGCCAATGCCGCCTACCAGCGCGAGGGCGGTCTGGCGGGCGTCTCCACCGGGCTCATCGACATGGACAAGAAGCTGGGCGGGCTGCACCCCTCGGACCTTCTGATCCTCGCCGGGCGTCCCTCGATGGGGAAAACCTCGCTTGCCACCAACATCGCCTTCAACATCGCCAAGGCCTACAAGAAGGGCACGCGCCACGATGGCACCGAGGGGGCGATCGAGGGCGGCGTCGTGGGCTTCTACTCGCTCGAGATGAGCGCCGAGCAGCTCGCCGCGCGTATCCTGTCGGAAGCCGCCGAGGTGCCCTCGGAGCAGATCCGCCGCGGCGACATGACCGAGGCCGAGTTCCGCCGCTTCGTCGATGCCGCGAAGAGCCTCGAGGCCTGCCCGCTGTTCATCGACGATACGCCCGCCATCCCGATTGCCCAGCTCGCCGCCCGCGCGCGGCGCCTGAAGCGCACGCACGGGCTCGACGTGCTGATGGTCGACTACCTGCAGCTGGTGCGCGGCACCGCCGAGAACCGGGTCAACGAGATCGCCGAGATCTCCATGGGCCTCAAGGCCATCGCCAAGGAGCTCAACATCCCGGTGATCGCCCTGTCGCAGCTCTCGCGTCAGGTGGAAAGCCGCGAGGACAAACGCCCGCAGCTCTCGGACCTGCGGGAATCGGGCTCGATCGAGCAGGACGCCGACGTGGTGATGTTCGTGTTCCGCGAGGAATATTACGTCGAGCGCGAGAAGCCCTCGGACGACCGGCTCGACGAGATGGCCGCCTGGCAGGAGCGCATGGAGCGCCTGCACGGCAAGGCCGAGGTGATCATCGGCAAGCAGCGTCACGGCCCTATCGGCACGGTGGAGCTCAGCTTCGAGGGCCGCTTCACCCGCTTCGGCAACCTCGTGCGTCCTTGGCAGAACGGCGAAGGCGACAATTTCTGACGCGCCTGACGTGGACCCAAGCCAAGGCGTGCGGGGCAGGAGACTCTTGATTTCCGGCCCCCCGCCCCCTAGATTCCAAGGGTAAGCAGGAAGGAAGAGCCTCATGACCGGACCGGATCCCATCATCATCTGACCTTCACCGGGCAGCGCATCGGTGGCCCTTTGTGGCCCGGCGCTGCCTTTTCGTGTCTGGCCTCCCAACTCATCTAGTTTGACGGCCAGCCCCGCCTGAATGCTTCGATCTTCCCTTCAAGCGCGACCCTCTGCGCGGCCAATTCCACCAGCGACCGGGTCTCGTCGAAACGAAACCTTACGAGCGCAAGGGCTGCGTGGTCATGCGCGAGACTCCCAAGGAGCTCCTGCCCGCAGGCCGCCGCGTCGCTGGCGCTCTCGATGATGAGCGCGATCACCTTGACCCGCGACTCCGGTGACAGCGTCAGGTAGCTGGCCTGCTGAACCCCCTCGATCTGCACCCTGATCTTTTCCAGCAGCCCGTAGAAATTCACCGTCTGGTGCAGCGCCCCGTCGGCGATGTTGTGCACCTCGCTGATCCGCGTGCGGTAGATCTCGGTGTGCCGAGCATCGGTGATATGCGGGATCAGCGCCCGGTCCTCGCGGAAGCGCTTTAGCAGGTCCGCCTCCGACGGCGAGCGCTTCAGGAAGCGCTCCATGTCCCGGGTGTTAAAGTCGATCTCGGCAAAGAGCGCCCGCACGAGGCTGTCCTGCTGCTTCCTGCGCCGACGCTCGTCACGCTCGTCGTCGATGAGCCGTTTCACGAACCAGACGAGGAAGCCGAGCGTCGGCGCGAGGAAGGCCAGGAAGAACCTGATATCCACATCTTCCATCCCGGAAATTCCCGCTTCCGCCCGCCCCTTGTCGAAAATTCAGGATGGAGAACTTCGGCCCGCAGGTCCAACGCTTTCCCTCTTGACGCCCCGCCCGCGCCCGGCAATCAACGCGCCATGGCACAGGCACAGCTTACCGTCGATCTCGACGCGATCCGCGCCAACTGGCGCGCCCTCGACGCCCTCTCCGATTGCGAGACCGGCGCCGTCGTCAAGGCAAACTCCTACGGTCTCGGCGCCGATCGCGTCGCGCCGATGCTCGCCCGCGAGGGCGTGCGCCGCTTCTTTACCGCCACGGTCGAAGAAGGCGCCGCGGTGCGCAAGGCTCTGGGGGACGGCCCCGAGATCAACGTCTTCGGCGGCCATATGGCGGGGGATGCGGGGCTGATCAAGGCGGCGGGGCTAACCCCGATGCTGAATTCCATCGACCAGATGCTGCGCCACGTCGAGGCGCTGCCCGGCCATCCCTTCGGCATCCAGCTCGACAGCGGCATGAACCGGCTCGGCATGGAGGCCGAGGAATGGGCCGCCCTTCGCGAGTTGGCGATGAAGCAGAAGCCCCGACTGATCATGTCGCACCTTGCCTGCGCCGACGAGCCGAACCACGGAATGAACGCCCACCAGCTGCGCAATTTTCGCGAGATGACCGACGGGCTCGACGCGCCGCGCTCGCTCTCGGCCACGGGCGGCATCCTGCTGGGCAAGAACTACCATTTCGACGTCACCCGCCCCGGCATCGGCCTTTACGGCGCGATGCCCTTCCGCGACGCCCGGCGCGTGGTCTCACTGCATATCCCGGTGATCCAGACCCGCGAGGTCAAGACCGGCGAGTCCGTGGGCTACGGCAACAACTTCGTCGCCCGCTCGCCGATGAAGGTCGCGACGATCTCGGCGGGCTACGCCGACGGGTTGCAACGCGCGCTCGCCCCCAAGACCTACCTCTGGGCTGGCGAGACCCGCTGCAAGCTGCTCGGGCGCATCTCGATGGACCTCATCACCGTCGATGTCACCGCGGTCGACACCCTGCCCGACACGCTCGAGCTGCTCGGTCCGCACCAGAGCGTCGACCAGTTGGCCAACCACATCGACACCATCGGCTACGAGATTCTCACCTCGCTCGGGGGCCGCTACGCGCGGGTCTACGCAGGCGCATGAGCCTGACCCGAACCCTCGTCGCCGCGCCCGCCGCGGCACTGGGGACGCTCGGTCGCGCGGTGATCCGCGCGCTGGGAGCGGCCGGACGGCTGACGCTCTTCGCTCTTGCGGCTCTGAGCCACATTGTCCGCCCGCCGCTCTACCCGCGCGAGTTCGGCATGGCGCTGCTTCACATCGGATGGCTGTCGCTGCCGGTGGTGGGCATGACGGCGATTTTCACCGGCGGCGCGCTGGCGCTGCAGATTTACTCGGGCGGCGCGCGCTTCAACGCCGAGGCGGTGGTGCCGCAGATCGTCGCCATCGGCATGGTGCGCGAGCTGGGGCCGGTGCTGGTGGGTCTGATGATCGCGGCGCGCGTCACCTCGTCGATCGCCGCCGAGATCGCCACGATGAAGGTCACCGAGCAGGTCGACGCGCTGGTCACCCTGTCGACCGATCCGATGAAATACCTCGTAGCTCCGCGGCTTCTGGCCGCGCTGCTCACCGTGCCGCTGCTGGTGGCGGTAGGCGACGTGATCGGCATCGCCGGCGGCTACGCCGTGGCCACCAGCTCGCTCGGCTTCAACCCAGTGGGTTACCTTGCCAACACGCTGAACTTTCTCGAACCGCTCGACATGCTCTCCTCGCTCGCCAAGGGCTGCGCCTTCGGCGGCATCGCCGCGCTCATGGGCTGCTATTACGGCATGCACTCGGGCCGCGGCGCACAGGGCGTCGGCCGTGCCACCAAGTCCTCGGTCGAGGCAGCGGCGATCCTGATCCTCGCCGCGAACTTCCTGCTTACGGGGGTGTTCTTCTCGGCATGATCACCCTCACGGACCTGCACAAGAGCTTCGACGGCGCACCCGTGCTGCGCGGCACCAGCCTGCATGTGCCCAAGGGCAGCTCGATGGTGATCATCGGCGGCTCGGGCACCGGCAAGTCGGTGCTGCTGAAATGCATCCTCGGCCTCGTCACCCCCGACAGCGGCCGCATCAGCATCGACGGGCAGGACGCGACGCGCGGCGAACGCGACGCCCTGCTCTCCCGCTTCGGCATGCTGTTCCAGGGAGCCGCCCTCTTCGACTCGCTGCCGGTCTGGCAGAACGTCGCCTTCCGCCTTCTGCGCGGCCCGCTGAGGCGCCCCCGCCGCGAGGCCCGCGAGATCGCCATCGAAAAGCTGCGCCGCGTCGGGCTCGGACCCGAGGTCGCCGACCGCCTGCCCGCCGAGCTCTCGGGCGGCATGCAGAAGCGCGTCGGCCTCGCCCGCGCCATCGCTGCCGAGCCCGAGATCATCTTCTTCGACGAGCCGACCACCGGGCTCGATCCGATCATGGCCGGGGTGATCAACGAGCTGATCCGCGAGATCGTCACCGAGATGGGCGTCACCGCGCTGACGATCACCCACGACATGAGCTCGGTCAGGGCCATCGCCGACCGCGTCGCCATGCTGCATGCAGGCAAGATCCGCTGGGAAGGTCCGGTCGAAGAAATGGACGCCACTGCAGATCCTTACGTGCAGCAGTTCATCCACGGACACGCGGCGGGTCCGATCGAGGCGCTGCGATGACTCTCTTCGAGCCGAGCCCGCTGCTCATCGCGCTGATCGTGTTCAAGAGCTTCGTCTACCTCGAGGTGCTGGCGCTGCTTGCCCTGGTCCGCGGTCTCTTCGCCCGCGGCCCGGCGCGGCTGGCGGCCCTGCTCTCGCTTGTCCTCGCGGGCTGCGGCATCTACGCGAGCCTCGCTCCGACGCTCGCCGCATCCCTCGGCCTGTCCGGCGTCCCTCTCCTGCCCGTCGTCTCCCGCTTGCTCGCCTGGCAGCAAGGGCTGCCGGCGCTGCTGCTCGCCTCCGCCCCGCTGGTGCTGAGCGCAGCGCTGCCCGGCAGCCGCTTCCGCGCCATCGACATTCTGCATATGCTGCTCATCGCGGGGCTTGTCGGCCTGTGGTTGGCAGCGCGCTTCGTCTGATCCACCCCTTCTTCTCTTTCCAAATACGCCGGGGTGAATTCGCCGCTAGGCGAAGAGGGGCAGCGCCCCTTGCCCGGCCCGAGACATTGCATGCTCAAATACGCCAACCTCGCCTTGTTCATGCTCTACCCCATCGCCTGGGCTGCACCGCTGATGCGGGCCGGGCTCCTGCCGCTCTTCGGCCTGTCGGAAATCAGCGTCATCTCGGGCATCGTCACGCTCTGGCACAGCGACGTCTTCCTGGCGCTGCTGGTGGCGCTCTTCGCGCTGGTGGCCCCCATGGTGAAGCTCGGGGGGCTGGCGCTGTTCCAGTTCGGGCGGGTGCCGCGCCGCGCGCTGCCGCTGGTCAACGCTCTCGGCAAACTGGCCATGGCCGATATTTTTCTCGTCGCGGTCTATGTCACGCTGGTCAAGGGCATGGGCATCGGCCGGATCGAGACCGGCTGGGGGCTTTATCTCTTTACCTTCTGTGTGCTGGCCTCGCTGGCCATAGGCCTGCTGGAGAGCCGGAATAGAGGCGACTGAACGAGTCGGGTTTCCCGCAACAATTGCAATTCTGCCACTGTGATTGTTCACGCGGACTTAGCGCCGGTCATTAAAGTTAACATTTCCCTCTCCTTTCGGTACACTCGCCCTATTCTATTTCGTTACCGTTCTTTCTTTGGCTTTTTCTTGGGAGTCCCCCATGGTGTCCCAACTTCGTGACGCAGGTCTCGCCCTGCACTATATCCTCCAGCGACTGGCATTCATTGTCGTAGCCACCGTTGGGGTGGCGCTGGTGATCTGGACCGCCGCCGCGGCTGCGGGGCTTGCGCCCTGGCTCGAGCTCGACCTCAGCCTTGGTGGGCAACCGATTGAGAATGCCGGTCTTTGGGTGCAATGCATCTTTGCCGGACTTGCTCTTGTACTGGTGTCCTTCCTGCCCAATGCCGCGCATGTCATGGCGTTGGAACGATCGCATCGCTCGTTCCAGATCGGCATGCGCGATATTGCCCGCGCCTATACGATGTCGCACCGCGCCGACCGCGAGGGGGTTTTCAAACTGCAATCCGAGTTCGATTCGGTCCGCGAGCGGATCGCCTACCTGCGCGACCATCCCGACCTTGCCGAGCTCGAACCCTCGGTGCTCGAAGTGGCCGCGCAAATGAGCCACGTGTCGCGCGATCTCGCACGCACCTATTCCGACCGCAACGTGCAGCGGGCGCAGGATTTCCTGATCGCCCGGCAGCAAGAGGTCGAGGATTTCAACATTCGCATCGACAAGGCCAAGGCCGCCGCCGTCGAGATCCGGCGCTGGCACGAACGGCTGGAGCTGGACGAGGCCATCGCGCAGGCGCAGCTTGCCCGACTGGTGGACGAACTCGAGGATATCCTGCCCGAGATCCTGCCCGAGGCCACGGTGACCATGGACGCACCCGCCCCCGAGTTCGCGGAAGAGCCGCGTCCGGAGCGCGTCGTGCCCCTACCACGCGCCGCCGAGTGAGCGCCGCGGGCTGAAACCACCGGAGGGGGCACGGCCCCCTCTGCGACTTCACCGCAGTCCCTCCCGGGATATTTGCGCCCGGATGAAGCGCCCAACTTGCGCAGCGCGCCCGGAGCGGGCAGAACCCGCGCATGGCCAAAGCTACCGCAAATTTCGTCTGTCAGTCCTGCGGCAACGCCACCTCGAAATGGTCGGGGCGCTGCGATGCCTGCGGGGAATGGAACTCCATCACCGAGGAGGTGCCGCTCTCGCAGGGGCCCGGCGGCAAGACGCTGGGCGCGACGCGTGGACGCAAGGTGGCGCTGTCGGATCTTGCCACCACCGAGGCCGCGCCGCCCCGCACCGCCTCGCGGATCGAGGAACTCGACCGTGTGCTCGGCGGCGGTCTGGTGCCCGGCTCGGCGATCCTCGTCGGCGGCGATCCCGGCATCGGCAAATCGACCCTGCTGCTGCAGGCCGCCGCGGCCTTTGCCCGCGCCGGGCAGAAGGTGATCTACGCCTCGGGCGAGGAGGCACGGGCGCAGGTGCGCATGCGCGCCCAGCGTCTGGGACTTGGCGAGGCGTCGGTGCAGCTCGCCGCCGAGACCAACCTGCGCGACATTCTCACCACGCTCGAGGCCGAGAAGCCGGGGCTGGTGATCGTCGACTCGATCCAGACCATGTGGGTGGACAACGTGGCCAGCGCCCCGGGTTCGGTGGCGCAGGTCCGCGCCGCGGCGCATGAGCTGACCACCTTCGCCAAGCGCCAGGGCACCTCGGTGATCATGGTCGGCCATGTCACCAAGGACGGGCAGATCGCCGGGCCGCGGGTGGTCGAGCACATGGTCGACACGGTGCTCTACTTCGAGGGCGAGCGCGGCCACCAGTTCCGCATCCTGCGCTCGGTGAAGAACCGCTTCGGCCCCGCTGACGAGATCGGCGTCTTCGAGATGACCGGCGCGGGGCTCGCCGAGGTGCTGAATCCCTCGGCGCTGTTCCTCAGCGAACGCGGCACTCCCGCGCCCGGCTCGGTGGTCTTCTCCGGCATCGAGGGCACCCGGCCGGTGCTGGTCGAGTTCCAGGCGCTGGTCGCCCCGACCCCGCAATCGCAGCCGCGGCGTTCGGTTGTCGGCTGGGACGGCGGGCGTCTGGCGATGATCCTGGCAGTGCTCGAGGCGCGCTGCGGCATCCCCTTCGCGGGACTCGACGTCTACCTCAACGTCGCCGGCGGCATGAAGATCAACGAGCCAGCGGCGGATCTGGCGGTGGCGGCTGCGCTGCTTTCCGCCCGCGAGGACATTGCCGTACCCCCGGAAACAGTTGTTTTCGGCGAAATCAGCCTCTCTGGCGCCCTGAGACCGGTCGGCCAGACCGAAAACAGGTTGAAAGAGGCGCAAAAACTTGGTTTTTCCAACGCGATCCTGCCAAAGGGCGGAAAGGCCACCGGCAAGAGCGGCATGTCGCTCAGCCAGATGCCCGACCTGGTCACTCTGGTGGGAGAGATGTTCGGCGCCGGCTAAGGCCCGGCATCGATCAACCGGATCAGACGAGGGGCGCGAAGCGCATGGACGGATTCACTATCATCGACGGGGTCGTCGCGCTCGTCATCGTGCTGTCGGCACTGCTCGCCTATTCGCGCGGGCTGGTGCGCGAGTCGCTGGCCATCCTGGGCTGGATCGTCGCGGCGATCCTCGCCTTCGTCTTCGCACCGCAGGTGCAGCCGCTGGTCAAGGAAATCCCGGTGCTCGGCGACTTCCTCGCCGACAGCTGCGAACTGTCGATCATCGCCGCCTTCGCCGCGGTCTTCGCGCTGGCGCTGGTCGTCGTGTCGCTCTTCACTCCGGTGTTCTCCAGCCTCGTGCAGCGCTCGGCGCTCGGCGGGCTCGATCAGGGGCTCGGCTTCCTTTTCGGCGTGGCGCGCGGCGTGCTGCTCGTGGCCATCGCCTTCTTCGTCTACGAGACGGTGATCACCGCGCAGGACATCCCCATGGTTGACGATTCGCGCTCGGCTGCGGTCTTTGCCCAGTTCACCGGCAAGATCGAGGACCAGAACCCCGAGGCCGCGCTCGGCTGGATCACCGCGCAATACGAGCAGCTGGTGGGCATCTGCGAAGCGCCGGCTGGCGGCGACGCCTGAGCCGCAAGCCCGCTGGCAGAACCCGAGGCCGCGCTTCCGGGCGCGGCTTTTTCGTTGCCCGCCTGCCGCAGGGGCTGGCACAATGATCACGAAATCCCGCAGACGTGTTAGCGCATGTCTTGCCACGCCGCGCCGCGGCGTCCATATGCGAAGCTTCCGTGACACGCGCCCCTCATGCCAGTATGAGGGGGCTGTCCCCAGCCCCATGGATTCGGAGCCGCCCTTGTCCGATCGCCAGATGCCCCCCCGCCCATCCCTTTGATTTCGACGCCGTCGATGCCGACAAGCTGCATGAAGAGTGCGGCGTGTTCGGGGTCATCGGCGTCACGGACGCGGCGAATTTCGTCGCCCTCGGCCTGCACGCCCTGCAGCACCGGGGTCAGGAAGCCGGCGGGATCGTCTCCTACTCGCCCGAAGACGGGTTCAATTCGGCCCGCCGCTTCGGCTACGTGCGCGACAACTTCACCCGCGCCTCGCTGATGGAAACCCTGCCCGGTGCACTCGCCATCGGCCACGTCCGCTACTCGACCGCCGGCTCCAAAGGCGCCGCGATCCGCGACGTGCAGCCCTTCTTCGGCGAATTCTCGATGGGCGGCGCCGCGATCGCCCACAACGGCAACATCACCAATGCCGACGCGCTGCGCCGCGAGCTGATCGAGCGTGGCTCGATCTTCCAGAGCTCGTCGGACAGCGAATGCATCATCCACCTGATGGCCCGCTCTCTGCAGCGCGACATCCCGGCCCGCATGGAAGACGCGCTGCGCCGGGTCGAGGGCGCCTTCTCGGTGGTCGCCATGACCCGCACCAAGCTGATCGGCGTGCGTGACCCGCTCGGCGTGCGCCCGCTGGTGCTCGGCAAGCTGGCCGACGGCGGGTACGTGCTCAGCTCCGAAACCTGCGCGCTCGACATCATCGGCGCGGAATTCGTGCGCGAGATCGAGCCCGGCGAGATGGTCGTCATCTCGGGTGGCAAGGTCGAGAGCCGCCGCCCCTTCCGCGCCCAGCCGTCGAAGTTCTGCATCTTCGAGCACGTCTACTTCTCGCGCCCCGATTCGATCATCGGCGGTCGCTCGGTCTACGAGACGCGCCGTCAGATCGGCGTCGAACTGGCCCGCGAGGCGCCGGTCGAGGCCGATCTCGTCTGCCCGGTGCCCGACAGCGGCACCCCGGCCGCCATCGGCTTTGCGCACGAGAGCGGCATTCCCTACGGCATGGGGATCATCCGCAACCAGTACATGGGCCGGACCTTCATCGAGCCGACCGAGCAGATCCGCAACATGGGTGTGCGCCTCAAGCTCAACGTCAACCGCGCGCTCATTCGCGGCAAGCGGGTGATCCTGGTCGACGACTCGGTGGTGCGCGGCACCACCTCGCGCAAGATCAAGGAGATGATCCTTGATGCTGGCGCCGCCGAGGTGCACTTCCGTATCGCCTCGCCGCCCACCGCCTGGCCGTGCTTCTACGGCGTGGACACGCCCCAGCGCGAAAAGCTGCTGGCCGCGACCATGTCCGAGGAGGAGATGCGCGAGCATCTCGGCGTTGACAGCCTCAAGTTCATCTCGCTCGACGGTCTCTACCGCGCCGTCGGCGCGAGCGACGAGGGCCGCAACAACGCCTGCCCGCAGTATTGCGACGCCTGCTTCTCGGGCGAGTACCCGGTCGAGCCGGCCGACATGATCGAGAAGGGCTTCAAGCTCAAGACTGCGGCAGAGTAACGCAGCCTCTGCGCGCCTCCTCGCCGAGGCGCGCGCCGCTTTCCGCCGCAGGACCCCTTCCGTTGCGGCGCGCACGGGGACGTGACGACGCGTCCCCCTTTTTATGCCCACGGCCCTTCTTTATTTGGCTGCAATCCGCCGCAACCAGACCAAGGAGAGCAGGCCATGGCAAATTCCACACCCCCTAAAGTTGCCGCCAGCGCCACCACGCAGGCGCCCTTGCCGAGCGGCATCGCCCTGCTGGGCGTGCGACGCTCGGACCGCGATCCACGCGCGCTGGTGCGCCTGCCGGATGGCCGGGTGATGACCGTCGGTGTCGGCACGCAACTCGGCCGGCAGAAGATCGTCGCCATCGACGAGGACCGTATCGCGCTCTCCAAGGGCGGCGCCGCCGAGTGGATCGAGCTGCCCTGACACCCGCACGACACGGCTGCCGGACTGCGCGGCCTGCGGCATCGCGGGCGAATTGACATTCGCCCGTGTCCGGGCGAGAGGGCGTGCCATGAGTGAAAAGATCGCCCTTGTCACCGGAGCCTCGCGCGGGCTGGGCTTTGCCCTCGCCGACGCGCTCGCGCCGGAGTACCACATCGTCGCCGTCGGCCGCACCGTCGGTGGGCTCGAGGATCTCGACGACCGCATCAAGGCCAAGGGCGGGGCAGCGACGCTTGCCCCCATGGACATCACCAAGCCCGAGGCCATGGCGCAACTCTGCCGCTCGGTCTGGGACCGCTGGGGCGGCATTGCGCTCTGGCTGCACACTGCTGTGCATGCCGCGCCGCTGGCCCCGGCCAATCACCTGGACCAGAAGGACTGGGCGAAGTCGATCGCGACCAACCTGACCGCGACCGGCGTGCTGATCCCCTACATCACACCGCTGCTCGGCGCAGAGGGCCGTGCGGTCTTCTTCGAGGACGACCACGCTGGCCAACGGTTCTACGGCCACTACGGCACCACCAAGGGCGCGCAGATCGCGCTCGCGCGGAGCTGGCAGGCCGAGACCGTCAAGACCGGGCCCAAGGTCGAGATCGTAAGCCCCAAGCCGATGCACACCACCACCCGCGTCGTCTTCCACCCTGGAGAGGACAAGACCGTGCTCGCCTCGCCCTATGCCGAGGCCGCGCGTCTTCTGGGCGAGCTGGGCCTCACCTGACCCCTGCGCTTCGGACAGACCTCAGCCCAGCTCGAAGCGGGAAACCCCGGCCGCCGCGAGCTGCGCGTCGAGCGCCGGCGAGGTGAGGAATTCGAGAACCGCCATCGCCTCAGCGGCGGCGGTTCGCGTGACGAAGACCGACATGTCGATATGCGTTTCGAGCGCATCGGGGAAGATCGCCCCCGGCTCGACGCCGGGGCTGCTGAGAATGGTCGTCAGCGGGGCGACGGCGAGTTCGATCTCTCCCGCCGCGACCGCCGCCACCGGAGCACCGCCCCCCCATCGGCCGGCAGCGCGGCCCCACATCCGCAACGATTCCGAGCCGCCCCAAGACGCCCAGAAAAGTGCGTCCGCTGGTGCCAGCCCCGGTGTAGCCGATGCTCTGCGCCGATGTCAGCAGGGCGACGATTTCCTCGGCCCCGGTCAACACCGGCCCGCCGGTTCCGTGCTTGCGGGCCACGGCGAGCCGTACTCGGCCAAAGGCCCGGTGCGCGGCAGGGTCCACGTAGCCCGCGTCGGTGAGCTGCCGGACGTATTGCGGGTTGCTCAAACCGATGTCACCACGCCGGCCCGAGAAGACGCGCTCGGCGATCGCCGGGTTGAGATCATGCACCGGCCGCAGTGACACGCCCGCGGCCTCTTCCATGCAACCGCGCAGCGCGCCGATTACCGACTTGATCGCCAGGGGCACGAGTATGACAAGTTCCTGCGTCGGCATGGGGTTGGCCTCGGAAATGCGACTTCGGCGGACGATAGCATGTTCAGCGCCCCTGCGAAGCCTCTCCAAAAGATCGTGATCACAAGCCGACGTCGCGGAAGCTGCTGCGCTCGCCGCAACTTCTGAGTCACACCTTGGCCCTGGAACGCACCGGAGGCACCCCGTAGCCCTGCAGCGCCTTGCTCCAAACCGGGCCATTGCCTATGGAAGGTCCATAATAGGGATCCCATCATGCGCATTCTCATCACCAATGACGACGGCATCAACGCCCCGGGGCTGGCGGTGCTGCAGGCCATCGCCGAAGAGCTCGCCGGACCCGAGGGAGAGGTCTGGACCGTGGCGCCCGCCTTCGAGCAATCGGGGGTGGCCCATTGCATCAGCTACACCCACCCGATGATGATCGCCGAGATGGGACCGCGCCGCTGGGCCGCCGAAGGCAGCCCCGCGGACTGCGTGCTGGCCGGTCTGCACGACGTGATGAAGGACTGCCCGCCCGACCTCGTGCTCTCCGGCGTGAACCGGGGCAACAACTCAGCCGAGAACGCGCTCTACTCCGGCACCCTTGGCGGCGCCATGGAAGGCGCGCTGCAGGGGCTGCCGTCGATCGCCCTGTCGCAATACCTCGGCCCGCGCACCCGTCACCTGACGAACCCCTTCGAGACCGCCGCGACCCATGGCGCCGAGGTGATCCGCCGCATCCTCGCCGCGGGCACCGAGAGGGATGCCGACTACCGGCTGTTCTGGAACGTGAATTTCCCGCCCTGTCCGGCGGAGGAGGTCAAGGGCACCCGCGTCGTGCCGCAGGGCCGGCGGGCCGAGACCAACTACTCGGTTGAGCCACACCTCTCGCCCTCGGGCCGGCGCTTCCTGTGGATCCGCGGCGGCGACCAGCGCAGCCCCGCACCTGCCGGGACCGATGCCGCGGTGAACCTCGAGAGCTACATCTCGGTCACGCCGATGCGCGCCGACCTGACCGACCACGCCGCGCTTGCGGCGCTGGAAGGGGCCTTCGCATGAGTTTCGACGCTGAACAGAAGATGCAGCTGCTCTTCGCCCTGCGCTCGCGCGGGGTGACCGACAGCCTCGTTCTCGAGGCGATGGAGAAGATCGACCGCGGGCTCTTCGTGAAGGGCTATTTCACCGACCGAGCCTATGAGGACATGCCGCTGCCGATCCCCTGCGGGCAGACCATCTCTCAGCCCTCTGTGGTCGGGCTGATGACGCAGGCGCTGAACGTGTCGAACCGCGACAAGGTGCTCGAGGTCGGCACCGGCTCGGGGTACCAGGCGGCGATCCTCAGCCAGCTGGCGCGCCGGGTCTACACGGTGGACCGTCACCGCCGCCTCGTGGTTGAGGCGCGCAAGGTATTTGACGCGCTCGATCTTTCGAATATTACCGCCTTCACCGCAGACGGCAGCTTCGGCCTGCCCGACCAGGCGCCCTTTGATCGCATCTTGGTGACCGCCGCGGCAGAGGACCCGCCCGGCCCGCTCTTGGCCCAGCTGCGGATTGGCGGTATCATGGTCTTGCCCGTGGGGCAGTCCGACACCGTGCAGCACCTCATCCGGGTGACCCGCACGGAACAGGGCTTCGACTATGACGAGCTGCGCCCCGTGCGCTTCGTGCCGCTTGTGGAAGGTCTGGCCAAGGAGAGCTGACCTTTCCGGGCGGCAATTGACATGACGTCCCGGGACAAGGGGCGCAGGTGAGGATCGAGACAGATGGACGACGCATTCCGCAAATCCGCCACCCGGATCGCCGGGCCGCTGGCCGCGGCCGCCATGCTGGCGGCCTGCTCCGGCCCGATCGACTACGACATGCGCGGCCGCATGGGCGGCTCGCTCGACACATCGCAGGCCGCACTTTCGGCCAGCACCGCCGACCGACCGGTGCCCGATGCGCGGGGCGTGCTGTCCTACCCGACCTACCAGGTGGCCGTAGCCCGCACCGGCGACACCGTGGCGGACGTGGCCAACCGCGTCGGCCTGCCAGCCGGAGAGGTCGCCCGCTACAACGGCATGCAGCCGAACGACCCGCTGCGCCCCGACGAGATCATCGCCCTGCCGAGCCGCGTCGGCGTCGCCGTACCGACCGGCAACGTGGACATCGCGACGCTTGCCGGCAATGCGATCAACAACGCCCCCGCCACCGCCCGCCCCTCGGAGGTGACCACCACCACGCTCGCCCCGGCGCAAACCAGCGCCCAGACCCGCGCGACCAGTTCCGCCGCGCAGACCGGCGGCGTCGAGCCGATCCGCCACAAGGTGCAGCGCGGCGAAACCGCCTATACTGTGGCGCGGCTCTACGGCGTCACGCCGAAGTCGCTGGCGGAGTGGAACGGGCTCGACGCCAACTTCACCCTGCGCGAGGGCCAGTACCTGCTGATCCCGAAATGGGCCGCCGCTGCGGGCATGGTGAACGCCGAGGACCGTGCCGCCGCCTAC
>NZ_NTHN02000029.1 GCF_002300555.2 Alloyangia mangrovi | reverse complement strand
GGCCGGCGTGCCGAGCGCGCGGTCCATGCGCCCCGGCGCAGGGGCCGGCGGCGGCTGGCGCGGGGCATTCGCGCCCTGCCGCTGCTCATGAGCCTCGCACTTGGCCTCTGGGCGCTGACGACAAATCCCTTTGCCCAGCCCTTCCTTTCTGCCAGCGAGGCCGAGGTGCGCCGTGCGCTCGACATGGCGCTGGCGCAGACGTTGACGCCGGAACGGCTCGCGCAGGAGATCGGCGCGGCGCTGGCGGCGGAGGACCTCGACCGCATCGACATGCTGCTGCCGGTGGCGGCGCGCGTCGGCATCTCGCCGGACGTCGAGCAATCCGAGCAGATCGCTGCGCTGCGCGAGGAAAAGGACAGCGTCTGGGGGAAGGTGGAGGCCTGCGGCATCTGCGCCGCCGACATCGCCAATTGCCCGTCGCTGCAGATGCTGGCCTATTGCGGCATTCCGCTGGAGCTGACCCCGATCGGCGATCTCAACGCGCTGCGCCGGGCCGGGGGCGACTATTTCAGCGGCGCCGATGTGGACAAAGTCGAGGTGACGCTCGCCACGGTGGGCCTTGCCGCGACGGGCACTCTGGCGCTGACGGGGGGGCACCTCGGCGACGGTAAAGGCCGGGGCCACCGCGCTGCGCATGGGGCGGCGGCTGCGCACGCTGACGCCCTCCTTCCTCGATGAACTCGCCCGGCTGGCAGATCCCGCGATGTTGCGGCGTCTGGTCTCCGGTGCCGGCGAGGCCGCCGACACCGCGCGGCTGGCGCGGGCCGAGACGGTGGCGGGCGACGTGAGCCGCGTGGTGCGCAACAGTTCGATGACCGACGGCGTGCTGCTCCTGCGCCATGTCGACAGCGCAGAGGATGCGGCGCGGCTGGCGCGGGTCTCGGACGTGGCGGGCTCGGAGACGCGCGGTGTGATGGAGGTGCTCGGCAAGTCGCGGACCTTCCGCACCCTTGTGCGCCTGTCGGATCATGCCTTTGCCGCGGCGGCGCTGCTCTGGCTGGCCTTCGCGCAGGCGCTGACGGCGCTTGGCGGCTGGCTCGGAACACGGATGCTGCGCCCGGCGGCGCGCGGCGTGGCGACGCATCTCGAACGCTGATTTTCGGCGGTTCCAAAAGGGCGTTGCCTGCGCCAAGCCCCTGCGCCATGATCGCCGCGAAGGAGACCAAGGGATGCGCAAGTTTCTCGTCGTGCTGGATGACAGCCGCGAATGCCTCAACGCCATGCGGTTCGCCGCCATGCGGGCGGCCAAGACCGGGGGCGGGGTGGCGATCCTGTCGGTGATCGCGCCGGACGAATTCAACCACTGGATCGGGGTCGGTGACATCATGCGCGAAGAGGCGCGCGAGCGGATCGAGGCGCATTACGAGGTCTTTGCCAAGTGGATGCGCGACCGGCAGGGGGTCGACCCCGAGCTGGTGATCCGCGAGGGCGACCCAGTGACCGAGATCCTCGGGCAGGTGAACGATGACCCCTCGATCGGCGTTCTGGTGCTCGGCGCCGCTGCCGACAAGAAGGGGCCGGGGCCGCTGGTGACCTCGATGACCCGCAGCTCGGGCAGCCTGCCGATCCCGTTGACCATCGTGCCGGGCGACATGTCCAAGGAACGGCTCGAGGCGATCACCTGAGGGCAGGGGGGGCGGGCCTCGCGGGTATTTTAGAACCATTCCAAAACTTGACGTCCGTGCAGCGGCGGCGCATATAGGGGGCAGCCCGGAGAAAGGTATCTCGCAGATGTTCATCCAGACCGAATCCACCCCGAACCCCGCGACGCTGAAGTTCCTGCCGGGCCAGACCGTGCTCGACGCAGGCACCGCGGATTTCCCCAGCCCAGAGGGCGCTGAAACCTCGCCGCTCGCCAAGCGCCTGTTCGGCGTAAGTGGCGTCACCGGCGTGTTCTTCGGCAACGACTTCGTCACCGTGACGAAGGACGAGGCGGCTGACTGGGATCACGTGAAGCCCGCCGTCCTTGGCGCGATCATGGAGCACTTCCAGTCCGGCGAGCCCGTGATGGCAGGCGAGGCGCAGTCCTCGGGCCACAAGGAATTCACCGGCGAGGACGCCGAGATCGTCGGCCAGATCAAGGAACTCCTCGACAGCCGCGTGCGCCCGGCCGTGGCGCAGGACGGTGGCGACATCACCTTCCACGGCTTCGACCGCGGCGTGGTCTACCTGCACATGCAGGGCGCCTGCGCGGGCTGCCCGTCCTCGACGTTGACCCTGAAGATGGGCATCGAGAACCTGCTGCGCCACTACATCCCCGAGGTCACCGAGGTGCGCCCGGTCGCCGTCTGAGCGTCCGGTTGCATCCATGAGTGATCTCCTGATCCTGTCGTTCGACACATCGGCCGCGCATTGCGCGGCCGCTTTGCTGCGCGGCGACACGGTGCTGGCCGCCCGCGCCGAGGAGATGGGCCGCGGCCAGGCCGAACGCCTGATGCCGCTGCTCGAGGAGGTGCTCGCCGAGTGCGGCGTCACCTGGGCTGATCTCGACCGCATCGCCGTGGGCATCGGGCCGGGCAATTTCACCGGCATCCGCATTTCCGTTTCGACCGCGCGCGGCCTGGCGCTGGGGCTGGGCAAGCCCGCGACGGGGATCAGCACCTTCGAGGCGATTCACCTCGACGCCCCCGACGCGCTGGCCGGGGTGCCGGCGCCGCGCGGGCAGATCTACGTGCAGCGCCAATGGGGCACGCCTGAGCTGGTGCCCGCTGAGGGTACCGAGGCACTGCTGCCGCCTGAGCCGCGCGAGCTGGCGATCCGCATCGCCCGCGCCGCCGCGCTGAAGGAGCCGGGCCAGCGCCCCGCACCGCTCTACATCCGCCCCGCCGATGCCGCGCCTTCGCGCGATGCGGCACCGCGCCTGCTGGACTGAGCCGGTGCGCCTCTCGGCCGAGGAACTCGCCGCGCTTTCGGCGCGCGCCTACATCCACATGCACCCCTGGAGCGCGTCTGCCTTCGCGGGCACGCTGGAGCAGCCCGCGTCACTGCTGGTAAGCGAGGCGGACGGCTTCGTGCTCGGCCTCGTGGTGCTCGACGAGGCCGAGATTCTCGCCCTGGCAACCGACCCCGCGCAGCAGCGGCAGGGGCTCGGGCGGCGCCTGCTGCAGGCCTTCGAGGTCGCGGCGCAGGCACGGGGCGCGGAAACGGTGTTTCTCGAGGTCGCGGCGGCAAATATTCCGGCGCAGGCCTTCTATTCCGCCTGCGGCTACACGTTATCCGGGCGCCGGAAAGGCTATTATCGTCATGCGGATGGCAGCCGCGACGACGCGCTGCTCATGCGCCGGGCGCTGACCTGAGGTTACATGTCACGAAGCGCCAACCCTGTGCGCAGACTTGCAAAAACCTGTTGACCCTCCGGTAGGGCACAGGATTAATCGGGCATGATCTGCCACAGTGCAGTCCAATTCGCGGGCCAAGCCAAAGACGCCCGCAAGTCCAGACCCGGGAGCAAGACATGACGTTCATGAAATCCATCCTCGGCACCGCCGCAACGCTGGCCCTGACCGCCGGCGCCGCGCTGGCGGATCCGGCGCTGATCTACGATCTCGGCGGCAAGTTCGACAAATCCTTCAACGAGGCGGCCTACAATGGCGCCGAGATGTTCGCCAAGGAAACCGGCGGCTCCTACAAGGATATCGAACTGCAGTCCGAGGCACAGCGCGAGCAGGCCCTGCGCCGCTTCGCCGAGGCCGGGTTCAACCCGGTGGTGACCACCGGCTTCTCGATGTCCTCGCCGATCGCCTCGGTCGCCGCGGACTACCCGGACACCAAGTTCGTCACCATCGACGGCTTCGTCGATCCGGCCGAGCACCCGAACGTTCTGTCGATCCTCTTTTCCGAGCATGAGGGGTCGTACCTCGTCGGCATGCTGGCGGCGATGGCCTCCAAGTCCGGAACTGTCGGCTTCGTCGGTGGCATGGATATCCCGCTGATCCGCAAGTTCGCCTGCGGCTACGCCCAGGGCGCCAAGGCGGTGAACCCCGACATGAAGGTCATCTCCAACATGACCGGCACCACCCCGGCCGCCTGGAACGACCCGGTGAAGGGTTCGGAGCTGACCAAGGCGCAGATCAGCCAGGGCGCCGACGTGGTCTTCGCCGCGGCAGGCGGCACCGGTCTCGGCGTTCTGCAGACCGCCGCGGACGAGGGCATCCTCTCGGTCGGCGTCGACAGCAACCAGAACTACCTGCACCCGGGCAAGGTGCTGACCTCGATGCTCAAGCGCGTCGACGTGGCCGTGTCCGAGGCAATGACCGCGGGCACCGAGCTGGAGACCGGCGTTCAGGTGCTGGGCCTGGCCGAGAACGGCGTCGGCTATGCGCTCGACGAGAACAATGCCGAGCTGATCACCGACGAGATGAAGACCGCCGTGGATGCCGCGCGCGAGAAGATCGTCGCGGGCGAGATCGAAGTTCATGACTACTCGGCGGATGACAGCTGCCCGGCGCTGAACTTCTGATCCGGACTTGACGAGCGGGGGGGGCGGCTGCTGCCGTGTCCCCGTTTTCTCTTTCGTGTGGCCCGGTTCTTCGGTTACAGGAGACCGGGCCGTACTTTCCAATGCCGCGAGGCTTCGCATGAACGACACCCCCGCCATCGAGCTGAAGGGTATTTCCAAGGCCTTCGGCCCTGTCCAGGCCAACAAGGACATCTCGATCCGCGTGATGCCCGGCACCATCCACGGCATCATCGGCGAGAACGGCGCAGGGAAATCGACGCTCATGTCGATCCTCTACGGCTTCTACAAGGCCGACGCTGGCGAGATCTGGGTCAACGGATCGCATAAGGATATCACCGACAGCCAGGCCGCGATCTCGGCGGGCATCGGCATGGTGTTCCAGCACTTCAAGCTGGTGCAGAATTTCACCGTCCTGGAAAACATCATCCTCGGCGCCGAGGACGGCCCGATGCTGCGCCCCTCACTGGCGCGCGCCCGTGGTGTGCTCAAGCAACTGGCCGAGGAATACGAGCTCTCGGTCGATCCCGACGAGCTGGTGGAGAACCTTTCGGTGGGTCACCAGCAGCGGGTCGAGATCCTGAAGGCGCTCTATCGCCAGGCCGACATCCTCATTCTCGACGAGCCGACCGGGGTGCTGACCCCGGCCGAGGCCGACCATCTTTTCCGCATCCTCGACCACCTGAGGGCCGAGGGGAAGACCGTCATCCTGATCACCCACAAGCTGCGCGAGATCATGGAGATCACCGACACGGTCTCGGTGATGCGCCGCGGCGAGATGACCGCCACCGTCAAGACCGCCGAGACCTCGCCCGAGCAGCTCGCCGAGCTGATGGTCGGGCGCAAGGTGCTGCTGCGCGTCGACAAGACGCCGGCGCAGCCGGGTGAGGTGCTGCTTGACGTGCAGAACCTGCGCCACGTCGATGACGCCGGGGTCGAGCGCCTCAAGGGGGTGTCGTTGCAGTTGCGCGCCGGCGAGGTGCTGGGCATCGCCGGGGTCGCCGGCAACGGCCAATCCGAGCTTCTCGAGGTGCTCGGCGGCTACGCCGATGCCTCCGGCGCGGTCACCATGAAGGGCGTCTCGCTGCCGCTTTCGGGCGCTGGGGCCGATGGCAGCGCGCGGCGCAAGGCCGGCATCGGCCACGTGCCTGAAGACCGCCAGGAAGAGGGGTTGATCATGCCCTACACCGCCTGGGAGAACACCGTCTTCGGCTACCACCGCGATCCGCATTACCAGTCGGGCATGCTGATGAACAACGCGCGGATCAAGGAGGAAGCGCAGGACAAGATGACCCGCTACGACGTGCGCCCGCCGAACCCCAATCTCGCGGCGCGCAACTTCTCGGGCGGCAACCAGCAGAAAATCGTGCTGGCGCGCGAGATCGAGCGGGACCCCGACGTGCTGCTGATCGGCCAGCCCACCCGCGGCGTCGACATCGGGGCCATCGAGTTCATCCACCAGGAGATCATCCGCCTGCGCGACAAGGGCAAGGCGATCCTGCTGGTCTCAGTCGAACTCGACGAGATCTTCTCGCTCTCGGACCGCATCGCAGTGATGTTCGACGGGCAGATCATGGGCGAGCGCATGCCGGGCGAGACGGACCAGACCGAGCTCGGCCTGCTGATGGCCGGGGTCACCGAAAGACCCGAGGGCAAGCTCATCGACGCGGTGGACGCCTCGCTGAAGGAAAAGGAAGCGCGCGAGGCTCGCCAGCATGACTGACCGCGCGCCATCCTCATTGCAAAAATACTCCAGCCGGAGGCAGCAGCGCCTGGAAGGCGCCCGCCGGACCGGCAAGACCAACGAGGTTCCGAATGGATAAGATGCCCGCTTGGGCCGATGCGGTGCTCGTGCCCCTGATCTCGATCCTGCTCGCGGCGTTCCTGTCGGCGCTGGTGATCCTTGCCATTGGCGAGAACCCGGTCGAGGCCTTCAAGCTGATGGTCGACGGCGCGTTGATGCGCAGCACCGGCTGGGGCTACACGCTCTATTACACCACCAACTTCATCTTCACCGGCCTCTGCGTCGCCGTCGCCTTCCACGCCAAGATGTTCAACATCGGCGGCGAGGGTCAGGCGATGATCGGCGGACTTGGCGTGGCGCTGGCCTGCCTCTTCATCCCCTTCCCGCATTGGTCCGTGGCGCTGATCGTGGCGACGCTCGCCGCCGCCGCTTTCGGCGCGGCCTGGGCCTTCATCCCGGCTTGGCTGCAGGCGAAGCGCGGCAGCCACATCGTGATCACCACGATCATGTTCAATTTCATCGCCGCGGCGCTTCTGAACTACGTGCTGGTCAACCTGCTGCGCCCTGTCGGTGCGATGGAGCCGGCGACGGCGAACTTCCCCGCCGCCACCCACCTGCCGACGTTCCAGGACATGTTCGCCTCCGAGGGCAACCCGCTCTTCCGCGGCTCGCCGGCCAACGTCACCTTCTTCCTCGCCGTGGCCGCCTGCGTCGCCTTCTGGGTGCTGATCTGGCGCACCAAGCTGGGCTACGAGATCCGCGCCTTCGGCCACTCCGAGAGCGCCGCGCGCTACGCCGGGATCTCGCCGGTGCGCATCACCGTGATCGCCATGCTGATCTCCGGCGGGCTGGCCGGGATGATGGCGCTCAACACCACCATGGGCGAGGCCGAACGGCTGGTGCTCAACGCCACAGAGGGCGCGGGTTTCATCGGCATCGCCGTGGCGCTGATGGGCCGCTCGCACCCGGTGGGGGTCTTCCTCGCGGCGCTGCTCTTCGGCTTCCTCTATCAGGGCGGCGCGGAGCTGGCGCTCTGGACCAATATCCCGCGCGAGTTGATCACCGTGATCCAGGCGCTGGTGATCCTCTTCACCGGGGCGCTCGACAACATGGTGCGCCTGCCGCTTGAAAAACTCTTCCTCGCCACGCGCCGGAGGTCCTCGTGATGGATTACGCGACGCTTCTTCAGGTGCTCGACTCGACCGTGCGCCTCGCCACGCCGCTGCTTCTGGCCTGCCTCGCGGGCCTATTCTCGGAACGCGCGGGCATCGTCGACATTGGGCTCGAGGGCAAGATGCTGGCCGCGGCCTTCTTCTCGGCAGCGATCGCGGCGATCACCGGCTCGGTCTGGCTCGGCCTGCTGGCGGGCATTGCCGCCGCGCTGGTCATGTCGGGCATCCACGGGCTGGCCTCGATTACCTTCCGCGGCAACCAGCTGATCTCGGGGGTGGCGATCAACTTTCTCGCCTCGGGGATCACCGTGCTGATCGCGCAGGACTGGTTCAGCCAGGGCGGGCGCACACCCTCGCTCATGGGCGGCGGGCGTTTCGAGAGCATCACGCTGCCCTTCGCCGAGGCGCTGCGTGGCGTGCCGATCATCGGCCCGCTCTATTACGAGCTGATCTCGGGGCATTCGATCCTTGTCTACGTCGCCTTCCTGATGGTGCCGCTGACCTGGTGGATCCTCTTCCGCACCCGTTTCGGCCTGCGCCTGCGCGCGGTCGGCGAGGCCCCAGAGGCGGTGGATACCGCGGGCGTCTCGGTGGTCGGGCTGCGCTTTGCCGCCATCGCCATCTGCGGTCTGCTGACCGGCCTTGCGGGCGCCTATCTGGCCACCGGCCTGCAGGCGGGCTTCGTGCGCGAGATGACCGCGGGCCGCGGCTACATCGCGCTGGCGGCGCTGATCTTCGCCAAGTGGCGGCCCTGGTATGCGCTCTATGCCTGCCTGCTCTTCGGCCTGCTGCAGGCAGTGGCGCTGCGCTATCAGAACATCGATCTCGGCGGTTTCATCATCCCGGTGCAGGTCATGGACGCGCTGCCCTACATCCTGACCGTGGTGATCCTCGCCGGTTTCGTCGGAAAGGCGATCCCGCCGCGGGCGGGCGGCGAGCCCTACGTCAAGGAGCGCTGACCCCGCGCGCCCCTGCCGGAGCAGTCCGCGGGGCGGCAGCGTCCCAAAGGGCGTATTTGGAAAGAGAAGAAGGGGGAGGCGGCGCGCCGCCCCTCTCCCCCTCGCGCCCCCCCTGCGCTTCTTCTCTTTAAAAATACGCAAATCCTTCGCGCGCCGGCCGCGCCGCGCCGGGGCTGTGGGAAAACCGCCGCGGCGCAGCGTAATGCGGCGCGTGTCACATCGCCGCCCGTTGCCAAATCATCGCCGCGCAAGCAAGGTCAGGCCATGCAGATCTACCTCCCCATCGCCGAGGTCTCGGTCAATGTCTTCCTGCTCTTCGGCCTGGGCGGGATCGTCGGCGTCCTGTCGGGCATGTTCGGGGTCGGGGGAGGCTTTCTGATCACCCCGCTGCTGTTCTTCATGGGCATCCCGCCGGCGGTTGCCGTGGCCACGGGTGCGAACCAGATCGTGGCGAGCTCGATCTCCGGCGTGCTGGCGCATTTCAAGCGCAAGACGGTGGATCTGCGGATGGGGCTCGTGCTGCTCGCGGGAGGCCTCGTCGGGGCGGCGCTGGGAGTGTGGATCTTCAACCTGCTCAAGGAGTTGGGGCAGGTCGACCTCTTGGTGCGGCTCTGCTACGTGGTCTTCCTCGGCATCATCGGCGGGCTGATGTTCATCGAGAGCGTCAATGCCATCTTCAAGTCGCGCAAGGGTGCGGCGCCGAAGCGCCGCCATCACGGCTGGGTGCACGGGCTGCCCTTCAAGATGCGCTTCCGCACCTCGGGGCTCTACATCTCGGCGATCCCGCCGGTTCTGGTGGGGCTCTCGGTGGGTGTGCTCGCTGCGATCATGGGGGTGGGCGGCGGCTTCATCATGGTGCCGGCGATGATCTACCTGCTCGGCATGCCGACCAAGGTGGTGGTCGGCACCTCGCTCTTTCAAATCATCTTTGTCAGCGCCTTTACCACCCTGCTGCATGCCACGACCAACTACACGGTCGACATCATGCTGGCGCTTGTGCTGATCCTCGGCGGGGTGATCGGCGCCCAGATCGGCACCGCCTTCGGCACCCGGCTGAAGGCCGAGCAGCTGCGCATCGCGCTGGCCTCGCTGGTGCTGCTGGTCTGCGGCAAGCTGGCGCTCGATCTCTTCATCACCCCCTCCGAGCTCTACGAGCTGGTGTCGCGATGAGGGTGCTTGCGGCTGTCCTGCTCCTGCTCGCCGCGCTGCCCGCACGGGCCGAGGAGGTGGTGATGGGGCTCAGCCAGTCGAACGTGTCGATCACCACCGACTTCGACGGCTCCGACATCCTCATCTTCGGCGCGGTCAAGCGCGAGGTGGCGATCCAAGAGGAGCCGCCACTGCAGGTGATCGTCACCGTCGAGGGGCCGCTAGAGCCGGTCACCGTCTGGCGCAAGGCGCGCAAGCTCGGCATCTGGGTCAACGCCGAGGCCGTCGACGTCGACAGCGCGCCGGGCTTTTACGCGGTCGCCACCTCGGCGCTCTGGGCCGAGAGCATCTCGGCGGTGGAGGATCTGCGCCACAAGGTCTCGATCCCGCGCGCCATCCGTTCGGTCGGCGCACCGATGGAGATCATGGACAGCGAGGCCTTCACCGAGGCGCTGATCCGCGTGCGCGAGCGGCAGGGGCTCTACAGGGTCGAGGAAGAGAGCGTCGAGCTGCGCGAGTCGACGCTGTTCGACACCTCCATCTCGATGCCGGCCAACATCTCGGAGGGGCGCTACCTGTCCCGGGTCTTCCTGACCCGCGCGGGCAAGGTCGTCTCGGTGCATGAGAGCGAGATTCAGGTCGGCAAGGTCGGGCTGGAGCGCTGGCTCTTCACCCTGTCGCGGCAGATGCCGCTGGTCTACGGGCTGCTGTCGCTGGCGATCGCGGCGCTCGCCGGCTGGGGCGCCTCGGCACTGTTCCGGGCGATCCGTTCGGGATGAGCCGCCAGCCCCCCGGAACCCGCGCCGACTATTGCGCCTTCTTTCCCATCGCCACGCGGTGGAAGGACATGGACGCCTACGGGCATCTCAATAACGCCTCCTACCTGTCCTACCAGGACACGGCGGTGACGCTCTGGCAGCTCGAGGCGGGGATGGAGATCTACCGGCCCGGCGGGCTTCGCTTTCTTGCGGCGCAGAACGGCTGCACCTACCATGCCGAGGCACGCTTCCCGGACGTGCTGCATGCCGGGGTGCGCTGCGGGCATCTGGGGCGCAGCTCGGCGCGGTTCGAGGTGGGTTTCTTCCGCAACGACGACGACCTGGCCTGCGCCGAGGGGTTCATCGTGCATGTCTCGGTGGACGGCAAAACCCGGCCCGAGCCGATCCCCGACCGCTTCCGGCCGGTGATCGAGGCGATCATGCGCCGCGGCTGAGACGGGGTCTTGGGCCGGAAAAGCGCCGGCCCGCATCCCGGTAGAGAGAAGGAGACACCGATGAGCACGCTTCCCGTCGATCCCCAGCGCTTCCTCGGCGACCTGCACATGCTGCGCTCCTTCGGCGCCACCGGCACCGGCAAGGGCGTCTGCCGCCCGGCCTTTTCCGAGGCCGATCTCGCAGCGCGCGATTGGCTGGCCGGGCGCATGGAGGAAGCGGGGCTGCGGGCGCATTTCGACCCGGTGGGCTCGGTCTTCGGGCTGGTCGACGGGCCATCGCTGCTGATCGGTTCGCATTCCGACAGCCAGGTCGAGGGGGGTGGCTGGATGGTGCGCTGGGGGTGATCGCCGGGCTCGAGGTGGCGCGCGCGGCGCAGGAGTCAGGCGGCCCGCCGGTGTCCTGCGTGTCCTTCCAGGACGAGGAGGGGCGCTTCGGCGTCACGACCGGCAGCGCGATCTGGGGCGGCAACATCTCTCTGGCCGAGGCCGATGCGCTGAAGGCGCCGGATGGAACCCCCCTTGCCGAGGCGCGGAAAAGGCTGGGCGCACGCGCCGGGGCGTTTCTTGATCCCGACCGGTTTACCGGCTTTCTCGAGATGCACATCGAGCAGGGGCCGGTGCTCGACACCGAGGGCGGCAGCCTTGGTGTGGTCGATGCGATTGTCGGGCTGCGCAACCTGACAATGTCGCTGAAAGGCGCGCAGAACCACGCGGGCACCACGCCGATGCACCTGCGCAAGGATGCCTTTCAGGGGCTTGCGGCCTTTACCACCGCGCTCAACGACCGCTTCCGCAACGTGGTGACCCCGGCGACGGTCTGGACCATCGGTCACGTCGAGCTGCACCCCAACGCCCATGCCATTGTCCCCGGCGAAGTGCGCTTCACCCTGCAATGGCGCGACGGCTCACCCGACCGTCTCGACCGGATGGAGGCCATCGCCCGCGAGACGGCAGAGGAGATCAGCGCCGAGCGTGGCCTCGGGCTGGAGTTTGCGCCGATGCTGAAGCTCGCGCCGATGACCATGGACGCCCGCCTGCGCAAGGCGCTGGAAGAGGGCGCCGAGGCGGCTGCGCCGGGCGGCTGGCGGGTGATGCCCTCGGGCGCGCTGCACGATGCGACCAATCTGTCGAACCTGATGCCCGTGGCCATGCTCTTCGTGCCCTCGATCGGCGGCGTCAGCCATGATTTCGCCGAGGACACGGCGGAGGCGGACCTCGTCACCGGGCTGAAAGCGTTGGCCGCGGCGGTGAGCGCGCTCGGTTGACGGCGGGAACCGGCGCGGGGCAGCGGCGTTTGTTCGGTGACACAGATCGGAGGACCGAGCCATGAAGGATGCCCCAATCGCGCCGAAAGCGATCACCGCGAGCCCGCAGCAACTCGATTTGCTGAACCACCTGCAGGCCCGCAGCATCGGCGCCCGCGGCTGGTTCGACGAGATGGTCGAAAAGGCCGACCCCGAGTTCCGCTTCGTCGCCGTGCGCTTCCACGGGCTGCACGTCGAGCAGGTCCAGCGCCTGACTTCTCTGATCACCGCCGTGGGCGGCGACGCCGACCCCTCGGACAACATGAGCGCCGCGCTGAAGCGTGCGGGCCTCTCGGTGCGCGCGGTCTTCGGCGGCATCGACGGCGACATGATGGACCGTATCCGCGAGTCCGAGGCCAAGGTGCTCGCCGGCTTCACCGAGGTGATCAAGGCCATGGAGCCCTCGCGCTACCGCGATGAGCTGGTGCAGATGCAGGCCGAGCTTCAGGACCTTCTGCAGGCGGTGCAGGGCGAGGAACGCTCGCTTCCGGAAGATCCGAAGGAAGGGTGAGCCCCACTCAGCCCCACTCTACATCCCCGAGGAAGATATACCCGGCGCCGTAGATCGTCTTGATCAGGCGCGGGTTTTTCGGATCCTCACGGAGCTTCGTGCGCAGGCGCGAGATGCGGACATCCATGGCCCGGTCGAAACTCTCGCCCGCCGCTCCGCCGAGGCTTTCCTGCATGTGTGCCCGGGTGATCAGCCGTTTCGGGCTTTCCAGAAACAGCCGCAACACCTCTCCCTCGGCATGGGAAAACGGCGTCTCTTGTCCCTCGGCATCTTCCAGCGCGTAGCGGTCGAAATGCGCGGTCCAGCCGACGAAGCTGGCGGTCTCGCCCCGCGAGGGCGCAGCGCGCGGGCTGCGCAGCCGGGCACGCACCCGGGCCACGACCTCGGCCGGATCGAAGGGCTTGATGATGTAGTCGTCGGCCCCGAGCTCGAGCCCGGTTACCCGGTCCTGCACCTGCGCCCGTCCCGAGACGATGATCACCACCGCCCCCTGTTCCAGCGCCAGCCGGTGCACGAGGCTCAGCCCGTCGCGATCCGGCAGGCTCAGGTCGACCAGGCAGACGTCGGGCGTGGCGCGCTTCAGCGCCGCCTCGAACTCGGTGGCGCGGGCGAAGGCCATGGTGCGGAAGCCGGCCTCGGTCAGCGCCTCCGACAGGATCGCCCGGATCGCCGGCTCGTCGTCAAGGATGGAGATCAGCGGCGCGCTCATGCGTGCACCCCGTTCAGGAAGGTGGCGAGCTGGCCTTGGGTGAAAGGCTTGGCGATCACCGGGGCCGCGGCCTCGGCGGCGGCGCGGCGGGGATCGCCCGGCGGCAGCGAAGTCATCAGCCGCACGTCGAGCCCGGGCAGGGCAGCGGGAAGGGCCGAGCCGGGCTCGTCCCCCTCCAGCATCAGGTCCGAAAGCACGAGGTCGAGCGAAAGCCCCTCGGCCAGCGCCCGGGCCTCGGCGACCGAGCTCGCCTCGACAACTGCGTGGCCAAGCCCGGTGAGCATGTCGCGCAGCTGGGCGCGCAGCTCGGTGTCGTCCTCGACCAGCAGCGCCAGCCCGCGCGGACGATCCGGCGCGCTCGGCGCGCGGCGCAGCGGCAGGCGCAGCGTCACCCGGGCGCCGGGGGCAGCGTTGCCGATCTTGATCGTGCCGCCCGCCAGCTTGACCATGTCATAGACCATCGCCAGCCCCAGCCCCGAGCCGGACCCTCCCTTGGTGGTGAAGAAGGGATCCAGCCCGTGCTTCAGCGCCTCGGGCGAGAACCCCGGGCCGCTGTCGCTGACCGCCAGCTCGAGCCAGGTGTCCTTGACGCAGCGCATCTCGACCCGGATGTGCCCGCCTCTCGCCCTGCAGGCGTCCCGCGCGTTGAGCACGAGGTTCAACGCGGCGTCCTGCAGGAGGCCGCGGTCGAGCAGGAAGGCGCCCTCGGGCGCGGGGGCAATCTCCAGCATGACGTTCCCGGGCAGGGTCGGGCCGGTCAGCACCTGCAGATCGCGCAGGAAATCGCCGGGTGCCACCGCCTCGGGGGTCCAGGCGCGGTGCGAGGTGATCCCGGCGATCCGGTCCAGCAGGTCGCCGCCGCGCCGCGCCGCCTGCAGCGTGCCCGCGGCGAGGTCCGCCGCCTCGGGCGGCAGCTCCATGCGCACCAGCTTCGACTGCATGCCGAGGATGATGGTCAGCAGGTTGGAGAAGTCATGCGCCAGTCCCGAGGTGAGCTGCGCCGCCAGCTCGCGCCGACGGGCGTGCTGCAGGGCGGCGCGGGCCTGCGTCTCTTCGGTCACATCGAGCGAAAGGATATAGACCCCGCGCTCCGAAGGATCGGGGGTGAAGACCGCGCGGATCCGCCGCGAGGAGCCGTCGTCGGTGAATTCGAAGATGCTCTGCGTGCCTTCGAGCGCGCGCTGCAGATGCGGGCGCACCTTGGTGTAAGCGGGCCCCAGCGCTTCGGAGACATGCAGCCCGATGATCTCCGAGGGGCGACCCGGCATCACCTGCGACAGGCGGCGGTTGGAATAGGTGTAGCGCCCCGCGGCATCGACCCGGGCGATATGCGCGGGCATCATCTCGGTGGTGAGGCGGGTGCGCGCCTCCATCTCGGTCAGCTCGCGCCGGGCCTCTTCCAGCGCGGCATTGGTCGCGGCGAGCTGGCGGTTGCTGGCGGCCAGTGCCTCGGCGCGGCGGATCACCTCCTCCGACAGCAGCTCCGAGCGGGTACGCAGCAGCGCCTCCTGCGCCTTCACGGCGGTGATGTCGGTATAGACGGTCACCCAGCCGCCCTGCGGCAGCGGTGCCCCCTCGACCGAGATGGTCCGGCCGTTGGCGCGCGTGCGTTCCATGTAATGCGGCGCAAAGGCGCGGGCCTGGTCGACCCGGGCACGGATGAAGTCCTCGGGATCGTCCACCGTGCCATATTCGCCCGCATTCACGAGGTGGCGGATGGTTTCCTCGAAGCAGGCACCGGGCCGGGTGAGCCGTTCGGGCAGGTCGAACATCTGCGCGAAGGGGCGGTTGCAGACGGCCAGCTTCAGCTCGCGATCATAGATCGAAAGCGCCTGCTGGATCAGGTTCAGCCCCGCCTGTGTGAGCGCGTCCTTGTCCATGAAATCTCCTCCGCCCCAAGGGCTAGCACCCTGCCGCAACCGAGAGAAGCGCGCCGCGACGTCGCAGGGGATCCTGCCTTTTCTTCTAGGCAAAAATATCCCGGGGGAGTCTGCCGCAGGCAGGCGGGGGCAGCGCCCCCATCGCTGCCGCGTTACAATTCGTTAGATTCGGGCAAAGATCACGAAAACATTGACGCTCAGGCTGGCCGAACCCCTTAATGGGGCTGACTCGCAAAATAGCGCGTCCCAGACTGCGGAGGAGGCGGCCTGAGACGTCCGGGAGACGACAAAATCCCGGGAGCCTAGGGAGGAGACACTTTGGCTTACATGTCCGAGGGCGCGGAAGGTCTGCGCTCCGTTCCGGCCCTGTTGCAGCGCAACGCCACGCGCTTTGCCGGCCGTCCCGCCTATCGGGAGAAGGAGTTCGGCATCTGGCAGAGCTGGAGCTGGGCCGAAACGCAGGAGGAGATCGAGGCCTTTGCGCTCGGTTTGCTGAACCTCGGCGTGGCGCCGGGCGACCACGTGGCGGTCATCGGCCGCAACCGTCCGACGCTCTACTGGGCCATGGTCGCGGCGCAGATGGCCGGGGCAGTGCCGGTGCCGCTTTACCAGGACGCGGTGGCCGACGAGATGGAATACGTCCTGCAGCACTGCGGCGCACGCTTCATCATCGCCGCCGACCAGGAGCAGGTCGACAAGGTCATCGAGATCCAGGACGACCTGCACCAGTTCGAGCACATGATCTACGTCGATCCGCGCGGCATGCGGAAATACGACCACCGCGCGCTGCACGACTACGCCCACGTTCAGGCGCAGGGCCGCGCCGCCCGGGATGAGCTGATCGGCGAGCTTGATCGTCGCCGCAATGGCCTGGGCTACGACGACACCTGTGTGATGCTCTACACCTCGGGCACCACCGGCAAGCCCAAGGGCGTGGTGCTGTCGAACCGCAACATCATCGAGACCGCCAAGTCCTCTTCGGAGTTCGATCACCTGACCCCCGGTGAGGAGGTCCTTGCCTACCTGCCGATGGCCTGGGTCGGCGATTTCATCTTCTCGATCGGGCAGGCCTACTGGAACGGGTTCTGCGTGAACTGCCCCGAGTCCGCCGAGACGATGATGACCGACCTGCGCGAGATCGCGCCGAGCTATTATTTCGCCCCGCCAAGGGTTTTCGAGACGCAGCTCACCCAGATCATGATCCGGATGGAGGACGCTGGTGCGATCAAGCGGAAGCTCTTCCACCACTTCCTGAACCACGCCAAGGTGGTCGGGCCGAAGATCCTCGACGGCAAGCCGGTCGGTCTACTGGAGCGTCTGCGCTACGCGCTTGGCGAGTTCATGGTCTACGGGCCGCTGAAGAACACGCTGGGTTTTTCCCGGGTCCGTGTCGGATACACCGCCGGCGAGGCGATCGGGCCGGAGATCTTCGATTTCTACCGGGCGCTGGGGATCAACCTCAAGCAGCTCTACGGCCAGACCGAGGCCTCGGTCTTCATCACCCAGCAGCCAGACAACGAGGTGCGGCCCGACACCGTGGGCGTGCCGTCACCCGGTGTCGAGATCCGCATCGCCGAGAGCGGCGAGGTTTTCTACCGCTCGCCCGGCGTCTTCGTGGAATACTACCAGAACCCTGAGAGCACCGCGGGCACCAAGGACGCCGAGGGCTGGGTCGCCACCGGCGACGCGGGTTTCATCGAGGAGGCGACGGGCCACCTGCGGATCATCGACCGGGCCAAGGACGTGGGCAAGATGGCGGATGGCGCGCTCTTCGCGCCCAAGTACGTCGAGAACAAGCTGAAGTTCTACCCCAACATCCTCGAGGCCGTGGTCTTCGGCAACGGCCGCGACCGCTGCACCGCCTTCATCAACATCGACCTGACGGCGGTCGGCAACTGGGCCGAGCGCAACAACATCGCCTATGCCTCTTACCAGGAGCTGGCGGGGCACCCGCAGGTGCTCGACACGATCCAGCGTCATGTCGAGGAAGTGAATGCCTCGGTCGCACAGGACGAGATGCTCTCGGGCTGCCAGATCCACCGTTTCCTCGTGCTGCACAAGGAGCTGGATGCGGATGACGGCGAGCTGACCCGCACCCGCAAGGTGCGCCGCAATATCATCGCCGAGAAATACGCCGACCTGCTGACCGCGCTCTATGACGGCTCGGAGAGCATCTACACCGAGACCGAGGTCACCTACGAAGACGGGCGCAAGGGACGGATCAAGGCGACGCTGGCGATCCGCGATGCGCAAGTGGTGCCGGTGGCGCCGATGAAGGTGGCGGCGGAATGATGGACGGGTCGGATCTTGGAATTCTGGGGAAAGACGAAAGGCGGGACGCCGTGAAGGATGCCAGCAAGGGCCGCGAGAAGGACGAGGGCTACGTTACCGAAGACGGACGGCAGATCGGCGGCGTGTTGATGGAGTTGCGGAACATCACCCTCAAGTTCGGCGGGGTTGTCGCGATCAAGGACATTTCCTTTGACATCCGCGAGGGGGAAATCCGCGCGATCATCGGGCCGAACGGCGCCGGCAAGTCTTCGATGCTCAACATCATCTCGGGCTTCTACACGCCGTCCGAGGGCGAGCTCTGGTACAAGGGGGCCAAGCGCCCGCCGATGAAGCCCTACGAGGTGGCACGGCTGGGTGTGGCGCGGACCTTCCAGAACATTGCGCTCTTCGAGGGGATGACGGTGCTCGACAACGTCATGACCGGGCGGCTCACCCACATGAAGGCGGGCATCGCCAGCCAGGCGATCTGGTGGGGCAAAGCCCGCGACGAGGAGATCGCCAACCGCGAGATCGTCGAGAAAGTCATTGATTTTCTTGAGATCCAGAACATCCGAAAGACGCCGGTGGGGCGGCTGCCCTATGGCCTGAAGAAGCGGGTCGAGCTGGCGAGGGCGCTCGCGGCCGAGCCGTCACTCCTGTTGCTCGACGAGCCGATGGCGGGGATGAACGTCGAGGAGAAGGAGGACATGAGCCGCTTCATCCTCGACGTGAACGACGAGTTCGGCACCACCATCTGCCTGATCGAGCACGACATGGGCGTGGTCATGGACCTCTCGGACCGGGTGGTTGTCATGGACTACGGCAAGAAGATCGGCGACGGCCCGCCCGAAGAGGTGCGGAGCAATCAGGACGTGATCGACGCCTATCTCGGCGTGGCGCATTGAAGGAGCAGGCGACATGCTGAACGACATCTTCATCCAACCCTTTGCCGACATGTTCGGCGCGCCGGATTTCCTGCTGCAGGTGCTCTGGGAGGGACTGGTCTCGGGCATCCTCTACGCGCTGATCGCGCTCGGCTTCGTGCTGATCTTCCGCTCGAGTCGGATCTTCAACTTCGCGCAGGGCATCATGGTGGTCTTCGCGGCGCTGACGCTGGTCGGCCTGCATGCCATGGGGATCCCCGCCTGGATCAGCGTGGCGCTGACGCTGGCGGTGATGTTCGTCCTCGCGGTCAGCATCGAGCGGGTGGTGCTGCGGCCGCTGGTCGGTCAGCCGGACATCATCCTCTTCATGGCCACCATCGGCATCACGCTGTTCCTGATCGGCTTCGGCGAGATCATCTTCGGCGGCGAGAACAAGGTGATGATCACCGAGGAACTCGGCATCCCGACGGACTCGGTGGTGCTGGAACCCTGGGGCGGGCTGCTGATCCTCGAGCAGAAGGACATCACGGCGGTCGTCGTCGCGGGTCTGCTGGTGGTGGCGCTGCTGCTCTTCCTCGGCAAGACCCGCATGGGCCGCGCCATCCGCGCGCTTGGCGACGACCACCAGGCGGCGCTTTCGGTCGGCATCTCGCTGCAGACGATCTGGGTGCTGGTCTGGTTCATCGCGGGCATCATCGCGCTGGTGACAGGCATCGCCTGGGGCGCCCGCGCCGGAGTGAGCTTCGCTCTGGAAGTCATTGCCTACAAAGCGCTTCCTGTTCTCATGCTAGGCGGACTCGAAAGCATCACCGGGGCGATCATCGGCGGGCTGATGATCGGCATGCTGGAAAAGCTCTTCGAGATTTACTGGGGCCAGCCGCTGATGGGCGGCAATACCGAAACCTGGTTCGCCTTCGTGCTGGCGCTGATCGTGCTGCTGTTCCGTCCGCAGGGACTGTTCGGAGAGCGCATCATCGAAAGGGTCTAGACCGGCTCCCGGTGCCGAAGCGGTGCCGGGAGGAACTCAACGCAGACGAGCGCCCGCAGGAGGCGGGCCTTTGTCGAAGAAACCAAGGGGGGAGAACGAGATGGCGAAACTTGTGGCGATCCTGAACGTGGTGGCCTGGGCGGGCTTCTGGGCCTTTGGCTACCTCGCGCTGACCGGTACCGAGGGGCACGTAGTTCCGGCGCTGCTGCTGGCGGCGGCGGGCGGCGGAGCGGGGCTCTGGGCCTGGTTCTGGCTGGTGCGGCACTCCGAGGCGATCGGTTACGCCGTGCCGCCGAAGCGCGCCTATCCGGAAGAGACGCACGAACCCGTCTGAGCGCGGTTCGGAAGAGACAAGAGGACCGCAGGATCGGGGAAGAGGAGCCCCGCGCCCGCGGCAGGACCTGAAGGAGCGGCATCGCAGGGTGCCGGGAGAGGGAGAGACGGATGCTCTATCGCACGGCGGGGCAATTCAAGACGAGCTACAAGTCGGACATGGCGCTTTTCCCGGTCCGCCAGGACGCGGTGCTCTTGATGGTGATCCTCGGTTTCGCCTGGGTGGTCTTCCCGCTCACCGCGAGCGAGTTCGCCTTCCAGACATTGCTGATCCCGATCCTGATCTACGCGCTTGCGGCGCAGGGGCTCAACATCCTGACGGGCTACGCGGGGCAGCTGTCGCTCGGGACCGCGGCATTCATGGGGGTTGGCGCCTATGCCTGCTACAAGCTGGTGACGCTGTTCCCCTGGATGAACCCCATCGTGGCGATCCTGCTCTCGGGCATCTTCAGTGCGGGCGTGGGTGTGGCCTTCGGCATTCCTTCCTTGCGGATCAAGGGGTTCTACCTCGCAATTGCCACGCTGGCGGCGCAGTTCTTCCTGGTCTGGCTGTTCGAGAAATGGGGCTGGCTTTACAACTACAACGCCTCTGGCGCGATCCAGGTGCCGAACCTCGAGATGTTCGGGCACTACGTCGCCGGGCCGCAGGCGAGCTCGATCACCCAGTATTACGTGGTGCTGGCGGTCGTCACGCTGATGACGGTGCTCTGCATCAACCTCACCCGCGGCACCCTCGGACGGAGCTGGAAGGCGACGCGCGACATGGACATCGCGGCCGAGCTCATCGGCATCAACCTGATGCGCTCGAAGCTCACCGCCTTTGCCGTCTCGTCTTACGTGGTCGGCGTGGCGGGTGCGCTCTTCGTCTTCATGTGGCGCGGCGCCGCCGAGCCCAACCTCTTCGACATCCCGCTGAGCTTCCGTATCCTGTTCATCGCCATCATCGGCGGGTTGGGGTCGATCCTCGGCAACTACCTGGGCGCCATCCTCATCGTCGGTCTGCCGGTGGTGCTGGGAACGGTGCCGCAGGCGCTGGGGCTGCCGGTCAGCTCGGCCATGGTCGAGCATCTCAACATCATGATCGTCGGCGCGCTCATTGTCTTCTTCCTGATCATCGAGCCGCACGGGCTCGCACGTCTCTGGGCGCTGATCCGGGAGAAGCTGATCATCTGGCCCTTCCCGCACTGAGGAGACGCGGGCCGGGCTTTCCATATCATCGAAGATCTCAGGGAGGAGACAGGATGAAAATGTTGACCAAACTGGCAGGGGCCGCGGCACTTGGCGCGCTGCTCGCCGGAGGCGCCATGGCCGAAGGGCTCTACGCGCCGAACCTCGCCTACCGGACCGGGCCCTTTGCCGCCACCGGCATTCCGCTGATGAACGGGCAGAAGGATTACATGGAGTTGATGAACGCCCGCGACGGCGGCATCGGCGGCATCGCCATCGACTTCGACGAGTGCGAGACCGGCTATTCCACCGAGAAGGGGGTCGAGTGCTACGAGAAGACCAAGGGCAAGGCGATCGTGACCCAGCCCTGGTCCACGGGCATCACCCTGCAGGTGCTGCCGAAGACCAACGTTGACGAGATCCCGATCCTCGCGCCGGGCTACGGCTTTTCGCCCATGGCCGACGGCAAGGTGTTCCAGTGGGCGTTCAACACGCCGCTGAGCTATTGGGACGGGGCCTCGATCCTGATCAAGTACCTCGGCGCGCAGGGCGACCTGAAGGGCAAGAAGATTGCCTTCCTGCACCTCGACCACCCGTTCGGCAAGGAGCCGCTGCCCTTCCTCGAAGCCGCCGCCGAGGCGCAGGGCTTCGAGCTGCTGCCGATCCCGGTGGGTCTCAAGGAGATGCAGAACCAGTCGGCGCAATGGCTGCAGATCCGCCGCGAGCGTCCCGATTACGTGATCATGTGGGGCTGGGGCGCGATGAACGCCGGGGCGATCACCGAGGCGGTCAAGACCAAGTTCCCGATGGAGAACATGTTGGGCGTCTGGTGGGCCGGGCACGATGCCGACCTGAAAATCGTCGGCGACGCCGGCAAGGGCTACAAGTCCGTCAGCTGGTCCTTCCCGAACCCCGAGGCGCCGATCATGGCCGACCTGCAGAAATACGTGGTCGAGCCGGGCAACACCCAGAGCAACGCCGAGGAAATGTCGGGCGTGTTCTACTCGCGCGGGCTCGTCATCTCGATGATCCTCGGCGAGGGCATCCGGGTGGCGCAGGAGCACGCGGGCAAGGCCGAGATTTCGCCGGCCGACCTGCGCTGGGGCCTCGAGAACCTCGACATCACCGAGGCGCGTCTGGACGAGCTGGGAATGACCGGCATGGTGCCGCCCTTCTCGACCTCGTGTGACAACCACACCGGCCACTCCGGCGGCTGGATCCTCGAATGGGACGGCGAGAAATTCGTCAAGGCCTCGGATCTCATCATGCCGGATTCGGACATGATCACCCCGCTCGAGGAGAAGGCGGCGATGGAATACGCCGACGCCAACCAACCCTGGCCGGTGAACGACAGCTGCGGCGGCTGAGCTGACACCTCCGGCGGCGGCGCGGGTGTCGCCGCCGGATTTTGCGTATTTGGGAAGAGAAGAAGATGCTGGACGGAGTGCGAAGCGATTTGACCTCGGCCCGCGACGGCGCGGCGCGCGAGACGCTGCTCGAGGTCAACAACATCGAGGTGATCTACAACCACGTGATCCTCGTGCTGAAGGGCGTGTCGCTCTCGGTGCCTCAGGGCGGGATCACCGCGCTCTTGGGTGGCAACGGTGCGGGCAAGACAACGACGCTCAAGGCGATCTCGAACCTGCTGCAGTCCGAGCGCGGCGAGGTGACCAAGGGTACGATCTCCTATCGCGGCGAGCGGGTGCAGGACCTCGATCCGGCGGCGCTGGTCAAGCGCGGGGTGATCCAGGTGATGGAGGGGCGGCACTGCTTCGAGCACCTGACCGTGGAAGAGAACCTGATGACCGGCGCCTTCACCCGGCGCGACGGGAAAGCCGCGGTGTTGCGCGACCTCGAGATGGTCTACGAGTATTTCCCGCGGCTGAAGGAGCGGCGGAAGTCGCAGGCCGGCTATACCTCGGGCGGCGAGCAGCAGATGTGCGCCATTGGCCGCGCGCTGATGTCGCGCCCGGAGATGGTGCTGCTGGACGAGCCCTCGATGGGGCTGGCGCCGCAGCTGGTCGAGCAGATCTTCGAGATCGTGAAGGCGGTCAACGAGGGCGAGGGGGTCTCGTTCCTGCTGGCCGAGCAGAACACCAACGTGGCGCTGCGTTATGCGCACTACGGCTACATCCTCGAAAACGGCCGGGTGGTGATGGACGGGCCGGCGCAGGCGCTCCGCGAGAACCCGGACGTCAAGGAATTCTACCTCGGCATGTCGGATGAGGGGCGCAAGTCGTTCCGCGACGTGCGCTCCTACCGCCGCCGCAAGCGGTGGCTGGCGTGAATGCGCGCCTTCCTTGCCTTGCCGCTGCCCGAGCCGCTGATCCCCCCGCTGCTGGCGGTGCAGGAGGCTCTGCCGGTCGGGCGGGCGGTGCCCGAGGAGAATCTGCACGTGACGCTCGCCTTCCTCGGCGAAGTGGAGGAGGCGGAGCTGCAGGAGTTGCACCTCGAGCTGGAGGGGCAGGCGCTGCCGGGCTGCCGGTTGCGGGTGACCGGGCTGGAGAGTTTCGGCGGGCGCGCCCCCAGGCTCCTGGCGGCGGAGATCGCGTCCGAGCCGGGGCTGCTCGCCCTGCACGGGCGCGTGGTGCGGGCCTGCCGCGCGACGGGGATCCAACTCGAGCGGCGGCGGTTCCGTCCGCATGTGACATTGACGCGCTTCGGCGCGGGGCTGCGCGGCGAGGCGCTGGCGCGGTTTGAGCGGGGGGTGGCGGGGCAGGTTGCGCTCGCCACCGGGGCAGAGGCGGCCGAGGAGCTGCGGCTTGTCGCCTCGACGCTGAGCCCCGAGGGGGCGATCTACGAGACATTGGCGGCCTATGCGCTGCCACTCCCGTCCGGGGATGCCGGGGGCGGGGCAGGATAGGACTGGGCTGGAAGGGAGGCTCGGATGAGCGGTTACTACGACGATCTGGAGACACGCAGCGCGGCGGAGCGGGCCGCGGCGCTGGCCGAGGCGCTGCCGGAGCAGATCGCCCGGGCGCAGGCGCTGCCGGGATATGCGGAGCTGTTGGCGGAGGTCGACGCGGCAAGCGTCACCACGCGCGACGCGCTGGCGGCCCTGCCGGTGCTGCGCAAGTCCGAGCTCGGCCGCGCGCAGAAGAGCGCCGCGCCCTTCGGCGGTTTCACCACGCGGCCCGCACCGGGTTTTGCCCATGTCTTCCAGTCGCCGGGGCCGATCTACGAGCCGGGCGGAATGGAACACGACTGGTGGCGGCTCGGGCGTTTCCTGCATGCCGCCGGTATCGGTGCGGGCGACATCGTGCAGAACTGCTTCGGCTACCACCTGACGCCCGCAGGGATGATCTTCGAAAGCGGCGCGCGGGCGGTCGGCGCAGCGGTGCTGCCCGCTGGCACCGGCCAGACCGAATTGCAGGTGCAGGCGGCGGCGGACGTGGGGGTGACGGCCTATGCCGGCACGCCCGACTACCTGAAGATCATCCTCGACAAGGCCGAGGCCATGGGCGTCGCGCTGGGGATCACCAAGGCCGCGGTCTCGGGCGGGGCGCTCTTCCCGTCGCTGCGGGAGTTCTACGCGGCGCGCGGCATCGCCTGCCTGCAGTGCTATGCCACCGCCGATCTGGGGCTCATCGCCTATGAGACGCCAAGCATGGAGGGGATGATCGTCGACGAGCGGGTGATCGTCGAGATCGTCACCCCCGGCACGGGCGATCCGGTTCCCGAAGGCGAGGTCGGCGAGGTCGTGGTCACCACGCTCAACCCCGACTACCCGCTGATCCGCTTCGCGACCGGCGACATGTCGGCCGTGCTGCCGGGGATGAGCCCCTGCGGGCGCTCGAACATGCGGATCAAGGGCTGGATGGGGCGCGCCGATCAGACCACCAAGATCAAGGGCATGTTCGTGCGCCCCGAGCAGGTGGCGGCGCTGGTCGCGCGCCATGCCGAGATCGGCCGGGCGCGGGTCGTCGCCAGCCGCGAGGGCGAGATGGATGTGATGACCGTGCGGATCGAGACCTCGGGGCAGGGCGGCGCGCCGGATGCCGGGGCCTTCGAGGCGAGCGTCGCCGAGCTTCTGAAGCTCAAGGGCAAGGTTGAACTGGTGGCGCCGGGCGGGCTGCCGCGCGACGGCGTGGTGATCGAGGACGCGCGGAGCTACGAATGAGGGCGGCGCACCTTTCCCCGAAGAGAGGTGCGAAATCCTTCGAGGGGATTTGCGTTCAGCGCAGCAGGGAGGAGTAGAGCAGCAGGCCCCAGGGCTCCAGCGCCTTGTGGACCTGCGCCCAGCCGGTGCCGAAGGTGATCGGGTCGATCCTTGCGGCCTGCGCGATCTCGCTCAGGCTGCGGTGCCCGTCGATCCCGGCGAGCAGCGGGGCGGTGCCCTTGGGCAGTGTCAGCGTGGTCTGAACGCCACCCATCTTCACCGGCAACGGGCGTCCCTGCGCCACGGCCTTCGCCAGCGCGGCGCGCTGCACGCCGCGCAGGTGCGGGACCAGCTTGCGATCCGAGGGCGCGGCCCTGGTGTTCTGCGCCTCGGCGGGCACGGCGTAGGCGGTGTGCATTCGGATGGTGCCGCGCAGCTTTTCCGCCGTGGCCATCTGGGTGGCCGCGTCCATGCCCTCGGGCACCTCGGTGATCTGCGCCAGATCGTAGAGCGCGGGGGTGGTGAAGCCGGCAAGCTGCCAGCCTGTCCGCTCCAGCGTCTCGAGAAGCTCGGGCACCGCGTAGCTGCGATCCTGCCCGTGCAGCAGCAGGTCGTAGAACCCCGCATCCGAGGCGTGGTGATCGCCGAGGTTGCGGTTGGCGCCAAAGGGGTGGCCTTCGGGCAAATCGGCGACGAGACGCTGCGCGCGGGCGAGGCGCTGCTGCGGCGGGAGCCCCTCGAAGAGCGCACCAAAGGCCTCCTGCAGCGGGTAGACGCCGGAGCGCCCATAGGGCGCGTAGACCATGAAGCCGAGACCCCCGCCGGGGGCGAGGGCGGCGCGTAGGGCGGCAAAGCCCGCCTCGGGCTCGGGCAGGTGGTGCAGGACGCCGCAGCAGTCGATGTAGTCGAACGTGCCGTACTCCGCCGCGTCCAGAAGGCTGGCGGTATGGAAGGCGATACCGCTGAGGCCGCGGACCTCGGCCCGCGCCTCGGCCACCGCGCGCGAGGCGGTGGAGAGGTCGAGGTAGGTGATCTCGTAGGGCTTCTTCGCGGCGGTCAGCAGGGTGGCGAGCTGGATCAGACCGTCGCCGGTGCCGCCGCCAGCGACCAGCACCCGCAGCGGCCGCGACCAGTCGCGGTTGCCGCGCCAGAGCCAATGGTCCATCTCCAGCGGGTGCGAAGGGGAGCCCGTGATCAACCGGGTCTTCTCGTCCTTCGGGTCACGCTCGGGATAGGGGTAGCTTTCGTATTGCTCTTTGACCGTGACCATGCGCTCTCCCCTGTCTCGCGGAAGTTCTGGCACGGTCGGTCATAAAGGCCAACCCTCAGCGTGACTTGCGGGCGATCTCGAGCCGGGTTTCGAGCAGCGCCATGTCCTTTATGAGACGCCGGCGTCGGTCACGGTCGGCGGTCTCGCGCAGCTCCTCGCGCAGGGCGGCAAGCTCGCGGGTGAGCGCCACAGCCTGCGGCACGGCGCCATTGTCCTTGAGGATGCGAGTCAGCACCGCGTTCTCGGGATCATCACACTCGGGCAGCGGCTTTCCTGCGCCCGGCAGGTTGTCGAAGGCGCCCTCGGCCTCGGCCTTGGCAATGCGAGCGTTGATCAGGTCGATGAGCGGGTGATCCATGGCGAGGATAGGGGCGTTGGCCGGATTGTGAGCGGAACGGGGCGAGCATAGCGCGGTGTCCGGCGCGGAGAAAGGGGGGGCGCTTGGCCCGGCTCCGCGCCGGTGCCGCTCAGGGCTTCTTCTTCATCGCGTCCAGAAGCGCCGCGCCGAGTGCGCCCTGTCCGCCGCCCGAGCCGCCTTTCGGCCCGGCGCTCATCGGCCCGCGCGGGGTGTTACCGCCGCGGCCTCCGCCTGTTCCGCCTTTGCCGCGTGGGCCCTTGTCGGGCGCAGCGCGCCGCTCCTGCGCGGCCTCGCGGCCCGCGCCGTCCTTGCGCATGGAAAGACCAATGCGCTTGCGCGGCACGTCGACCTCGGTCACCCGCACCTTCACCACGTCGCCGGCCTTCACCACCTCATGCGGGTCCTTGACGAAGCGGTCCGCAAGCTGGCTGACGTGCACCAGCCCATCCTGATGCACGCCGATGTCGACGAAGGCACCAAAGGCCGCGACATTGGTCACCGTGCCCTCGAGCATCATGCCGGGGCGCAGGTCGGTGATCTCTTCGACGCCATCGGTGAAGCTGGCGGTGACGAAGTCGGGGCGCGGGTCGCGGCCGGGTTTTTCCAGCTCCGACAGGATGTCGCGCACGGTCGGAAGACCGAAGGCGCCGTCGACGAACGCCTCGGCGCGCAGGCCCTTGAGCGCCTGCGGCTGGCCCATGATCTGGCGAATGTCACGGCCGCAGGCGGCGACGATCTTGCGCGCGACGCCATAGGCTTCTGGGTGCACCGAGGAGGCATCCAGCGGCTCGATGCCGTCGCGGATGCGCAGGAAGCCGGCGCATTGCTCGAAGGCCTTCGGCCCCAGTCCGGCAACCTTCAAGAGCGCCTTGCGAGAGGGGAAGGCGCCGGTGCTGTCGCGGTGGCTGACGATGGATTGCGCCAGCGACGGGCCGAGGCCCGCGACATGGGCGAGCAGCGGAGCGGAGGCGGTGTTGAGATCGACGCCGACGGCGTTCACCGCGTCCTCGACCACCGCTTCCAGCGTCTGTGCCAGTTTGCGCTGGTCGACGTCGTGCTGGTATTGCCCGACGCCGATGCTCTGCGGTTCGATCTTCACCAGCTCGGCCAGCGGGTCCTGCAGGCGGCGGGCGATCGACACGGCACCCCGCAGCGAGACGTCGAGATCGGGGAATTCCTTGGCCGCGGTCTCCGAGGCCGAGTAGACCGAGGCGCCGGCTTCCGAGACCACCACCTTGGTCGGCTTCTTCACCGCGGCGGGCAGCAGCTTCAGCACGTCGCCGACAAGGCGCTCGGTCTCGCGACTGGCAGTGCCGTTGCCGATGGCGATGAGCTCGATCTTGTGGCGGGAGATCAGCTCCATCAGCGTGGCGGTGGCGCCGCGCGTGTCGTTCTTGGGCTGGAAGGGGTAGATCGTCGCGGTGTCTAGCAGCTTGCCGGTTGCGTCCACCACGGCGCATTTCACGCCCGTCCGGATGCCCGGGTCGAGGCCCAGCGTCGCTTTGCTCCCGGCGGGGGCGGCGAGCAGCAGGTCCTTGAGGTTGCGGGCAAAGACGTTGATCGCCTCTTCATGGGCGCGGCGGCGCAGCTCGGTCATCAGGTCGACGTACATGGAAAGGCTCAGCTTCACCCGCCATGTCCAGTCGGCGACGCCGCGCAGCCACCGGTCGCCGGGGGCGTCGCTGTGGATGCCGATTGCGCTGGCCACGATGTCCTCGCCGCGGCGGGTCGAGACCTCGGGATCGGGCGCGATGTCGACTGTCACCACCTCTTCCTTCGAGGCGCGCAGGATCGCCAGCGCGCGGTGCGATGGAATATCGGCCCATTTCTCGCGATGGTCGAAATAGTCGGAGAACTTGGCCCCCTCCTGCTCTTTGCCCGGCGCGACCTTGGCCGAGATGAACGCCTCGGCGCGCATGAACTCGCGCAGGCTGCCAAGGAGGGTCGCGTTCTCGGTCAGCTCTTCGCCGAGGATGTCGCGGGCGCCCTCCAGCGCGGCCTTCGCGTCGGTGACGCTCTCGCCGAGGTAGGTTTCGGCCAGCTTGGCGGGATCGGCGCCGCGGTCGGAGACGATTGCGCGAAGCAGCGGCTCGAGCCCGTTCTCGCGGGCGATCATCGCGCGGGTGCGGCGCTTGGGCTTGTAGGGCAGGTAGATGTCCTCGAGCGCGGCCTTGGTCTCGGCACCGGCGATGGATTTCTCAAGCGCATCGGTGAGCTTTCCCTGCTCCTTGATCGAGTCGCGGATCGAGACTCGGCGGGCTTCCAGCTCCCGCAGGTAGGTGAGGCGCTCGGCGAGATTGCGCAGCTGCGTGTCGTCGAGACCGCCGGTAACTTCCTTCCGGTAGCGCGCCACGAAGGGCACCGTGGCGCCGCCGTCGAGCAGCTCGACCGCCGCCGTCACCTGTTTCGGACTGGCCTGGATTTCCCGGGCGATGGTGCTGGCGATACGGGTCTGGGTGTCCACGGGCTGGGTCAACACGGGGGCGGCCTCCTCTGGGTCTTCGAGAAGGCCGGTGTAGCCCCGCCGCGCGGCTGCGCCAAGAGGGCGCGTAAGGGGCGGCTGATCCTTGCGCGCCCCCGAACCTCGCGGCCTAGTGCACCGATCTTGCCCGCCCCGCCAGCCAGCGCTCGTAGTCGCGCTGCGCGCTTTCCAATGTCTCGACGTTCAGCGTGCGGGTGGTGAAGGCGCGCGACAGCGCCTTCACCCGCTTGTTGAGCGCCGGGCCGACGTCCTCGCCGTCCACGCCGAGCTTGTCGTAGAGCGAGAGCAGCCGGTTCTGCACGGTGCGCAGCGACATGCCGCGGCGCTCGGCGATCAGCTTGTCCTGCAGCCCCAGCGCCAGGTCCAGCAACACTGCGTATTCGCTGTCGTCGAGCGCGTTGCGCGGCGAGGCGCTGCGGCGCTGCAGGCGATGGATCTCGCGGTCGACCATGATCTGCCCCTCGAGCAGCACCGCCCGCAGCGCCAGTTTCAGCCGCTCGCGGGTGGCGGTCTTGAGCACGTAGCCATAGGCGCTGTCCTCGGGCACGATGCGGGAGATGCCGCGCAGATAGGCCTCGTCCGAATAGTTGGACCAGAAGAGGATGCGGGTGCCCGGGCGCTCGGCCCAGATCGCGCGCGCTGCCTCGATGCCGTTGCGGCCGTCCATCTGCAGGTCCATCACCACCGCCTCGATATGGGCCGAGCGGGCCTCGGCCTCGCCCGCCGCACCGTCGGTGGCGTGCAGCATCTCGGTCACCTCGGGCAGGGCCTCGGCGAGTGCGTCCTGCAGGTAGGACGCGTGGAACTGGTCATCCTCGACAAGCAGGACTTTCATAGGGGAAGGACTTTCATGCGGGGGTTTCCGGGAGGGTGACGGTGACGCGAGTGCCCGCGTCGGAGACGATTTCGAGATCCGCGCCGATGAGATGGGCGCGGGTGCGCAGGTGCGACAGGCCCGAACGGCGGCCAACTTCGGGGCCGATGCCGATGCCGTCGTCGCTGATTGAGATGCGGAGGCGGTCCTGCGGCTCCGAGCAGACGGTGACAAGGATGCGGTGCGCCCGGGCATGGCGGGCGGCGTTGTTGATCGCCTCCTGCGTGATACGAAAGAGCGCGGTGCGCGCAGTGGTGCCGAGCCGGTCGGGGGCGCCGTCGGTCTCGTCCTCGACATCCACCTCCACGGGCTCGGCACCCACGGCGCGCTCGAGATGCACCCGCACCGCGTGGGCGAAGCCGAAGAGATCGAGCAGGGTGGGCACTGCGGTGTCGATCAGCGCGCGCAGGTCGTCGATCGTGTCGGTCACGCGCTCGGCCAGCAAGTCGCGGTCGAGCGGCGCCTCGCCGGTCAGCTCGCGCAGGATGCGGGTGAGGTCGGCGAGCGTCTGGTCGTGCAGGTCCATGCCGATGCGCTGGCGCTCCTGCTCAAGGGTCTGCGTGAGTTCGAGCGCGCCCTGCCGCAGCCCCTCGGCCTGCTCCTGCGCCCGGGCGCGCAGCTGCGCCGCCTGGCTGGCCTTCGCCGCGCCGTGCAGCGCGTGGAACCACGGGGCGAGCAGATCGGCCAGCGCCTGCGCCAGCGGGACCTGCTCGGGGCCGTAGAACCCCTTGGTGCCATGCGAGAAATTGAGCGTGCCGGTGACCTTGCCCATGACTCGCAGCGGCACGGTGATCCGGGCCCGCAGCCGGTGATTCAGGATCGGCTCGCAGCAGGCGCCGGGGAAGGTCTGCTGCGGATCCTCCATGGCATTGGCCGAGAGCATTGCCGCGCTGCGCCCCTGCAGCACGTCGCGCACCGGCGAGTATTGCACCCGGGTGCGGCGCTGCGACCAGCGGGTCTCGATCCCGGCCTCGTAACTGACCACCCAGCCCGGGGTGTCGTGCAGGCAGATGTCGACATGGCTGAAGGGCAGCAAGGTGGCGATCTCGGGTGCGACGGCGGTGAGCGCCGAGCCGATCTCGACCTCGGTCGAGAGCCGTGCGGACATGCGCTCGAAGACCTCGGTCGAGTCCCCGGCGTGGCCAATTGGCGCGCCCGAAGGCGCGCGGCGCGCGCGCACGGCCGCGGCCATCTGCGGTGAATTCATGATCCCTCCCCACGCGCCTCCTCTTGCGCGTCTCCGCAAGATGACGCGTCTTGCCGAAGAAGAAAACACCCTTTCCCGCAGAGGACATGCGGAAACCCGCAGCCGATCTGCGGGGTGCACACTTTACGCGCGGCTTCCGTCACGGCAGCATGACCAAGCCCGTGGAGGACGGGCATCCAGTGAGCGCCCGGAATAGGGCGATGGGAGGGAGAATGACCAAGACAATGATGCTGCTCGGCGCGGCCGGGCTTGCCGTGGCGGCGAGCGGTGCGCTAGCTGACACCTCGGGCAAGCGCATCGCGCTGTCCAACAACTATGCGGGCAACTCCTGGCGGCAGGCAATGCTGCAGACCTTCGAGGAGGTCGGCGGCAAGGCCGTGGAAGAGGGCGTGGTCGGGGCGGCGGATGCCTATACCACCTCCGAGAACCAGGCCACGGAGCAGGCCGCGCAGATCCAGAACATGATCCTGCAGGGCTATGACGCGATCATACTAAATGCCGCCTCGCCGACGGCGTTGAACGGCGCCGTGGAAGAGGCCTGCAACGCCGGTGTCACCGTGGTCAGTTTCGACGGCATCGTCACCGCGCCCTGCGCCTGGCGCATCGCGGTGGACTTCAAGCAGATGGGCAAGGAGCAGGTCGAATACCTTGCGACCCGCCTGCCCGAGGGCGGCAACCTGCTCGAGATCCGCGGCCTTGCGGGGGTCTTCGTGGATGACGAGATCCACGCGGGCATCGAGGAAGGCGTCGCCGAGAACGGGCAGTTCAAGATCGTCGGCTCGGTGCACGGGGACTGGGCGCAGGATGTGGCGCAGAAGGCCGTCGCGGGCGTGCTGCCCTCGCTGCCCGAGGTGGTCGGCGTGGTGACCCAGGGCGGCGACGGCTACGGCGCGGCGCAGGCCTTCAAGGCCGCTGGCCGCGACACGCCGCTGATCGTGCTCGGCAACCGCCAGGACGAGATGCAGTGGTGGGCCGACCAGCGCGACGCCAATGGCTACGAGACGCTCTCGCTGTCGATCGCACCGGGCGTGGCCTCGCTGGCCTTCTGGGTGGCGCAGCAGATCCTCGACGGCGCCGAGGTGCCCAAGGATCTGACTGTGCCCTTCCTCAAGGTGACGCAGGACACGCTGGACGAGGCGCTGGAAACCACCCCCGAGGGCTCGGTCGCCAACACCGTCTACTCGCTCGACGACGCCAAGGGCGTCATCTCCGGGGCCATGTAAGTACCCATGACCATCGCAGCCGAACCGGCTGCGCCGATCGTCGCCCTGACCGGGGCCGCCAAGCACTTTGGTCCGGTCAGGGCGCTCGACGGCGTGAGCCTGTCCATCTCTCCCGGGGATTGCCTCGGCCTCGTCGGCCACAATGGCGCCGGGAAATCCACGCTTGTGAATGTGGTCAATGGCGGGCTCTCGCCCTCCGCCGGCTCCGTCGACTTTCCGGCTTCCGGGGCGACAACGGCGCTGGCCGCGGGGGTTCGCTCGGTGTTCCAGGAACTTTCGCTCTGCCCGAACCTGACGGTGGCCGAGAACCTGCGCATCTCGCATTCCGCCCTCAGGGGCATGAACTGGCGCGCGCCCGCGCGGGCCGAGATCCGCGCCGCGCTGGATGAGGTCTTCCCGGGCCACGGCATCGACGCCGACGCGACGGTCGACGCGCTCAGCATCGCCGAGCGGCAGATGGTCGAGATTGCCATCGGTTTCGCCCCGCGCGGCACCGAGGCACGGCTGGTGATCCTCGACGAGCCCACCTCGTCGCTCGATGCCGGCATCGCCGAACAGCTGCTCTCCCACATCAAACGGTTCTGCGCACAGGGCGGCGCGGTGATCTTCATCTCTCACATGCTGGGCGAGATCTTCGAGGTGGCGACCCGTATCCTCGTGATGAAGGATGGCAAGGTGGTCGCCGAACGCGCTGCCGGCGGCTTCACCCGGCAGGGGCTGGTCGATGCCATGGGCCATGTCGCCACCGAGGCCGCCGCCGCGCAGGCCGCGCGGGTGCATGGCGAGGAAGTTCTGCACACGCCGGAAGGCCTGCGCGCCCGGAAGGGCGAGATCGTCGGCCTTTCGGGGCTGGCGGGCCACGGGCAGGCCGAGGCATTGGCCCGGCTCTACCTCGGTGCCACCTCGTCGTGGCGCAGTCCGCGCGAGGCGGGCATGGTCTTTGTCGCCGGGGACCGGGGACGCGACGGCTTGCTGCCGCTCTGGTCGATCCTGCGCAATACCTCGATCTCGATCCTGCCCCAGATCGCGAAACGCGGCCTCGTCGATCGCGACAGGGAGGCCGCCGTCGCCGCCGAGTGGAAAAAGCGCATCGGCATCCGCACCGACGACGTGACCAACCCCATCCTGTCGCTCTCGGGCGGCAACCAGCAGAAAGTGCTCTTTGCACGCGCGCTCGCCTCCTCCGCTCCGGTGGTGGTGATGGACGATCCGATGCGCGGGGTCGACGTGGGCACCAAGCAGGACGTCTATGCCATGATCCGCGCCGAGGCCGCCAAGGGCCGCACCTTCCTGTGGTATTCGACCGAGACCGAGGAGGTCTGCCAGTGCGACCGGGTCTTCGTGTTCCGCAATAGCGAGATTTCCGCCGAGCTGACCGGCGAGGCGATCACCGAGGAGCGCATCCTCGAGGCCTCCTTCGAGATGGAAGGGGCCTGAATGGGTTTCTTTGCAAGATACCGTATCCTGCTGCCTGTGGTCTCGTTGGCGGTGCTGCTGGCGGCCACATTCTACATGCAGCCGCGGGCGATGAGCTACTTCGGCATCAACCTGCTCTTCAACCTCGCGGTGCCGATCGCGCTGGCGACCATCGCGCAGATGATGATCATCATGGTCAACGACATCGACCTGTCGCTCGGGGCCTTCGTGTCGCTGGTGGCCTGCATCACCGCGACCTTCCTGAACGACAGCCCGATGCTCGGGGCGCTGATCCTGCTGGCGCTGGTGCTGTGCTACGCGGCCTTGGGCGCGGTGATCCACGCGCTCGAGCTTCCGGCCATCGTGGTGACGCTGGGCATGTCCTTCGTCTGGGGCGGGCTGGCGCTGTTCATCCTGCCGTCGCCAGGAGGCAGCAGCCCTGGTTGGCTGCGCACGCTGATGACCGTCAAGCCACCCTACATCCCCATGGCCGTCTGCGCCTCGGTGATCATTGCCGTGGTGACCCACCTGCTGGTGATCCGCTCCGGCCTCGGCACGGTGCTGCGCGGCGTCGGCGGCAACGCCCGCTCGGTGCAGCGCGCGGGCTGGCCGGTGGTGCGGCTCAAGGCGCTGGCCTACGGGCTGGCCGGGCTCTTCGGGGTCTTCGCGGGAATGGCGCTGGTCGGGCTCACGACCTCTGCCGATGCCAATATCGCTCTGCGCTACACGCTCTTGTCCATCGCGGGGGTGATCCTCGGCGGCGGCGAGTTCACCGGGGGCAAGGTCAGCCCGGTCGGCGCCGTCATCGGCGCGCTGACGCTGACGCTCGCCGCCTCCTTCCTGAGCTTCCTGCGGCTCTCGCCCGATTGGCAGATCGGCGCGCAGGGGGCGATCCTGATCCTTGTCCTGACGGCGCGGCTGCTCTTCACACGCCGCGACGCGCAGGCATGAAGAGGCGCGCATGAAACTCATCTCGAAACCTTGGATCTGGTCCTGGGTCGCCGCCGCCGCCGCCTTTGCGCTGACCGTGGCGCTGACCGGGGGGGCGCGGGGCCGGAGAGCTGGCCTATGCCGCGCTCAGTTTCGGCGCCTTCGCCGCCATCGTCGGGCTCGGGCAGATGCTGGTGATCACGCTGGGGCCGGGCAACGTCGACCTGTCCATTCCGGCGACGATGACGCTTTCGGGCACCTTGGCGCTGAAGGCGATGGGCTCGGATCCGGGCACCGCGTGGATGGGGCTCGGCGTGGCGGTGCTCGTGGGCCTCGGCACGGGGCTTGCCAACTTCGCGCTCATTTACCTGCTGCGGCTGCCGCCGATCATTGCGACGCTCGCCGCGTCGCTCATCTACCAGTCGCTGGCGATCTGGTCGAACCGTGGCCTGCGGATCAAGCCGCCCGCGGGGTTGGCGGAGTTCGCCACCGGTCGCACCATGGGCATTCCCAACGTGGCGCTGGTCGGCCTGGGCCTGTCGATCCTGATATGGTTGCTGCTCGAGCGCTCGGTCTGGGGGCGCTGGCTGCTGGCCTCGGGGCAGAACCTGCGCGCCGCGCGGCTTGCAGGCGTGCCGGTCGAGGCGGTGCGCGCCGCCACCTACCTCGCTGTCACCGTCTTTGCCGCCATCGCCGGCTACCTGCTGGCCAGCTTCTCGGGCGGCGCGGCGCTCAACATGGGGGCCGAGTACCTGCTGATGTCGATCGCCGTGGTGGTCATCGGCGGCACCTCGATCGCCGGGGGCAGCTCCAACGTGCCCGGCGTCTGGGGCGCCTCGCTCTTCATGTTCCTCGTCGTCTCCATGCTCAACTCCTACGGCGCCGGTGCCGGGGTTCGCATGGTGCTGACCGGTCTCATCATCATTGGCATCGTCATTGCCGCCAGCACGAGGAGGGTCCAGAGATGATCCGCACGCCCGAGCATCTGGAGATCCGCGACGAGCGCTTCCGCCGGCTCGTCCACCCGATGGGCAAGCTCGAGCAGCTCTGCACCGGCTTCACCTGGACCGAGGGGCCGGTGTGGTTCGGCGACCGGAATGCGCTGATCTTCTCCGAGATCCCCTCGCAGACGATGTACCAATGGACCGAGGGGCAGGGGCTCAGCGTCTTCCGCGAGCAGAGCCAGTTCAACAACGGCAACACCCGCGATCCCGGGGGGGCGGCTGGTGGGCTGTAGGCATGGGACGCGTGACGTGGTGCGGACCGAGTATGACGGCTCGCTTAAGGTGCTGGCCTCCGAGCACGAGGGCAGGCGGCTCAATTCGCCGAACGACGTGGTGGTGAGCTCCGACGGCGCCGTGTGGTTCACCGATCCGACCTACGGCATCATCTCGAACTTCGAGGGCAACCGCGCCGAGCCCGAGCAATCCGCCCGCCATGTCTTCCGCATCGCGCCCGAGGGCGGCGCGCCGGTGCCGGTGATCTCGGACTTCGCGCAGCCCAACGGGCTCTGCTTCTCGTCCGACGAGCGGCTGCTCTATGTCGCCGAGAGCGGATCGAGCCATGACGACAGCGTGCCTTCGGTGATCCGCAAGTACGCGGTTGAAGGCGGCAGGCTGACCCCGCTCGGGGATTTCGCCACGCTCGACTGCGGGCTGCCCGATGGGATGCGCTGCGACATCGAGGGCAACCTGTGGTCTTCGGCCGGGGACGGGGTGCATTGCTTCGCGCCGGACGGCACGCTGCTGGGCAAGATCCTCGTGCCCGAGGTGGTCGCCAACCTCTGCTTCGGCGGGACGGATGGGCAGCGGATGTACATCACCGCGACCAGCTCGGTCTACCGCGTCTTCGTGGATGTGAAGGGCGCCGAGCCCTGGACCCGCAGCCATCGCTGAGACCGCGCGGCCTTTCCGGGCCGCGCAGGTTCCCGCCCGCCTGTCAAAAACCCGTGTCCGTGTTTCTTGGAACACAGGCCGGGGCCCTCCCGTTGCTTGTCCAGAGGCGCCGAACCGGCGCCGGATTGTAAGACAGATGGAAGGAGGCACCCCATGACTGCCATCGATAAGGCCAAAATCCTGATCATTGCCACCAATGGTTTCGAACAGTCGGAACTGGAATTCCCCCGCGACCAGCTGCGCATGAAGGGCGCCGAGGTCCACGTGGCCACGCTCGACGGCCAGCGGATCAAGGGCTGGGAGGGTGCCGACTGGGGCCGCGAGGCCGAGGCCGACGCCAAGATCTCCGAGATCAACTCTCATGATTACGACGCGCTGGTGATCCCGGGCGGCCAGATCAATCCCGACCTGCTGCGGGTCGAACCCGCGGTCATCAACCTCGTCAAGGATTTCCACAACGAGGGCAAGGTCATTGCCGCCGTCTGCCATGCGCCTTGGGTGCTGGTCGAGGCGGGCATCGTGAAGGGCCGCGAGGTCACCTCTTACCACTCGGTGAAGACCGACGTGGTGAACGCGGGTGGCCATTGGGTCGATGAGCCGGTGGCCTGCGACAAGGGCATCGTCACCAGCCGTAAACCGGACGACCTGAAGGACTTCGTGGCGAAGATCGTCGAGGAGATCGAGGAAGGTCAGCACAACCGCAAGGCCGCGTAACCTTCCGTGGTGGCTTTGCGAAGACTGGCCGCGCCGGGCTTCCGGCGCGGTCTTTTGTGACATGCGCTGCACCGAAGGAGAATAAGGCGTTCTGTTCCCATTTGATGTCGATTGTGCAGGATCCTAGGGCGGGGCGGGCACCTCGGTCCCGCCGTTCCTGGGGCGGAAACACTCTTGCCGCAGATTTTACCTCTCGGTTTCGGTGTCACGTACAGTGCGCGGTAAAACCCCGATATTGTCCCCGCTCTGTCCAAGTCCTGCCCCAATCCGGGGGGATACCGGATCGTGAAGAACGTTTACGAGGTGACGGGTATGGATCGGCTGACCGAAATGGAGGCCTTTGCCACCGTGGTGGACCAGGGTGGTTTCACCGACGCGGCAAAGAAGATGGGGATTTCGAAATCGGCCGTGTCGAAACATGTCTCCTCGCTGGAGGCCCGTCTCGGCGCACGGCTGCTGAACCGCACGACGCGCCGCGTGTCACCGACCGAGATCGGCCTTGCCTATTACGACCGTGCCCGGCGGGTGCTGAACGACGCCGGAGAGGCCGACGCGCTGGTCACCTCGATGCAATCCGCGCCCTCGGGGCTGCTTCGCATTTCTGTCGCCACGGATTTCGGCGTGAACCATCTTAGCCCGGTGCTGGGCGAGTTCCTCGCCGAGTTCCCTGACATCACCGTCAACATGGTGCTCAACAACCGTTACGTCGAGCTGATCTCGGAAGGCTTCGACATGGCGGTGCGGATCGGGGAGTTGGAGGACAGCACGCTCCGTGCCCGCAAGCTGACCGACACGACCAAACGCATGATCGCCTCGCCGAACTACTTCCAGCGCTTCGGGCGCCCGCAGCGGATCGACGATCTGAACGAGCACAAGCTGCTGCATTATTCCAACCAATCCTCGGGCAACGTCTGGAAGGTGACCGCGCCCTCGGGCGAGAAGCGGCAGGTGCGCACCGCGGGCTGGCTGTCGGTCAACGACGGGCAATCGCTGCTCAACGCCTGCATCGCCGGGCTCGGTATCGCCTACCTGCCGTCCTACCTCTACGCGGATGCGATGAAGCAGGGGCTGGTCGAGGATGCGATCCCCGATCTGCCGGTCGAAACACAGGGCATCTATGCCGTCTACCCGCCGGGCCGCTTTACCCAGCCGAAGGTCCGCGCCTTCATCGATTTCCTCGTGCATGCCTTCGCAGAGAAGGGCCCGCACGACTGGTGACCTTGTTTTCCTCGGGCTGAGATCATCAACGGCCCACCTGCGCCCCGGTTCGTCACCGGGGCGTTTTTTTTGTCGGCCGGGCGGGAAGGGTAAAGACGTCTCAGGTCACCTGGGAGGCCGGCAGGGCGAGCCCGTCGAAGAGCATCATGCTGCGGCGCAGAATCATCTCGATGCACTGGGCTGCGCTGGCATCTTCGTAGACCGCCGGACGCAACCCATGGGTGTAGATCGCATAGAAGGCGTCGAGCGCCTCCTCGAGTTCCTCACCGCTCCGGTGGGTGAATTGTGGCGAGTCCCGCAGCGCCTGAAGGATCGGCGCGAGCGCCTGCCTTAATTGTAGGCGGTTTTCACATTCGGTTTCGGCAGGCCATTGCCAATAGTAGGCCTGCATCACAGCAAGAAGCCGCGGATCCTCGAGGTCTCCCGCTACGTAAACCGTCACGATATGGCGCAGTTTTTCCTCGAAGCTGGCGTGCATCGGGACCGACCCGGACAGCGTATCTATCTGGGATGTATTGTTTTCCCGGATCAGGGCGTACAGAAGACCTGCCTTGGAATGGAAATAGACGTTGATCATCGCATGTGTCACCCCGGCCATCCGGGCGATTTGCGTGACCGAAACGTTGTGGTAGCCGTGCTCATCAAAGAGACTGCGGGCAGCGGCGGTCAGTCGCGCGCGCGTCGCGGCGCTCTTCTCGTCACGGCTACGGCGGCGGGTCGCTTGGCTGTCCATATGCCCGAGATTACGGCACGAAACAGGAAAGTCTATGGCATTGTTACTAACAATGTTGAAAATCTGTCGCCCACGAGACATAAGCCGCGGGCGGGTCACGAGTGCCCTTGGTATCTGGAGAGACGTGAATGGACAAGTTTGCTGAGCTGCGCGCCTTCACCCATGTGATGGACCACGGCGGCTTCACAGCAGCAGCGGAAGCGCTTGGCATGTCCAAGGCGGCGGTTTCCAAGAACGTCGCGGCGCTGGAACGCCGGCTCGGGCTCAAGCTCTTTGAACGCACCACGCGTCAGGTGCGTCCGACCACCGAGGGGAACCACTACTACCGCTGGACCCGCCAGCTGCTGGCCGAGGCCGACTGGGCCGACACCTGCGCCCGTGCGCTGGCCGAGCCGCAGGCAGCGGCGCTGCGTGTCGCGGCGCCCGCCGAGTTGGTCGAGCACATGATCCTGCCGCGGCTTGGCCGGTTCCTCTCGTCGCACCCCGACAGCTCGGTGGTCTTCGAAGCCGGGGGCTCCGAGGGGTGCGATCTGACACTGAGCGCCGAGATCGGCGAGGCGATGGACGGCCGGCCTCTCGCGGTCAGCACCCATGTGGTCGTGGCCTCCTCGCTGTATCTTGCCACCCATGGCCGCCCCGAGAGCGCGAGCGATTTGGCAAGTCACCGGCTGCTGCACCTGCCGGCCGAGCAGGAGGGCGTGATCTGGACGCTCACCGATCGCCGCGGCGCGGTCACCCCGGTGACCGCCGAGCGGCGCATCGAGATGGCCGACACCCGCTCGGTGCTCGAGGCTTGCCTCGCGGGGCTCGGGATCGCCTGCCTGCCCGATTTCGTGGTGGCGCGGGACCTCAGCGTCGGTCGTCTGACCCGGATTCTGCCCGACTACGATTCCGCGCGCCGGGTGATCCTGTCGCGCACCGAGACCGGTGGTCCGGCGCGCGAGCTGGCGATGCAGTTCGAGTCCTACCTCGACAGCGCGCTGCGCGAGCAGGGCGCGCCGCTGGCCGGACGCGCCGGCGATCTGGCCCCCTGATCAAGATTTGCGCCGCGACGACCGCGGCGCTCACTCCACCGCGGGCAGCAACACGACCTCGACCCGGCGGTTCTCCTCGCGGCCCGCATCGGTGAGGTTGCTGGCGATGGGCGAGAGATAGCCCGCGCCATCCGCCTCCATCTGGCTTTCGGGCACGCCCCTTTCCAGCAGGTAACTCCGCGCGGCCCGCGCGCGGCGGCGCGAGATCTCGACGTTGGCCGCGACCGAGCCGGTGGCATCGGTGTGCCCGACAAAAAGCACCCGCCGGGCCGGGTCGGCGGCAAGGTAGTCGGCCAGCGCGTCGAGCGAGGCGATGTCGCCCGGCTCCAGCTCATCCGCGCCGCTGGCAAAGGTCAGATCCCCCAGTACCGCATGGCCCTGCGCCTCGAGCGTCTGGATGAGATCCGGCGCGCTGCTGGCGATCACCGGCTCAGTGCCTCCGGCCGCTTCCGGCGAGGGGATGCCCGCAGGCGCCGCGACGCTGGCCCGGATCACCTGCACGAAGCCCGCGGCGGGGCTGCGGCTGACCAGCAGGGTCAGATACGCGCCCTCGGGGCTGCGCGCCGAGAGGTAGCGGTAGCTGCTGAGGTCAACGTACATCGCCGGGCCGCGCATCACCTCGGTGGCGAAGCGGAAATCGAAGCCGCCACAGGCGCGCGCGGCGCAATCGAGCAGGATTTCCCATCCGGCCTCCTCGAGCTGCGCGCGCAGCGGCGCCATGATCTGCAATACGGTGAGCCCCGTAGCTTCGATCCGCCAGGCCTGCCGCTGGATGCGGCCCTCGACGGTGTCGGTGAGCAGCCCCTCCATCTCGGTCCAGGGGGCCACCGGCACGGCGTAGCTGCCGGGATCGGTGATACGCTCCTCGGCGAGCTTGGCCGAGCCGGGCAGGGCGAGCTCGAAGGCTTGCGCCGGCAGGGCGGCGACGAGCGCCAGCACCACCCCGGGGAGAAGGCGCTCAGCGCGCCTGCGCGTGGTAGTCGTCATTCGGCCGCATGTCGGTGGCGCTGGCCACCCGGTTGGTCATGTTGAAGAACGCCGCCACGTTGACGATGTCCCAGATGTCGCGCTCGGAGAAGCCCGCGTCGCGCAGCGCCTCGCGGTCGTACTCGGCGATCTCGGCGCTGCTCTTGGTCATCTTCTCGGCGAAATGCAACATCGCCCTGTGACGGTGGTTAAGGTCGGCGACGCGCCAGTTCATCACCAGCATCTCGCCCAGTTTCGGATCGCCCGAAAGCGCGCGCACCGCGGCGCCATGCGCGGTAAGACAGTAGAAGCAGCGGTTGATCGACGAGACCACCACGGCGATCATCTCGCGCTCGAGCTTGCTCAGCCCCGAGTCCGCAAGCATCAGTTCGTTGTAGAGCCCGGTGAAGGCATCGAGCTTGGCGATGTCGAAAGCATGGGCCCTCAGGACGTTCGGCACCATACCCAGCTTCTCCTCGCAGACATCGAAATATTTCTGTGTCCGCTCGGGAAGCGGAACGACCATCGGCAGGTCGAGGGCTGTGGGCAGGTCCTTGGTCATGCGCTCAGGTTCCGGGCTTGATGCGGTAGTGGTACTGTCCCACAAGCTCCATCCCGAGGGAAGCATAGAGCCCGTTCGCAGCGGCGTTGTCGGTGAGGCAGGCCAGCGACATGTAGCGCGCGCCCCTGCTTTCGGCCCAGACCGCGGCGCGGCGCATCATGGCGGTGCCAACACCCTTGCCGCGGTGCGCCTCGAGGACCTCGAGCGCGTGAACCATGGCGATGCCGTCGTGGATGGCACAATAGCCCGCGCCCGCGGGCTTGTCCGAGACCCGTCCGAAGAGCGCGGTCTTCGGCACCCTGGCGCGTTCCATCACGCCGACGCGGGCAGGGCCGATGCCGCCCGCCACCCAGATTTCGCGCATGACCGCCAGCGGCTCCCAGAGGGCGAAGGCGCTCATCCGGTGTGGCGGCGTCTCGGTGAGCAGGCCGATCTTGCAGACCCAGAGGTTCACCGGATCGATGATCTCGTAGCCGCGCGACTCCAGCGCCACGTCGAGCGCCGTCTCGCCGGCGCGGATCATGAAGAGCGGCTCCTGCCGCATCATTCGCTGCGCCTGCTCGGCGGCCTGCAGATCGTCCGGGCTCCAGCCGTCCTCGGCGGTGATGCAGGACACCCGCTTTCCGCCGCCGCCGCCCTCGCGCAGCAGCCAGGGGCCGGCGGCCACCGTGGAAGCGGCAGGCCAGGTGGTGTCGAGCGTGGCGTAAAGGCGGGGAAGGTCAGGCGTCATTCTTGCACTCTGCCGGGGTCGCGGCGCGGGCAGGGCGCGCGCGGGCCGGAACGGGTTACGGTCTTTGTCCCTATCTATGGCGGCAGCGGTGCCTGAGGGCAATCGCTGCGGCGGGGCGGGGGCTCAGCTCTCGGGAAAGAGCGCGGCGAGACGTGTCATTGCCGCATCAACCCGCGCGCCCTCGGAGCCGCGGATGACGATGTTCGCGCCGTAGACTCCGTCTTTCTGGAACGGGTAGGAGCCGATCGAGAGGTCCGAGAACTCGGCGGCCAGCGCCGAGAGCGGCCCGGCGATCTCGCCTTCGCCGCGCTGGATGCGGAGCGACTGCGACAGCAGCGGCGCGCCGCCGGTCAGGGTCGGCAGCACGCTCGCAACCATCGCCTCGAAGACCGCGGGCACCCCGGCCATCACGTGCACGTTGCCGATGGTGAAGCCGGGGGCGATGGAGACCGGGTTGTCGATCAGCGTCGCGCCCTCGGGAATGCGGGCCATGCGCTGGCGGGCCTCGTTGAACTCGGCCCCCTGGCGCTGGTAGTGCGCGGCGAGCAGGTCATATGCGTCCTGCCGCACTCCGATGGAGGCGCCAAACGCCGCGGCCACAGCATCCGCGGTGATGTCGTCATGAGTCGGGCCGATGCCGCCCGAGGTGAAGACATGGTCGTAGGCGGCGCTCAACGCCTGCACCGCGCCGACGATCGCCTTTTTCTCATCCGAGACCATGCGCGCCTCGCGCAGGTCGATGCCCTGCTTGGTGAACGCTTGCGCGAGGTAATGCATGTTGGAATCACGGGTCCGGCCCGAGAGGATTTCATCCCCGATGACCAGCATTGCAGCGGTGGGGTTGGCCATGGTCCTGCACTCCTAGTGGCGTCTGTCGCCCTTGGTATAGGCCTCGGCCCGGCGCTTTCAAACCCCTCTGAACCTTTTGCTTTTCCAGTGCAGGGTGGCGTCACGACCGGCGCCCATGGGAGTGCGGAGCCCGCGGTTCAAGAGACCTGCGCAAAAATCCGCTGGACAGTTACAGAATCTTCATGTGTTGTGGGCAACGGAATTTGGGTCGGCCAACCGGATGCTACGTCCGGCAGGCCGACCAGGAAGATGGCGCTTTGGGAGGAGTAGCCATCTTCAGCGATCCGGTCGCCCCTTGGGAGGTGTTGGGGCGGCCGGATACTTTTCTTACAAGATATGCTGTCAGACAACGCAAGCGGCGTCCTCGCAAAATGGCGGTGCCGACGCATTTGTCGCAGTGTTCTCAGGGGCAGTTGCTCATTTCGTGAGCAATTATTTCCGGTCGCAGATACGCCTGCCACGCCGAGCAGCTGGAAGATTCGGAAACGGCCGCGAATAAGGACCCGAAGCGCTTCGGTGAGCATCGCTGTTCATTGCGCGCGCCGTCAGGCCCGCCATGCGCTCAGCTCAGAGCGGGTCTGCAATCCTGTGCATTGTTCGCGACGGTGAAAATGGCTAATTTCACTTCACGACGCAGCGATGCGTCAACGGGTTTCCTGGAACTCTCTCCTCCTCCCTGAGTTCCGGAAATTGGCGGCGATCCCTCTCCTCCTCCCTGGGATCGCCGCACCTCCCGCCTTCTCCCAGCCCCCGATCCCAGTCTGCACTGTCAGTCGATAACTGATCCGATCCTCTGCATCTCGGCGGTTTCCTTGTCCGCCGCGGAAGGGTAAGCCTGTCCGATATCCTGCCGGGGCGCCGCCTCGGCCGTACGAGACCGAGGCAGACATGAAACTCATCATCGATACCGACCCCGGGGTCGACGACGCGCTGGCAATTCTCTACGCCGCCGCGCACCCGCAGATCGAGCTGCTGGGGCTGACCACCGTCTTCGGCAATGTCACCGTGAAGCAGGCCACCCGCAACGCGCTCTACCTGGTCGAGCGCGCCGGGCTCGACATCCCGGTGGCCGAGGGCGCGGGCAAGCCGATGCAGCTGCCGCCCTTCACCCCGAGCCACCACGTGCACGGGCCCGAGGGTTTCGGCCATCTGCCCGAGATGAGCCCGAAAGGCAGCAAGATCGATGAAAGCGCCGCCGCGTTCCTTGTGCGCATGGCGCGCGAGCACAAGGGCGAGCTGGTGCTCTGCCCGATCGGGCCGATCACCAATGTCGCCGACGCCATCGCGCTCGATCCCGAATTCGCCACCAACCTGCGCGAAATCGTCTTCATGGGCGGGGCGCTCGACGCGCGCGGCAACATCACCCCCTATGCCGAGGCCAACACCTACCACGACCCGCATGCGCTCGACATCGTGCTGCAGAGCGGGGCGAATATCCGCATGATCGGGCTCGACGTGACCATGGAAGTGCTGCTCACTGCCGAGGACTTCGAGGAACTGGAGCGGCGCGATCCCGAGCACGGCGCCTTCCTGCGCGAGATGAGCCATTTCTACCTCGAGTTCTACCGCACCGTTGGTGCCGAGGGCTGCGGGCTGCACGATCCTCTGGCGGTGATGGCCTGCGTCATGCCCGAACTGGTGGGGCTCGAGCACACGCCGCTGGACGTGGTGCTGGAGGGGCCCGAGATCGGCCGCACCCGTCGCGCCACCGGCCGCCCTGACATCGGCGTTGCGCTGAACTGCGACGGGGCCGACATCAAGCGCCGCTTCATCGAGAGCTTCGGCGGCTGAACCCTTCGCAAAGCAGAACCGCCGGACCATTGCTGGACCGGCGGTTTGCATTTGCGCGACTGCCGGGATCAGGCCTGCGGAATTCCCTTCGGCGGCCCGAGGCGTTTCTGCGCCGCGATGCGGAAGGGCGCGTTCGGCCCGCCGAATCCCTTGTAGCCCGGGCCGCGCTGGATGATCTCGAAGAACATGCCGCCCGCGAAGGCGCGGCTGTAGACCTGGAAAAACTCGGCCTCGCCCTCGCGATCATAGAGGATGTTCCCGGCCCGCAGCTTGTCGAGCAGCCCGTCGGGCATGTCGAAGCGCGCGGCCAGATCGTCGTAATAGTTGCCCGGGATCGGCAGGGGCTGGAAGCCGAGGCCACCCATCCGAGCCACGGTGTCGAAGATGTCTTCGGTCGAGAGTGCGATATGCTGCACCGAGGCGCCAAAAGTGGAGGCGAGGAAGCGGCCCGCCAGCGTGCGGTGGGTCTCGGCACCGTTAAGGGTGATCTTCAGGCGGCCCGCGGCGCTTTCAACCACCTGGCTGCGCACCAGGCCGTCGGGGTCGATCACGTCGACCATGGGCGATTTGCGCATGTCGAAAAGCGAGCTGTAGAACAGCGTCCAGCTCAGCATGTCCTCGTAGGACATGGTCTGCGCGAGATGGTCGACATGGGTGATGCCCGCGCCTTCGTCCTTTCCGTTCGGCAGTGCCTCGAACTCCACGTCCCAGACCTCGCCAAGACCGCTGGTGCCGTCGATGAAATGTAGCACCGAACCGCCGAGACCGCGGATCGCCGGGATGGCGAGCTCGCCCGGGCCGGTGGGCTGCGAGAAGGTCGGCGAGCCGAGCGCATTGGCGCGGGTTACGGTGTCATGCGCCGAGGACACCTGCAGGCCAATGTCGCAGACAGACAGCCCCCGCGTATTCCAGACGTGGGCGGCATGGCCCTCGGTCTCGGAGTTCACCACGATGCGCACGTCACCTTGCTGCCAGAGGGTGATCGCCTTGTTGCGGTGCTTCGCGGCGTTGCGGAACCCCAGCGTGCGCAGCATGGCGGTCAGCGTCTCGACCTCGGAACCGCGGGCGGCGAACTCGACGAAGCTCACGTCCTCGGCGCGCACGCGGGGAGGGATGGCGGGCATGTCGATCTTGGTCTCGGGTTCGGCGCGCCGCACGTCGTCCATCAGCGCGATCAGCGAGCGGTAGCCGTCCTGCGCGGTGGCGCGGGCGTTGCTGCCGCGGAACTGGTCGTTGAAGATCTCGAGGCTGATCGGCCCGCTGTAGCCCGCCGCCATGACCGCCTGCATGAAGCGCTGCACCTCGAGATCGCCTTCGCCGGGCATGTTGCGGAAGTGGCGCGACCAGTAGAGCAGGTCCATGTCGATCGCCGGAGCGTCGGCGAGTTGCACGAAGAAGATCTTCTCGCCGGGGATAGCGCGGATCGACTCCCGGTCGACCTTGCGGCCGAGCGTGTGGAAGCTGTCGAGGATGATCCCGACATTGGGATGATCGGCCTGGCGCACGATTTCCCAGGCATCGCGGTGGTCGTTGATGTGACGGCCCCAGGCCAGCGCCTCGTAGCCGAGGCGGATGCCGCGCTCCTTGGCGATCTCGCCCAGTTCCGCAAGATCGCCCGCGGCCCGCTTGATGCCGCCCAGCGAGCGCGGGTGCACCGACGAGCAGATGAGGATGAGATCCGTCCCCAGCTCTTGCATCACGTCGAACTTGCGCTTGGCGCGGTCGAAGGCCTTGGAGCGCAGCGGCTCGGGCAGGCATTCGAAGTCGCGGAAGGGCTGGAACAGCGGGATCTCCAGCCCGTGGTCGCGGATCATCCGCCCCACGTCCCGCGCGCCGCCATCATGGGCAATGAAATCCTGCTCGAAGATTTCCACGCCGTCGAAGCCTGCGGCGGCGATGGCCTCGAGCTTCTCGGGCAGGGTGCCCGAGATCGAGACGGTGGCGATCGCGGTTTTCATGGGGTTTGCCTCCTCAGTAGCCGAGCACGCGCGGCAGCCAGATGACAGTCTGGGGCACAAAGGTCAGGATGAACAGGACCAGCACCTCGACGAAGAAGAACGGCATGATCGCGCGGATCAGCTTGGCCATGCCCACGTTCGCCACGCCTTCGGCGACGAAAAGGCACAGGCCCAGTGGCGGGGTGATCAGGCCGATCATCAGGTTGAAGATGACCAGGATGCCGAAGTGCGTGGGATCGACGCCCATCGACACGGCGATCGGGTGCAGGATCGGCACCAGCACCAGCATCGCGGCGATGCCTTCGAGGAAGAGGCCCACGAAGAGGAAGAGCACGATCACCGCCAGTAGGAAGGTGGTCTTGCTGTCGACGTTGGCAAGAACCCAGTCGGTCAACATGTTCGGCACGCGGTTGTAGGTCAGCAGCCAGTTCGCCGCCGAGACCGCAGCGATGATGATCAGGATCACCGCGCTGTCGCGCATCGCGCCCGAGAAGATCCGCGGCAAGGCCGAGAGGCGGATGTTGCGGTAGACGAAGAGTCCGAGGATCAGCGCATAGCCCACCGCGAAGCTCGCGGCCTCGGTCGGGGTCACGATGCCGAGCAGGATCGAGCCCACCACCAGCACCGGCATCAGGAGCGGCAGGATGCCCTGCAGCAGCGCCTGGCCGTTCGACGGCCCACCAAGTCCAGCGGCCTCGTGACCTTTGTCGATCTTGACGGTCATCATGACGTAGCCCGACAGGAAGATCGCGAGCAGGATGCCGGGCACCACGCCCGCAAGGAAGAGCGCCGGGACCGACACGCCCGAGACGATCAGCGCGTAGATGATCACCGGGATCGACGGCGGGATGATCGGGCCGATCACCGAGGAGGCTGCGGTTAGCGCGGCGGCATAGGCACGGTCATAGCCATGCTTTTCCATCTCGGGGATGAACACCCGGCCGATCGCCGAGGTGTCGGCCACGGCCGAGCCCGAGAGGCCCGCGAAGATCACCGAGGCCCAGATGTTGACCAGCGCGAGACCGGCGCGCATGCGGCCCACCAGCACGTTGGCAAAGGCGATGATCCGCCCGGTGATGCCGCTCTCGTTCATCAGCTCGCCGGCCAACACGAAAAGCGGGATGGCCAGAAGCGGGAAGGAGTTGAGACCCTTGAAGATCTCGGTCGGCACGATGCGCAGCGTGTAGGGCGCCTCGCCGGTGCCCATGAAGAAGAGCAGCGCCGCGAGGATGGCCACCGCGATGGGGGCCCCGGCCAGCAGGCCACCGATCAGGATGATGTAGACCATGGGATCAGACCTCCGCGGCGCGGCCCGACAGCCGCTGCATGAGTTTCAGCGCCGCCGCGATCGCGAGCAGCGCGCCGCCGAAGGCGATGGCATATTGATAGGGGCCGACCTTGCCGAGCCAGGTGAGCGCCTCGATGCCGGTGCTCTGCGCCAGCGCATCGGCAGTGCTCTTGAGCCCGGAGGAGGCGACGTCGCCGCGGCGCAGGGCGAAGACGTGTCCGGCGTAGCCAAGCGCGATGCCCGTTGCGACGCCGACAGCGTCTGCGGCAACGAAGAACCAGTGGCGGACGCGCTTCGGGAGCATGTCCGACACCACGGTGAAGCGGATGTGGTTGTCGCCAAGATAGGCCAGCGCCAGGCCGAACATCACCCCGTAGATCGTCAGGTAGATCGGCAACTCCTCGCCCCACGGGACGGAGCGCCCCACGGCGTAACGCCGCAGCGAGTTGACGAAGATGATGATGAAGACCAGCGCCATGCTGAGACCTGCGCCGAAGGCGAAGACCCCCCTTGCGCCGCGGATGAGACGATCCATCTTGGCTCCTCCAAAGGAAAGGCCGGGCCGCGCAGGGCGGGCCCGGCCGGATGTCATGCCGTGTTACTGGGTCGCGTCTGCAACGGCCGATTGCAGTCGGTCGATCCACTCGGCGTCATCGCCGAGCTCGCCGCGCAGGTAGTCGACCACCGCGGGCTGAGCTTTTTCGGCGAAGGCTGCAATCTCGTCCGAGGTCGGTGCATAGACCTGCATGCCCTCTGCCTGTGCCTTGCCTACGCCCTCGGCGGTGTTCCACTGCTGGATCGCGCGGCCCATGGTGCCGGCGACGCGTGCGGCCTTGCGGATCACTTCCTGCTGCGCCGGCTCGAGCATGTCATAGAACTCGTCCGAGATCACGATGAAGTCCGCCGCATAGACGTGGCCGTCGAGCGTCATGTACTTCTGCAGCTTGTGCAGGCCGTTGTTGTAGATCACGCCGACCGGGTTTTCCTGGCCGTCGACCACGCCGGTCGAGAGCGCGTTCGGCAGTTCGGTCCAGGCGATCGGGGTCGGCTCGCCGCCGAGGCCCTTGACCATTTCCACGTAGAGCGGGATCGGCTGCACGCGGAACTTCAGCCCGGCCATGTCGTCGGGCGATTTGATCTCGCGGGAGTTGTTGGTGAAGTTGCGGAAGCCGGTCTCGCCGTAAGCGAGGGTGCGCAGGCCGGTCTCTTCGAGGCAGTGCTGCGCCAGCTCGTCACCGAAGGGGCCGTCGAGCACGTCCCAGGCGACGGTCGCCGAGGAGAAGGTGTAGGGAATGTCGAGCACCGAGGCCGCCGGGCAGACCTTGGACATGGCGCCCGAGATCAGCGCGACCTGGGTCAGGTTGTCCTGCACCTGCGCGACGAGCTCGTCCTCGTTGCCGAGTGCGCCCGCCGGGAAGATCTCCACGGTCATGTCGGATTCGCTCTCGACGATGTTCTTGAAGATCTGCGCCGCGGCGCCTTTCTTCGAGCCGGTCCAGTCGTCGGGGTCGACGTGGGCGACGCGCAGGGTCTGCGCTCCGGCGGTGCTGGCAACGAGGCCGCCGCAGAGCGCGGTGGCGGCGAGAAGGGTTTTGGTGATCGAACGCATGAGTTCCTCCCTTAGCGTTTCTGTGTGCCCGCGTCCTGCGCGGGCAGATCGAAGGCGTCAAAGGTCGCCTTCATGCGAACCGGATCGGCGGGCCGCCCGGTGAAGAGTTCGAAGGCGCGGACCGCCTGGAAGACCGCCATGCCCGAGCCCGGCAGCACCCGGCACCCCTTGGCGCGCGCGGTGGCGATGAGCTGGGTTTCAAGCGGGAAGTAGACGATGTCGGCGACCCAGAGATCGCCATCGATCAACGCTGCGTCGATCGCCATCCCCGGCAGCTTGGCCATGCCCATCGGAGTCGCATTGACCACGCCGTTCGGCTTGTCCTCGGCAAAGAGCGCGGCGATGTCGCTGACGGGTTGGGTGCGGGTTGCGGGGAAGTTCGAGGCGACCTGCGCCGCCAGCGCTTCGGCCCGCGCCGGGTCGGTGTCGAAGATCGACAGCTTTTGCACGCCGCATTCCGCCAGCGCATTGGCCACCGCGACGCCCGCGCCGCCGGCGCCCAGAAGCAGCGCGTGGCCTGTGCGCGCGCCGTCGAGCCCGCGGCGGAAGCTCTCGCCAAAGCCCCACATGTCGGTGTTGTGACCGATGCGTTTTCCGCCCCGGAACACCACGGTGTTCACCGCGCCCACGGCGCGGGCGTTTTCGCTCAGCTCGTCGAGCAGGGCGATGACCTCGATCTTGTAGGGGTAGGTGATGTTCAGCCCGTCGAAGCCCGCGGCTTCGGCCGATTGCACCATTTGCGCCAGCGTCATGCCAGCGCGCTCGGGCGCATCCATGTCGAGTTTCTTGTAGCTGGAGAAGAGCCCCTGCGCCCGGGCTTCCTGCATCTGCATCAGAGGTGTGCGCGACAGCGCGATACCCTGACCGATCAGGCCGGCCAGCAGGCAGTCTTCCCGTGTCAGCACATTTTCCAAAGCGGCCTCTCCCCCCTTCGCCGTGATGGGCCGCGTCGCTGCGGCCGGGCCCCGGAGCTTTGAACTGCCGGGTTAATTTGTTGCAACATTGAACCCGCGGGTTAAATTGTCAAGAGAATTGAACCTACCGGTTAGGACTGTAGGATTGCCTTGAGGCGGAGGAGCATGAGAAAGCCAATGGAAGGTCCCGAGAAGTCGCGGAAATGGAAGCAGAACCCCGAGGCGGTGAAAGCCGACATCCTGCGGGTGGCACGGGCCGAGTTTGCGCGGACGGGCCTCTCGGGGACGCGAATCGAGGACATCGCGGCGGGTACGAAGACCTCGAAGCGGATGATCTTCTATTATTTCCAAGACAAGCAGTCGCTCTACGAGGCGGTGCTCGAGGATTGCTACGCCGAGGTGCGGGGTGGGGAGTCGGAGCTCGATCTTGAGGGGCTGCGGCCCGACGTGGCATTGCGGGCGCTGCTGGAGTTCACCTTCGACCACCACCGCCGCAACCCCGAGTTCATCCGCCTCGTGATGATCGAGAACATCCACGATGCGCGGCACATGAAAAAGATGCACGCGCTGGCGGCGAAGAACGAGCGCGCCATCGGCGTGGTCGAGCGGATCTGCCGCGCGGGCTGCGAGGCGGGGCTCTTCCGCCCGGACATCTCGCCGGTCGCGCTGCACTGGCAGATCAGTGCGGTGAGCTTCTTCAACGTCGCCAACCGAGCGACCTTCTCCACCAACTTCGGGCCGGAGCTGTTCGACGAGGCGGGGCAGGCGCTGCTGCGGCGCACGGCGGTGCGCGGCATCCTTGCCTCGGTACTGAAAGACGTGAGTCAGCTCGACGCGCTGTGTCCGGCGGATCCCGCGCTGGCCTAAGGCCCGGGCACCAGCCGCGCGGCATCGAGGATCGAGAAGACCGGCCTGCCGGTGACCCGCCGAAGCGCCGCGGCATAGGGCGGCAGGTTGCCGCATTCGAGCACGATGGCGGCGATCTCGGGCGAGCGGGCGACGAGCGCCTCGGCGGCGCGGCAGACTTCGGCCTGCATCTGCGCCGGATCGAAGGCACCGTGCTGGCGGTCCTTGGGGGCGAGGAAGGTCTCGGCGAAAAGGGGGCAGTCCTGCAGTCCGCCGATCCGCACGTCTTCCGGCGCGGCCCCGGCGGCACGGATCGCCGCATCCCCCAAGGCCGGGGCCGAGGCGGTGAGCACGCCCACCGGGCGCCCTCCGACCATCTGCCGCACAGTGGGCAAGAGGCAAAGACCCGACAGCAGCACCGGGACGGGCAGGGCCGCGGCGATCTCGCGCTGCACGGTGATCAGGAAGCCGCAGGTCGAGGTGATCAGGCAGGCACCCTGTGACACCAGCTCTTCGGCGGCGCTGCGGAACCCCTCGACCAAAGCAGGCGCAGGTCGGCCATCCTTGACGATGTCGGGGCTGCCCGCGCCGGGCACCACGCGGACACGGGCGGGCAGGTGGTAGCTTTCGGGATTGCCCGCATCACCCGGGATGCGCGGAAAGCGCGTGTCGAGGCTGAGGATGCCGATGAAGGGGGACATGCGTCACCTCGGGATAGTCCGGGGGGCACGCGGGGGGCGTGCCCCCGGAGAGGATCATTGCTTGGCCTGCACCATGTCCGGCAGCCAGGTGGCGAGGCCGGGGAAGGCCACCAGCACGCCCACCATCAGCACCATGATCAGGAACATCGGCAGCGCCGTGCGGGCGATGTAGCTCATGTCGTGGCGGGTCATCCCCTGCAGCACGAAGAGGTTGAAGCCGACCGGTGGGGTGATCTGCGCCATTTCGACCACCACGACGATGAAGATGCCGAACCAGATGAGGTCGATCCCCGCCGCGCGGATCATCGGCTCGATGATCGCCATGGTCAGCACCACCGCCGAGATGCCGTCGAGGAACATGCCGATGATGATGTAGAAGACCGTCAGCGCCGCGATCAGCGCGACCGGCGAGAGCTCCCATGCGGCGATCACCCCGGCCAGCGCGCGCGGCACGCCGGTGAAGCCCATGGCCAGCGTCAGGAAGCTCGCCCCCATCAGGATCAGCGCGATCATCGCCGAGGTGCGGGTGGCCCCCATCAGGCTCTGGCGGAAGGCCTCCCAGCTCAGCGAGCCCTGCAGCGCCGCCAGCACCAGCGCGCCGATGACGCCGAAGGCCGCGGCCTCGGTCGCCGTGGCGATGCCGAGATACATCGAGCCGATGACCACGAGGATCAGCACGATCACCGGGATCAGCAGCGTCGAGGCGCGCAGCTTCTCGGCGAAGGTGGTGTGCGGCTCGGGTTCGGGAGCCTGGTCCTTGCGCACCACCGACCAGATCGCGATGTACGCCATGAACATCGTCGCCAGCACGATGCCGGGAATGACGCCCGCCATGAAGAGCCCGGTGATGCTCTGCTGCACCGTGACGCCATAGACGATGAGCGTCAGCGAGGGTGGAATCATCAGCCCGAGTGTCGCGGCACCCGCGAGCGTGCCGATGATCATGAACTCGGGGTAGCCGCGCTTGCGTAGCTCGGGGATCGACATCTTGCCCACGGTCGTCAGCGTCGCCGCCGAGGAGCCCGAGACCGCCGCGAAGACCGTGCAGCCCACCACGTTGGAATGCAGCAGCCCTCCGGGGAAGCGCGAGAGCCAGGGCGCAAGCCCCTTGAACATGTCCTCGGAAAGCTTTGTACGATAGAGGATTTCGCCCATCCAGATGAATAGCGGCAGCGAGGTCAGCGTCCAGCTCGAGGAAGAGGACCAAACGGTGATGCTCATCGAGCTGCCGGGGTTGCGCGGGGTGAAGCCGATCATCCCCATGTAGGCCACGCCCATCAGCGCCAGCCCGACCCAGAGGCCGGAACCCAGCAGGAAGAAGAGCACGAAGAGGAAGATGCCGATCTTCAGCCCCACCGCGTCGCGGTCGAAGCCGGTCATTAGGTGCACGGCGGCGTAGAGCACCAGCGCGCTTGCCGCGAGCATGGCCAGACGGGCCTTCGTCGATCCCAGCGCATCGCGCAGCATCGGCTTGCGCGGGGCATCGACGCCCATCTTCTCGGTGAAGAGCAGCCCCAGCAGGCTGTCGATCACCGCGATGGCCAGCAGCACCGCGCCGACCGCCATGGCGATCTGCGGGATCCACAGCGGGGTGCCATCCTGGCCCTGGCTGATGTCGTTGATCTTGTGGCTCAGGATCGGCGCCTTCACCGCGTACCAGGCGAAGAAGAGCGCGACCGCCGCGCCTGCGGTGTAGCACCAGATCTCGATGCCGCGGCGCCAGGCGCCACCGCGTTCGACCAGCATGCCGACGCGGATGTGCTCGTTGCGCCGGAACGTGTCGGCCAGCGCCAGGAAGGATGCCGTGGCCATGGCATAGCCGGCATAGTTCGCGCCGCCGGGGAACAGCACGCCGGTCCAGCGGGTGACCATCTGGGCGACGACAAGGCAGAGGATCGAGACCAGCGCCAACGCTGCCCCGAAGCCGGAGAGTGTGTAGAGCCCGTCGGTGAGGCGGCGCAAGGTGGAGCCGGCAGTCATCGCGTCGCGGCCTCCCATGTCTGTATGTGACGTCATGGCTTTGTCAGCACTGCGCGGACGCGCTCCGCGGCTCGGGCGGCGGGGTCGGCGCCCCGGACCTGCCGGGGCGCCCCGCGTCTGCATCGACCGTGCTTACTGGGCTTCGTAGGCGTCGACGATGGCCTTGCCCTCTTCGCCCGCGTTCTCCAGCCATTCGGCGGTCATGGTCTCGCCGATCTCCTGCAGCTTGGCGGTGATTGCCTCGCTCGGCGGGTTCACGTCCATGCCGTTGTCGGCCAGCGTCTTGACGAAGCCGCCCGCCAGTTCAGCGGCCTTATCGGCGCCGCGGGTCTGGGCGGCAGCCGCCTCGTCGAGCACGCAGGTGCGTGCCGCGTCCGACAGGCCGTCGAGCGCGTCCTTGTTGACGAAGACGGTGTTGCGCGGCAGCCAGGCCTTCACGTCGTAGAAGTTGGTCATGTCTTCCCAGACACTTTCATCCACCCCGGTGGCGCCCGAGGAGATCATCGCCGAGACGACGCCGGTGGCCAGAGCCTGCTTGAGATCCGCCGCCTCGACCTGCGTCGGCACCATGCCGGCGAGCTCTGCCACGCGCGCAGTGATCGAGTTGTAGGCACGGAACTTGGTGCCTTCCATCGCCTCGGGGCTGTCAACGGGCTTGGAGAAATACAGGCCCTGCGGCGGCCAGGGCACCGAGTAGAGCGGCACGATGTTCTGCGCCTCGAGCACCTTGGCGAGTACCGGTTCTGCGGCGGCGCGCAGCTTCTCGGAGGCCTCGAAGGAGGTCGCGAGGAAGGGGATGGAATCGTAGGCAAAGACCGCGTTCTCGTTGGCATGGGCCGAGAGCAGCCGCTCGCCGATCTGCGCTTCGCCAAGCTGCACGGCGCGCTTGATCTCGTCGCCCTTGAACAGCGAGCCGCCGGCATGGATGACGATCTCGAGCTCGCCGCCGGTGCATTCCTTGACCGCATCCGCGAAGATCTGCGCGTTCTCGGTGTGGTAGTTGTTGGCGGGGTATGCCATCGGCATGTCCCAGGTCTCGGCCGAGGCGGCGCCGGCCAGCGCGGTGGTCAGCGTCAGGAACGCGGCTGCGGTGAGTTTCATGATGTACCTCTCTGTGGTTTTTCGGGTTTTGTTATCCGTTCCCGATCCGGTCTATGTGGGCCCCGGCGGAAAGATTTTGCAATCACGTTTGCAGAAGTTGCGCGGCAATGGAACGGGCGAAATTGCATCGGCGGCACGCGGATGGGTGATCGCCCTTTGCGTCGCGGATGCGCCATGACCCTGAAGGCTGACGCAAAGGCAGTGTCCGGACCGTGCAGAGACGCAACCGCAGGCGGAACCACCCAAGGCGGCCACAACCACGGCCATAAGCGCGGGGGCTGCACGAAGGATCGCGCCTTGTTGTAGAAATGCGACACTAAACTGAGTGATTTTGTCTGGAATATTGCGGTAGCGGAGCGAAGATGGTTCTGCTTCGCCGCGCCAGCTTCCGCCAGCGACCCTCAAGACATCGTGAAACCTTCAGCGTAGAGAGGATCGCTCATGGCATCCGTACGTGCACGGCTTGCCTCTGGCACAGCCGTATTTCTCCTGTCCGCCGCCCCGCTGACCCCGGCACTGGCGCAGGACCTCATCCTTGACGACGACAGCGGCTACGAACTCGGCACCATCGTTCTGACCGCCGAGGAGCAGATCAAGCAGGCGCTCGGCACGTCGACGATCACCGCTGCGGACATCGAGAAGCAGCCCGTGGTCAACGATGTGGCCGAGATCATCCGCAAGATGCCCGGCGTGAATCTCAGTGGCACCTCACCCTCGGGCCAGCGCGGCAACCAGCGCCAGGTCGACATCCGCGGCATGGGTCCGGAGAACGTGCTGATCCTGATCGATGGAAAGCCGGTGCTGTCGCGCACCTCGGTCAAGATGGGCCGCTCGGGCGAGCGCGACACCCGCGGCGACACCAACTGGGTCCCCGCAGAGATGGTGGATCGCATCGAGGTCATCCGCGGCCCGGCGGCGGCGCGCTATGGCTCGGGCGCAGCGGGCGGCGTGGTGAACATCATCACCAAGGCCCCGGAGGAGGACCTGTTGCAGCTCGGCACCTTCTTCGACGTGCCCGAAAGCAGCCTCGAGGGTGCGACCCAGCGCTACAACCTGCTTTGGGCCAAGAAGCTGAACAACGACTTCTCGCTGCGCTTCTCGGGCAGTTACAACAAGACCGACGCAGATGACCCCGAGCTCAACGCCGAGACCATCGAGGGCGAGACCTGCACCGACCGCACCGGCGCTGAAACCGAATGTGGGTACGATGCGGGCAGCGAGGGCGTGGTGAACAAGGATGCCTCGCTGCTGCTGCGCTGGACGCCGAGTGACCGCAACAGCTTTGATTTCGATCTCGGCTGGTCGCGGCAGGGCAACATCTACGCTGGCGACAAGCTGCTCGGCAGCGGTCTGACCGAGAGCGGCGGCACGATTGTCGATGATCTCGCCGAGGACGGCGACGAGACCAACGTCATGGAGCGCTACACCGCCGCGATCACCCACAACGGCAGCTACGGATGGGGCGAGACGCGCAGCTACCTGCAGTACGAGCACACCGACAACACCCGCCTGACCGAGGGTCCGGCCGGCGGCTCCGAGGGTATGATCAACGCGACCGACGAGTGGGATACAGCGCTGCTCGACGCTATCGCGGCGAAGTCCGAGACCTACATCGACCGCAGCTTCCTCGGCCGCCCCTCGGCGCTGACACTCGGCGCGGAAGCGCGCTACGAGCGGCTCGACCTCGGCGACTACAGCTCCTTCTCGTCGCTCACCACCGATGACGGGAGCATCGACTCCGCCTCGGGCGACGAGATCACCGAGCAGCTGACCCTCGGCCTCTATCTCGAGGACAACATCGAGTGGACCGACCGGCTGACGCTGACCCCCTCGGTGCGCGTCGACTGGGCCGACAGCTTTGGCTACAACTGGTCGGGCGGGCTGAATGCCTCCTACGCGGTCAACTCGGAGTGGACGGTCAAGGGCGGCGTCGCCCGGGCGTTCAAGGCGCCGACGCTCTACCAGCTCTCGGACACCTACGTCTATACGACCCGCGGCAATGGCTGCCCCTACCCCTATGTCGGCGACGGACCCTGCTACGTGCTGGGCAACGACGATCTGGATCCCGAAACCTCGATCAATTCGGAAATCGGCGTGGCCTATGCCGGCCTGAACGGCATCAACGCGACGCTGACCTATTTCCACAATGACTACCGCAACAAGATTCAGGCGGGCACCGAACAGGTCGGGACAACGCTTGTGGGCTCGAGCACGGCGCGGCTCTACCAGTGGGAAAACATCCCCGAGTCGACGGTCGAAGGGCTCGAGGGCAGCTTCTCCATGCCCTTCGGCGATCGGGTTTCGCTGGCGGTCAACGGGACCTACATGATCGAGTCGAGCCAGAAGCTGAAGATCAAGGGCGGCACCAACTCGGATGGCGAAAGCTTTGACGACATCGAGGTCGACGTGCCGCTGTCGCTGGTTCCCGACTACACGATCAATGCCGCGGTGACCTGGAACGTGAACGACAAGTTCAGTCTCATTCCCTCGCTGACCCACTACGGCGCAATCGAGGCGACCGAATACAGCGCGTCCACCGGCTATGCTCAGGACGACGTCGAGGACCGCGACCCCTATACGCTGGTCAACCTCGGGATGACTTACCAGTTCGACAACGGCTTCGACCTCAAGGCCGGGGTGACCAACGTCTTCGACACCGAGATCCTGCGCTCGGGCGACGGGGCGAACACCTATAACGAGCCGGGCCGAGCCTATTACTTCGGTCTGACCAAGACCTTCTGATCGCCGAACTTCGAAATGGAAAAACAAAGCGTCGCCCGAATCTTGCGGGCGGCGCTTCATGTTGTCTTAGGTGCCAGGTCTGCGCCAGGCACAAAAAAAGCCGCGAGCGGAGAAACCGCCCGCGGCTAGCAACGAATGAGGCGGGGATCAGAAGTCCCAGTCTTCGTCCTCGGTGGCCACGGCCTTGCCGATGACGTAGCTCGAGCCCGAGCCAGAGAAGAAGTCGTGGTTCTCGCTGTCGGGGCTCAGCGCCGCCAGGATCGCCGGATTCACCTCGGCTGCCTCGGGCGGGAAAAGCGCCTCGAAACCAAGATTCTGCAGGGCCTTGTTCGCGTTATAGTGGAGGAAGGCCTTCACTTCTTCGCTCAACCCGATACCGTCGTACAGCTCTTCGGTGTAGCGCGCCTCGATCTCGTAGAGTTCGAACAGCAGCGAGAAGGCGTAATCCTTCAGCTCGGCCTTGCGCTCGGCGCTCTCGCGCTCCAGCGCGCGCTGGAACTTGTAGCCGATGTAATAGCCGTGCACCGCCTCGTCGCGGATGATCAGGCGGATCAGGTCGGCGGTATTGGTCAGCTTGGCGCGGCTCGACCAGTACATCGGCAGGTAGAAGCCCGAGTAGAACAGGAAGCTTTCCAAGAAGACCGAGGCGATCTTGCGCTTCAGCGGGTCGGCCCCGGCGGCGTAGGTCTCCAGCACTGCCTTGGCCTTGGCCTGCAGATGCGGGTTCTCGTCGGACCAGCGGAAGGCCTCGTCGACCTCGCGCGTGGAGCAGAGGGTCGAGAAGATCGAGCTGTAGCTGCGCGCATGCACGGCTTCCATGAAGGCGATGTTGGTCAGCACCGACTCCTCATGCGGGGTCTGCGCATCGGGCATCATCGCCGGCGCGCCGACCGAGTTCTGGATGGTGTCGAGCAGCGTCAGGCCGGTGAAGACGCGGATGGTCAGTTGCTTCTCGGCGTCGGTCAGCGTCGCCCAGCTCTGCACGTCGTTCGACAGCGGCACCTTCTCGGGCAGCCAGAAGTTCACCGTGAGGCGGTTCCAGACCTCGAGGTCCTTCTCATCCTGCAGCCGGTTCCAGTTGATCGCCCGCGGCACTGCGGGGGAGGTGACGGTGTCCTTCATCGCGGATCATCCCTTTCGTGGACCCTGCGGTCCTTGTCTCGTTCGGCGCGCGCGCACGCGCGCCTCATGTTCCACAAGTCAGCTCAGAGCGTGCAGGAAACGCAGCCCTGCACCTCGGTGCCTTCCAGCGCGGTCTGACGCAGGCGCACGTAGTAGATCGTCTTGATCCCCTTCTTCCACGCGTAGATCTGCGCGCGGTTGATGTCCCGCGTGGTCGCCTCGGCGGGGAAGAACAGCGTCAACGACAGGCCCTGGTCGACGTGCTCGGTCGCCGCCGCATAGGTGTCGATGAGCTTCTCGGGGCCGATCTCGTAGGCATCGCGGTAATACTCGAGGTTCTCGTTGTTCATGAAGGCGGCCGGGTAGTAGACGCGGCCGATCTTGCCTTCCTTGCGGATCTCGATCTTCGACACGATCGGGTGGATCGAGGAGGTCGAGTTGTTGATGTAGCTGATCGAGCCGGTCGGCGGCACCGCCTGCAGGTTCCGGTTGTAGAGCCCATACTCCATGACGTCCGATTTCAGCGCTTCCCAATCCGTTCGGGTCGGCAGGGCAATGCCGTCGAAGAGCTTGCTGACGGTCTCGCTCTCGGGGAGCCAGTCGCGGGTGACGTATTTGTCGAAGAAGCTGCCGTCGGCATATTTCGACTTCTCGAACCCCTTGAAGGTCATGCCCTTTTCCCGCGCCATGGCGCAGGAGGCACGCAGCGCGTGATAGGCAACGGCGGCGAAATAGACCGAGGTGAACTCGACCCCCTCGTCCGAGCCGTAGTGCACGTGCTCGCGGGCGAGGTAGCCATGCAGGTTCATCTGACCAAGGCCAATCGCGCGGCTCTCGTCATTGCCGCGGCGGATCGAGGGCACGGAGTCGATCGCCGACATCTCCGACACGGCGGTCAGCGCGCGGATCGCGGTCTCGATCGAGGCGCCGAAATCCGGGCCGTCCATCGTCTTGGCGATGTTCATCGAGCCGAGGTTGCACGAGATGTCGGTGCCGAGCTTGGAATAGCTCAGGTCGTCGTTGAACTCCGACGCCTCGGACACCTGCAGGATCTCGGAGCAGAGGTTCGACATGGTGATGCGCCCGTCCACCGGGTTCATCTGGTTCACCGTGTCCTCGAACATGATGTAGGGATAGCCGCTCTCGAACTGGATCTCGGCCAGCGTCTGGAAGAAGGCGCGGGCGTTGATCTTGGTCTTGCGGATGCGCTTGTCCTCGACCATCTCCTCGTATTTCTCGGTGACCGAGATCTCGGAGAAGGGCACGCCGTAGACCTTCTGCACGTCATGCGGCGAGAAGAGGTACATCGGCTCGTTGCGCTTGGCGAGCTCGAAGGTCACGTCGGGGATCACCACGCCAAGGCTGAGGGTCTTGATGCGGATCTTCTCGTCGGCGTTCTCGCGCTTGGTGTCGAGGAACTTGAGGATATCGGGGTGGTGCGCGTTGAGATACACCGCGCCCGCGCCCTGACGTGCACCGAGCTGGTTGGCATAGGAGAAGCTGTCCTCGAGCAGCTTCATCACCGGGATGACGCCCGAGGACTGGTTCTCGATGCCCTTGATCGGGGCGCCGGCCTCGCGGATGTTGGTCAGCATCAGGGCGACGCCGCCGCCGCGCTTCGACAGCTGCAGTGACGAGTTGATCGCCCGGCCGATGCTTTCCATGTTGTCTTCGATGCGCAGCAGGAAGCAGGAGATCAGCTCACCCCGGCTCTTCTTGCCGGCGTTGAGGAAGGTCGGCGTGGCGGGCTGGAACCGCCCCGAGAGGATCTCTTCCATGAAGGACATCGCCAGTCCCTCGTCGCCGCGCGCCAGTGCCAGCGCGACCATGACCACGCGGTCCTCGTAGCGCTCGAGGAAGCGTTTCCCGTCGCGGGTCTTCAGCGTGTAGGAGGTGTAATACTTGAACGCGCCGAGGAAGGTCGGGAAGCGGAACTTCTTGGCAAAGGCAGCATCCCAGATCTTCTGCAGGAAGGCGGGCTGGTACTGCTCCAGCACCTCGGCCTCGTAGTAGCCTTCCTCGACGAGGTAGCCGAGCTTTTCCGTCAGCGAGTGGAAGAACACGGTGTTCTGGTTCACGTGCTGCAGGAAGTATTGCCGCGCCGCCATCCGGTCGGCCTCGAAGCGGATGTTGCCCTCCGCATCGTAGAGGTTCAGCATGGCGTTGAGCGCGTGGTAATCCAGCGTCTCGTTCAGGCGGTCAAGCATGGGGTCCCCCAGAAAGCGTCGAGCCCGTCGTTGACGCGGGCGAAATCCTTGGTCGTTCCCGCCAGCTCGAAGGAATAGAGCAGGGGGACGTTGCATTTTTGCGCGATGACGCGGCCGGCAAGGGCGAAGGTCTCGCCGAAGTTGCGGTTGCCGCCGGCAATCACGCCGCGCAGCAGCGCGCGGCGGGACGGGTCGTTGAGAAAGCGGATGACCTGCTTGGGCACCGCGCCCCGGCCTTCGCCATCGGCATAAGTCGGGCAGATCAGCACGAAGGGATCACCGGGCTCGGGCGTCAGCTCCTTGGGCGACACCGGGATGCGCAGCGCCGCCCGGCCGAGGCTGGCGACGAAACGCGCGGTGTTGCCGCTGGCAGAGGAGAAATAGACGAGCCCCGACATGGCCGATCCCTTGTTGCCGATCCCGCCGCGATCAGCTCGCGAGGCGGGCGATCAGGTCCGGGCGGAAGCCCGACCAGTGGTCTTCGCCGAAGGTCACGACGGGCGCCTGGCGGTAGCCGAGCTCGGTGACCAGCGACATGGCCGCGTCGTCCTCGGTGAGGTCGATCACGTTGTAGTCCAGCCCCTTGGCGTCGAGCGCGCGGGTGGTGGCGGTGCACTGCACGCAGGCGGGTTTCGAGTAGACGGTGATCATGCTCTTGCGTCCTCAGCTGCGAAGGCGGGGACGCGTCACCGCACAGGCCTGGCGCCTGCCGCGGTCCTCGCACGCCCCGAACCCTCCGTTCGTGGTCATTCAGTCAGGCCTTCGGCAGGTCTCCTGGCTTGGCGGGTCGTGGGTCCGGCCGCGCCTTCCCGGGGGGGGTCCCCAGTGGCTCATTGGGCCTTCACTCGCCGCTTACAGTTGCGGGGGCAGCACCGGTGTTACACCGATTTCCCTCTTAGCGCCGCGCCGGGCCGTCGCCCGACTCGATGAACCGAAAAGCAACTATATCTAGAACAGGATGCCGCTGATGCGTCAATATGCTGTTGTGCGAGCCCGACTTCAAAAAAATTCGTGTCGGCCGCGAGTGCAGCAAGTCGGCCACGGTTGGCTGCCACGGACCGGGTATTTTCAGGGGGTTCCACGCGCCATGCACTCTCGACAAGTCGGCCCTGCAGGAATGTGCATTGTCCGGCCCGGGGCAGGCGCCTAAATGTGCTCCTGTCGACGCGGCAACGCGTCCAAGGATTTTTTCGGGGTTTTTCTCCTCCTCCCTCAGCCCCGGAAATCGGCGGCGGCCCTTCTCCTCCTCCCTTGGGGCCGCCGCATCCTCCCTCCCTCCGCAAACCCCCGGACAGGCACCCGCCGCCAAGCCATCTGGCTTTCGCGCGCTCGCGCGCCTATGCAGGCGTCACGCACCGTCAGTTCCGCCCCGCAGGAGGTCCGCATGCCCCATATCGTTCTCGTCGCCACCGGCGGCACAATCGCCTCCTACGCAAAGACCGAGGGCGGCGCCGTGACCGCCGGGCTCAACGGCGATGCGCTCCTGAAGAGTCTGCACGCGCCGCTGCCGGGGATCACCGTCGAAGTCGACAATATCGAGGCCGCGGGCAGCAACGCGCTGACGCTCGAGACCATCCACAAGCTCTGCCGCCACATCGATGCGCGGCTCGCCGAGGCCGGCGTTGATGGCGTGGTCGTCACCCATGGTACCGATACCATGGAGGAGAGCGCTTTCCTCGCGCGGCTCCTCGTCGGGTCTGATAAGCCGGTGGTCTTCACCGGCGCGCAGCGCCACGCGGGTCAGGCCGACACCGACGGGCCGCGCAACATGAGCGACGCGCTGCTCTGCGCCGCAAGCCCCGAGCTGACCGGCGTCGGCGCGGTCATCGTCTTCGAGGGCGAGATCCACGGTGCGCGCTACGTCAGCAAGGTGCACAGCTCGCGCGTGGACACCTTCCGGTCGAACGGCCACGGCAAGCTCGGCGAGGTCGACGAGGGCGAGGTGCATCTCTACACCCGCCCGGCGCGCCCGCGTCATGTGATCGAAACGCCGTCTCTGGATCCGAACGTCGAGCTCATGGCGCTCGGGCTCGGCAGCACGCCGCGCTACATGGAGTGGTGTGCCTCAAGCGGCGTCTCGGGCGTGGTGATCGAGGCCTTCGGTCGCGGCAACGCGCCCAAGGGCTTCGCCGAGGCCACCCGCAAGCTCGTCGCCGCGGGCATCCCGGTGATCCTTGCCACCCGCTGCCCCGAGGGGCGGACCCGTGCCATCTATGGCGCCGACAGCGGCGGCGTGACCATGGTCGAGGCGGGGGCGATCCTCTCCGGCGATCTCAGCGCCGCCAAGGCCCGCCTGCTGCTTGCCGCGCTGCTGCCGCTGCTGCCCGAAGGGGCAGGGCGGATGCAGGCCATTGCCGAGGCGATCGCAAGGGTCTGACCGCTCCGCACGGGCGAGTGCCCGGACAGGTCCGTCGCTCGCTCTGTGCTCAATTTGTTACATCGTAAATATATATATGCGCCCGCGGCCGACCGCCGCAGGCGCAACGTAAACGCGTACGAATCACCTGACCCTGACAGGCCCTCTGGTTAGACTGCCGGTGCAGGAGGAACCTCGGCGGCGGCACCAGATGGGCCAACGGTCCAGATTTTCGCCCGCTGCCCTGCCTCGTCCCGCACAAGGATGCTCATCCTATGGGAGAATTGATATGGACGGAAACGACGTCGATACCGGTGGCAAATGCCCGGTGATGCACGGCGGCCTGACAGAGAGCGGAACCTCGGTCACCAGCTGGTGGCCCAAGGGCCTCAACCTCGACATTCTGAGCCAGCACGATCTCAAGACCAACCCGATGGGGCCGGACTTCGACTACCGTGAAGAGGTGAAATCGCTCGACGTGGAGGCGCTGAAGAACGACCTGCGCGCTCTGATGAAGGACAGCCAGGAGTGGTGGCCCGCCGACTGGGGCTCCTACGTCGGCATGTTCGCCCGCGTCGCGTGGCACGCGGCAGGATCCTACCGCCTCGCCGACGGCCGCGGTGGCGGCGGCACCGGCAACCAGCGCTTCGCGCCGCTGAACAGCTGGCCGGACAACGTCAACACCGACAAGGGCCGCCGCCTCCTGTGGCCGATCAAGAAGAAATACGGCAACAAGATCAGCTGGGCCGACCTGATGATCCTTTCGGGCACCATCGCCTATGAGGTCGCCGGCCTGAAGACCTTCGGTTTCGGCTTCGGCCGCGAGGACATCTGGCACCCCGAGAAGGACGTCTACTGGGGCGCCGAGAAGGAATGGCTCGCGCCCTCCGACAGCCGCTACGGTGACATGCAGAACCCGGCCTCGCTGGAGAACCCGCTGTCGGCCGTGCAGATGGGCCTCATCTACGTGAACCCGGAAGGGGTCAACGGCGAGCCCGACCCGATGCGCACCGCCGCCATGGTCCGCGAGACCTTTGCCCGCATGGCGATGAACGACGAGGAAACCGCGG
>NZ_NTHN02000028.1 GCF_002300555.2 Alloyangia mangrovi | reverse complement strand
CTGCTGCTGGCGGGCGGCCCCGGCTGGACCGACGCGGGCGCGGCGGCGCTGCTGGAGTTCGCCACGGCCAACCGCCTGCCGGTGGCGACCAGTTTCCGCCGTCAGGACCTGATCGACCACCGCTCGGATGTCTATGTCGGCGATTTCGGCACCGGCGTGGCTCCGAGCCTTGTCAAGCGGCTCGCCGAGGCCGACCTGCTGCTGGTCATCGGCGCGCGGCTCGGAGAGATCACCACCAAGACCTACGCGACGCTTTCGGTGCCGACCCCAGCGCAGACGCTGGTGCATATCCACGTCGATGCGAATGAGATCGGCCGGGTCTATTCGCCTGCGCTTTCGGCGGTCTCGGGCCCCGATGCGGCGCTCGCCGCGCTGACCGCGCAGCCCGCCACCCCGGCAGAGGACGGCTGGCGCGCGGCGCTGCGCGATGAATACCTTGCGGATTCCGAGCCGCCGCCGCATGACGTCCCGCTCGACATGGGGCAGGCCATGGCCGAGGTGCGCGACCTCATCCCGGCGGGTGCGGTCATCACGCTCGACGCCGGCAACCACACCGGCTGGGCGCAGCGCTTCCTGCGCTACGCCCGACCGGGGCGGCAGATCGGCTCGACCTGCGGCTCGATGGGCTACGCGGTGCCCGCCGCCGTCGCCGCCTCGCTCGAGGACCCGCAGCGGCAGGCCATCGCCTTTGTCGGCGACGGCGGCTTCATGATGTCGGGCATGGAGATCGCCACCGCCGTGCAGCACGACGGCCGGCCCATCGTGCTGGTCTTCAACAACGGCACCTACGGCACGATCCGCATGCATCAGGAGCGCGAGCATCCCTCCCGCATCTCGGGCACCGATATCGTGAGTTCGGACATCGGCAAGATCGCCGAGGGCCTCGGCGCGGCCCATGCGCGTGTGACCAAGACCGCAGAGTTCCGGCCCGCGCTGATTGCCGCCTTCGAGCACGCAGGCCCCACGGTGATCGAACTGATCACCGATCCCGAACAGATTTCTACCCGCACGACGGTGAGCCGCCTGCGCGGCCGGTAAGCGAGACCCTCATGACCAAGCACGTAAAAACCCCCGACACCCTGCGGTCCTCGCGCTGGTTCGCGCCCGACGACCTGCGCAGCTTCGGCCACCGCTCGCGGATGATGCAGCTGGGCTACGCCGAAGAGGATTTCCGCGGAAAGCCGATCATCGGCATCCTCAACACATGGTCCGAGCTGAACTCCTGCCACGGCCACTTCCCCGAGCGGGTGAAGGACGTGAAGCGCGGCGTGCTCGCCGCCGGCGGCTTCCCGGTCGAGATGCCGGCGCTGTCGGTGGACGAGAGCTTCACCAAGCCGACCTCGATGCTCTACCGCAACATGCTAGCGATGGAGACCGAAGAGCAGATCCGCGCCCACCCACTCGACGGGGTGGTGCTGATGGGCGGCTGCGACAAGACCACGCCGGGGCTGGTGATGGGCGCGATCACCGCCGGCGTTCCGATGATCTACCTACCCGCCGGGCCGATGCTGCGCGGGCACTACAAGGGCCGCATTCTGGGCTCTGGCTCGGACGGCTGGAAATACTGGGACGAGCGCCGCGCCGGCAATGTGACCGACGAGGAATGGCTCGGGATCCAGGGCGGCATCGCGCGCTCGGTCGGCACCTGCATGACCATGGGCACCGCCTCGACGATGACCGCGATCGCCGATGCCATGGGCCTCACGCTGCCCGGCGCCTCGTCGATCCCGGCGGCGGACAGCGGCCACCAGCGCATGGGCTCGAGCTGCGGCCGGCGCATCGTCGAGATGGTCTGGGAAGACCTGACCCCCGCCAAGGTGGTGACCCCCGCCGCCGTGCGCAACGCCGCCATCGTCGCCATGGCCACCGGCTGTTCGACCAATGCCGTGGTGCACCTCATCGCCATGGCGCGCCGCGCCGGCGTCGATCTGACGCTCGACGATCTCGACGCACTCGGCCGTGTCACGCCGCTGATCGCCAATGTCCGCCCCTCGGGCAAGGACTACCTGATGGAGGATTTCTACTACGCCGGCGGCCTGCTGGCGCTGATGAAGCAGATTGAGGAACGGCTCGACACCTCGGTGGTCGGGGTGAGCGGAAAGCCGCTCTCCGCGGCGCTGAAGACCTCCGAGGTCTACAATGACGACGTGATCCGCCCGCTCACGAACCCGGTCTACCACGAGGGCTCGCTGGCGCTGCTGCGCGGTAACCTCTGCCCCGATGGCGCGGTCATCAAGCCCGCCGCCTGCGATCCCAAGTTCCACGTGCACGAGGGCCCGGCGCTGGTTTTCGACAGCTACCCCGAGATGAAGGCGGCGGTGGACGACGAGACGCTCGACGTGACGCCCGACCACGTCATGGTGCTGCGCAACGCCGGCCCGCAGGGCGGCCCGGGCTTTCCCGAATGGGGCATGCTGCCGATCCCCAAGGCGCTGATCAAGCAGGGCCACCGCGACATGCTGCGCATCTCCGACGCGCGGATGTCGGGCACCTCCTACGGTGCCTGCGTGCTGCACGTCGCGCCCGAGAGCTTCGTCGGCGGGCCACTGGCGCTGCTGAAGATCGACGACATCGTGCGGCTCGACCTGCCCAACCGCAGCCTCGACATGCTGGTGGACAAGGAAGAGATCGCCCGCCGCAAGGCCGCATGGACGCCGCCGGCGCCGCGCTTCGAACGGGGCTGGGGCTACATGTTCTCGCGCCACGTCACGCAGGCCGACAAGGGCTGCGACTTCGACTACCTCGAGCGCGACTTCGGCCGCGCCGCCGGTGAGCCCGACATTTTCTGAGGAGACCATGACCAGACCCGTGCTCTACATGCCCCGCGCCTGCGCCACCAGCGAGGGACGCCTCGACGGGTACCAGCTCATCGGACCCGATCAGACCGGCCGCGACGGCGAGGTGCGGGCCATGGCCGTCGCCGGCACCGGCAAGGTCGATGCCGGGGTAATGGATCGCTCCCCCGCTCTGGAAATCATCGCGAAATTCGGCGTCGGCTACGACAGCATCGACGTGGCCGCGGCGTAGGCGCGCGGGATCGTGGTGACCAACACGCCCGACGTGCTGACCGAAGAGGTTGCCGACTTTGCGCTCGGCCTGCTGATCGCCACGTCGCGGCAGCTGCCGCGGGCCGATGCCTACCTGCGCGCCGGGCACTGGCCGCAAAAACCTTATCCGCTGACCTTCTCGCGGCGGGGGCGGAAGATCGGCCTGCTCGGGCTCGGCCGGATCGGGCAGGCGATTGCCGAGAGGCTCACCGCGATGAAGCTCGAGGTCGCCTATTGCACCCGTAGGCCGCGCGATCTGCCCTATGCCCACTATCCCGATGCGCTGGCGCTTGCCGAGGTCTGCGACGCGCTGGTGGTGATTGTGCCGGGGGGGGGGGGCGCAGAGACAGCGGGCCTTGTCGATGCGGGGGTGATCGAGGCGCTGGGGCCGCAGGGCATCCTGGTCAACGTCGCGCGCGGGACCGTGGTGGATGAAGCCGCGCTCATCGCGGCGCTGTCGACCGGCAAACTCGGCGCGGCCGGGCTGGATGTGTTCGAATACGAGCCGCAGGTGCCGCGGGCGCTGATCGACCTGCCGAACACGGTGCTGCTGCCGCATGTGGGCTCGGCAACCGAAGTCACCCGCCGGGCGATGGGCGACCGGGTTCTGGACAACCTCGATGCCTGGTTCAGCGGCGGAGAAGTTCCGAATCAGGTCGCCTGAGACGTCCGGGCACCGCAGGCGAAAGCGCCCGCAGCTTGGCTGCGGGCGCGTCTGCTTGGGGGGGCAGGAGACGGCTCAGCGCCCCTCCTTCGAGCGCCAATCCTGGAAGAGCCGTCCTAGCGTCAGAGTATCCTGAGCCCCCGACCCACTTGATGACGAACACTCGGATCTTAGCGACGATTTTAGTTCCCACTTAGCCTAAACGCCAGCTACCCGCTTTTTGTCTCCAAGCCCCCGCTAGCCGACTTGTTTGATCATGTCGTCCATAGCGCGCGCCAAGAGCCAAGCATCGCCGGCTATCGCGACGAAGTTGATGCCAGCGTCGAAGTAGGAGCGTGCGGCCTCAGCGCCGTATCCAAGAATGCCGACCGCGATTCCCGCGGTTTGGCAGGCTGCGGTGGCACGCCGGATCGCCTCTTGCACCTCCGCGTCTCCAACATTGCCGACCTTGCCCATCGACGAGGCCAAATCACCGGGACCAATGAAGATCGCGTCGATCCCCTCGACTGCGGCGATCTCGGGGATGGCGGCAATCGCTTCTGGAGTCTCGACCTGCACAATGATGCACAAATCCGCCTCGTAGCTCATTAGGTAATCCGTGCTCCGCCCGTAGCGATTGGCGCGGATCGTGCCCGAATGGCCGCGAATGCCGTGCGGCGGATAGCGTGTCCAGCGCACCACATCGGCGGCCATCTCCGCCGACTGGATCATCGGGAACATCAGACTGCGGGCGCCGACATCGAGCAGGCGTTTCGTCATGACCGGCTCTGAGACCGGCGGGCGCACCACTGGCTCGGGCCCGCCCACCGCCTTCGAGGCGCGCAGTTGATCGGCCATCATCGACAGGTCATTGGGGGCGTGCTCCATGTCGAGCAGCAACCAGTCCGCAGCGCTCCCCCCCCGCGATTTCAGTCACCGCGGGCGAACAGAGCGAGAGCCAGAAGCCGGAGAGCCTTCCTCGCGCGGCGAGCGCGGCTTTGAAAGGGTTGTTGGTCATCGCTGTGAGGCCTCCTCTGCCTTTTTGTCGTTCTGCCTGAACTTATGGTTTTGCCAAAGGATCGCGCTGAGGAAGAGCACGGCCAACAGCAATAGCGTTGCACTGATTGGCCGTAACAGAAAGGCCGTCCAGTCGCCGTCAAATACGGTCATGCCTCGGCGCAAGTTAGACTCGGTGAGCGCCCCCAGGATGAGCCCGAGGATCACCGGCGCTGTTCCGAAGCCGTAGCGGTTGAGGAAAAACCCTAGCACCCCGAAGCCAAGCATCAGCCAGAGCTCGAAGACCGAACCGTTTACCCCGTAGACCCCGATCACGCAGAACATCAGGATGAGAGGCATCATGACCCGCGTCGGCACCCCGAGGATGCGGACGAACAGCCTGATCCCGAAAAGCTGGATCAGGAACATCGCGCAATTAGCAAGGATGAAGGCGAGGAAGATCGCGTAGACCAGCGAGGCCTGCTGATCGAAGAGGGCCGGGCCGGGCCGCACGCCCTGGATCGTCAGCCCGCCCATCAGCACCGCGGTGGCCACTTCGCCCGGCACGCCGAGCGTCAGCATGGGGATCAGCGCGCCGCCCGCAGTGGCGTTGTTCGAACTTTCTGAGGCGATCAGCCCCTCGGGCGCGCCGGTGCCGAACTTCTCGGGTGTGCGCGACATGCGCCGGGCTTGATCGTAGGAAATGAACGACGAGATCGAGCCGCCGGCACCCGGAATGGCCCCGACGATGACGCCGATGATTGTGGAGGACGCCACGACCCTCCACGCGCGGGCGATCAGCCCGAACGGCGGGCGAGCGCGATCGAAGCTCTGGGTGACGGCTTCGGCGGCGCGCCGTCCAGTCCGGCTGTAGACGTCCTGCAGCACCTGGCTCACGGCAAAGAGGCCTATCAGCGCCGGCAGCAGGCCGATGCCGGTAATCAGCGCAGGCTCGCCGCCAGTGAAGCGCAAGGCCCCGGTCATCGGATCGGACCCGACCGTGGCGAGGAACAGCCCCAGCAGCCCAGCCACCAGCCCGCGCAGCATCGAGCCCGAGGACACCGACGCGATGATCACCAGGCCGAAAACCCCGAGCGCGAAGAACTCCGCCGGTCCGAACTCCAGGGCGAACCGGGCGATCGGCAGCGACAGGGCGATCAACAGCAGCGCCCCGATGACGCCCCCGATGAAGCTCGAGGTGATCGAAATGCCGAGCGCCTTGCCCGCTTCGCCGTTGCGGGCCATCGGAAAGCCGTCGAGCGTGGTGGTCACCGACGAGGGCGTGCCGGGAATGTTAAGCAGGATCGCCGGCACCGCGCCGCCCGCAATGGCGCCGCAGAAGGCCCCGAGCAGCATACCGACGCCCAGCACCGGCCCCATGCCGAAAGTCAGCGGGATCAGCAGGGCGATGGCCATGGCTGCGGTCAACCCGGGCAGCGCGCCCATGACGAGCCCGAGGAAGGTGCCCGTGCAAATGCCGAGCAGCACCCGCAGGTCGGCCACCAGGGTGAGGGCTTCGAGAATGTTGTCCATGCGTAAGTTCCTCTCGGCCTTGCGAATCTCAGGGGAAGATCAGGCCGAAGCCGTAGGTGAAGACAAAGAAAGATAGCCCGGTCGCCACCGTGGCGACGAGCGCGGCGCCAAGCAGCGTACGCCGCCAGGCCGCGACGGAGTCGGGCGGGTCCAAGAACCGGCTGCAGGCGAGGATGCCGAAGAAGAGGAAGGCGCCGGTCGCCGCCAAGAAGCCGAGTGGCTCGAGCAGCAGCACATAAGCGATCAGCAGCGCGGAGATCAGCAGCGCGGCAAACGTCCCCTGCAGATGCGGCGGGGTGTCCACGTCAGGGGCGCGCCGCAGTGCCGCGCTGACGTCCTGGCGCAGCACTGCAAGCAGCGCGATCACGCCGAGAACCAGAACGGCACGGGGGAAATCTCCGGGGCCAATGTCGCCCCCGCCGTATCCTGGCGGCAGGCTCTGGCTCTGCCAGAGTCCCCAGGCGGCGCCGGCGAGAAGGGCGAGATCGAACACGATGCGTCCGGACAGTAGGCGCATGGCAGTCTCCTGGTTTGTCATGGAAAACCGAGGCTCCGCCGGCGGGAGAGACCGGCGGAGCGCTGCAGGCGCTGGCCTAGCGGCCCGCGACTTCGCGGGTTAGAGGCAGAAGGACCTCTTCACCGGTCTTCACGAACTCCTGCAACTCCGCTCCATAGAGCGGGGCGAATTCGACACCTAGGTTCTTTGCCGCGGTCTGGAAGCCTTCGTCCCGGACCGCCCGCTTGAGGGCCTCTTCCCAGGCAGTGATCACCTCGGCCGGCACGCCCGCCGGGGCGGCGATTCCGCGCCACTGGTCGGTGGTCACCTCGAACCCCTCGTCGGCGAAGGTCGGCACGTCGGGCAGCAGCGAGGTCTTGCTGGTGGTGGCCACGGGTACAAGACTGCCGTCGCCCTCGATCGCCGAGACCACGTCGGATGGGGAGAGCACGACGCCGTCGATATGTCCGCCGAGCGCCGCCGCGGTCGCCTCGGAGCCGCCGGCGTAGGGCACGAATTTCACCTGCGCGCCAAGCGCCTCGGCGATCGCGAGCGTGAGGATGTGCGAGGAAGAGCCAACCCCCGCAAAGCCGAGCGTCACCGGCTTCTCCTGCGAGGCGGCGACTAAGCTGGCAAGGTCGCTGTGGCCGCTCTTGGGTGAGAGGGTCAGCACGTAGGGTTCCGTCACGATGCGCGCGATATAGTCGAAATCGTCGATCGCGAACTGTACGTTGCCCATACCGATCAGGGTGTAAAAGGCATTGTTGGGAATGGTCACCGTGTAGCCGTCGGGCTTGGCTGCGAGCGTCTGCGTCAGCCCCACCGCGCCGCCTCCGCCAGCGATGTTCCGAACCGCCACATCTGTGCCGAAAGCTTCCTCCAGCGGTGCCTCGAGGGCGCGTACGAAGTTGTCGGTGCCGCCTCCGGCGCTGTATGGCACGATGATGGTGACCGTGCCTTCTGGAAAGTTGGACTGCGCCAGCGCTGCGCCGGCACAGGTCGACGCGATCAGTGCAATCGCCCCAAAGCTAAACATTTTCTTAACACTCATTCGTTTTCTCCTCCTGGCAAACGAAGTGATGGACTGTTGGACCCGGCTCAGTCGCAGGCCCGTCCGCTGATGCGTCGCCGCAGGTCGGGGCGCGACATCACGTCGGAATTCAGCGCCGCACCAAGACCCGGGCCGGAGGTCGGGAAGATCCTTCCGTTCTCGACCCGCGGCACATCCGTCATGACTTCCTTGTAGAATCCCTCCAGATGCGAGCGGACGGTTTCGGCGATCAACGCATTTGGCATCGCCGCCATCAGCTGCAGGTTGGCGAGCAGGGTGACCGGCCCCGTGCAGTCATGCGGCGCGATGGTGCGGTCGTGTGCCAGGGCCATATGCGAGGTGCGCTGCGCCTCGGTCAGGCCACCGGTCCAGGCCACATCGAAGTTGGCGACATCAATGGTGCCACGGGCGAACATCTCGCGGTACCAGGGCAATGTTCCGAGGTTTTCGGAGCCGGCGATGCGCGTCCGCGAGACCTCGGCATAGCGTTGCAGGTCGTCGAAATTGTCGAGCTTGACGGCGTCCTCCTGCCAGAAGATCCCGAACTCTTCGGTGGCTCGGGCGATCTCGAGCGCCGGCGGCAGGGTCCACAGGCCGTGGTATTCCATCAGGATGTCCATCGCATCGCCGACCTCGTCGCGGATCTGCTCAAGCACCCAGAGGCCTTCCTTCATCTGCTCGGCGGTGATCCAGCGGCCGCCGCTCTCGCGCGCGGGCACGTCGAAGGGCCAGATCTTCATTGCGGTGATGCCCTCGTCGAGCAATTCGCGGGCAAGGCGAGCTGGCTCGTAGACCTGCATCAGCAAGTCTTCGTGACGGGTAATCTCCTGCGGTGCCTGGGTCTTGCGCGAGTAGATCTGGCTGTCGTAGCCGGTGCGCACCTTGTTGTTGTAGTTCGAGTTGGCGCAGGTGTTGTACAGCCGGAAGCTCTCGTGGACCGTGCCGCCGAGCATCGTGGTGATCGACTGGTCGAAGATCTTGCCGCAGAGGTCCCAGAGGGCGATGTCGACGGCCGAATTGCCGCGGATCTCGATCGAGCGGGTCGGGAAACCCTGAAAGCGATTGCCGACATCGAAGCGCAGGGCCTGCGCGAGCCGGGTCCGGGCGCGGGGGTCTTCGCCGATCAGGCGCGGGGCGCAGGTCTCATGGATATAGGCGCAGACAGCCTCGGGGTTACGAAAGGTCTCGCCAAGTCCGATCAGACCCTCGTCGGTGTGCACCCGCACCCAGACAAGGTTGCCAAAATCCTCGAGCTGCACCGTTTCCAGGCCGATGATGCGCATCCGCTCCTCCTCATGCGTAAGCTGCCGTCGAGACATAGAAGTACTAATCTTTACTCAGGAGTCAATATGAGTAAAGATTAGTTAGTCATTTTTACCAATCCGCTCGACCGACCCGGCCAAATCGGGCATTGTCGCAGGCCACTCCCACCTCCATGCGCACAAGGGGGCGCAGCGCTGCATGCTTCAGGATCTTCCTTCACAGGCACATGCCATGATATCGGACATGCTGAACAAACCAGAGTGGGCCGCGGGCGGGCGACTGCCGCCGGAGACCGAGCTGGCTCGCGAGATCGGCGTGTCGCGTCCCGTGCTTCGCAAGGCGTTGGCGCGGTTGCGCGACGAGGGAAGGCTGTTCTCTCGCCGGGGGTCAGGAAACTACGTGCAGCCGCGGGTGATCGTGGAGCCGCCATTGACCGAATTCGGCGCGCTGTCGATCCGGACCGTGCAGGACATGAAGCGCTGCATGCGGTTCCGTCAGATCGTCGAGGCTGCGGCCGCCGAGGATGCCGCGCGACTGCAGGACCCCGTCGCGATCGAGGCGATTGCGACCGCACATGGCGCGCTTGCAGGCATGCCGCCTGGCGGCAGCGTGTTCGACCTTGATTTCGCCTTTCACATCGCGGTCGCTGCGGCTTCGGGCAATCCCTACTATCGTTTCGCGCTGGAAACCCTACGTCAGCAAATCGCGCTGGGGCTGGAGTTCGGTCGAAAGTTGCGTGGCATTGGGCTGCATGAAGTCTCTGACAGAGTCATAACAGAGCACGAAGAAGTGCTTTTTGCGATCCGGGCCGGGGACCAGGCCGGCGCACGCGAGGCAATGACCCGTCATATTGAGCAGGGCATCATCCGTCTCTTCGGAGGAGACGCCAACCGTCAAGGCGAGACGTCAAACGCGAGGTAAAGACAGTTCACTGGCTCATATCATTCTTTAATCACATAATTTGGCCTTATCCGACGGAGGAGAAGTGGTTGGGCCTCCGAGCGCTGTAGCAAGTGACCCTCGTTCGCCGAAAGATTGCGTCCTGTACTCGGTGTGGTGCCAGATGGCGGACAAGAAGGTCTCGCGGCGTTTTGGCATATGACGTCGCGATGACCGACACTTTGTCCGATCAGGAGATGCGTTTTATCGCTGCCCCAAGTCCAGTGGTTCGAAACAGACAAAAGCAGCTTGGGGACCTCCAGGTCGCAGGTCTTACTTTAGACGAGGATGCAAGCCGCTGGCACGGCCTGCATCCGAAATCGGTCAGTTCGCAGCTAGGTCTGCCGAGCAGCGGATCTTCATGACACTCTTGCTACCCAGCGCAATGAGGAGCATCGCCGCGAGAACAGCGAGGAAGGCGGTTTTAAGGTCGCTGACTTCGGAGAGGAGCCCAAGAACGACCGGTCCGGCAATGTATCCAAGATATCCGATGACGTTCGCCAAGGCGATCCCGACTGCAGGGGCTGATGGGATGGCCGCCGCAGCGCGGGTAAAGAACATCGGCGTGCAGTTTGCGAGACCGAGGCCAATCGCCGCGAAGCCGATGAGCGCTGCCCAGTGAGAGATCACCGTCACAACCAGAACAACACCTGCACTCGCGAGAAGACCGCCGAAAATGATCACGCGGCGGGCGCCCAGCCGTGCGAGGGCCCAACTGCCTCCGAGACGCCCAATCGCCAGGGCGATCTGGAAGGCGGCGAAGGCATCCGCCGCACGGGCAGCATCCTGACCGACAACATTGTTGAGATAAACGCCGCTCCAACCATTCATTGCATTTTCGACGAAGAGCGCGACCGCGATCAGGCTGCCGAGAAGGAGAAGGGTGGAGTTCCCACCGATCTTACGCAGAGAGGGGAACAGGGGACGCTCCTCAGACACGGATTTCGATGGGCGCAGATCACCCAGAAACGTCCAGCCGACGACAAGAATTGCAACCATTGCAACGCCAGCCAGCAGAAGCGAAGTCATCGCCGTCTCGGTCATGCGGATCAGCACCGAAGCGATGGCCGCACCTGCGAAGCCGCCGAAGTTATACGCGGCGTGGAAGGTCGGCATGATTTCGCGGCTGTACTCGCGTTCTACGAGGGAGGCATGCGTGTTCATTGAGACATCGACGAAGCTGTTCGCCGCACCCAGCGCGAGCACCGCGAGTAGGAAGGGGTAGAAGCTTCCGGCACTTCCGATTGCCGTCAGCGCCGCGCTCATAAAGCATGCGCCGATCAGCATCGTGGCTCGGGTCCCGAGCCGAATTGCGACGAGGCTGCCAATCACCACGAAAACCACCGTCCCCAGGCCTTGAAGGCCGAGGGCACTGCCAAGGCTGCTGTCGCTGAGCTGGAGCGCATCCTTGATCAAGGAGATGTTCGCGAAGAACAGCGCCAATGCCATGCCATTGATGAAGAACACGGCTGTGGTCGCGATTCTCGGAATGCGGATATCGGGGATGCTGGCTGAATGGGACAAGGGCGTCCTCCATGTCAAAATGTCCGGATGCCTCTTCTCACGCAGACGACAGGCTGCCGTGTTGGGTGGGGGCGATTGGCGTATTGGATATGAAAGATTCGCGACAGAGTAAACGTTTTCTCGCAATCATATGCTAAAATTCTTGATTGCAGCGTGCTTAGCCTAAAATTTTCTCAGTCTTGTCCGTGTTTGGTCCCGGTAGGAGCGTCGAGTTGGTAAAGTGCCTTGTCCAGTCCTTCCCTGAGATGATCAAGGTCTTGTCCCAATTCGGCAAGATCGGTCGAGGTGAAGGCTTCGAAGATGGTGGCGTTAGCGGTGTGACGTTCAACGTCGGCGCGGTGCAGTCGCGCGGTACCTTCCGCGGTCAGCACAAGTTCCGCGCGACGTTTGTCTGCGTCGGAACTCGTCTTTTGCACCAGGCCTTCGGTGACGAGCTTTCGCACTTCGTTGGTCACAAAGGGACCGGTGACATTGAGGCGCATCGCAAGGTCGCCAACGGATGTCCGGGGGCTCTCTCCGATAGCGGTCAGGATGCTGAACTGCGGCGGCGTCACGCCTACGATGTTTGCGTAGATCTCGCGTGTTTGCAGCATCTTTTGGGCAACCTGCAGAAGGCTGTAGATGATCGGCCTGTAGGCCCCCTCGATCGGCTTGTCGCGCTGGGTCAAATCTCTGCCCTGATATTTGAAACGTTGGTCGCTGGCGGGCGCCACCCATTTCATGTGCGGCCCGGGGAGGTTGTCGCCGGGCCGCTCGGTTTTCAAGCCGTGGCGTCCGCAGAACCGTCTTTAATCACGAAACCGTAGCGCTCGTGGAGGATTCGTCCGGTTTCGGGGCTACGTTCGATATCATCGGGCCACGGCTCATCGTGGCGACGCTCTCGTCCGGTCAGGGCGAGCGCACCCTCGACACCCGGCGGGTCAATGATCGCGAAATTCTGGGCGTTGACCTCACCCGGATTTCCCCACCAATGCCACACGTTCCGGCCGATGATGATGACCGAGCCCTTGGGACAGGTGGCCTCTGCGCCATCGAGAGATGCACGTGCTGTGCCCCTCGTGATGATGAAGAACTCGTTGAGCTGATTATGGGCATGCTCTCGAACGGCGGCACCAGGATACAGGGTCTGCATCAGGAGGGCGTAGTGATGCACATCGTGGGTGAACGGCGCGAGCTTGACCTCCACCCAGCCGGCGCTCGGTCGCGCTTGCCAGAACGACGGGCCAGTATCGGGAAGTTGGTGGCTGAGAACGCCGCGAGCGTCGTCACTAAGGGCAGCCGCTTCTTCCCTTGTGAGGAGACCAAGCGACGCCTTCGTTGCCGGGTTGATGCTGACATGCGGTTCAGCGCCATCGGCAATCCCCGCCCCCCCCCTCGAGGGACGGGCCGAACACGAAGCTGAAAACTTGAAGTGGCGTGCTGCCGGTGTTCTTCACTTCCGAGTAATGGCCTTCCCCGACATGCGCGAAGCATTCTTCGAAGAACGGGAACTTCTTGCCGTTCAGATAGATGGCGCCGTTTCCTTCCAGACAGTACAGCATGCGCCCTGCCAGTCGCGTGGCCATCAGGTCGAGGTTCTGTCCCGGCGCGAGATCAAAGCGGACGGCACTGAACTTGTAGTGCGGGTACTGACCCGGGGCGAGCTTGAGGAGCGCCGGAATTCTTTTCTCGCCGTAGGTGAAGCTTTGCCCTTGGTCTGGCAGGATGACGGCCTTCGGCCCTTTGAATGCTTCCATGGCCTTGTCGATATTCATGGCAGACTCCATTTTCAGATAACTTTCCTACTTATATTACTTAGTAATATAAATGGGAAAATGTATCTCGCCTACATCTTTGCCAAGCCACTCAAGTGGAGGTCACTCAGGCAGAGTTGCCAGCCAGCGAAAGCCATGCGCGATGCCGCCTTCGTCGCAATGGGGAACAACAACGTCAGCGAACTTCTTGACCTCCCTAGAGGCATTGTCCGGAACGATGCTCAGGCCGGCGGCCCTGAGCATTTCGATGTCGTTGCTGGAGTCACCCGCGGCTGCAAGCCGTTCGGGCGGCACCCCAAGGATTTCAGCGACCTTGTAGAGCGCGACACCTTTCGAAACTTCCGGATGAACGATCTCGATCAGCCCCGGGCCCGATTGAGCCACATAGGCGACGTCCCTTAGAGTTCTGCCGAGCGCTGCCGAAATCTCGGCAATTCTGTCGGGATCGACCGTCGCGAGAAGTTTGAACGGTGTACCAGAAATTTCCGACGCGTGGTCAACCAGACGAAGCGGACCTCCGGTCACCTTGATCCTTTGCCCGACGCAGTCAGCCTGCGTCGTCAATGCAACCGCATGGTCGATGCCAAACCAGGCTGGGGCCCCGCCAAGCTCAAGGATGAGCGAGAAGGCAAATTCAGCCGCATCTCGAGGCAGGGGCAGTGCGTAGAGGGGTTGCCTGGTCTGCGGGTTTCCAATCCAGGCGCCGTTAAAGCAAACCGCCAAATCTTCCGCGCCGGTGCGGTCATGGACATGGTGTAGGCCGATGGGCGACCTTGCGGACGCCAGAATAAGGGGAAACGGCAAGTCTCGGGCTGCGGTTGCGACGTCTTCCGGCAGGCTGTGGTCGTGCCGGAGAAGGGTTCTGTCAACGTCGCACAAGACGGCCGCGGGCTGGCGTAGGAGGTGGGTATCGCTAAGGAGGTTCAGCCGTTCAATGCTCATGACTTTTCTTTCCGAGTAGGGGGCCCGTGCTTGGTCCGATGACGAGTTTCGGGGTCATCGTGTCGAACAGCGTGTCTTCGTGGCGGCTCGACAAGAGGGCTGCAAAAAGTTCAACGCTCCGGCTTCCGGCTTCCTGGGCGGAGTAACGAATGCAGGTGAAAGCCGGTGCCATATCGGTGCCGCCAAGCATGCTGATTGAAGGGTCGAAGGTGATGATGGACACGTCACGCCCCAAGGTGAGGCCGCAGCCTTCGAGTGCCCGGCGGATACCGATGGCAAGAATTGGAGAACTCGTGAGAAACGCGGTCGGGGGTGGGCTAGTCTCCAAGAGCACCATGGCGCGCCGAAAAGCCTGACGTTCCGTCAGCACATCGGCGTGAACCTCTACGTCAAGGTCAGAGGGACTATGATCTCTGAATGCTTCAGCGCTTCTGCCCGAGAAGAATGCGCTCAACCTGTGATGGCCGAGCGCGTCCAGATAGTCGAAGGCCTGCCGCAATGCCGCTTCGTGATCAATCTCAAGGAGCGCCTGTAGTTTGGAAGTCCTCCCTGGCGGGACTCCAAACAGCACGACCGGGGTTGAGAAATCTTCAGGCCAGGCTTCGAGCGTCGGCGCGTTACAAGTCGTCCCCCCGAAAAGGATGTAGCCGTCGCACGCGTCGCGCTCCAGCAGCCGCAGGCTGAGCTGATCCGGGGCCTTTCCTGCGGCGCCGACCAGCCGGAGCTGAAACCCGAGATGTAAACATGCGTCTGATGCACCGCAGAGGAACTCACCCCATTCGGGGTCGGCGATCCTGCGCTCCGGTGGGCCGGTCAAGATCAATCCAACGATCGGCACACGGTGCGATGCATGCCGCGATCGGTTGCCGACGCTCCTCGAGTGCCTATTGAATTTGTTCTCCAAGCTGAAGACCAATCCATGGAAAAGGGGCTGGCCGAATTTGAGGGAGCCGGCCAGCCCAGGGGTCAACGGGCCGGGAAGAAGAAGCCCGCTGGGGTGAGAATGCGGATATTCTGCACGTCGATGAGCCCATCAATCTTCGAGAGGTATCCGGGCCAATCCGGGTCCAGCAACATAGCGGCGCGTCGCTCGGCGCGGTCGTTCAGATCGTTGTAGCGCCACATGGCGACCACATGATTGAGTTCGCCAATCTCGCTGGTAAAGAAGCCGTATGGCTCTCCCAGGTGACGCCGTTGCACAGGCAGCCCGTACTTCTCGTAAATCTGGAGGAAGGTCGGGGCCTTTCCCGGCTTCAGGCGGTAGTCTCGTTCCTCGAGGATCATGTGGCTCACCAGATCGATGCGCCGCCGTCGACCGTCAGCATGGTGCCCACCGCGAAGGAAGACCGGTCGGAGGCGAGATAGATGATCGCATTGGCGATATCTTCGGGCTGTCCCCACGCATTGGAGGGCGCACGGGCACGAAGTCCCGCCTTGAAGGCGTCGGGATCCGCGACTTCACCAAGCATCTTGTTGTAGTAGTTTGACCAGATCACGCCGGGCGCGACAGAGTTCACGCGGATATTGTCGGCGGCGAAATCGAGCGCCATGGCGCGGGTCAGGGATGCAGTGGCACCCTTCGCGGCGACATATGCAGCGCGGTCCTTGATCGCCATGGCCATGGCGATGTTCGAAGCGGTGTTGACGATGACACCACCGCCACGCTTGCGCATTTCCGGAACCGCGTGCTTCGAGCAGAGGTAAACACCATTGACGTTCACCGCCATGATGTCGTTCCACTGATCCTCGTCGCAGGTCTCGACGGTTCCCAGCGACCCGCGACCGGCATTATTGACGAGGATGTCGATCCCACCGAAGGCGCTGATGGTCTCGTCGATCATCGCCTTCACCGAGGCGCTGTCGCGAACATCGACCTCGATGGCGATGGCGGAATTTCCAATTTCGTCGGCGACGTCTTTGGCGTTTGTTGCGTCATAGTCTGCGACCACGACCTGAGCGCCTTCGGCCGCGAAGAGCTTCGCGGTTGCGGCGCCGATGCCCGCACCGGCACCGGTGATGATGGCGACCTTGTTGGCCAGATTCATGTCCATGATTTAGACCTCCATGCTGTTGAAGTGCCGAAGGACTGCTTGCTCGACACTGAGTGCTGCAAGCCACGAGGTCTTCGGGTTTTCGGGTAGAGCATTGTTTTCAAGAACGATCCGGAACCGTCCGAACGCGCCACGCGCCTCGAGCTCATGAGAGTTCGTTTGAGCGGTGGGGTCGGCGATCAGCTTGACGCGGGTATCGTCGAAGCCCACGCCTGCGAGCGCCACGGCGGCGGTCACATTGGTGTTCTTCGGGTAGTCGTGCGCGGCCTGGGTTGCCGAACCTTCGTAGAATTCTGTTGGCTCGGTCAAAGCGCTCAGGTTGAGAAGCGTTTCGGCTGGTGTACCGGCCCAGGCGCGCGGGGGCTTGCGTCCGACGTATGTCACCTCTTCAAGCCCGGCCAGCGCGCCGGCTCTCAGCACGTCAAGGCCGCCGATGGCACCCGATACGACCGAAACCCGCGATCCTCCGGAATGAGCCGCGTCCTGAAGGGTTTCCCGCAGGTCGCGGTCGGCCAAAGCGCCGATCGACACGATGATGACATCGATACCCGCGCGAAGGATCGGAGGGACGCTCTCGCGCACAGCGTCGTGCGTCGCACATTCCACGACAAGATCGGGTTTGGCCGCGATGAGATCCTCGACGCTCGTGTAGGCCGTGATCGTGTCAGGGACAGACGCGCGAAAGGCTTCCGGCACGAGGCAGGCGCTCAGGGTGACGTCGCCATGTTGCTCCAGAGATTTCTGTAGGCTGCGTGCCATGGCGCCGAAGCCGATGGCGGCTATGCTTGGGTGGTGCATGGAAGCGCCTCTTCTATGAATGAACTGACGTGGGTCGCGAACTGCTCGGGATAGGCGCGCGGGTAGAAGTGCCCGCCCGACAGCGCACGGAGCCGCGCGTTGGGGATCAAGGCTGCAAGCCTCTCGGCGTGAACGAGCGGGATTAGGGCGTCGTCGCCGGCGCCGAGCACGAGTGTGGGGCAGTCGATTTCGGGCAACCTGTCGTGGCAATCATGCTCCAGGAGCATCTGCATGCGCGCGAGTTGTACGGCCTTTGGGGCGAGGCGTTCCTCGGCACGGTCCAACTCCTGCGCCATCTCCTCGGCATGCGCTTCGAGCCAGTCGTTGTCATAGCCGAGGGCCTGCGTGAGCCGGTGGTAATCCACGGCACCAGCATGCTCGAGCAGCGCGATGCGGGCCTGGAACATCCTGCGAAAGCGCAGATCCCTGCGTTCCCAGGTGCCTGACAGGATGATCGCGGAGGCGCGACGTGGGCAGGAGGTGGCGATCGTCTGCACGATCATGCCGCCCGTCGAGTGTCCGACGAAGGTTGCCCGATGGATCCCGAGATCATCAAGGATCCCGAGAACATCCTTGGCGATGCGGGGAATGGAGTAGGGCCCGTCGGGCCGATCGCTTTGCCCGGCGCCGCGATGGTCAGTCACGATCAGCCGGTAGCGCCCTTGCAGCAAGGAAACGACCCCGTTCCAGAACGCGCCATCCCCTCCAAGACCGGGTATGAGGACCACTGCGGGACCCTCCCCGATGTCGCGGAAATGAATCCGGGTTCCATCATCTGCAGTATGAAACGGCATGTCAGTCGGGCTTCCGCTGGTCCGCAGGTTGCGGGGCAAACGCTGTGCGCGCCTCGATCTCGAGAACGTTTTCCGGTCGGGGGAAGGGGGTCGGGTCCTCTCCGCCCACCACCATCTCTCGGCCTATTTCCTCGAAGAAGTGCTCAAGCCCGTTCGGTTGGATGAACCACACCCAGTGCAGCTCATCCTGCGAGCTGTTGACGAACATGTGGCGGCGGTTCCGCCCAACAAAAATCGTTTTCCCGGGCACGATTGCATGTTCTTCCCCATCGACCACCGCCTTTCCGGTACCGCGGATGAAGTGAAGCACCTCGTCATGCTCCGGGTGTGAGTGTTCGCGAACGTATCCGCCGGCGGGGAGTGTCTGCGTGCCGAGCGAGAACGGCGTTTGCACGTCCAGGAAATCAGGGGAAATGCGAACGGAGATATGCCCGTTGGCCGGTTGCGGCTGCCAGAAGTTCTTTCCCTCCTCTGGTTCGAGGATAAGCACGGGACCAAGATCCTGATCGGCGTTGGGGGCCCAGCTCTCGGGACTCTTCTTGATGCTCATGCTGCGGCTCCTTCTGTCTTGTAATAGTCTGCGGATGCGGGCGGCAGGCTGCGCCCCAGCATCATGTCGGACACCCGCTCACCCATCATGATGACCGGCGCGTTGAGGTTGCCAGAAACGATGTCGGGCATGATCGATGCGTCGACGACCCGCATGTTCTCGATGCCGTGGACACGCGCCTGCGCGTCCGTCACGGCCATGTCACCGGTGCCCATCCTACAGGTGCAGCAGGGGTGGTAGTTCGTGCCCGCTTCCTTCTGGAGGAACGCGAAAATCTCTTCGTCGGAGCGGTGCTGAATGCCCGGCATCACCTCTTCGCCGCGATAGGGATCCCACGCATTTTGCGAAATCACGTCGCGGATGATGCGGATCGCGGCAATCGCCTCCCGCCGGTCATTCTCGTCAGCAAAGTAGTTGAAGACGAATTTCGGATTGGAGCGGGGGTCCGCATCGCGGAGCCAGACCCTGCCCTCCGAGCGGGGCCGCATCAGGCTGAAGAAATACTGGAAGCCATTTTCGAGTTTGACCGACCCATGCTGCATCTCGCCAAGCATCGGCACGAACTCGAACTGCACGTTCGGGATCGAGACACTGTCATCGGTACGGATGAACGCGCCGACCTCGAAGAAGTTGGTGGCGCCGAGCCCCTTCTTCGCGAGGACCCACTGAGCGCCCAGCTTGAGCTTGCCAAAGGTAGAGAGCTCTTTTGCAGCAGAGACGTTCTGGGTCGCGCGGTACATGACGGGTGCCGCGACGTGATCTTTCAGACCTTCGCCCACACCGGGCAGATGCTGCACCACGTCGATACCGTGCTCGCGCAGCTCATCAGCGTTTCCGATGCCGGAGAGCTTGAGCAGTTGCGGGCTGTGGATGGCGCCAGCGCAAAGCACGAGTTCCTGTTCGATTCCGATGACGCGTGCTTCGCCCGCGAAATCAATCCGCGCGCGCACGGCGCGCTTGCCGGAGAATTCGATCTTGAGGAGGCGAGCCTGGACGCAGATGTCGAAGCCTTCGCGGTCCGGGAGCTCGTGCAGATAGCCGCGCGCGGTGCTCCAGCGCAGACCGCGCCCGACATTGCGCTGCGTGACATGGACGCCTTCCTGACGGTAGGCATTGTGATCGGCCACCCGCTCCATGCCCCATTGCTCGGCAGAGCTCAGGAATGCATCGTAGAGCGGCCCCTTGGCTCCGCAGGTCTCGATCTGCATCGGACCGTCGCCGCCACGGTAGCTGTTGCCCCCCCTTGTCGAAGGTCTCGGAGCGGCGGAAGTAGGGCAGCACCTCGTCGTAGGACCAACCCTCAAGGCCGAGCTGGCGCCAGTGATCATAGTCGGCCGGGTTGCCGCGGACCCAGTTCATGCCGTTGATTGACGAAGAACCGCCGAGAACGCGGCCACGCGCTTCAAGGATGCGGCGATTGTTCAGATGCGGCTCGGGCTCGCTCTCCAGACGCCAGTTGAAACGGTCGTTGCCGAGGGGCAGGCCAAGGGCAGCGGGCATCCGGATATGGATGTGATCGTCATTGGGGCCCGCTTCGATGAGCAGCACCTTGTGCCCGGCGTCTGCAAGCCTGCGGGCGACGACAGCACCTGCGGAGCCGGAACCAACAACGATATTGTCGTAGGTCGAACGGGTCGGTTTTTTTTAGGATCTTAGCCATTCTCTTTTCCTTTCTCACCAAGTGTCGCCAAGCCGATAGCCCGTCGGGAACGGGTCGGTCGGATCGAGGACGTGTTGGTGGAATCCGGTGATCCACGCCTGGCCACTGATCCGCGGCGAGATGGCCGGCTGGCCACCGCAGGTGGTCGTGGCGCTCACCACTCCCTGGAATTCGGTGTCGATGATGCTCTCGTGAACAAAGAGCTCGCCCTCGGCGATTTCGCCCCTGGCGTGCAGCAACGCCAGTCGGGCCGAAGTTCCGGTGCCGCAGGGGGAACGATCGATGCGCCCGGGGGACACAATAACTGCATTCTTCGAGCGCAGGACACCATCCTCGCGGCGAAGCGGGCCAGCGAATAGGGTCTGGTTGATGGTGTGAATTTCCGGGTTTTCCGGGTGAACGCAGGGGAGTTGGACCGCCGCGGCGGCCTTGATCTTCTCGCCGACCGTAACGAGGTCGGCGGCATCCTCGCGATCGAGCGAGAACCCGCAGTCCTCAGCGTTGACGATCACGTAGATCATCCCGCCATAGGCCACATCGACCTTGAGCTTCCCGATGTCGGGAACGTCGATCTCGGCATCGCGGTAGAAGACGAAAGAGGGCACGTTGTCAAAGCTGACCGAGGTGACTTTTCCGCGCTCGCATTCCGCGCGGATCGGCACCAGGCCCGCGGGTGCCTCGATCACCAGATCGGTGACGGGCTCCTGCATGGGGACCATGCCGGTCTCGAGAGCAACGGTCACCGTGCAGATCGTATTCGTTCCGGACATCGGCACGTAGAAATCGGATTCCATGATCACGTAGCCAAAGGCGGCTTTGGGATCGTTCGAGGGGAGGATGAGGTTCATGCACAGCGTGACGCCGCCGCGCGGGTCGTTCAGCAAGAATTGACGCAATTCGTCGCCTTCGCGTTCCAGCCACTGCATTTTCTCGAACATGGTCTGACCGGGCACGGAAAGCACGCCGCCGGTAATGACGTCGTTGGTCTCGCCCGCCGCGTGGGCGCTGACGACATTGACCATTCTCGAAAAATTCATCTGGGGCTCCTCTCAGTGGACCACATCATTGGGTAAACGTTTTCTCATACCTGTCAAGCGCGCAGTTTGGCCTGTGGCCCTTTTGCGCCCTCATTTGCCTAGAAAACAGTCATACCTTGGGGCGAGAAGTGGACTCTCTGAGGATGACTTCTGTCTCGTAACGCGCTGATTCAATTGCCGAACCGCTGTCGAGAAGGTTCATGATGGCCTCTGCCGCGTGTTCGGCCATCTTCCTTGCTGGCACTGCCGCCGTCGTAACGCTTGGATTGAAAAGAGCAGCGTGCTCGAGGTCGTCGAACCCGGTGACTGAAAGGTCTTCGGGGACCCGGATTCGCCGCCTCCGGCATTCCGCCAGGACGCTGAAGGCAATCTCATCGCGGTTGCAGAGCACGGCGGTCACGTCCGGCCGCCGGGAAAGGATCCGCCGCAATGCAGAGGCGCCAGTGGCATAGTCTCGCGTCATGTCGAGGGTCTCGACGATCGGCTCTTCGCCGAGTTCCGCCATGAATGCGTTATACGCATCGACGCGCCTTGCCTGGCGGTCATTCCCATCGGTCGTGCCGGCGATCATGCAGATCTTGCGGTGGCCGAACTGCGCCAGCATGTCCAGCAGTTGGCGCGCCGCCTCGTAGTTGTCAAACCCAACAGAAGGAAGAGCGCCAGATTCCGTATAGGAATATACGGATACGATCGGGAAACTGAATTCTTGGCAGTAGGTTAGGAGGCGCTCGTCCTGCACCTGTCCTACCACGATCAAACCTTCTGCCCCCTTTTCGATCATCGACATGGCATGATCGAAAAGGTCTCGGTTGTCGAAACCGATGGTCTGCATGAAGCCGACATACCCACGGGCGAGGAGTGTTTCCTGAACGCCAGCGCCGATGATCGAAAAAATCGGATCGTCGATCTTTGGCAGCATCGTGCCGATGACATGCGTTCTCTGAGTTCTCAGGGCCTGGCCCACGGAATTGGCGGTGTATCCGAGCGATCTTGCCGCCGCCATGACCCGCTCCTGCATGTCGGAGCGCACGGTCTTGTTCTTGTTCAGAACGCGAGAGACGGTCGCGATCGATACGCCAGCCGCCTTGGCAACGTCATGAATGTTGGCTTTGGAGCGAGGCGTCTTGGGTGTTGTGGCGGCTGCTTTGGGCACGTTTCGAAGTCCATATTGACTGGCGCCAAGGCGCCGCTGTGGTCAGGTGACCTGGTTAACTTTCCATAGACTCCGTTGCCTTTCACGGCCAGAGCTCAATTTTTCTGCAGTCTCGTCGGGCTCGAGCGCAGTTTTGGAGAATGTCTTGGTGTCATCTATAAGATGCTAAAAACATACTATAATCTTCCCATTCTCTTCTCGCTTCGCCGCACCTGCAGGATGTGATTATCCCATCATGGCCAAAAAAAAGCACTTGACGAAAGTCGCTTTTGAAACGTTTTCTGGTAAACGTTTTCTGGCCGAGACTCAGAAGAATGGTCCGGTGACCAGCAGAGGAGTAGATGATGAAAAACCCACAGATGATTTCGCGGTCGCGTCGGAGCGTACTGAAGAGCATGGCTGCGGCTTCCGCCTTGATGGCGGTTCCCGGCGCGCGATTTGCTGCAGCACAGTCCCTGCCGACGCTCAATATCCTCAATAGCAACACGGCATGGGCAGAAGCACTCACATCCTCGGTGGCCGAGGCCTACGAGGGCGCCAAGGTGACGGGCGAAAGCAACCCCTACGAGGCCCATTTCGAAAAGCTCCTCATTGAACTGAGCCAAGGCTCCTCGACTTTCGATCTCGTCACGATCGACAACCTGTGGATCCGACAGCCGATGGAAAACGGGTGGGCAGTCGCCCTCGATGACATCAAGGCCGAGAATCCCGATCTGCCCGAAATTTCCGTGGCCAACCTCGCGCCGGCGTCGCTGACCTATTCCGAATTCCAGGGAAAACGCTGGGGCCTGCCGCTGATCATGACGACACCGGTCTTCGTCTATCGCAAGGACCTCTTCGAGCAGGCTGGCATTACCAAGGTACCGACAAATTGGGATGAGTACCGTGACGCGGCCGAAAAGCTTCACAGCGACGAGGTCGCCGGCAACGTGCTTCTGCTGGGCGGTCAAGATGCTCACATGAGCGGAGACTGGGGCTCACGCCTCATGGGAATGACGAAGATCGAGCCCCACAATGACGGCGTGATGGACGAAGAAGGCAACCTGATCTTCAACTCCGAAGGGCAGGGGGCCCGCGCGATCGAACGTCTGCGTGAAGTGCTGCCGTTCACGCCGCGTGGCGTCGATGGTCTCGATTACGCGGAGGGCTCCTCGCTCATGCAGCAGGGCAAGGCCGCCATGATGATCACTTGGTCCGACGTGATCGTCGGGATCGAGGATGGCCCCATGAAAGGCCGCTTTGGCTACACCGTCGCGCCCACTGAAGCGTTCGAGCAGCAGATGGTTGGTGGCTGGTCGATCATGGTGAACGCGGCATCTGAAAACAAGGCGGACGCCTATCGCTTCCTTGCCTGGATGGCCGAAGGGCGTGCGTATGAGCTCTTCCGCGAAGGGGGTGAATCGTCGCTCGCTCTGCAGCGCGACATTGAGAACCCCGAGATCGTGGAGCAAATCCCCATGCTCCAGGCATTCCGGGACTTCGAGCTTCGCGGCACAACACCCATTTCGATCCCGCCTTACCGTCTTCGCAACGCGGTCGAGGTGCAGCGCGTGCTCTACGAGGAAATCCTGGCCGGCGTGAATGGTCGCAAGGAGCCTCAGGAGGCCATGGTCGATGCGGAAAAACGACTGAAACGTCTCGTGCGCCGCTAATCCCATCGCGTCGGGGCGCCGCCCGACGGCGCCCCGACAATCAAGGAAGATGACCATGCCCAAGACACAAAGCGCAGACAAGGCGCAACGTGCTGGCGAAGGGAAGATCGCGACCCTCCTTATGGCACCTACCGTCATCGTCATGACGGTTGTCGGCCTCTACCCGCTCCTGCACTCGCTCTACCTGTCGCTCACCAACTACAACCCGACTTACGGCGACGCCAAGGAGTTCATTGGCCTCGCGAACTATGTCTACGCGTTCGAGGATGGCCAGTTCTGGCATTCGATACTGATCACGCTGATCTTCACTGCGGCAAGCGTCAGCATCTCTCTGGTGCTTGCCGTGCTCCTGTCCCTGCTGTTCAACCTGCGCTTCCCGGGGTTCATGATCCTGCGCACGGTCATCCTGATCCCGATGCTGATCACGCCTGTCGCGGTGGGGATCACCTGGCGGATCATGATGATGCCTGACCTCGGGGTGCTGAACTACTTGATGGGCCTCATTGGCATCCCGCCGGCGCTCTGGGCGGGCTCGTCCTCGACGGCATTGCTTTCGGTGATCCTTGTCGACGTCTGGCAATGGACGCCGTTCATGTTTCTGATCATCTACGCGGGCATTTCCTCATTGCCGAAGACGCCCTTCGAGGCTGCAGCTATCGATGGGGCCTCGCCTTGGCGGATGTTCGTCTCTCTGACCTTGCCGATGCTGAAGCCGGTGATCGTGATCGCCACCCTGCTACGCATCGTCGATGCGTTCCGAACCTACGACACCATCTACACCATCACGCGGGGCGGGCCGGATTTCGCGACCGACGTCGTCAGCGTTTACCTGCAGCGCGTGAACTTCCGCTTCTTCGATCTCGGCTACGGCTCTGCCCTGTCTTGGCTCACGCTGATCATCGTTCTCGTCGTCGTCCTGCTGTTTGTGCGTCTGACCGGCTTCATGAAGCTGGTGGCGGACAAGGAAAATCGTTGAGCGAGGGGGTCATCATGTCCAAACCAAAAACTCTGCGCCCGGTGCTTCAGGGGCTCGGCGCTTATGCTCTCGCGATACTCGCAACTCTGTTCTTCGCGTTCCCCGTCTTCTGGATGGCGTCGTCGTCGCTGAAGAGCGAGCTCGACATCTCGCAATATCCGCCTGTGTTCACGTCGTTCGAGCCGTCCTTGGTCAACTACGCCGAGCTGTTCACCCAGCTCGATGCGCTCGACGCCTTCATCAACTCGGCAGTTATCGTCGCAATGGCCACGTCCCTTGCGATGATCTGCGGAACGATGGCGGCCTACGCGCTGGCGCGCTTCGACATGAAGGGCAAGGAGGTGATGGCGTTCGAGGTGCTCTCGATCCGCATGCTGCCTCCGATCGTGAGCGTCATCCCGATGTTCATCATTGCGCGGACGCTGGGGATCTTCGATACCTACTGGCTTCTTGCAGCTGCCTACGGGCTTGCGGGTCTGCCGTTCGTCGTCTGGGTCATGCGGGTCTTCATCCAGGATATTCCGCAGTCGATCGAAGAAGCCGCGATGATCGATGGCTGCTCCCGTTTCGAGACCTTCTGGAGGGTAACCCTCCCGCTTCTGCTTCCCGGGCTGGCGGCGACGATGGTGATCGTCTTCATGTTCTCGTGGAACGAGTTTCTTCTCGCCTCGATGCTGACCTCGCAAGAGGCGAAAACGCTCCCCGTCATCGCAGCCAACGCAATCAAACCGAAATCCATCGCATGGGGCCTCGCCTCGGCGGCGGGCGTAATGATGTCGCTTCCGGTCGTCGTGCTTGTCCTGCTCATGCAACGCTATCTCGTCCGCGGCCTTACTCTTGGCGCCGTGAAGGGCTGAAAGGATCCACAATGGGTATCCAGATCAAGAACCTCGTCAAACGTTTCGGCTCGCTCACCGTGGTGAACGACATCTCGGTCGACATCAAGGATGGCGAATTTTTCACCCTGCTGGGCTCGTCGGGCTGCGGCAAGACCACGACACTGCGCATGATCGCAGGTCTCGAGACGCCGTCCGAAGGTAAGGTCTTCATCCATGGCAAGGACGTGACCTACGCGGAGCCGCGACATCGCGACATCGCAATGGCCTTTCAGGACTACGGCCTCTATCCGAATATGTCGGTTTTCGAAAACATCGAATTCCCGCTGAAAATCCGCAAGATGCCTGAGGCTGAGCGCCGCAAGAAGGTCGAAGAGACCGCGGGCACCCTCGGGATCGGTGACTACCTCGGCCGCAAGCCGGCGCAGATGTCGGGCGGCCAGCGCCAGCGCGTGTCGCTTGCAAGGGCGCTGGTTCGGAACCCCAAGGTCTTCCTCATGGACGAGCCGCTCTCAAACCTCGATGCTAAGCTGCGCGCTGTGATGAGGACAGAAATCCGGCGTCTGGTGACGGAGCAGGGGATCACCACGGTCTATGTGACCCACGACCAGATCGAGGCCATGTCGATGGCTGATCGGATCGCGGTGATGTACAAGGGCGACATGGTTCAGGTGGCGCCGCCGCTGGAGATTTACGACCGTCCCGCAACTCGCTTCGTCGCGGATTTCATCGGTTCGCCGCCCATGAACCTGTTCAGCGCCGAGCTCTCCAAAGGCGGCCGCGTGGTGTGCCAAATTCAGGAGTTTGGCCAGGCCCTGGATGAAACCGAGCGTCATCGCGCGACGCAGATGGCGGACCAGCATGGCCACTTCTCGGTCGGCGTCCGCCCTGAACACCTGCAGTGCGTTGCGGCCGGAACGGCGGGGTCTGCGGAGGCCATCGTCGAGCTTGTGGAGCCGCTTGGTCAAACCACGAACATCTACCTCCTGTCGGGGGACCAGAGATACATCGTCGTCACCGACCGGACGACGGTGGAGGCCGGCGACACCATCGGTGTCATCGCGCCGAGGGAGCATGTCCGTGCGGTCGCACGGGATCGCTAAGCCCAAAATCAACACAAGGAAATACCATGACACTTCGTACCTACGCCCACTTCATTGATGGCGCGGACGCTGCGGGCACGTCGTCCGAGACCATTCGTCGAACCTCGCCGGGCCATGGTGGCGATCTGGCCGACTTCGCGGCAGGCACCGCCGAGGATCTGAATGTCGCGGTGACAGCGGCCCGCCGGTCCTTCGAAGAAGGGCCGTGGCGCGAGATGCCCGCGACGGATAAAGCGGCAATCCTAAACCGCTGGGGTGACCTGATCCTCGAGAACCTCGAGCGTCTGGCCGAGATCGAGGCGGAAGAGTCCGGAAAGCCGATCTCTTATGCCAAGGGGGAGATCCAGCATTCCGTGGCCATGACCCGCTATGCGGCATCCTTGGGCCTGCAACTCCATGGCGAGGCGTTCCAGAACGTTGGCCAGAATGCACTTGGGCTCGTGTCGCGCGAACCGCGCGGCGTCGTCGGGATGATCACGCCCTGGAACTTCCCGATGGTCACCCTTTTCCAGAAACTGCCCTATGCCCTTGCAGCAGGCTGTTCCGTCGTGGTCAAGCCTTCCGAGCTGACCTCGGGAACGACAATCGAAGCCGCCCGTCTCGGCGCCCAGGCGGGGCTGCCGGCAGGTGTCTTCAACGTGGTGACCGGCACCGGTTCCGTCGTCGGCAACGCGATGACCAGTCATCCTGAGGTCGACATGATCTCGTTCACAGGCTCGACCCCGGTGGGCAAGGCGATCGGCGAGGCATGCGCACGCAGCGTCAAGCGCTGCGCTCTCGAACTTGGCGGCAAGGCTGCCAACGTCGTCTTCGCGGATGCCGACCTCGATGCCGCACTCGATGGCGTTCTGTTCGGGATCATTCTCAACCAGGGTGAGGAATGCGTGGGCGGCACGCGCCTGCTGATCGAGGAAAGCGTTGCTGCGGAGTTCGTCGAAAAGCTCTGCGCGCGCGCCGCCAAAGTTCGCACTGGTCTGCCTCTCGACAAAACCGCAGATCAATCGGCGCTCATCCACGAGGGCCATCTGCAGAAGGTTCTCGATTACATCGAGATCGGCAAACAAGAAGGCGCCACCCTGGCCTGCGGCGGCAATCGGATCACCGAGGGCGGTCTCGACAAGGGCTTCTTCGTCGAGCCTACGATCTTCACGAACGTGACCCCTGACATGCGGATCTTCCGTGAGGAGATTTTCGGCCCTGTTCTGACCGTGACCACGTTCAAGACCGAAAACGAGGCCGTGGCGCTCGCCAATGACACGAACTACGGCCTCGGCAATGGTCTGTGGACCAAGGATGTCGACAAAGCCATCCTGATCACCCGGCGGCTCAAATCGGGGACGGTCTTCGTCAATACCTTCCTTGAGACGTCTGTCCAGATGCCCTTCGGCGGTTTCAAGCAAAGTGGTGTAGGCCGGGAAAACGGCATCGACGGCTTGCTCGAGTACACTGAGGTGAAGTCGGCCTTCATCAAGCTTGGTAAGCGCCAGCCGGTCCTGCCGCACACCCTGTAATCCATCGCGAAAACCTGATCAGGCGCTCCCTTCCGGGGGCGCCTTCCCAGTTGGAAGAGACCAGACAAGATGTCCTCGACTCGTACTGAACTTGACGGCCTGGGGTCGCTCGAACTCCCCGCCGAGGCGCTGCACGGTATTCACACGCAGCGCGCCGTCGAAAACTTCCCGATGACCGGCGTGACACTCGCCCATTTCCCCGAGCTCGTGTCTGCGCTGGCGCTCGTAAAAAAACGCTGCGGCGCAGACGAACGTTGAGCTAGGTGTACTCGCGCCAGAGCTCGGGAGTGTCATCCGCGAAGTCTGTGCGGAAATCACCGGCGGCGCGCATCACGAGCACTTCGTCGTCGACATGGTGCAGGGCGGAGCCGGAACCTCGACGAATATGAATGCCAATGAGGTCATCGCAAACCTCGCGTTGCTCAAGTTAGGGCACAAGCCTGGAGAGTACGCCCACCTTCATCCGAACGATCATGTCAACCGCTCGCAATCGACCAACGACGTCTATCCAACCGCGATCCGGCTTGCGATCCTTAACGCCTGCGCGCCACTGCTCGAGGCACAGGCCGACCTGAGCGCGGCCTTCGCCGAGAAGGGCCGCGAGTTTGACAGTATCCGCAAGGTGGGCAGGACACAGTTGCAGGACGCGGTGCCGATGACCCTTGGCGCCGAGTTCAGATCCTTTGCCAGCACCATAGACGAGGACATTGCGCGAGTACGGCAGCTGTCTTCTCTGCTCACCGAGGTGAACCTCGGCGGCACGGCGGTCGGCACGCGCATTACAGCGCCCGATGGGTACGGTCCGATTGCGGTACGGCATCTTGCTCGGCTCTCGGGCTGGCCTCTGGTCCCGGCGACGGATCTGATCGAAGCCTCGTCGGACCTTGGCGCGTTTGTCACCTTCTCGAGCGTGCTGAAACGGATCGCGGTGAAGCTCTCCAAGATCTGCAACGACCTCCGCCTTCTTTCGAGTGGTCCGCGAGCAGGGATCGGCGAGATCATCCTTCCGCCGGTCCAAGCAGGGTCTTCGATCATGCCTGGCAAGATCAACCCTGTCATTCCCGAGGTGGTGAACCAAGTTGCCTATCAGGTGATCGGCAATGATCTTACCATCACCTTCGCAGCAGAGGCGGGACAACTGCAGTTGAACGCCATGGAGCCCATTGTCGCGTTCAAGCTGCTCGAGTCCATTCGGAGCCTGTCGCAGGCTATGCGTGTCCTTCAGCGGAAGTGTGTGTCCGGTATCCGTGCCGACGAGGCTCGATGCACTGAACTTCTCAATGGAAGTCTGGTGCTCGCGACGACATTGGTGCCTCTTGTCGGCTACGAAATGGCCACCCGGATCGCAAAAACGGCGCATGCCGAGGGCCGCGACATCGCGACCGTGGCAGCCGAGCTCGCCGGTCTTGCGCAGGAGGACCTTGCAAACGCGCTGTCACGCGCCATCCCTGGCGAATAGCCCTAAACAGGAAAACGCTTACAACTTACGTAAGGCAGTTTTTATGAGATTTTCGGAGATGAATCATTGACAGGTTGGGCGTCTAAGGTAGCGTAGGAAAACGTTTACTAAGAATGTCGCTTTACTCAAAAGGCGCCACCCCAACATGGAGAGGTTCATGATCCGGAAATCTCACACCCTCAGTGTGAGCGCAGCCGCGCTGTGCCTGCAGGTCGTCACCGCATCCGCGCAAGACGCAGATGTAACGGGCAAGTTCTACTACATTCTGCCGGATGTGGAGACGGTCAGGTTCGAACAGTTCGATCGCCCGGCCTTCGAAAAGGCGGCGGCAGAGCTGATGCCAAATGCCCAGGTCGAAGTCCTCAACTCGGAGAACAATGTCCAGCGCCAGACCTCTCAAGTTCAGGCGGCGATCGCGAATGGTGCGAAGGCAATTGTGCTGATCACCGTCGATCCGAAGCAAGCGGCGGGATCGCTGGCGCTCGCGGCTGACGCAGGCATTCCGGTGATCTGCATGGCGCACGCATGTCATGGTGGCCCTGCCTTTGCGTATCTGACAGCGCCGTTCATCGAGATCGGCGAGAAGCAGGCGCAAAAGGCAGCCGAAGTCATCGAACAACATTTCTCGGAGACCGGCGAGCCGTTCCGGTTGGCCAAGATCTACGGTGATCCCAAGTTCCCGTTCTACACCGACCAGGTGAAGGGCATTGATCCGATCCTCGACCCGCTGGTCGAAGCCGGCAAGCTTGAAGTCGTCTGCGAGGCAGATGCTCTGCTTTGGCTGCCGCCGCGGGCCCAGACCGCGATGTCCCAATGCATCGCGAAGACCGACGGGCAGGTCGACGGCATCTTTGCGATGAATGACGATACCGGGGGTGCCGCGCTGGCAGCTGTCGAAGCCGCCGCAATCGGTTCGGTCAAGCTGTTCGGTGGATACGATGCGTCGATCGCCGGGGTCCGTCGTGTCGCCGCGGGCCAGCAGGAGATGGACATGACGGTGGACTACGTCGGAATGAACCGCCTTGCTGTCGAGCTGTCGATCATGGCGGCGCAGGGCCAGACAATCCCGGGCGACATGGTCGTGACGTCCTATGACAACGATTATCCCGGCGGGCTTCCCGAGGTCCACGCTGTCAACAGCGTCATCCTGCCCGAGACAATCCAGGAGGCAGTCCTCGACGCGGGTCTCTACACGCGGGAGCAGCTCTGTGGGGGCATCGCGGTTGATACCGATCTCTGCAAGGCGAACTGACCGATGGGAGATCGCATTGACATGAACGACCACCGCGTCTCGAGAATGCCGATCCTCTCTCTCAAGGACATCGGCAAGCACTACGGCGGCGTCACGGCCCTTTCGGGGGTGTCCTTCGACGTCGCCCCGGGGGAGGTTGTGGCGCTTGCAGGGGACAACGGCGCAGGCAAGAGCACCATGATTAAGATCATCAGCGGCATCATTGCCGCCGATGAGGGACAAATCCTGTTTGACGGTAAGCCGGCGACCATGAGCGCCCCGCAAGATGCCAACGATCTGGGCATTCAGACCGTCTACCAGGACCTCGCTCTCTGCGACAACCTGGACACGGTCCAGAACCTCTTCCTCGGCCGTGAACTTTCGGGGGGGGTGGCGCAGCTTTTTCCGCCTGTCGCGGCCCCTGATGGAAAAACGGGCCCATGAGGAGCTCGAGCGGCTCAACGTCAAGATCAGGGACTATTCCACGCCGGTCGGAAGCCTGTCGGGCGGGCAGAGACAGTCGGTGGCCATCGCGCGCGCGGTGATGTCCCGACCTAAGGTCATCCTGCTCGACGAGCCGACCGCCGCTCTGGGCGTGGCGCAGCGCGCCGAGGTCTCCGCTCTGATTGAACGACTGCGGGGGCAGGGGCTCGGCATCATCCTTGTCTCCCACGATCTGGCGGACGTGCTCAACGTCGCCGATCGCGTCGTCGTGCTCCGCCTGGGCGAGAAGGTTGCCGACAAGCCGATCAGCGAATGGAACCGGAGCAGTCTCGTTGCCGCTATCACGGGCGTCGCAGCGTAAGCTGACTGAAAGGAAACTCAGAAATGTCTCAGGCTGTCTCAAGCAGTTCTCGTCCAGTCAGTGCGCAGTTGCTCGATGCGCTGTCCACCCGCTGGCGTGTTGTCCCTGTTGTCGTGTCGCTTCTCGTCATCTGGGGAATTTTCGCAAGTTTGTCCCCGGTGTTCCTGACCCCGCAGAACATGACCAACCTCGCTGACCAGATCACGACGACTAGCATCGTCGCACTTGGTCTTGTCATGGTGCTCCTCGTTTCGGAGATCGACCTCTCTGTTGCCGCGCTCTCGGCTGTCTGCGCGGGTGTCAATGGCGTTCTGGTTGCAAACCTTGGCTGGCCGTTCCCGATTGCGCTGGCCTGCGCCCTGCTCACGGGCGGATTGACGGGTATGGTGCAGGGCTCGCTGGTGGTCTTCAGTGGCGCGCCTGCTTTTATCATCTCGCTCGGCTTCTCGCTTGCGCTGCAGGGCGTGCTGCTCATCCTGCTGCCTACCAGCAGTGGCTTGGTGGCACTGGCAGGCACCGATGTTCAGGCGGTATTCTCCTGGAAGCTGCCCAGCGTCCTGAGCTACGGGCTCGCGCTGCTGGGCGGACTCGTCGTAATTGCCGTCAGGCTCGCTGATCATCGCAAGCGCCTCGCTTATGGTCTGCCTTCGAATGGTGGCAAGGCGCTTGGTGTCGGTGCCGCGATCCTCGCGGCCGCGCTCCTCACCGTTTGGATTTTTGACAGCTACCGTGGAGTTCCGGTCCCGCTTGCGATTCTTGTTGGCCTGTTCACCGCCTTCTCCTACCTGACCACGCAGACGCGCTTCGGCACCTGGCTCTATGGTATTGGCGGCAACCGCGAGGCGACACGGCGCGCCGGGATCCCGGTGAACTTCGTCAAGATCAGCGCATTCACCTTGCTGGGCATGCTGACGGCGGTGGGCGGCATGGTGGCCTCTGCTCGGGTACTGGGTGTATCGCCCGCTTCGGCTGACGAAACCCTGCTGCTGGAGTCGATCGCGGCCGCCGTGATCGGGGGCACCAGCCTGTTTGGCGGGCGCGGAAATGTCTGGTCGGCGCTCCTTGGCGCGCTCGTGATTGGCTCGATCGCCAATGGCATGTTCCTGATCAACGCCAGCACCGAAGCCCGCCTCCTGGTGCAGGGGAGCGTCCTGGTGCTTGCCGTCCTCGCAGACGCGACCCTCGCACGCAGCACGACGGCCGGGCGGCGCTAAGAAGGAAAGAAGGCGTCGGGGGGGCATCTCTCCCGACGACTAATCTCTCGCACTGAACCATCAGGAAACCTTTATGCTGCTCGCATACAGCGACAAGCTCACCGTCGATCCCGGTGAGACGTTGGAAATCAAGATGTCCGGTCGCGGCGAAGTCTCCGCGACTTTGGTCAGGCTCCACGGCCTGCAGGACGGCGCCGCCCTACGAGTGCGCGAAGAGCTGATCGGGGACAGGTCAGTACATCAGGCGAGACATCAGGGTCTTTGCCCGGGCTCATACGTCGAAATCGAAGTTGCGGGTCAGGACTGGTCGGAGCGGACAGAGATCAGCCTGTCGCTCTGCCCAACGAAGACAGACACCCCGCAACGCGTTGTGCAGCTTGGAGATCTCTGCCTTGATCTTGTCGAGGGGCAGCTCGTTCTGGGCCAGGGCGATACCCGCGAGACCGTGTCGGCCCCGCTTTCACTTGGCCGCTGGCACAACCTGCGTCTCCAAATCGAAGGTCAGACGGTTCGGGCGGGGCTCGCCGGCAGGCTCGTAGAGGCCGCGCTAAATGGCCCGCTCGCCGGCGCGCGAGTGCTGATCGGTCAAAGCGAAGACCGCCTTCTGCCGCTGAATGGCCGGGTCGCAGAGGTCCGCTGCACTGTAGGTGGCACGCCGCTCTTCGATCTCGACTTCTCCGAGGCCATGGGGGGGAGCCGTCGCGGTCGATACCTCCGGTCGGGAAAATCACGGCGTCCTGCATCAGCGCCCCGCGCGTGCAGTGCTCGGGCCGCACTGGGATCGCCAGACCCTTCGATGGACCGATGATCCCGGCCAGTGGAACGCGGTGCATCTGCACGAGGACGATCTCTATGACGCGGGGTGGGAAACGGATTTCTCGATCGAAGCCCCCGCTGACAGCGGAATCTATGCGGTGAAGCTGGAACAAGATGGCGATGCCTTCTTCGTGCCCTTCTACGTAAGACCCACGACGCCGTCCACGAGGGTTCTCTTTGTCGCGCCGACCAACACCTATCTCGCCTATGCCAATGAGCATCTCTGGGAGGGGGAGCGGGGTGAGACACACCAGCGCCTAAAGGCCGATCCAATTCGCCTCGACACTGCGGAAGAGCTTCTTCAGGACGAGCCGCGGCTCGGCAGATCGCTGTATGACCGCCATGCGGACGGCAGCGGCGTCATGCACGCGTCGCGCCTTCGGCCGCTCACGAACCTGCAGCCCAACCACTGGAACTGGCTCTCCAGCGGCCCCCGGCACTTTTCGGCGGATTTCTTCATTACCGGATGGCTCGAGAAAGCCGGCGTCCGTTTCGACGTGACGACCGAGCAGGACCTCGATGAGCGGGGACTGGAGCTGCTCAAGCACTACGATGTCGTCGTTTCGGGGTCGCACCCAGAATATCCCACAGAGGCAATCCTGGACGCGATCGAAGGCTACATCCACGCCGGCGGCAGGTTCATGTACATGGGGGCCAATGGCTTCTTTTGGGTCACGGATTTTCTGGACGGGGGCCGTGACGCAATAGAAGTGCGCCGAGGCTATGCGGCGCAACGGAACTGGACGTCGCATCCGGCGGAGGTTCACCAAGCCACGACCGGCAAGCAGGGGGCCGCGTGGCGGCACCGTGGTCGCGACCAGAACCCGGTGTTCGGCATCGGCATGGCGGCCGCTGGCTGGGGAAGGGCGTCGGGCTACCAACGTACCGAGGCGAGCTATGCCCCCGAAGCGTCCTGGGCATTCGAGGGCATCGAGGGGGAGTTGATCGGCGCTCATGGCTATCTTCTGGGGGGTGCAGCCGGGGACGAAATGGATCACGCCGACCCGGCGCGCGGAACGCCCGATGGCACCATTGTCCTGATGTCCTCGCGGCACGAGGACCTGTTCTTCCCGACGCTGGACGCCGTTACCGAAGTTGGCCCCGGGCAAGCGGGACCTACCAACCCCGCAGTGCGCGCGGATTGCGTCCTCGTGCGCCACGAAGGGGGAGGAGAGGTCTTTTCGACCGGCTCGATCTGTTGGGCCGGGAGCCTGGGGACCAATGACTACGACAATGACGTCGCCCGTCTCAGCACGAATGTCCTGCGCCGGTTCCTAGAGAACCGCGGCAGCGAACAACGATCAGCCAAGGAGTAATCATGGTAACCTTGAATCAGCGGCCGCGCGTGTTGAACCCGCGACTCGCCGCAATCCTCGCAGAGCTTCGCCACGGTGAAATGCTCTTTGTCGCCGATGCGGGAAGCGGGAGCCACGCAAAGGCTCTGCGGCCGCTCGACCCCGGCGTCGAGCAAATCAATCTCGAGGTCGTGACCGGTGTGCCTTCGCTCGATGATCTCGTGCCTGTCATCTGCGACAATGCCGACATCGAGGCGTGTATCGTCACGGAAGACATGCGCAGCGCCAATCCCGATGGCTTCGCCATGCTGGTCGGTCTTTTCGGAGAAGACCGCGTCCATGAAATGAAATACATGCCGGACTATTACGACATGCGGGATCGCTGTAAGGCGTTTGTGCAGACCGGGGACTACCGGGTCCACGCGAATGTCATTTTGATCGGGGGATATCCCAGCGCGGATATCCCGATCGACATGATCATTAACGGAATTTGAGGCCAGCATGCCTTATCTGACCGTTTCGCCGCGCAAGATCTTTTTCCGGCACTGGAAGGCAAGCGCGCCCAAGGCGCACGCGCTGCTCCTTCATGGCTATGGTGAGCATTCCGGGCACTACCACAGGTTCGCAAACGCGCTGGTCGCGCGCGGGATTGAGGTGCTCGCTCCCGATGCGATAGGCCATGGACAATCGGATGGCGAGCGGGGAAACCCGGAGGCACTCGCGCATCTGGTGGAGAATGCCAAGCTTTGCTTGGAAGAGCTCCGAGATGAAGCGCCCAATCGACCTTGTTTCGTCATTGGACACTCCATGGGGGCGATCACCGCGCTTGCGCTCACACTTGATCATGCCGAGCAGGTGACGAAACTTGTCCTCAGCGGCATGCCTCTGGACGGCATCTCTCCGGCGCAACAGGCAAGCTTGCCCGAAGCGATCATGTCGAAAGACCCTTTCTACCTCGATGAGCTGGAGCACGATCCGCTCGGCTTCGACGCGCTCGCCGAGTTCCCGCACGCTATGCGGGTGCTCGATCCGTCGCATGGCCTTAGCGAACGCTTGTCAGAACTTAACGTTCCGGTCTTGCTCGTTGCGGGAGACCACGACTTCCTGTGCCCGGCGGAAGTTATCTCTCGATGCGAGGCTCGCCTGCCCTCGGCAACTTCGAAGGTCTTTCCCGACGCCTACCATGATCTTCTGAACGACACTTCCCACGTGGAAGTCGCAGCCGAAATTGCGGACTGGGTTTTGGACGACTAGTCCGCCTCAGGCGCAGCGCAGCTGCCGCTTTCAATAAGACATCTCAGCAGTCCCGCTCCTCCCGGCGGGCTGCTTTTTCTCGTTAAAGGACACTTCCTCCCATGATCTTTGTCCGGTCGTTTCTGCTCCTCCTGACCCTTCAGCTTGCTGGAGAAGCCATCGCGCGTGGCTTTGCGCTCCCCGTTCCGGGGCCCGTGTTCGGCATGGCATTCCTCTTCATTCTCTTCCGCGCGCGGCCGCAGATGGTCGAACGCTTGCGGCCTGCAATCACAGCACTCCTCGGTCTGCTTTCACTGCTCTTTGTTCCGGCGGGTGTCGGCGTCATGGCCAATCTCGAGCTTCTGAGCGCAGGGTGGTTTGCCATTTCGGTGGCTTTGGTTGCGAGCACGCTCCTGGCGATATTGGCATCGGTGGCAACCTTCCTGGCCGTTCAGCGGCTGCAGGGGCAGCTTGGCCAATGAAGAACCTGAACGACATCACCGACATCTGGAGCTATCTCAGCGCTCGGCCATTGCTCTGGCTCACCGCCACATTGGCGGCATACGCGTTTGCAGACTGGTGCTCTGCGCGCGTGGCCCGCAAGCCCTGGGCCAATCCGGTTCTTCTTTCGGTTCTGCTCATCGCACCTGTGCTGTCCTTCAGCGGGACAGATTACGCGACTTATTTCGAAGGTGCGCAGTTCATTCACTTCCTCCTCGGACCGGCGACCGTTGCCTTGGCCCTGCCGCTCAATGACAATATGGAGACCATACGCCGCGCGAAAGCGTCGCTCCTTGCCGCATTGTTCGTCGGGTCTGTTGTCGCTGCCACCTCGGCGATCCTGATCGCCAAGCTCCTGGGGTTGCCGGATGTGGTTGTCCTGTCACTCGCACCCAAGTCCACAACAGCCCCGGTGGCACTGGGGATTTCGGAAGCGCTTGGGGGATTGCCAACTTTGACAGCCACGCTTGTGATCCTGACAGGGATCATTGGGGCGATCACCATCACGCCGCTGATGGACGCACTCGGCATCAGGGACTGGCGCGCACGCGGCTTTGCAGTTGGTGTTGCTGCGCATGGCATCGGGACGGCTCGCGCGTTTCAGGTGAACCCTGTCGCCGGCGCCTATGCCGGTATCGGAATGGCGCTGAACGCGGTACTGACAAGCTTCCTGGTACCGGTACTGGTGGGGTGGCTGTAGCGGACTTGGGTTGCGCCTCCGAAGGGTTCTTCGGGGGTGTACTCTTGCGTCGAAATCTATTGATCCTGATATGATCTTTTCGGTCATCGGATGGGACGTTTTGACGTACGCATCGCGGGTTTTGCAATGGCCTGCACTGCCTGTGCTCGTTGACCTTTTTCATCTGGCATGAAGCAGCTCGGCCGCGATTATCCCGGCGCAGACTCTACATTACGGTGAGGGATTTCGCGGGGGGCAGGTCACCAACGATCCGCAGAAGCCCTTCGTCACCTCGGGCATCCGGCTCGGCACCTCGGCGGGCACCACGCGCGGCTTCCGCGAGGCCGAGTTCGAACTGATCGGCGGGCTGATCCTGCGGGTGATCGACGCTCTGTCGCACGATCCCGAAGGCAACGCCGAGGGCGAGGCGATGGTGCGCGAGGCAGTCTGCGCGCTCTGCGCCGATTTCCCGATCTACAGCGCGTGAGGGTCCTCTAGGTCCTTGATGTCTTCAAGATCGGCATCGGGCCCTCGTCGTCACATACGATGGGTCCGATGTCGCAATCAGCAGACGCAGGAAACCGCCTTCTCGGTCTTTTGGCGCTGGGTGAGGTGCAAGGAAGGTGTTTGAGCTCACGCACCCTCAGGATACGCGCCATGTCTCAGAGAGCATCTTTGCGAAGTCCTCGACATGGGGTGCATCTAGGCGCGCGGGGTTGCGCTTCAGGTAGTAGACCCGGCCGCTGTCGAGGGTCTCGTCGAAGAGCCGCACCAGCCGTCCTTGCTGGACAAGGTCCTCGACGAGGTGGTGCCAGCCCAGCATGATGCCCTCGCCGTCGAGCGCCGCCTCGGTCAGCGTCGCATAGTTGTTGGTGGTCAGGACCGGGCGCGGGGGCTCGGCCTCGGGCAGGTGCTCGCGGAACCAGTCGTCCCAGCTCAGCGGATACCAGGCGATAGCCTCGCTGGCCCAGTGCATGCGGTGGAGCTCCATGAGGCCCGCGCTCTGCAGGTCGTCGAGGCTGGTGAGCGTACCGAAGCGCTCGAGGTAGGAGGGCGCGCAGACCGGGGTGACGGTCTCGCGGAAGAGCGGGATCATGTCCTCGCCCGGCGGCCTGCGGTCGTTGCCGCAGATCAGCGCCATGTCCACCTCCTCGAAATTTGAGAGCGTGTCGTTTTCGTCCGAAGACAGCAGCACGAAGCGGGTGCCCGGGTGGCTCTGGCGGAACCGCGCGGCCATGGGGCGGAACCAGAAGGTGATGGCGGCATTGGTGCCCGCGCAAGTGATCGTGCTCTCGTCGGCCGACTGGCCGACCCGCGCGGCGGCATCGGCCAGCGCGTCGAGCCCGAGCGTCACCGCCGCCAGCAGCGTGCGCCCCTCCTGCGTCAGTTCGAGCGCGTTGTGCTGGCGATGAAAGAGCCGTGCGCCGAGCCCCTTCTCGAGCGCGCGAATCTGCTGGCTGATCGCCGCCTGCGTCACGTTGAGTTCGGTCGCGGCCTGGGTGAAGGAGAGGTGCTTGGCCGCCACCTCGAAGGTCGCGAAGGAGCCGAGCGAGGGCAGGAACCTGCGTCTCACGGAGCGCGACTGCTTCGGGGTGCCTGTCATCGCCAGCCTCGCCTTTCGCCGGATCGTCACTCGCTGCGCGCCTGATGCTCGCGCCACCGAATGAACATGTTCGCCCCGATCCTGGCAAGGGGTGCGGGCGGCAGACGGGTTGGCCCCGGCTCCGTCGCGAAGAAGCGGGTGATCTCGCTCTCGTGGCCAAGCGCCTGTTCGGCGGCGCAGATCCCGGTCAGCGTGCCGCGGGCGGTGCCAAGGCCGTTCTGGCAGCAGGCGGCGAAGAGCCCGTCGTCGAGCTGGCCGGTGACCGAGACGTGGTTGCGCGACAGGCACAGGTGCCCGGACCAGCCATGTGCCATCTTCACCCCGGTAAGCTGTGGGAAGCGGTCGGCGAATTTCTGGCGCATGACGCGCTCGGCGCGGCGCATCTGTGCCGGGGTGGTTTCCATGCCCGGCTCCATCGTGGCGATGGTGCGGGTGACGATGCGGTTGCCGCCCTGGCCGGTGCTGATCCGGCGCAGCGTGGTGCCCATCGGATCGGAGGGGGTGATGCCCCAGCAGGGCGCGCCGCCGAGACGCTGCAGCGCCTCGGGCGGGAGCTCTTCGGTCATGCAGGCGAAGAGGAAGATGTGCATAAGTCGGTTGCGCAGGAAGCCGAAGCTCTCGAGATGGCCGTTGGTGGCCATGATGACCTGGCCGGCGTGCAGCTCCCCTGCGTGGCTGCGCAGGGTCCAGGCGCCGTTGCCGCGGTCCAGCGACAGCACCGAACTGTCCTCGAAGATGCGGATGTGGCGGGCCAGACCGGCGGCGAGGCCGCGGACGTAGCCGGCGGGTTGCAGCATCACCGTGCCCGGCGTGTAGAGCCCCGACAGGTAGTGGCGGCTGCCGGTCAGCTCGAACATAGCCTGGGCGTCGAGCGCCTCATGCGGCTCGTCCAGCGTGGCGAGATGGGCGGCATAGGAGAGGTTCTGGCGGTGGCTCTTGTCACAGGCGGCGCCGTTGACCTTGCCGTCGCGGCGGAAGAACTCGGACGAGATGCCAAGCTCGTCCACCGCCTCGGCGGCAAAGGCGATGGCGGCGCGGTTGGTGCGGATGACCCGCCGGTCCTGGGCCTTGGTCTCGCCGGCGTAATTGTCCGAGGTCAGCTCGTGCGGCAGGTCGATCATGAAACCGGAATTGCGCCCCGAAGCGCCCTGACCGATGCGGCCGGCGTCGATGAGCGCAATCCTTGCCTGCGGCGCCAGCTGGTGCAGGCGGCGCGCGGCGCTGAGCCCGGCGAAGCCGCCGCCGATCACCGCGACATCGCAGGTCTGCGTGCCCTGCAGCGGCGCATGGTGCGCGCGCGGGCCGAGGATCGCGTCCCAGGCGGCGGCCCCGGTGTGCCGCGGGGTGCGGCGGGCGGTGTAGCTTCGAGACATGGGCAAACTCCCGAAACCGGGGCCGGGGCCCACGGGGGTATTGAGGTGGGCAAGGGCGGCGGGGGCGGGCAGAGTGCCGCCCCCGCGGGGAGGGTCAGTCGACAGCGTCGCCGGCGTCATCGCTCAGGTCGATCCAGATCGTCTTCAGCTGGGTGTACTGGTCATGCGCGTGGATGGAATTGTCGCGCCCGCCGAAGCCCGACTGCTTGTAGCCGCCGAAGGGGGTCGAGATGTCGCCCTCGCCGAAGCTGTTCACGGTGACGGTGCCCGCCTTGATCATCCGCGCGCCGCGGATGGCGCGCTTGGCGTTCGACGTGAAGATCGAGGCCGCAAGCCCGTAGTCGGTGTCATTGGCGACGCGGATCGCCTCCTCGAAGCTGCCGACCTCGATCACCGACAGGATCGGCCCGAAGATCTCTTCTCGGGCGAGCACGTGGTCGTTGCCGGGGATCTCGACGACGGTGGGCGAGACATGGGTGCCGTTGGCTTCGCCGCCGATCACCACCTTGCCCTTGCCGACCTTGCCGAGATAGCCCGCGACCTTGTCGTAATGCGCCTTCGACACCAGCGCGCCGATGCGGGTCTCGGGGTCGAGCGGATCGCCGACGGGCCATTCGCGGGCATGGGCGGCAACCTTCTCGAGCAGCTTCGCCTTGACGCCCGACTGCACGATCAGCCGCGACGCCGCCGAGCAGTTCTCGCCCATGTTCCAGAACGCGCCGTTGACCACATGCGCCGCGACCACGTCGAGGTTCTCGGCGTCGTCGAGCACGATGCAGGGGTTCTTGCCGCCCATCTCGAGCACGACTTCCTTGAGGTTGCTGTCGGCCGAATAGTGCAGGAAGCGCCGGCCGGTCGCGGTCGAGCCGGTGAAGGAGACCATGTCGACATCGGGGTGACGGCCCAGCGGCTCGCCGACCTCGGCGCCGCTGCCGGTCACCACGTTCAGCACGCCCGCGGGCAGGCCGGCCTCCATCGCCAGCTCGGCGAGGCGCAGCGTCGAGAGCGAGGTCTCGGCCGCCGGCTTGACCACCACCGAACAGCCCGCGGCCAGCGCCGGGCCGATCTTCCACGCCAGCATCAGCAACGGGAAGTTCCACGGCAGCACGAGGCCGACCACGCCCACCGCCTCGCGCACGACCAGCGCGATATGGCTGTCCGAGGACGGGGCGACCTGATCGTATATCTTGTCGATCAGCTCGGCGTGCCACTTGAGGCAGTGGATGGTCTCGGGGATGTCGGTGGTAGCGCAGTCGTAGACCGGCTTGCCGCTGTCGATGCTTTCCAGCACGGCCAGCTCGGGCTGGTTGCGTTCGAGCAGCTTGACCAGCTTCAGCAGCACCTCCTTCCGCTCGCCCGGATGCAGGCGCGACCAGCGCCCGTCCTCGAATGCGTCGCGGGCCTTGGCGACGGCGAAATCCACGTCCTCGGGGTCGCAGGCGGCCACATCGGCCAGCTTGGCGCCGGTGGCGGGGTTCACCGTCTCGAAGGTCTTGCCCGACTGCGCCGGGCGGAAGCTGCCGTCGATGAAGGCGTTCACCGGCAGGTCGAGGGACTTGGCGAGGGCTGTGTATTCAGCCTTGGTCAGAAGATCGGTCATAGGATCAGTTCCCTGCCTTGATGTCTGCGATGGTGGTCTTGAGCACGCGGATCACCTGTTCGAGCTCGCGCTTCTCGTCGATGTTGAGCCCCTTGAGCGGCGGGCGCATGCCGCCGGTGGGCACCGCCTGCACGCTGGTGCCGTGCTTGACGCATTGGATGAACTTGCCGCCCTGCTCGAGCACACGCATCAGCGGCATCATCGCCGACATGATCCTGCGGCCCTTCACGAAGTCGCCGTTCACCACGCAGGTCTCGTAGAGGTAGACGTGTTCCTCGGGCAGGAAGTTCGAGCCGGCGCAGATCCAGCTGCGCGCGCCCCAGGCGAAGAACTCCAGCGCCTGGTCGTCCATGCCGCAGGACATCTGGATGTGCGGGTAGTCGCGGGCCAGCAGGTGGACGCGGTTGATGTCGCCCGAGCTTTCCTTGATGCCGATCACGTTGCGCGAGCGGCAGACGCGGTTGAGGAACTCCTCGCCCATGTTGACGCCCATCCGGCCGGGGTAGTTGTAGAGGATGATCGGCAGGTCGGCGGCACGGTCGATGGCCAGAGCGTTCAGCGCGTTCTCGCGCTCGGTCGGCACCGAGTAGGGGGGGCGTCCCGAGCAGCAGCGCATCGGCGCCCATCTCTCGCGCGCCCCTGGCCAGCGCAAGGCTGTCCTCGGTGCGCATGGCGCCGGTGCCGATGATGACCGGCAGGCGGCCCTTGCTGGCCTCGGTGATGAACTTCGCCAGCTGCAGCCGTTCTTCGACGGTCTGCGCGTAGTTCTCGCCGGTAGAGCCGCCCGAGATCAGGCCGTGCACACCCTTTTCGATGAGGTGCTCCACGAGGTCGGCGAGGCGACCCAGGTTGAACGAGCCGTCCGCGTTCAGCGGGGTAACGAGCGGGGTGTAGATCCCCTCGAGTGTCAGTCTGAAGGTCATGGTGTCACCTTTCGGAAGGAGATCAGGGCAGGTAGCCGGCGGCGCGCGGCAGGAAGAGCGAGAGGTCCGGCCAGTAGGTCGTCACCAGCATGACGGGGAGCGCGGCGAAGGTCATGAAAAAGAGCGCGGGGCGGATCACGTCCTTCATCCCGACCTTGCCGACGCGGCAGGCCATGAAGAGGATTGGGGCCATCGGCGGGCTGTTCGCGCCAATCACCACCGAGGTGCCGATGATCGCGGCGAAATGCACCGGGTCGACGCCGATCGACTGCATCACCGGCACCACCAGCGGGCTGATGATGGCGATCACGCTGACGTCGTCCATGATCATGCCGAGCAGGATCAGGAAGACGTTGACCAGAAGCAGGATCAGAATGGGGCTCTCGAAGGTGCCGAGCAGCAGGTCGGTCAGCGCCTGCGGCACGCGCTCGAAGGTGAAGATGCGCGAGGCGACGAAGCTGAAAACCAGGATGATCATGATGACGCCCGTGGTTGTCGCCGCCTCGACCACCGCCGAGAACAGGCTCTTCAGCGTCAGCTCGCGGTAGACGAAGAAGCCGACGGGGATGGCGTAGACGACCGAGAGCGCTGCGGCTTCGGTGGGGGTGAAGATGCCGCCGTAGATGCCGCCGAGGATCAGCACCGGCAGGAGCAGGGCGGGGGCGGCCTTCCAGCCGTCCGAGCCGATGGCGCGAGCGCGCACCGCCCAGCTCATCACGTCCTTGCTGTTGCCGCCCGTGCGCCTGACGTGCAGCGCGTTCAGCACCGAGAGCACGATCATTAGCAGGATGCCCGGGCCGATGGTGGCGAGGAAGCAGGCGGCGACCGATTGCTTGGTGACCACGGCAAAGAGGATCATGGTGATCGACGGCGGGATCAGCAGCCCCAGCAGCGACGAGATGCCGAGCAGCGCCGAGGTGTAGCCGCGGCTGTAGCCGTGCTTTTCCATCGGGTCGATCATGATCGACCCGATCGAGGCGACTGCCGCCGAGCCGGTGCCCGAGATCGCTCCGAAGACGCCGCAGGCCACCACCATCGAGGTGCCCATGCCGGTGCGCGAGCGCCCGACGAGGGTCTCGACGAATTCCACCAGCCGCCGCGCCAGCCCGCCCGACTGCATCAGGTAGCCGGTCATCACGAAGAGCGGCAGCGCAGTGAGGATGATCGAGTTGACCGACCAGAAGCCGGTGGTCATCAGCGACGAGATATCGACGTCATAGGCCAGCGACAGCACCAGCGTCATGGCGGCAAAGGAGAACACCACCGGCACGCCCAGCATCATGAGCGCCACGACGGCGAGAATTGCGTAGACGGCTCCCATCGGTCAGTACTCCTTGCCGCTGAGGTCGCGGACCAGGTCCCGCGCGAGGTAGAGAACGAAGCAGACCGCCGCGAAGAGCAGGCTGGCCTGGCTGACCCACATCGGCAGCGAGAAGACCGGCGTGCTCTGGCCGCGCTCGATGCCCCAGGAGACGAGGCTCCAGGCCCAGGCGGTGAAGAAGATCGCCAGCACGAGCGAGATGGCGGTGGTCACGGTGCCGATGATCCGCAGCTTGCGCGGATCGCTCACCATGACCGACATGAAGTCCGCGGCGAGATGCGAGCGCTCGCGCGAGGCGAGCACCGCGCCGCACATGTAGAACCACATCACGCTGAAGAGGACGATCTCTTCGAGCCCGAACACCGGGTGCTCGAGCGCCGAGCGAAAGAAGATGCCGACCACCAGCATCACCGCGACGGCGAGACCGGTCAGCACGACGACGGCTTTCAGCACGAAACCGAGAAGCTGATCGAGACGGGACAGAAAGGGCACCATGATCTCCGGATCCTTGCATAGAGGGAGGGGAGCGGGCGCAGGGCGTGCCTGCGCCCGGACGGCGGCCTTACTCGGGGGTCGAGGCGTTGGCGCGGACCTTGTCCATGATCTCGGTGCCGACGACCTCTTCGATCTGCGGCCAGACCTCGGCGCGGACGCGCTCGACCCAGGCGCCCTTTTGCTCGGCGGTCGGCACGATGTATTCCATGCCGCGCTCCTGCGCCGTCTTGATCCACTTCTCGTCCTCGGCGCGGGCCGCCTGGAACTGCGTGGTGATCACCTCGCTGGCGGCGTCGCTCAGTATGCCCTGATCCTCTTCGTCGAGGTTGCTCCAGCTGCCTTCGTTCATCAGCAGGTAGAAGGTCGAGAAGTTGTGCGAGGACTGCACGAAGTAGTCGAGTTGGTCACCGAAGTATTCGACGTCCCAGTAGATCACGTTCGAGCTGTCGCCATCGACCACGCCGGTCTGGATCGAGGTATAGACCTCGGACCAGTCGATCGGCACAGCCTGGAAGCCCATTGCCTGGACGGTCTGCGGCAGCGGGAAGATCGGCTGCGAGCGGACCTTCATGCCCTGCGCGTCCTCGAAGGAGGTGGCATAGGCGCCCTTTGTGGCGATGCCGCCGAAGCCCTCGGGGAAGGGGCCGAAGTAATGCAGGCCCATGTCGTTGTAGATCGGCTGTACGACCTCGCTGACCCAGCCGTCTTCGGCGTAGCTTTCGATCGCGTCGTCCCAGCCCATCACGAGGTAGGGCGTGAACATCACCGACATGCGCTGGTCATAGGAGGTCTGCGGCCAGGTGATCATCATGTCGACGTTGCCGCGCACGAACTGGTCGAAGAGCTCCTGCTGGCCGCCAAGCTCGCCCTGGAAGAACACATCGACGCGGATGCGGCCGTCGGACTTCTCGCCGATCTTTTCGGCCCAGGTGGTCATGGCCTTGCCCACAGGGCTCTCGCGGTCGCCGGCCTCGCTGGTCAGCACGAGGCGGTGCTCGCCGGCGGCGAAGGCGGCGCTGCCGAGTGATGCGAAGATTGCGATGGCTGCGGCAGATGCGAATATTTGTTTCATGGTGCTCCCTGCTAGCGAAATTATGGTTCTTTGTGTGACGATGATGTCGCGGCAGAGGGGGCCTTGTCGCAAACGACAATTTCGGCGGGCAAGGCATAAGCTGAAACTTATGACGTTACAAAAGTGTAGCATGTACGGATCGTTAGGAGCCGGAAATGCCGAGCAGTAGCACCGGCCCGAGGCAAACTTTCGAAGGCGAACCCAGAGGTCTCCGGTGCTGTCTGAGGCGCGAAGGGTCAGATGGGGGGCCTAGATGCGCGGTTGCCCCGCGACCTATCCGGATCGCGGGGCACCATTTGGCGGCGATGCGGATGCTCGCATCAGCTCATCAGATCTGCCGCCTTTTCCCCGATCATCATGCAGACGGCGTTCAAATTTCCCGAGACGATGTTCGGCATCACCGATGCGTCGGCAACGCGGAGCCCGTCCACCCCGTGCACGCGCAACGAGGGGTCGACCACCGCCATGTTGTCTTTCCCTATTCGGGCAGTGCCGCAGGGGTGCAGCGCGGCGTGTGCTTCGCGCTGGCAGAACTGCCGGATGCTGTCGCGCGTGCTGCGCGTGGCATCCGGAACGTGGCGCCGTTCGACAAAGCGGGAGATTGCGGGCTGCTCCATCACGTCCATTGCGAAGAGCGTGGCATCGGTGACCGCCTCCAGATCGCGCGGATCTCCGAAATAGTTCGGGCGAATGATCGGGGCGGCCTCGGAGTCGCCGCTGCGCAAGGTGACTTCGCCGCGCGAGTAGGGACGGACCTGTCCAAGGTTCACCGTACAGCCATTGCCGCCGGGGACACCATCGACGCCTTCCTCGATACCGGCGCCGCAGACCAGAAAGAACTGGCAATCGGGTAGGGCCTCGCTCTTGTCGCCCCACCAGAAGGCGCCGCCTTCGATCAGGTTCGAAACTGCCGGACCCTTGCCGAACATCAGGTACTCGAGCCCGGCAAGGGCCTTCCAATGCAGTTTCTTGTAGCGGTCGTAGCTGTGCGGGCCGTTTAGTTGGTAGACGAGCGAGATCTCGATGTGGTCCTGCAGGTTCTGCCCCACCCCCGGAAGATCCTGTTGCACCGCGATACCATGGCGCTGCAACACGTCCGCCGGACCGAGGCCGGAACGCATCATCAGATGCGGCGTCGCGACGGCACCGGCACTCAAGATGACCTCCTCCCGTGCCATCAGGACCCGGCGCTTGCCGCCCTGCAGGAATTCAACGCCGGTTGCGCGGCCATTCTCGACGATGACACGGGTCACCTGCGCGCCCGTTTTCACCTGAAGGTTCCGACGCGCAAGCGCCGGGTGCAGATAGGCCACCGCCGCCGAAGACCGCCGCCGCCCGCGCGAGGTGATCTGGTACAACCCCGTTCCGGCCTGCGTGCCGCTGTTGAAGTCCGGATTGAAGGGTAGGCCCTGTTGCTGACAGGCTTGGAGCCAGGCCCGGGTCAGGGGATGGATCGAGTCGATATCTGAGACCTTCAGCGGTCCATCGGTCCCGTGGGTCTCGCCGGCGAAGCGGTTGTTGCTTTCGGACTTGCGGAAATAGGGCAACACGTCCTCGTAGGACCAACCTTCGGCTCCTGCGCTGGCCCAGCCGTCATAGTCCTGCGGGTTCCCGCGGATGTAGATCATCGCATTGACGGAGCTGCCGCCGCCCAGCACACGCGCCTGGACCATGGTTTCGCGCTCAGGACGCTGTTGTTCCGGCCGCGCTTCCCATTCGTACCGTTTCAGCAAGGGCCCTTGCGCCGTCTTGTAGTACGCGCCGGGGATGTGAATGTACGGATTGCGGTCGCGCGGACCTTCTTCGAGAAGCGCGACTTCGCAGGACTGGTTTTCACTCAGGCGGGAAGCCACCACGCATCCGGTGGAGCCGCCCCCAACAATGACGTAATCGACGCTCTGCATGATCTGCTCTCCGCTTAATGGTCCGAATGCTCGGGGGGCGGCTGAACCATAGGAGAGCCCTTGCTTAAAGGACAATTTCGCAGGAGATCAAAAACCCTCGCAAAGTGACGCACCTTATGCGCAAAGATGCGAATAAGTATATGAAAATAAATACATAAATGAGATTATTTCTTGCGCGACGTCTGCTTGTTCGGCTACGTCTGGCGCCATCACAGCGGAGGAACTGGTGGTGCAGACACTGATCTATCACGGGCTGGCTTCTAAAGAGGCAACCTTGGCAATGGACCTCGAGATCATGCAGCGAACCGGCTTTTCCGGGTTAGAGGTCTCGGCGGCCAAGATGCGCGCGATGCTCGAGGCCGGTTTCTCCGAGGCGGATCTGGCCTCGAGGTTCGCGGAGGTGGAGGTTCCCGGAATCGGCTTCCTTATGGACATAGAGCGCCACGGTACCGACCGCGCCGCGCTCATGCGTGATGCCGAGAACCTTTTTGCCTTGGCCGAGATCGCCGGGGCTAAAGGCGTTCAGGTCATCACCGGGCCAGTCGACCTTCGCGCCGCGCAGGCATCAAGCCAGGGCGCGGCGTGGCCCGGCTATCGCGGCGTCCTTGGTCTGCCGCGAGACGAACAGCGGCGCGTCCTAGTCGACAATTTGGCGGCGCTAGCTGATCTGGCGGCGGGGCAGGGGCTGATCGTCTACCTCGAGGCATTGGCCTGGCTACCGTTCAACACTCTGGCCGATCAAGTCGAGCTTCTGCGCCGCGCCGGTCGCGACAACCTGCGGATGGTTGTCGACTTCTGGCATTGTTACGCCTCCGGCAACACGCCCGACGAAGTGTCGCGGCTGGACAGCGAGCTTATCTACGGCGTCCACTTCTGCGACTCCCGCGCCCATCAGGGCGGTTTGCCGAATGAGGCCGTGCTGCGCGACGTGGCCACAGGGCAGGGGGTGCTGGACCTGCGCGAATGGACCGATGCAGTCAAGGCGACCGGTTACCAAGGCTGGTGGAGCTGCGAGCTGTTCTGCCGCCGCCAGCATCAGGACAACAGCTTTGCCGTGGCCCGCGAGTTGCACGACCTGATGGCGCGGACCATCCTGTAACCTCGCAAGGGTGTCCCGCAGCCGCCGCCGGCACGCTGCGGGATGCCGCTCAACCGCGGGTGGGCAGACCGCGCCGCTTGGCGAAGGCGTCCCAGTCTTCGCCGCTCTCCATCATATCGCGGGCGAGTGCCGAGGCATTGTCATACCCGATTTCGGGAACCAGCGCCGCGAAATTGGCGGTGCTGGCCGACAGATGCGCGGCGCACCGGGCGGGCCGCGCCTCGATCCCCTCGACGCAGCGCAGGCGCAGGGTCTCTACCGCATTGCGCAGCAGTTGCACGGCATGCAGCAGCCCATAGGCGATCAATGGCTCGAACGGGTTGAGCTGCAGCTGCCCGCCCTCTGCGGCGCAGGTGATGCTGACGTCGATGCCGATGACCTGAAACGCCACCTGGTTGACCATCTCGGGGATCACCGGGTTTGCCTTGCCCGGCATCAGCGACGATCCGGGCTGCATTGGGGGCAGAGATATTTCGCCCAGGCCGCCGCGCGGCCCGGAGGAAAGCAGCCGCAGGTCGCTTGCCATCTTCGAAAGCTTGGTCGCCAGGCGTTTGAAGTTGCCGGAGAGGTGGACAAAGACCCCGACGTCCCAGCTCGCCTCGATCAGGTCACTGGAAGGCGTCAGCGCCAGCCCGGTGATCCGCCGCAGCTCGGCCAGGGCAAGGCTCTGGAATTCGGGCGTTGCGGCAACCCGGGTTCCGATCGCCGTGCCGCCAAGGTTGACCTCGGACAGCAGCCCGATCGCCGCCTGCAACCGTGCCACGTCTTCGCGGAGCGTGTGGCCGTAGGCGCGCATCTCGGCCCCAAGGGTCATCGGAACCGCGTCCTGCAATTCGGTCCTGCCGAGTTTGCGGATGCCCTCGAAGGCGTCGCCCTTGCGGTCATAAGCGTCGGCCAGGTCTTCAAGCGCGGACATCAAGAGTGGAACAGCCGTCATCAGGGCGATGCGGACCGCGGTCGGGTAGACATCATTCGTCGACTGCGCGCGGTTCACATCGTCATTCGGGTGCAGATGCTCGTAGGAGCCGCAGGGCAGCCCCATCAATTCCAGCCCGCGATTGGCGATGACCTCGTTCACGTTCATGTTGCTCGAGGTTCCGGCACCTCCCTGCAGCACGTCGACCGGAAAATGCCGGTGGTGATGGCCTGCGATGATCTCATCGCAGACCTTCGATATGACATCCGCCTTGGCCTGCGTCATGCGACCCAGCGCGGCATTTGCACGGGCGGCGGCCTGCTTGACCTGCGCCAGAGCCCGGATGAGCGGCGGGAACTGCTCGAGGGTGATGCCGGAGATCGGGAAATTCTCTACGGCGCGCGCGGTCTGCGCGCCGTAGAGCGCATTCACCGGAACCTCCATCGGCCCCAGGCTGTCCTGCTCGCGCCGGGTCCGGGGCGCGGTGCTGACACTGTCGCCCATGCTCAGCCCTTGGGGTGAAGTTCGATCGCCAGCCAGACACAGTCGCTGTCTGCGTAGTAGCGATGCCAGGGGTAGGTCCACTGGTTGTCCCCCGTGACCCGGCAGAAGGGATCATGGGTGGCACCAGGGCTCATGGGGATGTCCTCGTAGACGGTGGCCTCGTCGTTCTCGTGGAACTTCTGCATCCGGCCGGTGCCGTGGATCTGCGTGTGGATTTCCAGGAACGGGTGTTCGGTGTGGATGAAGCAATCCGTGTCGCCGGGCGACCACCAGAGATTCAGCCGCAGATCGAACGCCTGTTCGACTTGCGGTGCGGCGCGCTCATTGGTGAAGACGAAAGGGTCGGTGACGACCTCGCCGACATGATCGAAAGGCGAGATATAGAGCGGGGTGTCGCGCGGAAAGCTGCGGATGCGGTTGCCCAGCCAGTCCCAGCCGCGCAGACCGGCACCGCCGAGGTTGGTCTTGCGCCGGACCTTGATGAGCGCGACGCGCTCGGCCGCCCTGATCGTGCCGCCGCGCAGCCAGGTCGATTTCCAAGCCGGTACGATGGCGGGGTGATCCGATCCGGTCACCATCGGGCGCGGTGACAGGTTGATGGCAATGGCATCCTGCACGACAAGGTCGCGCGCATCTTCGACGAGCTCGGCGTGGATGAAGTCGTCGGCAAAGGCCAACTGGCGCGAAAGGTTGGGCATTGGGGATCTCCGCTGGTGATTTGCACCCAAATCAACACGCGCAGAGGCGTCTAGACCATTTCGCGCCGTGACGAATTCTGACGCAGACTGACGCAAATCGCGTCAGACCGGCATGATCATGTCGGGCTCGGTGCCAAGGTAGTCGCGCACTTCCGCGGGAATGCTGGGGTCGTTGAAGTCCAATGCCGAAGTCCGGCTGAGGTCACTTCGCTTGAGCAGTCCAGGTCTGCGGTAATGCAACGCCTGCCGCGTGGAAAAGGGCTGGCGGTACATGTTCGCGGCGATCCCCGAGGTGATCCCGAGCATGAGGGATTTGGTGTTCCGCTGGATCTGCGAATAGATGCCGAAGGTCATCTCGTTGCGTTGGTTGGTTTCGAAATCCATGGTGAAGATCCGCCCTTGGATCGGAAAGACGAAGCCGTGGTACTTGAACCGATAGGCCGTCCGGCTGCGATCGTCGGGGTTGGGGAACCTCTCGACATAGACGTGCTGCAGAACGTCGGCGCCGGGGTAGATGCACATGCTGGCCCGCAGGATGCGGCGCGGATAGATCGACGAGAAATGGTAGCGGTCATAGACACCCACGATCTGGTCACGCAGCGTGTCGGGCACCGCCATGGCGGTCGACAGGAAGGTGCCGACCTCGGGCATGCGGCGCAGCCGGTTGAATGTCTCGAGGAAATCGCCGTCGATCAGGGCCCGGAAATCCTCGGGTGCCTCGAACATGACCTCGGGCGCGAGGCCGAAGTGGTTCGAGATCGCGCGGATGTTGGCAGTAGAGGGCAGGTGCTTGCCCGCGAGGTACTTGTTGAACTGCTGGCGGTTGATTCCGATCTTGCGGCAGATCTGCGAAATCGACCCCTGCTGCTCGCAGAGCTGCCGCAAATTCTCTGAAAATGCGACGAGTCGTGGGTCTGTTTGATCAGGCTGTGTCACGAAGCTTCTTTCTCTGGCGCAAGGCAGTGCGTCAGTTTGCGTCAGATTTTTGACCCATGCGAAATTGTTTTGCAAGCGCTGTTTTGTGACCTTTCCCGGCAATGTCGGATTGGTCGGAACTGCCGCGCCGATCCCGGCCAAGCGCAATCGATACAGGGAAAAAATCATGAAGTTGACCGGTGGAGAAGTCGTCGCAAGGGCGCTCAAGGACTATGGGGTAGAGTATGTCGCCGGTGTGCCGGGTCACGGGATCTGGGCGCTTTTCGATGCGTTCCTGCAAGAGGAAAGCAACATTCCCTTCATCCAGGTGATGCACGAGCAAAGCGCCGTACACATGGCGGACGGCTACTTCCGCGCCAGCGGCAAACCGATGGCCTGCTCGACCTCGGTGGGGCCGGGCGCGGCCAATACCGTGATCGGCCTGGCGACCGCCTATGTGGATTCCACCTCGGTATTCTACGTGTCCGGCTCGCCGCAGACCTACATGCAGGGCCACGGCACCATGCAGGAGCTCGAGCGCCAGCAGGACAACGCCTTTGGCCGGATCACCGAACAGGTGACCAAGCGCGCCTGGCAGGCCAATTCGGTCAAGGTGCTGCCGTCGATCATGCATCGCGCCTTCAACGAGATGATGACCGGCCGCCCCGGCCCGGTGCATGTCGAAGTGCCGATGGACGTTCAGGTCGAGGAGGCGGATGTCACCATCCACCCGCTGGACAAGCGTCTGCCCATCGGGCTCGCCCATCCCGATCCGCGGGCCATCCGTGCAGCGGTGGATCTGCTGAAGATGGCGGAGCGCCCCGTCATCGTGGCGGGCGGCGGAGCGATCACAGCAAATGCCTCGGCCGAGTTGGTCAAGCTGGCCGAGCGACTGGGTGCTGCAGTGTCGATCACTTGGAACGGCAAGGGCGCGATCCCCGAGGACCACGACGGCTTCATCGGCGCTGTGGGCCAGACCGGCACTACCTGCGGCAACGCCATCACCGCCTCTGCCGATGTGGTAATCTCTGTCGGTTGCCGCTTTACCGACTGGTCGGCTTCTTCCTATGCCAAGGGCGTGTCCTTCTCCTTCCCGCCCGGAAAGCTGATCCACATCGACCTCGACCCGCGCGAAATCGGCAAGACCTACCCGACCGAGGTGGGCATCGTGTCGGACGCGAAGATTGCGCTACAGGCAATGCTGGAGCTCATCAGCGACGCGGATTCGGCGGCGATGCTCGAGGCGCGGCAGGGCTTCCACACCGACGTGGCCGAGGCCAAGGCCAAGTGGCGGGCCCAGGTGGAGCCGCGCGAGACCAGCCGCGAGACGCCCTTCACCTCGCAACGCCCGCTGATGGCACTGCGCAAGGTTCTTGATCGCGACGGGATCGTGGTGGTGGGGTCGGGCAACACGCAAGGTTCGGTCAAGCAGAGCTTCCCAGTCTACGAGCCCCGCACGCACCTGACGTCTGGCTCCTATTCACCGATGGGCTGGGCCGTGCCCGCGGCCATGGGTGCGAAGCTCGCCAAACCGGAAAAGCAGGTCGTGGCCATCGTCGGTGACGGGGATTTCATGATGTCGCTGCCGGAAATGGGCACGGCGGTGATGAACGGCATCAACGTGGTGTTCCTGGTGCTGAACAACCAGGGCTACATGTCGATCCGCGGCGGCCAGCGCAAGTTCATGGGCCGGCATGTGGCCTCCGAGTTCAACCATCATTCCGGAAACGGCGAGCCCTATTCGGCGGACATCGCGGCCAGCGCCCGGGCCTTCGGACTGCAGGCCTGGAAGGTCGAAAAGGACGAAGACTTGGAAAGCAGCCTCGAGGCCGCGCTGACCTGCGGCGGTCCGGCGCTGGTCGAGGTGATCGTGTCGCGCGATGCGGCCGGCCCCTTCGCGACCGGCTGGTGGGATTTCCCGTCGCCCGCCTACTACGAAAAGGAACAGGCGGATTACGCCGCCATGGCCGCGCTCGAGCAGCATCTCTGATCGCGCGTCGGCCTGACCCCTGCCGCTACTGACCCTCCCCTAGCGGCAGGGGCCCCGAAACCCCGAACCCCAGAGGCGTGAGATCACGCCCCGCCCTGCACGGCCGTATCACCTTCGGCTGCAGCCTGACTTTTGCGCCGATGCCTCCGGCGGACACGCCCCCGATCGGCACCACGCGACCTCACAGGAGATGAACACCATGGCAATCCAGTACCTCAAGCGGGGCCAGTCGGCAGAGGCCGTGGCGGATGCCGATGCCCGCACCCGCGCGGTCGTGGAAACCACCCTCGCAGAGATCCAGACCGGCGGGGACGCCGCCGTCCGCGCGCTGAGCGAGAAGTTCGACGGCTATGCGCCGGCCTCGTTCCGGCTGAGCGACAGCGAGATTGAGGCGATCACCCAGCGCGTGTCCGACCGCGACATGGCCGACATCCGGTTTGCCCATGATCAGGTCACCAATTTCGCCCGCGCGCAGCGGGCCTCGATGACCGATATCGAGGTGGAAACCTTGCCGGGCGTCGTGCTGGGCCATCGCAACATCCCCGTGCAATCGGTCGGCTGCTACGTCCCGGGCGGCCGCTTCCCAATGGTCGCCAGCGCACATATGTCGGTGGCCACGGCAAAGGTCGCCGGGGTGCCGCGCATCGTCGCCTGCACCCCGCCGTTCAAAGGCGAGCCCAATGCCGCTGTCATCGCGGCCATGAAGCTTGGCGGCGCGCATGAGATCCACGTCCTGGGCGGCATCCAGGCGATCGGGGCCATGGCGCTTGGAACCGAAACAATTGCCCCCGTCGACATGATCGTCGGCCCCGGAAACGCCTTTGTCGCGGAAGCCAAGCGTCAACTCTACGGGCGCATCGGCATCGATTTGTTTGCCGGGCCGACCGAGACGCTGGTAGTCGCCGACGAGACCGCCGCCGACGCCGAGCTGTGCGCAACCGACCTACTTGGGCAGGCGGAGCATGGTTACAACAGCCCCTGCGTTTTGCTGACCAACTCGGAGACGTTGGCACGTCAGACGATTGCAGAGATTGAGCGCCTGCTGGAGCGGCTGCCAACGGCGGAAACCGCCCGCGCCAGTTGGGAGACCCATGGCGAGGTCATCGTCTGCGACAGCTACGACGAGATGCTGGCAAAGGCGGACGAGATCGCCAGCGAGCACGTTCAGATCATGACGGACCGCGACGACTGGTTCCTAGAGAACATGCGCAACTACGGCGCGCTGTTCCTTGGCCCGCGCACCAACGTGGCCTTCGGCGACAAGGTGATCGGCACCAACCACACGCTGCCGACCATGCGCGCAGCGCGCTACACCGGCGGGCTGTGGGTCGGCAAGTTCCTGAAGACCTGCACCTATCAGCGCGTGCTTACCGATGAGGCCAGTGCGTTGATCGGCGCCTACGGCTCGCGCCTGTGCCACCTCGAGGGCTTCGTCGGCCATGCCGAGCAGGCCAACGTCCGCGTGCGCCGCTACGGCCGCCGCAACCTTGAATACGGGGCGGCCGCCTTGGCGGATTGAACCCGGTCCTGCGTGCCGTGGCCCGACGCAACCCCAACCGGGCCACATCCGAAAACCAAGATCAAACGACAGGGAACATCACATGAAACTCAAATCTGCTCTGTTTGCCAGCGTGCTGGCGCTGCCGGTGCCGGCGATGGCCCAGGACAAGGGCACCATCGAGGTGCTGCACCACTGGGTGTCCGAAAGTGAAGTGGCCGCGCTGAACGTCGTGCGGGAAAAGCTGGCTGCCGAGGGATTCGGCTGGGAAGACAGCGCCGTGGGCGGCATGTCCGGCGCCAACGCCACGCAGGCTCTGCGCACCCGGCTGGCCTCTGGCAATCCGCCAGGCGCGATGCAGTTCCTCGGCTACGAGGGCCAGAACTGGTTTGCTGAGGGCGTCGTGCGCGACTTTGCCGACGTGGCGACTGCCGAGGGCTGGTTTGACGCCATCGCCCCGCAGGTGCGCGATTTCGTGACCAAGGATGGCGCCTTCTTCGCGATGCCGATCAACATGCACCGCCAGAACTGGGTCTGGGCGAACAAGAAGGTCTTTGACGAACACGGTCTGACGGTGCCCGGAACCTGGGACGAGCTGATCGCGATGGGCCCGGTGCTGAAGGAGGCGGGCATCGTGCCGCTGGCCACCGGTGACGAGGCCTGGCAGATCCAGCTGATCTTTGACGCCCTGGTCGCCGACCTGCACGGCCCAGACTTCTACCGACGGTCGGTGGTCGAGCTCGACCCTGAGGCGCTGTCCGGCCCAGAGATGATCGATGTTTTCGACACCCTGCGCCAGGTGCGCGGACTGGTCGATGACGGCTTCGTCGGTCGGGACTGGGCGGTGGCAACCGGCATGGTCGCCTCGGGCGAGGCGGCGATGCAGGTGCATGGCGACTGGGCCAAGGGCGAATTCTTGGCCCAGGGGCTGACCGAAGGCGAGGACTTCCTCTGCTTTGCGACCCCCAGCGAGACACCGAGCTTCCTGTTCCTGATCGACAGCTTCGGCGCCTTCAAAACCAGCGATGCCGCAACCACCGCGGCACAGGATGCGCTGGCGATGGCGACCATGGACCCGCAGGTGCAACGCGAGTTCAACATGATCAAAGGGTCGATCCCGGCACGCTCTGACGTGTCCGTCGACGGCTTCGACGCCTGCGCGATCAAGGGGTTCGAGGACCGCGCGGCGGCCGTGGAAAGCGGTGCGATGCTGGGGGCGCTGACCCATGGCTTCGCCAGCCAGCCGCAATTCGCCGGCGTCTTCGGCGATGTCGTCGGACAGTTCTTCGTCACCGACATGACCTCGCAGCAGGCGGTCGAGATGCTGGCCAGCGGCATCGCCAACGCGATGTGATCCCTCAGGCCGGAGCGCGGCGCCCCGGCGCGCTCCGGCCTCCAACGTCCCTGAAGAAAGGAGAGGTCATGTCAGACATTTCCAAGCCGGCAAGCGCGGGTGTCGCGCCGCGCCGACCATCCGCGTCACTTTCGGTGCGGCTTGCGCACTGGCTACCGCGCATCGTTCTGGCCCCGAGTTTCATGGCCGTCCTGATCGGAGTTTACGTCTTCATCGGCTGGACGTTGTGGATCTCGATGTCGTCGTCCTCGATGCTGCCGCGCTACGATTTCGTGGGCCTCGAGCAATATGTCCGGCTCTGGAACACGCCGCGCTGGCATACCGCCGTCATCAATCTCTTCCTGTTCACCGCGCTATTCCTTGCGATCACCATCGCGCTGGGTCTGCTGATGGCGATCCTACTGGATCAGAATATCCGCGCCGAAGGTGTGCTGCGCACGATCTACCTCTATCCCATGGCGCTGTCGTTCATCGTGACCGGCACCGCGTGGAAATGGATGCTGAACCCGGACCTGGGGATCGAGAAACTGGTGCAATCCTGGGGATGGGAAAGCTTTGCCTTCGACTGGATCACCCGGCCCGATTTCGCCATCTACTGCATCGTGATCGCGGCGGTCTGGCAATCCACCGGCTTTGCTATGGCGATCTTCCTCGCGGGCCTGCGCGGCATCGACGGCTCGATCATCAAGGCGGCCCAGATCGAGGGTGCCACCCTGCCGCGCATCTACGCCAGCATCATCGTGCCGATGCTGCGCCCCGCGTTCCTGAGCGTGATCGTTCTGTTGTCCTACATCTCGATCAAGAGCTTCGATCTCGTTCTCGCGCTGACCAATACCGGCCCCGGCGGCTCGACCGAGATGCCCTCCACCTTTATGTTCGCCTACACCTTCCAGCGCAACCAGATGGGCGTCGGGGCGGCCAGCGCGATCATGATGCTGATGACCGTCGCGGCGATCATCGTACCCTACCTCTATTCCGAACTGCGCGAGGATTCCCATGGCCACTAAGTCGCTTGCCCGGCAGAGAGCCATGGGCCAAACCTTCATTTACGGCGTGCTGGCACTGCTGGCGCTCTATTACCTGACCCCGCTCTGGGTAATGATCACCACCTCGCTGAAGCCACTGGACGAGATCTATGGCGGCTCTTTCATCGGGCTGCCGCAGACCGTCACTTTCGAGGCCTGGTCCAAGGCGTGGTCGGGTGCCTGCATCGGCACCGAATGCACCGGGCTGAAGCCCTACTTCATCAATTCGATCCTGATGGTCGTGCCGGCCGTGCTGCTGTCGACCGGGCTCGGGGCGCTGAACGGCTACGTGCTGACGAAGTGGCGCTTCAGGGGGGCGAACCTTGTCTTCGGCATGATGCTGTTCGGCTGCTTCCTGCCCTACCAGGCGGTGATCCTGCCGATGGCGCAGGTGCTTGGAAAGCTGGGCCTGTCGGGCACCATTCCCGGGCTGATCCTGGTTCACACGCTCTATGGCATCTGCTTCACCAGCCTGTTCTTCCGCAACTACTTCATCACCATCCCCGACGAGCTGACCAAGGCGGCGCAGATCGACGGGGCCGGGTTCTTCCGCATCTTCTTTTCGATCATGCTGCCCGCCGCGTTGCCGATCATCGTGGTCAGCTGCATCTGGCAGTTCACCCAGGTCTGGAACGACTTCCTGTTCGGGGTGTCCTTCACCTCTGGCAGCGACTCCCCGATCACCGTGGCGCTGAACAACATCGTCAACGTCACCACCGGCCGCAAGCAATACAACGTCGATATGGCTTCGGCGATGATCGCGGCGATCCCAACCCTTCTCGTTTACGTCACCGCCGGACGCTACTTCGTCCGCGGGCTGACCGCTGGCGCCGTGAAAGGATAGTCTCATGGCAACTCTCGACATCAACCGCGTCCGCAAGTCCTACGGCTCCATGGAGGTGCTTAAAGAGGTCAACATCTCGATCGAGGACGGCGAATTTCTCGTTCTGCTGGGGCCGTCCGGCTGCGGCAAGTCCACGCTGCTCAACATCATCGCCGGCCTCGAGGACATCACCGGCGGCGACGTGCTGATCGGCAACCGCGTGGTCAACGACCTGCCTCCCAAGGACCGCGACATCGCCATGGTATTCCAGTCCTACGCGCTCTACCCGACCATGACCGTGCGCCAGAACATCGAGTTCGGCATGAAGATCCGCGGCATCTCGGCCGAGGAGCGGGCCAAGGCGACCAAGGCGGCTGCGGAGATGCTGCAGATGACCGGCCTGCTTGACCGCAAGCCCAGCCAGCTCTCCGGCGGCCAGCGTCAGCGCGTGGCCATGGGCCGCGCCATCGTGCGGCACCCAGAGCTGTTCCTGTTCGACGAGCCCCTGTCCAACCTCGATGCGAAGCTGCGGGTCGACATGCGCACCGAGATCAAGCGCCTGCACCAGCGGCTCGGGGCGACGATCGTATACGTGACCCACGACCAGATCGAGGCGATGACGCTGGCCACCAAGGTCGCGGTGATGAAGGACGGCATCGTCCAGCACTTCGGCACCCCGCAGGAGGTCTATGATCGCCCGGCCAACACCTATGTAGCGCGCTTCGTCGGCTCGCCGGCCATGAACATCCTGCGCGGCCGTCTGGTGGCCTCCGACGGCCCGGTGACGGTGGCGTTCGAGACCTCCGACGGCGAGGCGCTGGTGTCAGGTGTCCCGCTGTCGCCCGAAAGCGCCGCCCGCTTCCGCGACCGCGAGGTGCTTGTCGGCATCCGCCCCGAGCATTTCACGATGGATACCGCGGGCGCGGTTCCGCTGACCGTGGACATGGTAGAGCCGACCGGGCCGGACACCCTGGTGGTCTTCTCCGCCGGCGGCGCCGACGTGGTGGCGCGGCTCGATCCTCTGGCGATTTCCGTGGGGACCAAGGCCCGTTTCGGGGTCAAGGCCGAGAAGATCGTGCTCTTCGACCCGGAAACCGAAACCCGGCTGGACTGACACGCCATGGATGCCGATCTGGTCATCATCGGTTCGGGCATCGGCGGCGCTTCCCTCGCGGCGGCGCTTGCCCCGTCCGGGCTTCGCATTCTCATTCTCGAGAAGGGCCAGCGTCTAGGGCCTTGCCCGGAGGCCCGCGACGATCGCGCGATTTTCCTCCGTGGACATTTCGCCCCGACCGAGCAGTGGCTGAGTTCTGACGGGACTCCTTTCGTTGCGGGCAACCACTATGCGGTGGGGGGCAATTCCAAGTTCTACGGCGCGGTCATGTACCGCTTTCGCGAAGCGGACTTCGCGCCGCGCCGGCATTTTGAGGGAGTCACCCCCGGCTGGCCCTTGGCGTACGCGGAGCTCAGCCCCTGGTACGATGCCGCCGAGGCCATGTTCCGGGTGCGGGGGCAGGGGGGCGAAGACCCAACCGACCCACCGCGAAACCAGCCTTATGGCTGGCCCGCTGTTCCGGACGAGCCCGTCATTGCCGAGGTGCGCCGCCGTCTGAAGTGCGCCGGAGCCCACCCCGCCTCGCTGCCGCTGGCCATCGACATCGGCGCCTGGCTGGCCGGAGGCCAGACCGGTTGGGACGCCTTCCCGAACACCGGCATGGGCAAGATCGATGCCGAGTCCGGGCCCCTGACAGAGGCCCTGACCCATGATAACGTGCGCCTGCTGACCGGGGCCGAGGTCATCCGGCTGGACACCGATCCGTCGGGCGCGAGGATCATCGGCGCTTTGGTCCGCGGGGAAGGCAGGGACATCATGATCCGCGCGCGGGGCTTCGCACTGGCCGCCGGGGCCGTCCAGTCCGCCGCCCTGCTGCTGAAGTCGGCCAATGCCGCCCATCCCTCCGGGCTGGCAAACGGCTCCGATCAGGTTGGCCGGAATTTCATGAACCACAACAGCTCGGCCATGCTGACGATCAACCCTTTGCTGCGGAACACGTCGGTCTATCAAAAGACCCTCAGCCTGAATGATTTTTACGATGCCGATCCGCAGACCCGGGCGCCGCTCGGCAATGTGCAGGGGTTGGGGCGGGTCACCGCTGCGGTGTTGAAGTCCAACATGCGCTGGCTGCCGATGCCCCTGGCGCGGGTGCTGGCGGCCTATGCGTTTGGCTGGTTCCTGCAAAGCGAGGACCTGCCCGATCCCGAAAGCCGGGTGACGTTCCGGGATGGCCGTATCGTCATCCACTGGCAGCGTAGCAACATGCGCGCGCACAGGGCCCTCATTCAGCGTACGCGCGAGCTGATGAAACGCGCAGGCTTCCCGATCGTGCTGACAAGAACGTTCGGGGTGAGGACGACATCGCATCAATGTGGCACGGCGCGCCTGGGACAAGATGCAGCGACGTCGGTCGTCGCCCCGGACCTGCGGAGCCATCAAATCGGCAACCTCTGGATCACGGATGCCTCGGTGCTGCCGACCTCGGCAGCGGTGAACCCTGCGCTGACAGTCGCCGCACTGGCGCTACGCGCGGCGGAAGGTATTCGCAAGTTTCTGACAACAAACGATGATCACCTTCGCCAATGGGAAGATAGACATGAATAGCATTACTGCGAGCCGGGGTATGGTCACGGGCATCGCGCTGGGACTGACGCTGCTTCTGCCGACAATCACCCCGGCGGCGGAAAGCACGCTGACCATTGCCTCGCACGGGCAGAAATTGGCGGCGACGGTGAACCTGCCCGACGATGTGGAAATGCCGCCGGTGGTGCTGATGCTGCACGGCTTTACCGGGCAGCGCAACGAAACACCCTCGCCCGTGGATGGGACGGGCCTCTATACCCTCATGGCGGCCGCCCTGGCAGAGGCCGGCATCGCCTCGCTGCGTATCGATTTCGCCGGCTCGGGCGAGAGCACCGGCGCTTGGGTCGAGACAACCTTCACGGGACAGATCGCCGATGCCGTTGCCGCCTTCGACTTCCTGCAGGCGCATGGCGCTGTCGACAGCAGCCGGATCGGCGTTCTGGGCTATAGCCAGGGCGGGCTGGTGGGGGCCCATCTGGCCGGCCTGCGCCCCGAGGTCAGCGCCGTCGCACTTTGGGCGCCGGTCACCAACCCCCTGCGCACCTATGCGGGAATTCTCGGCTCGGATGCTGTTGAGACGGCGCTGCGCGCGCCGGCCGATCAGCCGGTGACCGCGCCCATGTCCTGGGGAGGCGAAACCACGCTGAACGCGCGTTTTTTCCATGAATTGGTAACGGTCGATCCGGTCGCCGCCATTGCCGGCTATCCCGGGCCGCTGGCGATCATGGCGGGCCTGCGCGAAACCATCGTCACGCCGCAGCCGCTGGCCGCCGAGGTCCTGCTGAATTACCATGAGGGCCCCGAGGTATTGATCACGATCGACAGCGATCACGGCTGGAACTGGGAGGAGGCCAAATCCGTGGTGGAGGAACACCTGGCCCCCGCAACCGTCGACTGGTTCACGACCCGGCTAATCGGGGCCGCAGAATGAGTTGGTCGGTCGAGGAAAACGCCCGCGCGGTCCTGCTGCCAGCCTTTGACGGGCTGACGCTCAGCGACGAGATGCGGCGGTTTCTGGATGGCGGGGGAGTCTCGGCTCTCTTCGGCGAAAGTCGCTCCGAATACGTCGCGCGGCGCATGTCCGATGTCCGCCGCAGCAGCGAGACCGCCCACGACATCATCCAGGGCATCGAGGCCGTCCGGGCGCGCAGCGGCACGCTGCTGGCGGCGATCGACCAGGAACTGGGTGGCATCTGCCGGCTGCATGACCTGGTGTCGCCGTTTCCCGACATCCATAGCGGCGAGGACTTGTCCGAAGCCGAGGTCGAGGCCGCCTGTGCCCGTGTCGCACAGGAGGCATGCGCGCTTGGCGTCAACCTGTTCCTGGCGCCGGTCCTCGACAGCCTGCCGGGAAGCAACCCCTGGCTCGAGGGGCGCAAGATGTCGCTCGAGCCGGCCCGCGCGGCCCGGCTGGCCCGCGCCTATGTGACCGGCGTGCAATCTGCCGGGGTGGCGACCTGTTCGAAGCACTTCCCGGGCTTTGCCTCGGTCACCGGAGACCCGGCGCTCGATCCGCAGGCGGTCTGTGACGTCCCGCTGGAGGTGCTCGCCGCGGGCGCCGCGCCCTTCCACGCCGCGATCGCCGCCGGCACGGCGATGATGATGGTCGGCCCGGCGCCCGTCACGGCCTTGGAACCCAGGCTGGCTGCCCTGCGCACGCCGGCGATCATAGAGAGGCTGAAAGGGCCTTTCGGCTTTGAAGGCATCGTCATGGCCGACGATCTTGACGCGGCTGCCACGCTGCGAGGCGATAGTGTGCCCCATGTCGCGGTCCAGGCCCTTGCTGCCGGATGCGACTACCTGCTGCTTGCGGATACGGGCTCTCAACTCAGTGATGTCGTGAGGTCGATCATGGCTGCGGTAGATTCAGGCATGCTGTCGGAAGAGGAGCTTGGCGAATCCGCACGCAGGATCCGCTCCGCCGCTCATCGGTTCGAGAGCTGGTCCCGGGAGAAAGCTAGCAACGGAAGCTAACGCCCGGCGACGATTGCGGCAAACCCTGCCGAGCCTGCGCTCGTGAAAATGACCCGGGTACTCAAGGTGCCAGCGCATCGTCCATGTGATTATCGGAGGCTAACTTGAGCGGGCGTAGGCCGCTACAAAGGGGCATCACCAAAGCAGCCCCAGGCGCGATCACGATCCCATGGCCAGCTGCCGCGCCTGATTTTCTGGTGACGGGACGGTCCGACACCGTGCTTGCAGGAGACACTGGAAGGAATTTTGGTGTTCAGCAGATAGAATGGTCATCCACCGGGGCTTGGGTTTTCACCATAATTATCCTTACGCGCAACAAGAACAAATGACGAACATATGACTTGCCACGCCCCACTTTCGGCCCCTATTCACACGACAAGTCTCGGGCAGAAGCTAGCTCAATCTGCCTGAGGTTGAAATCTCCCCTTGCCGAGACTGGGCCCTATCGCCGACGGTGGAAGAAAGCAGAACACTGCTGCAGGCAAGACATCGAGCGACGGCATCACTGCGCTGGAGGAAGACATGTCAGCCGAATGGATGAACATTCAGATCATGGAATGCGAAGACGTGGTCGGCCGCGCCGTCACCGTGTTCAGGCAATCTGATGGAACCCACCAACGCTATGTGCTGGGTAACGGGCGCAAGGTCGAGGCGAACGCGGACGGCACCTTCGTCATCCCAGAGACCGCCATGGAATTGCGGGTCATGGGCGTCTAACGCGGTCTGCAGCGCGGGCCTGGGGCAAGGCTAGGCAGCTGTCCTTTTCCGGGTTCGTGCTGCGAGTCCGCGCATGACCTGCTCGAAATCGCCCTCAGCAAAACGTGCGACCCCATTATGGGCGGCGCAGACGGACTTCGTGCCGCACCATCGCGCCCCAATTTCCTCTAGCCAGCGGCAGAACTTCTCTTCAGCACCGTCCTCTGCATTCATCGCCGCCCCTAGCGTGGGATGCAGGACGAGCCGCGGCACGTACCCCCGCAGAGCTCCTGGCACAGGCAGAACATTCAGCGTGTCATCGACGTGCAGAGACCCGCTGGCCGGATGAAATGCCAGGAGTGAGCCCGCATGCACCTTCTCATTTTCAGAAAAATACTGGATGCCCGACGGCAGCGAAAACTGGAGATCGCTAGAATACCGCTCTGCCACCGCTGCGCTTTCAACGCGCTCAGCTTCCCAGGGCACCGAGGTGCAGACACGATGATGCCGCTCAGAGCCGTAGAATTTCGCTTTTGGGAAATCCCGAGCCATGGCAGCGCAGTGCAGCGTGTGGAACGGGTGAAGATTGAGGACCGCGTCCACCAGACTGCCATCCTTGGTCAGATCCATGACCAGCTCGCGGATTTCCCCATTCAGTGTGTAGCTGTCGAGGAATACGAAACGGCCGCTCTGTAGCCGAACGATCGAAACGTGCGTCCCGACGTTGATGACACCGACCACCTTCATGGTGCAACGGATATTCCAGAATCCGCTCCCGAGGTTCACCAACCGTCGAGTCAACGCTCTCTCCCTTTGAATTGGTGCGGCGATCTTTCGTAGGATTTCTCCGCACTTAGGCCAATGACCTCGGTTGTCCAGACCAGAAGAGCAGGTTCCGAGAGAGCCCAGCCGATTTTACAATCGTCATGGGTCGAGTGCCACCGTGCATGAGTGTGCCCTGCCGCTCCCCCGAGGTCGGCCAGCCTTAAGGTTCCACAACGCCAAGTTTGCCACAAGAGCGCCGCGGCCACGCTCCCATTCATGTGAGAGTTGACAACTGCGCCCGTGCGTACGCCCTTGGCGTTACACTTGCCAAGATCTTTTTGGGCCAATCCGGATCGGCGATCAGCGCGCAGCCGACCGCAATCATATCGAACTCGCCTTGGTCGATCCGCTCCGCTGCATCAGTCCAGTATCTTTCAACCGATGCTCAGCTCGTTTCCTGCGTCTGAAACAAGCTCTGCGGCAACCCGACGCCTAATTGTAGCTTGACCAGTTAGTGGATTGGTAGCAGGCCTTCGGAGGCCAGCTCATCGTTCCCAGATGTCATGCTGGGTTCACGTGATAGATCTTGTAGTTCTATGCAACTACGCCGTTGCGGCCCCACCACACCGCCTCAACTGATTGTTACCTGAGCTTTCATTTACATGCTCTGGCGTTGAACCCTAGCGTACAGTGGCGAAGCGTTATCGTTTCCATATTCCGCGTTACGTATTGAGGAATAGTAATGAGTACTCAGAGCCGTCGGCTATTTCACTGCCGATCCTGCGGCCACAAAATTCGCCTCGGCGCTGCCGACTGTGGATACTGTTACCAGCCGGCGCCAGTAATCAACCAGTTCCCGCTGCCACTTATCCTCGCGCTTCCCGTCTTGGCAATTGCCATAATCGCGCTGCTCCTGTCAGCACTCTAGCAGGCCTTCATCACGACCCTGAGATGCCCCGCAGAGGTCTTAGGGCTCGCATAGTCGCCGAGCTGGTCAAGCCATCATGACGGAAGAGAGGCCTCGACCCGTCGCCGCGAAATCAAACGCCCTAGATCGCAAAAATTCTGTGCGTTGCTCATTGCCATCGCTAATTCGTGGAGATGCCGCAAGTCCGTCAATGACGTGTCCCCGGGCCTCGCACGCGCTGCCACGCAAGTTGGCACAGGGCCGCAAGGTTGCTCGCGCTATTTGACATCGGTCCGGACGGCAGCACAAAGGGCAGACCCCCCCCGCGCGCCTACGGAGGGGATCGCGGGCGGTACGGCCTTCGGAAAGCGTTGGCAGGGGTGCACCGCCAACCCGCCCGCGCTCTTACCGTGCGTTGTCCATGTCGTGCAGCATCGAGACCCGGCGGCGGAAATCCTCGTCGGTCGAGAACTCGGCGCTCTGGAAGGCGTCGATGAGGTCGAGCGCCAGCCAGGACCCGACGATCTGCGCCCCGATGCAGCGCACGTTGACGTCGTCATGCTCGACGCATTGATGCGCCGAATGCACGTCGTGGCCGACCGCGGCGCGGATGCCCTTGACCTTGCTGGGGGCGATCGAGGCGCCGACGCCGGTGCCGCAGACCAGCAGGCCGCGCTCGGCCGAACCGTCGTTGACCGCGCGGGTCACCGCCTGCGCGATCTCGGGAAAGTCGACGGGTTCTTCGTCGTAGGAGCCGACGTCGATAACCTCGTGACCGAGGCACTTCAGGTATTCGACGACGCGGTGGCCTTTGGAACCCGCGCTGTCGGACAAAGCTCTGATCGATTTCAAGACACAGTTCTCGGAGGCGCTCGACGGCGCGGGGCAGTCCATGGAGCGGGCGCTGGACTTCATGCGATAAACGGCGTGGACCTGCTCTTCCGCAGCTTCGCGATGACCCGCGGCCTCTGGCAGGTGGCCGACCTGCCCGAGACCGTACGCGCCCATCCGGGCTTCGCCGGCCACCCCTTCGCGCGCGTCGACTTCGGCCGCGACCTGTCGCGCGCGCTCAGCGATTACTGGCGCGGCGCCTGGGAGATGTCCCGGCGACACGCCGCGCCCTGACTGGGGCTAAGAATCCGGGACGGCGCGTCCGGGATCGTCAGGCGGACACGGTGTCGATCGGCAGCACCGTCTGCGACTTCAGCCGCTTCAGCGCGAAGTTGGCCGAGAGATCCCGGACCGGGATCGCCTCGGTGATCTGCCGCCGGATGCGCTCGAAATCGGCCATGTCGCGCACCACGATGCGCAGCACGTAGTCGTGGCTCCCGGCAAGCTGGTAGGCCTCCATGACCTCGGGCAGGTCGCCCACCACCTCCTCGAACCGGCGCTGCCAGTCCGCGCCCTGCTCGGGGGCGGACACCCCGGCAAAGACGGTCAGGCCAAGCCCCAGCTTTTCGGGATCCACCAGCGCCACGCGGCCGCGGATCACCCCGGCCTCCTGCAGCTTGCGCAGGCGCTTCCAGCACGGCGTCTGCGACAGGCCCACCATGTCGGCCAGCCGCGCGAGCGGCACGGTCGCGTCGGCCATCAGCGTAGCAACGATCTTGCGGTCTATGCGGTCGAGATCCATCCGGGCGCCTCCTGCGACTCGGGTCATGACCCCAGCATGTCGCTAATTTACAATAAGTCTACTGCTATTGTCGTGATTAAGAGAAAGACGACTTCTCCTGCCGCGAAATTGGTGATTTACTGCCGACATGATCACCCAGAAGACCAAATATGCCCTCAAATCGCTCATGGCGCTCGGCGCGGTGGAGCATGGCACGGCGCTGACCATCGAAGAGGTCGCGCAACGGTCGGGTGCGCCGAAGCGCTTTCTCGAGCACATCCTGCTCGACCTGCGGAAGTCGGGCTATCTGGGGGCGAAACGCGGTCGAGCGGGGGGCTATTTCCTGATCC
>NZ_NTHN02000027.1 GCF_002300555.2 Alloyangia mangrovi | reverse complement strand
CCGCCTCGATCGCCGCGGCGGCGGAGACGGTCACCGGATCGAGCGTGCTTGCCTCGACCGCAGGCGCATCCGAGAGCGTCGCCGCCTCGACCCCGGCGGGGCCGGTGCCTTCCTCGGGTTCGGCCAGGCCTTCCTCGCGGCGCAGGGCGACCACGTTGAGGTTCACCGGCTCGCCCGCCAGCATGCCGATCGCGGCAGCGGCGTCGGAGGAGACCTGCAGGCGCGGGCCGGGGCTCATGCGCTCGCGGCGGAACAACGCGCCGATGACGAACTGGCCGGTCTTTTCATTGCGGATGATGACCCGCTCGGGTTCACTGACATCGGGATGCGCGACCCAGACTCCGCCCAGCGAGGGGCGCCCGTCCCAGAGACCTGCCTCGGTGGTCTGGAAGACCTCGGGTGCCTCAATGTCGCGCTCGACCGTGGCGGCCCCGCGCGAGACCTCGGTGCCGCCGGCGCTGCCGCCCTTGCTTTGCAGGAAGCCCGGCATCTGCGACTCGCTGCAGGCGCCGAGCGCGAGCGTTGCCAGCATTGCCACGACTGTCCCTCTTGCGGCCCCCTGTGCGATGATGGGCCGCGTTCCCTTTGCTCTGGTCATAATGCCCCCTGCATTCCCGCCTGACCGGTGGCGTCTGTCGCGCCTTGCCGGATGTCCCTTCTCCCGGGCTGCCTGGCCCGGTCTGTGATGTGCGGGATGCGCGCTCCTTTGCCCTGGCGCGCTTCGACGGCGCGCTTGGGTCGGGGCCTTGCCACGCCGAACCTGCCGCGGCATCGGGCCTTGGCTGTCGGAGGGCTGCGCCACCGGCGCTGGGGCAACGGAGCGGAACATCCCGGTTTTTTGCGGATCGTAGCGGGTGGCGCAGATCAAGAAAAGCCATCAAAGCCGTGATCGGCGGTTTTTCCCGGAATGCCTGTTCTAGAATCGCGGGAAGCAGGCTAGGTCGGTCGGACCGGAGGTTTGGCAGAGTGGTCGAATGCGGCGGTCTTGAAAACCGTTGGGCCTTTGCGGGTCCCGTGGGTTCGAATCCCACAGCCTCCGCCATCTGCATCTTTCGGACCAGGGCGCCTCTCGGGGGTTCGCGCTGAACTCCGCGCACGCAGGCTCATCCCTAGGGCGATCGACACACTCCAGTCTAGATGGAAATCGGTGGCCTCAGGTCAAGCGGCGTGGGGGCTGTGCGAGGGTGCGCAGCTTTTCGTCGGCATCGCCGAGCAGGTTGCGGCTCAGGGAGCTTCCCCGCCCGAGCTCGCAAAGATCGAGCTCTTCGACACCGTCCATGGCGCGATCGCGAGGCACATCGGCGCGGTCGGCCGGGCTGGCGTTCTCCGGCTCGGCGACCTGCCCGGCCTGTTGGGCCACACTCTCCTGCCATTCGAAGCCCGAGGCGATCAGGGCCGCTTCGGTGCGGTTCTTCGCGCCGAGCTTGCGGATCACCTGACGCACCTCGAGCTTCACCGTGGCTTCCGACGTGCACAGCGCCTTGGCGATCTCCTTGTTCGAGCGCGCCTGCGTGAGGTTCATCAGCACGGCGGATTGGCGCTCTGTCAGCCCATCGAGCTTCGCCGCCTCATCCTGATCGCCGACCGCCGGGCGGGGCTGCGGCTGAAGCTCGTGACCGTTGCGCTTGGGGGGGCGTGCCTGTCGGCGTGGAGTCCGTATCGTCGGGAGACCCGTCCGGCTCTCCTTGCTTGGTGGCAAAGTCCTCCAGCAGGGGGGTCTTCTGGTCGGTGTCCAGCACCGAGGGCGGGACGACGATGCCGCCATGCAGAACCAGCTCGAGAGAATTGAGGACGGTGCTCGGGCTCATGGAGGCGGGGATGACCCCACGGGCCCCGGCCCTGAGCGCCGATTGGACGAACTCGGCGCTGGCTGTCTCGCACAGCAGCAAAATGGGCTCGACCAGCCCGAGTTGGTCGATCCTGCGGATGATGGAGAACCAGTCGTGCACGCGCGGGGTGCTCCGGGTGTTCACGATGCACATTCCGCGGCGGGTGATCTGTTCGATGAAGGCGGGGTCGCTCGGCTCGACCTCCTCGATCCGCATCCCGTGCAACTGCGCGAACCCGGCGAGGAAGTGCGAAAGCTGCGCCCGGGTCAGCGGCATTTCATCCACGAGATAGAGGATCGGGATCCTTGTCTTCGAAATTGCCATCGTTTTTCCCCTTCGTCCTGATCCACTCGCCGAAACTTCTAACCGGTGCCCGGACCGCCCCCCCCGAACCGCCCCCCCGGACCGCCCACGGTGCCGCTATCCTTCACGCATCCCGTTCTGCAAAATCGCCTGGAAGGGTTCCCAGAGGTAGCTCAGCATCGATCGCTCCCGGGTCACCACCAGAACGCTCGCCAGCATTCCCGAGCGCAGTTCGATGTCGTGGTCCGAGAACTCGGTGGCATCGACCTCGACGCGGATCGGGTAGAAGGTCGCGTTCGAGTGCTCGGACCGCGCCGTGTCTGCGGAGACCATCGTCACCACCCCTTCGATCTGGGGCATGGTGCGCCCGGAAAAGGCCGACAGGCGCACGTTTGCCGCCATGCCGACTTCGACGGCGTCGATATCGTTGGGCGAAATCTGCGCGTCGATCAGCAGGCGCTCGCGCGCGGGGACGACGTCGAGGATGGCTTCCCCGGGCTGGACGATGGCGCCGGCGTTGCGCACCTTGAGGTTCGCCACCACGCCATCGACCGGCGCCCGCAGGAACTCGCGGTCGAGGACCGCGGTGAGCGCCGAGAGCGTCTTGTCGATCTCGGCAAGTTCGCTGCGGATTTGCGCGGCGCGCACCGCGAGCTTCTCGGTATCCTCCGCCTCCTGCGCCTTGAGGTTCAACTCGGTCTCGCCGATTTCCTTCTGGGCTTCCGAGGCGGCGGTCACGTGGCTGCCTCGCAGCCCCTCGGCCTCGGCGATGCCCCGGCGCAACCGCAGCACTTCGCCCTTGGCGGCGAGGCCCTTGTCGAGCAGCGAGACCTTGTCCGCCAGTTCCTCGCGCATGAGGTCGAGCTGTTCGAGCGCGCTCTGCGCCTGCAGCTCGTGGCCAGCGATGGTTTCCGAGAGCTGCGCAATCCGCTGGCCGAGGACGCGCTCGCGTGCGTTGTGGAGCGCGAGCCGCGCGTCGAGGGTGCGCTGTTCGGCCTCGAAAGCCGCCGCGACGACCGGATCCGACAGGTCGAACATCGCGGGAACGTCCAGCGCTGGCTCGCCCGCGATCTCGGCGGCGATCCTTGCCTGCTCCGCCATCCGGGTCAGGCGCCGGTCCTCGAGGGCCTCCGCCTCGCTGCGCGGGGTGGTGACGTCCATTGTCACCAGGACGTCGCCCTGACGAACTTTGTCGCCGTCCCGGACGTGGATGTCCTGTACCAGGCCGCCTTCGAGGTGCTCGACCGTCCGGACGCCGCTGTCGGGGCTGATCTGACCCGAGGCGATGGCGCCACCGGCGAGCGGCGCAATCGAGCCCCAGACGCCAAAGCTGGCGAAAAAGCCCAGCAGGATCAGAAATCCCGTGCGTCTCGGGGCGCGGATCGCCTCCGAGATGCTGCGCTGTCGGTGGGGCAGGCGGGAGTCGGTGGAGGCCGTCCTATGCGGCGAACCTTCCTTCGCGCGCTGCCGGTCTCCGGGAGGGGAAAGATCCCCGGCACCATGCAGAGGGTGTCTGGCGGCAATGGTCATGGTTTCAGTCTCCCGCGAATTCCGCTCGCGCGGCGCTCGATGCGCGCTGTGCAGGCTCCTCGGCCTGTGAAGGGGCAGGGGGAAGGGCCTGCGCCCTGCTGGCAGCAGTGGCATCGCGCATCCGGCCCAGCACCTCCTGGCGCGGACCGAAGGCCTTTACCACGCCTCCCTGCAGCAGCAGCACCTTGTCGCTCTGGGCAAGGGTCGACGGGCGATGCCCGACGATCAGCAGGGAGGCGCCGGCCTCCTTGAGCTCCAGTACCGCTGCCGAGAGCGCGGTCTCGCCGGCCTGGTCGAGATTGGCGTTGGGCTCGTCCAGCACGATGAGCGCCGGCGAGCGGAACACCGCCCGGGCGAGGCCAATGCGCTGCTTCTGCCCTCCGGATAGGCCAGCACCGCGCTCGCCGAGCCGGGTCTCGTACCCCTGCGGCAGCTGCGAGATCATCTCGTGGACGCGGGCGCGCGTGGCGGCCTCGACCACCTCCTCGGGGGCAGCCTCGGTCATCCGTCCGATGTTCATGCGGACCGTGCCCTCGAAGAGGCCCACCTCTTGCGGAAGAAAGCCGATATACGGCCCCAGGGCGTCGGGGTCCCAATGGTCGATCCGCACCCCGTCGATGGAAACCGTCCCCGAATTCGGCGTGACCAAACCGACGATGGCGCGGCAGAGCGTGCTCTTTCCCGCGGCCGACGGGCCGATGACGGCGACGACCTCGCCCGGTGAGATCTCGAAGTTCACCCGCGCGAGTTGCGGGCCATTGGGGCCGATCACGGTCAGGTCCTTCACCTGCAGCCGGCCGCTCGGCGCGGGCAGCGCCATCCGTGCCGGCTCGCGGGGGAAGTCGGTGACCAATTCGCTCAGCCGTCCGTAGGCGAGCCGTGCCCCTGAAAAATTCTTCCAAGCGGACATGGCCATATCGACGGGCGCCAGCGCCCGGCTGAGCAGGATCGACCCCGCGATCATCGATCCCGGCGTCGTCAGCCCATGGATCACCAGGTAGGCGCCCGCACCGAGCATTGAGCTCTGGGCAAAGTAGCGCAGGAACTTTGCCGCCCCGGTCATGTAGCTGTTCCGCTCGCTGGCGCGGAGCGTATCCGCCTGGGTCTGCGCGTTCTGTGCCTGCCAGCGCCGGAGCATGACGTCGATCATCCCCATGGCCCGCACCACCTCGGCATTGCTGATCGTGCCTTCGGCCACGGTGTTTCCCTTGAGCTGGCTGGTGTTTGCGGAGCGCAGGAGGCTCCGGGTGGCCAGCTCGTTGCCGACGCTCAGCGCCAGGAGCAGCAGGGCCGCGCTGAGCGCGATCATGCCCAGGACGGGATGCAGCAGCCAGGTCACCGCGATGAAGAATGGCGTCCAGGGCAGATCGAAGAAGGCGGTCATTGCCTGGCCGCCGATGAAGGACTGCACCTGCCCGAGGTCGCGGAAGGCCTGCGCTCCCGCGGGCCGCCCGCTGAGCCGGGCCTTCAGCCCGACCCGCAGGAGCTCTGGCCCGAGGGTCTCGTTGAGCCAGACGCCGATCCGGAGCGCCACGGCGCTCCGGGCGGTGTCGAGCATGGCCATGGTGAGCAGTGCCAGACCGAGGATGCCGGTCAGCAGGACCAAAGTCTCGGTGCGGCCGCTGCCCAGGACCCGGTCGTAGACCTGCAGCATGTAGAGCGGCGAGGAAAGCATCAGCAGGTTGATCGCAAGGCTGAACACCCCGACGGTGAAAAAGGCCCCGCGGCACTTGCGCAATGCTTCATCGAGAACCGTTTCCGGCTCCGGGTGACGATCGGATTTCCCCGCCATGGCGTTACGCTCCTGTTCCGCTCAGACCAGGTAGGCGTCGGGGTCGCTGAACGCGAAGACGTCGATAATACCCGCATAGTCGATCGCCAGATCACGATCGGTGGTCCCCGTCGCGACCCAGGTCTGCTGGCTGGCCGTGTAGTACACGAGCGCATAGGCACCGGAGAGTGTGCCCAACGCCAAACCCGACCCAGCGGCGACGCCGACACGATCATGTCCACTCGTCTGTGCGAAGTCGTAGTCGAGAACGTAGTTGACCCCCGATGCGCCGATGAAGGTGTCCGAACCCGCCTGGCCAAAGAGCTGGTTCGTGCCGCCATTGCCGACCAGCATGTCGTCACCAGCGCCGGCAGTCACCGTATCAACACCGGCGCCGGTCACGAATTTCTGGTTTCCGTCCAGGCCGTTGAAACGATCGTTGAAAGCACTTCCCTCGACCACTTCCACGCTCGCGAGCACGTCGCCTTGGGCATCACCACCTGTTGACAAATAGGCGGCCAGCGAAGAGACCGTCACAGTGACGGCGCTGCCGGAGTCTGCATAGCTGACGGTATCGACCCCGGTCTGCCCGTTCAGCGTATCCGCCCCGGCCCCGCCGACCATGTAGTCGTTGTCATCCCCGCCCTGGAGGACGTCGTCGCCCAGGCCGCCAAAGAGGCTGTCATTCCCCACGCCGCCCCCGATGGTGTCATTTCCGGCGAGACCGTAGAACGTCTGGTTGCCGTCGGCTCCGGCCAGGACGTCACCATAGGCGCTGCCGATCGCGCCATTGATCTCACCGTAATAGTCCCCGAGCGCCCCGCCGGAGCCTTGGGTGAGGCCCGCGGTCGACAACTGGACTGTGACCGCAGAGGCGCTGTTTTCATAGGTCACGAAATCGTACCCGCTGTCACCGGTGCCTGAATCGCCGTACATGACGTCGCCGCCGCTGCCACCGTCGATGGTGTCATTGCCTGCGCCGCCCAGGATCGTGTCGTTGTCGAGCCCGCCGTTCAGGATATCGTCATCGGCGTCCCCGAACAGGACATCGGCGCCTTCTCCGCCATTGATCGTGTCATTGCCATCGCCCCCGCTGGCCCGGTCGCTTCCTGACCCGAGGATCAGTTCGTCGTGGCCGCCGTTCCCGTAGACGGTGTCGTCGCCGCCGCCGGAAGTGATCGTGTCCTCGCCGTCCCCGGCCAGGATGGTGTCCGAGCCGCTGGAGGCCTGCAGCAGGTCGTCGCCCGACCCGCCGTCTAGATAATTGTTGCCCGTGTCGCCGATCAGCGTGTCGCCGCCATCTCCGCCAAGGAGCAAGTCGTCACCTGACGAGCCGGACAGGGTGTCAGACCCGGACCCGCCGATCATGACATCATTGCCACGGCCGCCCAGCAGGAGGTCGTCTCCGCCGCCGCCGTCCATGCTGTCGTCGCCATCGCCGCCATCCAGCGTGTCGTCGCCGTCGCCGGGAGTTTCCGTTCTGGCATCGCCGAAATCGTCGCGGCCGCTGTCGCCGTAAAGCACGTCATTTCCGGCATCACCGCGTAGCAGATCATCGCCGGCGCCACCGATGGCCGTGTCGTCCGTCCCCGCGGCCATGATCGTGTCATCGCCGTCCCCGCCGTCGAAATAATCCGCGAGGTCCTGAGACGCGTATCTGCGCGACACGTAGACGCGCAGCAAATCATTTCCAGACAGGCCAAAAATTCGAAACGCGCCTGGGTCCCTTATATAAAGAGAGTCGTTGCCCTCGGTGCCGGTCTTGTCCATTTTTTTACTCCCTGTCTTTTTTGATTACGGAGGTTTCTCCGAAAAGGAATCTTGGGAAACTAGATTCGGAATAGATCTAGGTCTGGTAGAAAAAATCAACTATTTCAGGTGGCGCGCGGGTGGAGGGGCTTAAAATAAATTTCAATCCCAAATCTATAAGGGCGCGCAAAATACGGGCGGCCAAAATTGGCCGCCCGCCGTGCTGACCTCAGTCCACGGCCGAGGTAATGGCGCCGGAGATGCTCGACAGTTCATCTTCGATAGTGAGCACCGCGATGTCCAGCGAGGTGAAAGTATCCTCGCCCACGGCTTCGATATCGAAGATGACGTCAGCGGTGTTGCCTTCGATGCAGGTGAAGGCTTCAACCGAAGAGTAGACGACGATATCGACCGTCTTGTCGGTATCCACGCTAGTATCGAGATCGATATCGATGTCGACATCGATATCTTTCTCGAAATCTACATCAGGCGAAGGCATCGGCCAGTGATAGCCACTCATGGTTTATCTCCTCGTTGATTAAATGATATTAGTTTAATGGCATCGCTTTTTGTCGATGCAAGGAAACAATTACTCGGGAAATATTCCAATACAACAGCGAAAATGGGTTTTATCCGGAAGATCGCGTGACGTTGGGTACAAGAGGGAATTTCACGCGACTGCTTTTTCAGTGAATGACGATCAAAATGTATATCTACGTATCTAAATACTTTGACTCATTCAGATGAAGTCGAAAAAGAATGAAAAGGTAAATGCGCTCGGCTCCGCTGGGGTTTCCGGCGCCTCTGCGGGGGTTTCCGCCAGGCCAGGGGATTGAGCCCTGAAGCTGATGTGGGTCTCGAAAGCCTTGCCCGATGCGTCGGAGCGGAACTCCACCATACTCTTCAGGGTCATTTCGGAGCCGCCGTCATCTTCCGTCTCAAGGAGCAACTCGGATTCCCAAGTTGTCGCATCCTCGTCGACAGAGACGTCGTAACTCCCGCTTACCGGAGAGTCCCTGTCCCATTCTGAGAAATCGAGAAGGGTTCTGGCGGTGAGCCGTCCCGAGCCGAAATCGAACGCGTCCTGATATTCAAGAACGTCGTCGTTTTGCTCGTTCGGCCATTCGATCGGTGTCTGCACTTCGCTGACCGCCTCTGGCGAACTGGAAGTGGCGGGAATTGTGGTCAAATCAAGCATGGTATCCTCCTGCGTGCACGTCCAGTTTACACCTGGTCAAGTCTTGGCAGGGGTGCAATTGCGATACCTATTCCTCTGGATAAGGTGCTGCTTTTCGCGAATGTGCAGCACTAGGTGCCTGATATAACTAATTATCCAAAGTATCGGCTCTGTGCCTCCGGAAGCGAATTCCGGCACTCATGGCAAGGTAGGGACGCAATAGGGCAGGGGCGCCGCAGGGATGTATCGTCCTGCGGTCTCCGGCTCCGAGTGCTGTCATTTTGGGGAATACGGGCGCTTACCGAAACAAGGGCGGGGTGCCTGGCGCCGAGCCCAGGGCCTCGGCGAAAGCGACGTCGGCGACGCGGCAGGGGAAACCCCACCGCGTCGCCTAGGAAGGACGAGCCCCGTTTCAGCCGATGGCAAGCATCGCGTCGATCGACGAACCCGAATAGGTATCCTCGATTGCAAGGACACCGGCGTAGACATCCGCGAGCGTGTCCTCGGCGTTGGCCTTCACGTCGAAGTCTGCCGTGGCGACGTTGCCGTCGGCAACGCTGTGGTAACTGTTCACGGTATAAGTCGAATGCGGGGTGACCATGATTGGCCGACTGTTTTCCAGGAAGGCAAAATCCACGGCGATGACCTTGGTCGTGGTCTCTTCCCAGTTCCGGCCGGTGGTCGTCACCGTACGGGAGAACACGAAATCCGCACCGTCGACGTCGCAATAGGCATCCGTCGACGCGAATTCCGCCCCCCCCCTCGGCGGCCGCGCCGAAGGTCGCGGAGGCCACCGCGAAAGACGCATTGTCGGTGTCGGTTATCTTGGCGCGCAGGTCGGCGGAGGCGATGGTATGTTCGCCCACGGCTTCCGCTCTGCCGCCGATCTCCATGTCGATCGCCGTTTCGATCGTTCCGTCATTGTGGTGATCTCGATGCTCGAGTCGATCGTAGCGTTCAGTCAGGCGCTCTATACGGTCCGCAAGCCGATCCAGCATACCAATCGCCCGGTCGATAATTCGGTCGGACCAATCACTGTTATTTAGCATTTTGCCGATGCTGGAAATCTGCGCGGAAATAATTCTCGACAGCATAAGGCTACCTCCGCCGTTGGTGTCAAATTGTCTGTGGCTTATTCTGAATAGTGCCATCTTTTCGCGGGTAATCACATACTCCCTTTGATAGATCGTGCGCGCTCGGATGGGGGATCGGTAAGTGTCCGGCTTGAAGTGGAAAAATCTTCTAGATAGGCCATTTGGTCTAGGGCTTGGCTGCCGTTGGCCAAGCGGTCATATCTTTTGATTTTGCCGGTCGTTCGGAATCATGACCTTTGGTGCTTGCGCGTGCATATCCAGATTCGATTTGATCACGCGCACTCTCTTTTGATAGAAAAGCCGCCTGGTTTTCAGGAAATTCCCCTGCATCCCAGAAAAGGTGAATATCACGATCATGATTTTCTTCGTGCAATTTCGATATACAGCCCCGAAGGCGACCTGCAGGCCCATAGGGCAGGGGCCCGAGAGCCGGCTTAGGGCCGTGCGTGTCGCCCTGCGCCCCGGTGAGGTTGCCTCGAAAGCCGTCCTGCGCTCACCGCAAGGGCGCCGCCCGGCCCTGGACCGCAGAGCCAACCGCAGCAGGGGCGGTGGAGCATGGGAAGGGCGGTGCCGGGCTCCGCAAATGGCGGCAGCGGCGCGGCGCTCGTCAACGCCCCCTTGGCACCTATGTGTTTTGACCTGAAGTCCATCGCAGTATATTGGGTCTGCAATCCAAAGAGGCATTGCTCGTGATCAGGTTCATCTTCTCCTTCTTCGGGGCCATCTTCAGCGTCATCACCCTTGGGTTGATGGCGGTCGCGCTGTCCATCGGCGCGATCTTCTGGATCTATGGCCGCGACCTGCCGAGCCATGAGAGCCTGGCGCAATATACCCCGCCGACGATCAGCCGGATCTACTCGACCGAGGGCAAGATCATCGACGAGTTCGCCCAGGAGCGGCGGCTGTTCACCCCGGCGGATCAGATCCCCGACATGGTGAAGCAGGCCTTCATCTCGGCCGAGGACAAGAACTTCTACGAGCACCACGGCTACGACGTGCGTGGCATCGCTGCCGCCGTGGTCGACGCGGTGCGCACCCGCGGCCGTGACGTGCGCGGCGCCTCGACCATCACCCAGCAGGTGATGAAGAATTTCCTGCTCTCGGGCGACCGCAAGATCGAGCGCAAGATCAAGGAGATCATCCTCGCCTCGCGGCTCGAGGAAACGCTGAGCAAGGACAAGATCCTGGAGCTCTATCTCAACGAGATCTTCCTCGGCCAGAACTCCTACGGGGTGACCGCCGCGGCGCAGACCTATTTCAACAAGAGCCTGTCGGAGCTCGCCCCGCACGAGGCGGCGATGCTGGCCTCGATGCCCAAGGCGCCGTCGGATTTCCATCCGGTGCGCAACAAGCAGCGCCTGCTCGACCGGCGCAACTACGTGCTGCGCGAGATGCGCGAGAACGGCTATATCGATGATGCCACCTTCGAGACCGAGGTGGCCCAGCCGCTGCGCTCGGTGCAGAACGGCGATTTCGAGCCCTACCAGAACTCGCTGCCGCCGCGCGACTATTTCACCGACGAGATCCGCCGCCAGCTGACCTCCGAGTTCGGCGAGGGCGAGTTCTTCTCGGGTGGCCTGTCTGTGCGGGCAACGCTCGATCCCGAGATGCAGGTGGAGGCGGCCAAGTCGTTGCGCGTCGCGCTCGAGGATTACGACCGCAGCCTCGGTCGTTGGCGCGGCACCGGCAAGACCATCCCCGAGGAGCAGCTCGGCTCCGAAGAGGACTGGCGCGCAGCGCTGTCCTCGGTTCCCGTGGCGCGTGACATCGATCTCGACAGCCAATGGTATCCGGCGGTGGTACTCGAGGTCGGCGACAACCAGATGCGGCTCGGCATCGAGGGGGTCGAAGACACAGCCGAGCGCCCGACCCTTGTGCCCCGGAATGACATCAGCTGGGCCAAGGGCAGCTTTGCCGACAACTTCACGCGCGGCGACGTGGTGCACGTGCGCGCCATGACCGACGACAAGACCGGCGAGTTTATCCGCTGGACGCTGCGCCAGGTGCCGCGCGTGCAGGGCGCCTTCATGGCGATGGACGTGAACACCGGCCGGGTGATCGCCATGCAGGGTGGCTTCAGCTACCAGGATTCGGTGTTCAACCGCGCCACCCAGGCACTGCGCCAGCCCGGTTCGAGCTTCAAGCCCTTCGTCTATGCCGCGGCGCTGGACTCGGGCTTCTCGCCCTCGACGATCATCATCGACGCACCGATCGAGATCGACACGCCACAGGGCGTGTGGCGGCCGAAGAACGCCTCGAACACCTACTACGGCCCGACGCCGCTGCGCACCGGGATCGAGCAGTCGCGCAACCTGATGACCATCCGGCTCGCGCAGGAGATCGGCATGAACACGGTCGCCGACTATGCCGAGAAGTTCGGCGTCTACGACCATATGGGGCGGGTGCTGGCCAATGCGCTCGGCGCCGACGAGACGACGCTCTACAAGATGATCTCGGCCTACGCGATGTTCGCCAACGGCGGCGAGCGGGTCCAGCCGACGCTGGTCGACCGTGTGCAGGACCGCTACGGGCGCACCGTCTACAACCACGAATACCAGAAGGGCAACGAGCGCAGCTGCCTCGACTGCGCCGATCCCAACCTGCCGCCGGGCCGCGGTCCGGACATCCGCAACAACCGCGACCGGATCATGGACGCGGTGACCGCCTACCAGCTGACCTCGATGATGCAGGGCGTGGTGCAGCGCGGGACCGCCTCGCGGACGGTGAACCTGCCGGTGCCCACTGCCGGCAAGACCGGCACCACCAACGATGCCAAGGACGTCTGGATGCTCGGCTTCACCTCCAATATCGTGGCGGGCTGCTACATCGGCTACGACACGCCGCGCCCGCTGGGCCACGGCGCCTCGGGCGGCGGCATGTGCGGGCCGGTGTTCAACCGGTTCATGCTCAAGGCGGTCGAGAAATACGGCGGCGGCCAGTTCAAGGTGCCGCCGGCCTGCAACTTCCTCAACATGGACCGCTTCACCGGCGCGCGGCTGGGGCCGGATGCCTCGGGCGACAACGTGGTGGCCGAATGCTTCCGCTCGGGCGAAGAGCCGCTCTTCGGCATCCAACTCGACGGCGGCTGGGCGATGACCGGCAATTTCGACATGATCCAGCCCGACGGCTCGACTCGTCCGCGCGAGGTCACCACCTCGACCGGGCGCAAGGCGACCGTGGGTCCGAAGGCCTCCTTCGGCACGCTCAGTTCGGGCGGTCTCTACTGATCCGTGCAGAGGAGGGGGGGCGCTGCCCCCCTCTTGGCCTGCGGCCAATTCACCCTCCGGGATATTTCCGCCTAGAAGAAGGCGAGCCCCCTGCGCGCCCGCGGCTTCTTCTCTTTCCAAATACGCATGGCGCGGCGCTGCCACTGGCTCGGCACGGGGTTGGGGCGCGGCATGAAAAAGGGCGGGGGGCTTGCGCCTCCCGCCCTTCTCGGTTTCGGAGTGTGCCGCTCAGCGGCCGCGGATGCGCGGGTCGAGCGCGTCGCGCAGCCCGTCGCCGAGGTAGTTTACCCCCAGCACAGTGAGCGAGATCGCGATACCGGGCAGGATCACCCGTTCGGGGAAGTCCTCCATCCGCGCCACCGCGTCGGCCAGCATCTTGCCCCAGGTCGGGAAGTCCGACGGGAAGCCCACGCCGAGGAACGACAGGGCGCTCTCGGTGATGATCGCCGTGGCGAGGCCCAGCGTCGCCGAAACCATGATCGGCGAGAGCACGTTGGGCAACAGGTGGCGCTTGATGATCTGGAACGGCCGGGTGCCGATCGAGCGCGCCGCCAGCACGAACTCGCGTTCCTTCAGCGCCAGCACGTCGCCGCGCACGATGCGTGCCGTGGGCATCCAGGAGGTGATGCCGACGACGGTGACGATGAGGATGAACATACCGCCCTCGGGACCGAAATTGGCGCGCAGTGGCTGGCGGAACAGCGTCACCGCGACCAGCAGCAGCGGCAGGATCGGCAGCGACAGGAAGAGGTCCGTCAGGCGCATCAGCGGCCCATCGAGCTTCTTGAAGTAGCCTGCCAGTACGCCGATCCCGGCGCCGATCACCAGCGACAGGATCATCGCCGCCCAGCCCACCGCCATCGAGGCACGCCCGCCGGCGATCAGCTGCGAGAGGTTGTCGCGGCCGAGTTGGTCCGAGCCCAGCGGGTGCGCCCAGCTCACCTTGGCGCTGCTGTCCCAGAGCGCGGTGTAGATCGGCCGCATGTCTTTGGCGCGGATGTCGAGCGCCTGCGGATCGAGCGTCCAGAGGTAGGGGCCGACCAGCACGCCAAGCGTGATGAAGATCAGGAAGAACGCCCCGACCATCGCGCCCTTGTGCTTGCGGAACTGTGCCCAGACGTCCTTCCATTTCGAGCGCGGCGGCTTGTCGGGGCCCTTGTCGCGCAGGGCCTCGATCGGGGCGGGGGAGGCGGGAACGGGCTCAGTCATAGCGGATCCTCGGGTCGAGAAGGCCGTAGAGGATGTCGGCGATCAGGTTGAAGACAACGATCAGCACGGCGAAGATGAAGGTCAGCGTCATCACCATCGGCAGGTCGTTGGCGAAGAGCGCGGTGATCAGCAGCTGGCCGATGCCGTTCACCTTGAACACGTTCTCGGTGATGATCGCGCCGCCGAAGATCGCGGGCACGCCGAGCGCGATCACGGTGATCACCGGGATCATCGAGTTGCGCAGCACGTGCACCATGACCACCACGGCCTCCGACAGGCCCTTGGCGCGGGCGGTGCGGACGTAATCCTGGTTGAGGTTGTCGAGCATCGAGGCGCGCATGTAGCGCGAGAGTTGCGCCGTGGTCTGCAGCGCCAGCACCATCACGGGCATGATCATCTGCATCAGCTGGACCTTGAAGCTCGCCCAGTCACGCACGACGTGCGTCGTGTCGTAGATCGAGGGGAACCAGCCGAGGTAGACCGAGAAGATCACGATCAGAAGCGGCCCGGTGAAGAACGGCGGGATCGAGAAGCCGACCATGGTGATGAACGTGCCGGCCTGGTCAAAGACCGAGTACTGCCGGTACGCCGAGTATATGCCGATCGGCAGGGCGATCAGCACGCCGACGACGTAGCTCAGGCCGACGACCCAGAGCGTCTGCGGAATACGCTGCAGCACGATGTCCATCACCGGCGAGCGGGTCTGCCAGGAGATCACCCGCAGCTCGCCGTTGTAGAGGTGGGTGTCGGGCAGCCAGCCGAGCAGCCAGCTGTCGCGGGTCAGCCAGTCGATGAAGACCTTGGGCTCGATCCAGAAGACCTGCACCAGCCACTTCCAGTATTGCACCAGTGCCGGCTCGCCGACCCCGAGCGCCTCGCGCATCTTCTGTTTCACCTCGGGCGGCACGGTCAGCGGCACCTGCGCCATGGGATCGCCCGGCGCCAGCTGCAGCAGCATGAAGATCACGAAGCTGATGAAGAGCAGCGTCGGAACGGAAAGGACGAGGCGGCGGATTGCATAGGTCAGCATGGGCGGACCTCGCGGGCGGGGGCGCTGGCGCGGCGGCGCTGCGAAGGCAGCGGCAGCGTCCGGCACCGGTCATGGATGCGGGCTGTGTGCGTCATGAATTCCGTGTCTTTGTTGTTGGGCCCGTGCGGCGGCAGCGGCTGTCGCCGTATGGCGCCAGCGGCCGGGAAAGGGAACCGGCCGCGCGGGCCGAGATCGGGGTTCCGGAGAGGTGAGGTCACGGGCAGACCTTCCGAAAAGGGGCACGCCCCCGCGGCCTGCGCGGAGGCGTGCGTGTCACAGGATCAGCCTTTGACGCGGAACCAGTCGGCTGCGTTCCAGAGCTCGCTGTCCCAGGTGTTCAGGATGACACCGCCCAGCGTGTTGGAATGCGCCGACACGCGGCCGCGGTCGACCAGCGGAACGATGGTCATCGTTTCCTTGGTGATGATGTCGTTCAGCTTCTTGGCGATCTCGCCGCGCTTGCTCAGCTCGCCGGTCTTGGCCAGCTCGTCGAGGAGCGCGTCGTACTCTTCGTTGCAGAAGCGGTTGATGTTCTCGCCCTGCCACTGCGAGGACGGCTTCGGCTCGTTGCCGCAGCGGTACATCTGCAGGTAGGACTGCGGATCGGTGCCGTCGAAGTTGTTCGCGTACATCTCGACGTCCGCGTAGAACTTCTGGAAGGTGTCGGGCGAGCCCGGGTCACCGCCGAAGAACACCGAGGCGTCGACGTTGCGCAGTTCGGTCTCGACGCCGATCTGGCGCCACCAATCCTTGATCAGTGCCTGGAAGTCCTGGCGCACGGCGTTGGTCGAGCTCTGGTACAGCAGGCTCAGCTTCATGCCGTCTTTCTCGCGGATGCCGTCACCGTCGCTGTCGGTCCAGCCGGCTTCCTCGAGCAGCGCCTTGGCGCCATCGAGGTCCTGAGTGAGGCACTCGGTGTTGTCCGAGGCGTAGAGCTCGGGTGCGGGCACGAGGTTGCAGGTGGCGCGGCCAGCCTGGCCGTAGCCGATCTCGGTCAGCAGCTCGCGGTCGATGGCCATCGACAGCGCCTTGCGGACCTTGAAGTCGGACAGGATCGGGTGCGGATGCGCCACGGTCGAACGCTCGCCCTCGGGCAGGTTCGGCGAGGGATCGGTCATGTTCATCTCGAGCCGCTCGACCAGGGTGCCGAAGGCCGAGACCGGGGTGCCCTGGCCGCCTTCTGCCATGGAGGCAAGCACGTCGGGCGCAAGCTGCAGGTTCCAGGCGTAGTCGAACTCGCCGGTCTGCAGGACCGCGCGGGCCGCGGATTCCGCATCGCCGCCGCCTTTCAGCGTGGCGGTCGCGAAGGCGGGCTTCGCCGGGTCACGGTAGTTGGGGTTGGCCGAAAGCGAGATCACGTCGTTCGGCTTGAACTCGTCGACCTTGAACGGGCCGGTGCCGATCGGGTTGAAGTTGGCCTCGGTGCAGGTCGATGCCGCCGCGCCGACGCAGTTCTCGAACTGCGCCTTCTGCAGGATCGGGGACTGGCCGCCCATGAAGGGGCCGTAGGGGTTCGGCATGGCCTCGTCGAAGTTCACCACGACGGTGAGGTCGTCGGGGGTGTCGATCGAGGAGATGTGGTCGAACTTCGCGAGCTGCGCGCAGCCGCCTTCGGGGTTCATGCAGTAATCGGCGGTGAATTTGACGTCTGCCGAGGTCACCGGGGAGCCGTCGGACCACAGCAGGCCGGACTTCAGCTTCCAGGTGATCGACTTGAGATCCTCGGCCACGCCGCCGTTCTCGACGGTGGGGATCTCTTCGGCCAGGAAGGGCACCAGGGCGCCGGTCTCGGTGTAGCGGCCGAGCGGCTCGAGCACGAGCGAGGAGGCTTCGATGTCCTTGGTGCCGCTGGAGAGGTAGGGCGTCATGATCGACGGCGCCTGCCAATAGATGATGTTCACGTGCCCGTCCGAGCCGCGCTCCGCCATGGCGGCGGCGGGGGCCAGCACGAAGCTGGCTGCGGCCCCGAGGAGAAGGGTCTTCGTTTTCATAGGTCACTCCCTGTTATCGACCTAAGACCGGTTGGTCTCTTCTTTGTATCAGCGGGAAAATGAAGTCGGTCCGGCCTCTTGGGGCCGGACATTCAGATCGCTCCCATCCCGCTTGCGGGCCATCGAAGCAGAACACGCGCAAAATGCAAGCATTGCCTTTGGGTCAGGTGGCGCTTGGGTTTGACAGTTTGAGCAAGCTGCCTTTAGCGTTTGCACTGATACAGACGGAGAGGCCGAAATGCTGGACAACCCCATCGCGCGGATCGAGAGCCTGCGCGTAGAATTCGAGACAAAAGACGGCCCTGTTGCTGGTGTCGAGGATGTGAGCTTCGATATCGGACCGGGCGAAACCGTCTGCGTCGTGGGGGAATCCGGCTCCGGAAAATCGGTCAGCTCGCTCTCGCTGATGCGCCTGATCGAGTTCGGCGGCGGCGAAATCGCCAAGGGGCGCCTAATTTTTGATCGCAAGGACGGCGGCGAGACGGATCTGGCGAAGGCCTCCCAGGACGTCATGCGCGACATCCGCGGCAACGAGATCGGGATGATCTTCCAGGAGCCGATGACCGCGCTCAACCCGGTCTTCACCGTCGAGCGCCAGCTCACCGAGGGTCTGCGCGTGCACCGCGGCATGACCAGTGAGCAGGCCAAGGCCCGGGCACTAGAGCTGATGCAGCAGGTCCGTATCCCCGAGCCCGAGCGGCGGCTGAAGCAATATCCGCACGAGCTTTCGGGCGGCATGCGCCAGCGCGTGGTGATCGCCATGGCCATGGCCTGCAAGCCGCGGCTGCTGATCGCCGACGAGCCGACCACCGCGCTCGACGTGACCATCCAGGCCGAGATCCTCGCGCTGATGGACCGTCTCAAGCGCGAGACCGGCACCTCGGTGATGTTCATCACCCACGACATGGCGGTGGTGGCGCAGATGGCCGACCGCGTGGTGGTGATGTTCCGCGGCAAGAAGGTCGAGGAGGGCACCGTCGAAGACATCTTCGAGCGCCCGCAGCATCCCTACACCCAGGCGCTGCTTGCCGCGGTGCCGAAGCTCGGCGAGATGCGCGGCAAGGCGCTGCCCGAGCCGATGCGCCTGCTCGGCCGCGACCAGGACGAAATCAAGCCGATCCCCGGCACCGAAACACCGCTGCTGGAGGTCAAGGGGCTGACCACGCGCTTCGCGGTCAAGGGCGGCTTCTTCCGCCGGACCGTGGCGAACGTGCATGCGGTCGAGGATGTCAGCTTCACCGTCAACAAGGGCCAGACCCTCAGCCTCGTCGGCGAGTCCGGCTGCGGCAAGTCCACTTGCGGGCGCTCGATCCTGCGCCTCGTCGAGCCGCAGAAGGGCAGGGTGCTGCTCGACGGCGTCGATGTGATGGGTCTTGGCCCGAACATGCTGCGCGACGAGCGCCGCGAGATGCAGATGATCTTCCAAGATCCCTTCGCCTCCTTGAACCCGCAGATGAACCTCGCCGACCAGGTGGCCGAGCCGATGCGCAATTTCGGCTCGCACAAGGGCAAGGAGATGATGGACCGCGTGGCCATGCTCTTCGACCGGGTCGAGCTGCCGCGCAGCTTCATGCGCCGCTTCCCGCACGAGCTCTCGGGGGGGGCAGCGCCAGCGCATCGCCATCGCCCGCGCGCTTGCGCTCAACCCCAAGCTGATCGTCGCGGACGAGGCAGTGTCGGCACTCGACGTGTCGGTGCAGGCGCAGGTGGTCAACCTGATGATGGAGCTGCAGGCCGAGCTTGGCCTGTCCTATCTCTTCATCAGCCACGACATGGCGGTGGTCGAGCGCGTCAGCCACAAGGTGGGGGTCATGTACCTTGGCCGGATCGTCGAGATCGGCCCGCGCGCGGCGGTTTTCGAGAACCCGCAGCATCCCTATACCAAGGCGCTGATGTCGGCCGTTCCGATCGCTGATCCGCGCCGCCGCAAGTCCGAGAAGGACCTCAATTTCAAGCCCATCCCGTCCCCCATTCACCCGGTCGGATACGAGCCGGAGCCGAACGTGTATCAGGAAGTCGGACCGGATCATTTCGTGCTTACTTCGGCGTCCGGCTACTAAGGGTTGTGGTCTCATCACGGCATTTCTCTGCCGATGACGAGAAAATTTTGGCTTGGAGGTGGATCCCGGAACGTGGGATGATTATGCACGATGCAACGAAGCACAGACACGAATCTGTGCCAGGCCCGAGAGCAGAAGGCTAAGAACAAGCGTGCAGACAGACGTCGCCAGCGGCAACATCGATGGTGTCGGGACGACACTGAAACCCTTCCAGTTCCGGGGGCGGTTCCTGACCGCTCTGGCCCTGCGCCTGAGCACGGCCCCGGACGCCCGCTTCTACGAGATGCTGGCCGACCGGCTGGAGAAGACACCGAACTTCTTCACCGACGCACCGGTGATCATCGACCTTGAACAATCCCAGGCCGAGGTGACACCCGAGGCGCTGACCGAGCTGGTCGCGACCTGCGCCCGCCGCGAGCTCGCGGTCTTCGGCGGTGCAGGGCGGGGACGGAGGCGCTGCGCGCCGCCGCGGCCGGGCTGGGGCTGATCGTCGTGGACCGGCGGACGCGACGCGCGCGCGCGGGGCGCTGGCCCAGCTCCGAGCAGAAGCGCCCGCAGCGGGTGTTCCAGGACCGTGCCCCCGCACCCGAGGCGCAGCCGGCCCCCGCGGCCGAGCCCGAACCCGCACCGATCCCGCAGCGCGTCGCGCCAGAGAACAAGATCGTCACCATGCCGGTGCGGTCGGGCCAGACGGTGATCGCCGACAAGGGTGATCTGACCGTGGTCGGCCCGGTCAGCTCGGGTGCCGAGCTTTTCGCCGCCGGCAACATCCACGTCTACGGCCGGATGCGCGGCCGCGCCTTCGCCGGCATCGACGGCGATGAGAACGCCCGGATCTTCTGCCAGTCGCTCGACGCCGAGCTGCTGGCGATCGCCGGTCTCTACCGGACCTCGGACAGCCTCGGCGCCGATGTCCGCCACAAGATGGTGCAGATTTACCTCGAGGACGAGCGGCTGATCGTCGCGCCGTTCGGATAACCTCGGCATTCAACAGGAGCCGCCAGTGAGCAAAGTAATCGTTGTGACCTCGGGCAAGGGTGGCGTGGGCAAGACCACGTCCTCGGCTGCCATCAGCGCCGGTCTCGCCTCGCGCGGGCACCGCACCGTCGTGATCGACTTCGACGTGGGTCTACGCAACCTCGACATGATCATGGGCTGCGAGCGCCGGGTCGTGTTCGATTTCATCAACGTGATCCAGGGCGACGCCAAGCTGAACCAGGCGCTGATCCGCGATCGCCGGCTCGACAATCTCTACGTGCTGCCGACCTCGCAGACCCGCGACAAGGACGCGCTCACGCAGGAAGGCGTCGAGAAGGTGCTGAACGAGCTGCGCGAGGAGTTCGACTACATCATCTGCGACAGCCCGGCGGGCATCGAGCGCGGCGCGCAACTGGCCATGTACTACGCCGACGAGGCGGTGGTGGTGACCAACCCCGAGGTCTCCTCGGTGCGCGACAGCGACCGGATGCTCGGCCTCCTGAGCTCCAAGACCGCCCGCGCCGAGCGCGGCGAGGAAGACCAGATCAAGAGCCACCTGCTGCTCACCCGCTTCGACCCGAAACGCTCGGGCGACGGCGAGATGATGTCGGTGGAGGACGTGCTGGAGATCCTCGCGATCCCGCTGCTCGGGGTGATCCCGGAAAGCCCCGCGGTGCTGCGTGCCTCGAACGTCGGCGTGCCGGTGATCCTCAACGAGAAGTCCCGCGCCGCCACCGCCTACGAGGAGGCCGTCGCGCGCCTCGACGGCGAGGACATCCCGATGAAGATCGAAGGCGAGAAGGTCCCGGGCCTGATGTCCCGTCTCTTCGGGAGGAGCGCATGAATCTTTTCGGGTTCACCTTCAACCGCAAGCCCAAGTCCTCGGCCCAGGCCAAGGAGCGGCTGCAGATCCTTCTCGCGCACGAGCGCGGGTCGGGTCCCAGCGCCGATTTCCTGCCGCTGCTGCAGCGCGACATCGTCGAGGCGATCAAGCGCTACGTGCAGGTGAGTGACGATGCCGTTGGAATCCGGATGGATTCCATCGGCGACGTCTCCAGCCTCGAGATCAACATCGAGCTGCCGGCAGACCAGAAAGAGGCTGCCAAGGCCGACAAGACCGACAAGAAAGCCGCGGCGAAGGGCTGAACCCCTCGCCGCAAGGCCGTTGACAGAGGCTCTGCCCTCCGCCGCGCCAAGCGTGGCTTGTCCTATGATCGGGGGCGCTGCCCTCCGCCGCGCCGAGCGTGGCTTGTCCGATGATCGGGGGCTCTGCCCCCGTCCGCTGCGCGGACTCCCCGGGATATTGTTGCCTAGAAGAAGGGGCGGGCGTTTCGGCCTTGCCCCCGGTTCGGGTTTTCGGTAGCCGGTCGGCTTTCCATCTTCGGGGAGCATGTCATGGCTGATGCGGGCTATTCGGGCGGCGACTGCCTTGCGATCGATTTCGGGACGTCGAACTCGGCGGCAGCGATCGTCGAAGGCGGCGCGGTGCGCCTGTTGCAGATCGAGGCCGGGGCCGAGACCCTGCCCACCGCCGTGTTCTTTCCCGAGGAGGGTGGCATGCGCATCGGCGCCGCGGCCTCGGAGGCGCTGATCGCCGGCGAGGAGGGGCGCTACATGCGCGCCCTGAAAAGCGTGCTCGGGACCACGCTCTTTCATGAAAAGCGGCTGATCGGCGGCAAGCGGCGGACGTTGGCCGAGATCGTCACCGCCTTCCTCGTCGAGATGAAGACCCGGGCCGAGGCGCAGGCCGGGCGCAGCTTCCCCCGGGCGCTCTCGGGTCGGCCGGTGCATTTCCACACCAGCGACGCCGAACGTGACGCCCGGGCCGAGGAAGACCTGCGCGGCTGCTATCTCGCCGCCGGCTTCGAGAGCGTCGAGATGATGTTCGAGCCCGAGGCGGCGGCGCTGGCGAGCCGCATCGCCGAGGGCACCGGCGGCACCGGGCTGATCGTCGACATCGGCGGCGGCACCTCGGATTTCACGGTCTTCCGCAGCGAGGGCGACGGCATCGCCATCACCGCCAGCCACGGCATCCGCCTCGGCGGCACGGATTTCGACCATGCGGTCTCGATGCGCCATGCCATGCCGCTGCTGGGGCTGGGGGGCGAGCTGCGGCGCGATTTCGGCGAGGGGCTGCTGCCGGTGCCGAATGCGCTCTACGTGGACCTCTCGACTTGGGCGAAGATCCCCTTCCTCTACAATCGCGACACCGAGCGGGCCGTGGAGGACATGCTGCGCCACGCGGTCGAGCCGCAAGCAATGAAGCGCCTGCAAAGGGTGATCGTGGACGAGCTGGGGCACGAGCTGGCCTTCGCCGTGGAGCGCGGCAAGATCGAGGCCAACTCCGGCACGGCGGGGGCGCAGATCGCCATGGGAATGATCGAGCCGGGGCTCGGCGCGCGGGTCACGCCGGGCACGCTCAACGCGGCGCTTTCGGAGGCGCGCGAGGCGCTGCGCATGGCGATTTACGAGACGCTGATGCTGGCGCAGGTTTCGCCCGCGCAAGTGGACAGCGTGGTGCTGGTCGGCGGCTCGAGCCTCATGGCGCTGGTCGAGGGCGAGGCGCGGGCGGTCTGCCCGGGCGCCGCGCTGCGCCGCTCCGAGGCGTTTACCGCGGTGGTCGACGGGCTGGCCTGGGCGGCCTCGGGCCGGGGCGTGGCGCGCGGCTGAAGAACGGGCAGATGCGCCGGTCGGCGGCGCGAATGCCGGGGCGGGGCCATGCCGCCCCCTTGTGGTCGGGCGCAAGGCGCGTTTAGGTCTGCCCCGAAGACAGACCAAGGACGCCCCATGACTTCCCGGCTACCCCCGCGCGCGCTTCTGGAGAAGCTCGTTTCCTTTCCCACCGTCAGCACCGGCAGCAACCTCGACCTGATCGGCTGGACCGAGGACTATCTCGCCAGCCACGGCATCGAGAGCCACCGCCACGCCAAACCTTCCGAGCCCGAGCTCAAGGCGGCGCTTTTTGCCCATGTCGGCCCCGCGGCCGAGGGCGGCGTGGTGCTCTCCGGGCACACCGACGTGGTGCCGGTCGAAGGCCAGGACTGGAGCTCGGATCCTTTCGTGCTCACCGAGCGGGACGGGCGGCTCTATGGGCGCGGCGCTACGGACATGAAGGCTTTCGACGCGCTGGCGATTTGGGCGCTGGTCGAGGCCAGGCACCGGGGCGTGACGCGTCCGCTGCAACTTGCGTTCAGCTATGACGAGGAAATCGGCTGCGAGGGGGCGATCGATCTGGTCGCGGCGATGCAGGGCGTGGTGCCGAAAGCCAGCGCGGTGATCGTCGGCGAGCCGACCATGCTGAAGCCGGTGACCGGCCACAAGGGCGGCATCAGCTTCGACGTACACGTGCATGGCGTCGAGGTGCACAGCTCGATCCTCGAGACCGGGGTCTCGGCGATCATGTGGGGGGCGAAGCTCATCGACTGGTGCAACGACGTCAACGCCGAGAACGCCGCGGCCGCGCCGGGGCCGGTGGCCGCGCTTTTCACGCCGCCCTATACCAACGTCCACGTCGGGCAGATCCGCGGCGGCACGGCGCAGAACATCACCGCCAAGGACTGCTGCTTCCCGCTCGGCTTCCGCGTGGTGCCGGGCGAGGACCCGGATTACTGGCGCGGGCGGCTCATGGACAAGGTGGCCGAGCTCAACGCGCAGATGCAGGCGGTGCGGCCCGAGGCTTGGATCGAGGTGAAAGCGGCCTTCCACCTGCCGCCCTTCGCGCCGACCGAGGACAACCGCGCCGAGGAGATGGTGCGCCAGATCACCGGCGACAACGCCAAGCGCCACGTCAGCTACGGCACCGAGGCCAGCCATTTCCAGAATGGCGGTTACGACGTGGTGGTCTGCGGGCCGGGCGACATCGGCATCGCGCACCAGCCGGACGAATATATCGAGGTCTCGCAGCTCGAGGCCGGGCAGGCCTTCATGGAGAAGCTGCTGGAGCGGCTGGCATGAGCGTGGTCTTTCCGTTCCGCGACGAGGGTCCTGTCACCCATGATGGCCCGCTGCCCGAGGCCGCCGACCTGGTGGTCATCGGTGGCGGCGTCATCGGCACCTGCACGGCGCTCTTCGCCAACCGCGCCGGGCTGAAGGTGGTGCTGCTGGAAAAAGGCCGCATTGCCGCCGAACAGAGCTCGCGCAACTGGGGCTGGATCCGGGTGCAGGGCCGAGACATGGCCGAGATCCCGGTGGCGCTCGAGGCGCACCGGCTTTGGCAGGAGCTCGACGCGCTCTGCGAAGGGCGGCTCGGCACCCGCACCGTGGGTGTCGGCTATCTTGCCAAGAGCCGCGCCGAGATGGAGAATTTCGCCGGCTGGCTCGAGGAGGCGCGGCCGCTCGGCGTCAGCTCCGAGCTGCTGGACGCAGCGCAGACCAAGGCGCAAATCGGGGCGACGGGCAGCCCCTGGGTCGGCATGTTGCACACGCCCACCGACATGAAGGGCGAGCCTTGGCAGGCGGTGCCCGAGCTGGCGCGGCTCGCCGCCTCGGAAGGGGTCATCGTGCGCGAGCGCTGCGCGGTGCGCGGGCTCGAGCGCAGCGGCGGCCGGGTCACCGGCGTGGTCACCGAGGCTGGCACCCTTCGCTGTGCGCAGGTGGTGCTTGCGGGCGGGGCGTGGTCGGGTCTCTTCCTCAGGCGCCACGGGGTGACGATCCCGCAGCTTTCCGTGCGCTCGACCGCCATGGCCACCGCGCCGCTGCCACAGGTGGCCAACAAGGCGGCGGTGGATGACGTTCTGGCGTTCCGCCCGCGCGCCGACGGCGGCTACACGCTGGCGCCCTCGGCCTTTTCCGAGCTCTTCCTCGGGCCGGACGCGCTGCGCCATGCAGGGCCCTATGTCGCGCTTGCGCGGCAGGGCAGCTTCGACGTGCGCTTCCGGGTCAAGGCTCCGGCGGGCTACCCCGACGCCTGGGGCACGCCGCGCAGCTGGCGCGACGACGAGCAGAGCCCCTTCGAGCGGATGCGCATCCTCTCGCCCGAGCCCAACGCCGGCAAGGTCGCCGCGACCCGCGCGCAATTCGCGCGGCATTTCCCCGAGATGGGCGAGGTGCCGCTGCAGGCGAGCTGGGCGGGGATGATCGACGTGATGCCCGATGTGGTCCCGGTGGTCGATCACGTGGCGCAGATCCCCGGTTTGATCGTGGCGACGGGCATGTGCGGGCACGGTTTCGGCATCGGGCCGGGCTTCGGGCGGGTGGTTGCGGACATGGCGCAGGGCAGGGACCCGGGTCATGACCTGACACGCTTTCGCCTGTCGCGTTTCAGCGATGGCAGCAAGCTGGTGCCGGGGCCGAACCTCTGACGGGAGACACGGGGCGCTGAGCAACACGGCAGAGCACCCCGTCTTCCCCAGGGTCACATCGCGGCTCCGCTTGCCACGCCCCGGCGCCGATGGCAGGCTCCGCGCGAAATATGATCAAACAACAGGGACGCACTTCCATGCCCGTCAAGAACCGCTTCGCCGAGCTCCAGTCCGAGATCACCGACTGGCGCCGCGACCTCCACGAGAACCCCGAGATCCTCTTCGAAACTCACCGCACCTCGGCGCTGGTGGCGGAGAAGCTGCGCGCGTTCGGCTGCGACGAGGTGGTCGAGGGGATCGGCCGCACCGGCGTCGTCGGCGTGATCAAGGGCAAGACCGATGCCTCGGGCAAGGTCATCGGCCTGCGCGCCGACATGGACGCGCTGCCGATCCTCGAGGACACCGGGCTCGACTATGCCTCCAAGACCCCCGGCGCGATGCATGCCTGCGGCCATGACGGCCACACCGCCATGCTGCTGGGCGCTGCCAAATACCTTGCCGAGACCCGCAACTTCGACGGCACCGCCGTGGTGATCTTCCAGCCCGCCGAGGAAGGCGGCGGCGGTGGCAAGGAGATGTGCGACGACGGTATGATGGACCGCTGGAACATCCAGGAGGTCTACGGCATGCACAACTGGCCGGGCCTGCCCACCGGCAGCTTCTCGATCCGCCCGGGTGCCTTCTTTGCCGCCACCGACGTCTTCGAGGTCACCATCGAGGGCAAGGGCGGTCACGCCGCCAAGCCGCATGAGACCATCGATCCGACCGTCGCCTCGGCGCAGATCGTCACCGCGCTGCAGACCATCGCGGCGCGCAACGCCAACCCGGTGACCGAGATCGTGGTCTCGGTGACCAGCTTCGAGACCTCTTCGAAGGCCTTCAACGTGATCCCGCAGCGGGTGACCCTGCGCGGCACGGTGCGCACGCTGGCACCCGAGAACCGCGACCTCGCCGAAACCCGCATCACCGAGATCTGCACCGGCATGGCCGCAGCGCTCGGCTGCGTGGCGACGGTGGATTACACCCGCAACTACCCGGTGATGGTCAACTCCGAGGAGCAGACCGAATTCGCCGCCGAAGTCGCCCGCGCCGTGTCGGGCGATTGCGCCGATGCGCCGCTGGTCATGGGCGGCGAGGATTTCGCCTTCATGCTCGAGGAGCGCCCGGGCGCCTATATCCTCGTCGGCAACGGCGACACGGCAGCGGTGCACCATCCCAAGTACAACTTCAACGACGAGGCCATCCCGGCGGGTTGCTCGTGGTGGGCGGAGATCATCGAGCGGCGGATGCCGGCGGCCTGACCGGCCTGCAGGGGCGGCTTCGGCCGCCCCGCGCTTGTCGTCATGCTGATAGAGGGGGCTCCGCCCCCGTCCGCTGTGCGGACTCCCCCGGGATATTTTTGCCTAGAAGAAGTCGGGGGAGCGGGCGCGCCGCTCTTCCGGTCGAGGCTCAGAGCGGCTGGCCGGTGACCGACATGCCGCGCGAGAGATAGCCGCAGGCCTCGTTGATGCCCGCCGAGCAGGCCACCGAGAGCACCTCGGCCTCGGTCGGTTGTTTCGCGGCGCAGGCCGCCAGCGCCAGCAGCGCGGCGCCGAGGATGGCAAGTCGCATCATGGCCCTGTCCTTGTTGTTTCCATGAAGCCCGACTGCGGGCTGCATTGCAAGCGCCCGTGGTACCTCATCCCGCGTCCGCCGAAAAGGCCTCGTCCCAGAGCCGGAACAGTCGCTCGCGGGTGCTGCGGTCCAGCGCCAGCAGCAGCGGCGGCGCGAGGGCGATCAGCCGCCGGGCGCTCGGCAGCAGGCCAGTCTCGGAGGGATCGGTGGCGGCGACAAGCCCGAGGTCGGCCAGCATGCCCTGCGCCTCGGGCGAGAGCAGGAAGTCGAGCAGCCGCTGCGCCGCCTCGGGGTGGGGGGCGCCCTTGGGGATCATGAATGCCCGGGACATCATCAGAGTGTAATCCTCGGGCAGGATGATGCCGACGTTGGGCGCGGCGCGGGCCTCGGCGTAGGAGCCAAGCACGTTGTAGGCAATGTAGTAGCGCCCCTCCGAAACCCCGTCGATGATCGACAGCGAGCAGCAGGTGGCGATCGCCCCAATCCGCGAGAAGGCCTCGAGCATGGCGCCGAAGGTGGTGGCCTCGAGGCTGTCGGCATGGGCGAAGAGATAGCCGAGGCCCGAGTCCTCGATGTCGTAGGTGGCGATGCGGCTGCGCAGCAGCTCGGGCTTCTTGCGCATCAGGTCGAGCAAGGCGAAGCGGGTGCGCGGCACGTCCCCGGCCGCGAGCGCCTCGGTGTTGTAGATGATCACCGCCGGCTCCTCGGTGATCCCCCAGAGCTCGTCGCGCCAGCGCCGCTCGTCGGGCAGCGCGGCGCTGGCGGGCGAGCGGTAGGGGTGGGCGCAGGCGGCGTTGACCAGCGCGAGCATGTGGTGCGCCCCCGAGGAGAGCAGCGCATCGGCGGGGGCGGCGCGCCCGGCGCAGGCGGCGCGGCTGCTGGTGTAGAGGTTGTTCGAGCCCCATTGCTCGTAGCGCAACGACAGGTCCGGGTTCAGCTCGGCGAAGCGTTCGATCACCGGCTGGATGATGTCGATGTCGGTTGTCGAACGCAGGGTGAGCTCGGTGGCGCCGGCGCCGAAGCTCTCGACGCGCTCCTGCGCGGGTGCGGCGCGGGGCAGGGCGAGGCCGAGGGCGAGCAACAAGAGCGGCAGCAGGCGGGTCTTCATTCGGGTGCGTCCTCCTGCGGGGCGGCGGGCAGCAACAGGGCGATGCGAAAGCCGCCCTCGGGGTATTCCAGCGCGACCCGCCCGCCGAAGGCGGCGGCCACCGAGGCGACGATGGCGAGCCCGAGCCCGGCGCTGTCCTCGCGCGAGGCGGCGCTGCGCTCGAAGCGCTGGCCGAGGCGGGCGGCGATCTCGGGAGCGGGGCCGGGGCCCGCGTCCGTCACCCAGAGCGCCGCCTCGGTGCCGCGCCGCTCGGCGCCGATGGCGATCGGCGGGGTGCCGTGCTTCAGCGCGTTGACTAGCAGGTTCTTGGCGGCCTCGCCGACCGAGAAGGCATCGGCGCGAACCATCACCGCCTCTTCGCCGATCTCGAGCCGTAGCTCGGCGTCCGGCGCGAGCAACTCGTGATCGCCGCGCTCCACGACCTCCAGCGCCACCTCGCGCAGGTCGAGCGGCGCGCGCGGGGCGCTTTCGCTGCGGTGGCTGACAAGGGCGCGCGACAGGAGCTGGTCGAGCAGCGATCCGAGCGAGCGGGTGCGGGTCAGCAGCCGGGCCAGCGCGCGGTCGCGCAGCGCGTCGTCGGGCTGGTCCTGCATCGCCTCGGCCTGCACCCGGATTGCCGCCACCGGGGTGCGCAGCTGGTGGGCAGCGTCGGAGATCAGGTGCCGCATGCCTTCCATTTGCCGGTCGAGCCGGCCCATGAAGCGGTTCATCGCCTCCAGCATCACCGTCAGTTCGCGCGGCAGCCCCTCGGTGGGCACCGGCGTGAGGTCGTAGGGATCGCGCGCGGCGAGATCCTCGGACATCGCCTCGAGCGGGCGCAGCGCCGAGCGGGTGACCACCCAGGACATGACCAGCAGCGCCAGCCCGGCCAGCAGCATCGGCAGGACGGTGTCGCGGGTGAGGCCAAGCGCCATCGCCTGCCGTGCGCGCAGGGTCTGGCCGATGGTGACCGAGATGCCGCCCGAGAAGTCGCGTTCGGCAAAGCGTCGGGTCACCCGGACGAAACGCGCGGGCTCGCCGTTGAGCCGCGAGTCGAAGAACTCGGGGCCGGAAGTGGTGCCGAGGCGGCGGGCGGGGGGGCGCGATGTCGGTCTCGTCGAGCCCGGTGATCAGCGTGTTGCCGGGGCCGCGCACCGCGTAGTGGATGCGGTCCTCGGGGGCCTGTGCCAAAAGCTCGAAGGCCGAGACCGGCAGATCGACGATGGGCCGCCCGGACTGGATGCGGATCGAACCGGCGATGTCCTGCGCGGCGCCCAGCAGGATGCGGTCGTAGGATTGCCGCGCCGCCAGCCGGCAGTTGTAGAGCGTCGCGCCCGCCACCAGCAGCCCGCCAGCCAGAAGGATCAGCAGCACCGCCTTGAGGACCCGCGAGGCGAGGCTGGGCGGAAGGCTTGGCGGCACCCTGGGCGGAAGGCCGGCGGGCGGAGGGGCGCTCTCAGCCATCGAGGTCGATCCGGTAGCCGATGCCGCGCTGGGTGGCGATGCCGACGGGGCTGCCCGCGAGCTTCTTGCGCAGCCGGGCGATGTAGAGCTCGATGGCGTTCACCCCGACGTCAGCATCGCCGAAGCCGTAGAGCGAGTCGTAGAGCCGCGCCTTGCTCAGGTACTGGCCCTGATGGCGCAGCAGCACGCCAAGCAGCGCCGCCTCGCGGGCGGTGAGTTCGAGCCGATTTCCCTCCAGCGTGGCGCTCTGCCCGGCGGGCGAGAAGGCGAGCGGGCCGAGCACGATCTCGGCGCCCTTCTGGTCGGCCTCGCGGCGGATCAGCGCCCGCAGCCGGGCCTCGAGCTCGCGCTGGTCAAAGGGTTTGCCGAGGTAGTCGTCGGCGCCGAGGTCGAGCGCGCTCACCCGGTCGTCCACCGAGACCAGCGCGGTCAGCATCAGCACCGGCGTGCGCGCGCCCGAAGCGCGCAGCTCGCGCAGGAAGCGCAGGCCGGAGCCGTCGGGCAGGTTGATGTCCAGCACGATGGCGTCATAGGCCTGCACGGCGAGGAAGTCGCGCGCCGCCTCGAGGCAGTCCGCGACATCGCAGACGATGCCCGACTGCGCCAGCCGCGCGGCGACGCCCTCGGCAAGATCGCTGGCATCCTCGACCATCAGTACACGCATGACACTCGTACCTTTCCCTTGGCCCTTCACCGGCTGACGGAACGTACACATGCACGCGCAGGCATCTGACAGGTTCGCGACAGCTTCGTGGCTTAGAGACACGTCTTAACCCGCAACCGGGGAGGCTGCAAAGCGCAGTCAGGTTCCGCGGGGAGACGACGGCGCCGGCGCGTATCGGTTCGGTGGCCGACCATGAGGAGGATACCATGTTTATCAATGCAACCCGCGGCCTGATTGCCGCGACCGTTCTCGGCGTCTCGGCTCTTGCCGCACAGGCTCAGGACTTCACCCCCGAGAACCCCGAGTGCATCGCGCCCGCCAACCCGGGCGGCGGCTGGGACTTCACCTGCCGTCAGGTCGGCAAGGAGCTTCAGGATCTCGGGCTGATCGGCAAGACCATGCAGGTCGTCAACCTCGCCGGTGGCGGCGGCGGCGTGGCCTTTGCGGAAGTGGTCAACAAGCGCGCGGACGACAATGACCTGATCGTCGCGGCCAGCTCGGCCACCGCGACCCGCCTGGCGCAGGGCGCCTACCCGGGCAACACCACCGACCAGGTGCGCTGGCTGGCATCGATCGGCGCCGACTACGGCGTGATCGCGGTCTCGGCGGACAGCGAGATCGAGACGCTGCCGCAGCTGCTCGACATGATCAAGAACGACCCGCGCTCGGTCTCTGTCGCGGGCGGCTCGGCCGTTGGCGGCTGGGACCACCTCAAGGTGCTGATCGCCGCTTCCGCCTATGGCATCGAGGACGTGCGCTCGGTCAAATACGTCGCCTTCGACGGCGGCGGCGAGGCGGTGACCCAGCTGCTCGCAGGCTCGGTGCAAGCCTTCACCGGTGACGCATCGGAAGCCAAGGGCTTCGTCGACTCGGGAGACATCAAGGTGATCGCTGTGCTCGCACCCGAGCGCCTCGAAGGCGATTTCGCCGAGTTCCCGACCGCAAAGGAGCAGGGCGTCGACGCCATCGGCGCGAACTGGCGCGGCTTCTACGCACCGGGCGGCATGAGCGATGCGGCCTATGACGCCTGGGTCAAGAAGATCGGCGAGCTCTACGCGTCGGACGAGTGGAAGGAAATCATGGCCAACAACGGTCTTGCTCCGCTCGACCTGCAGGGTGCCGACTTCGAGCAGTTCGTCCAGAACAGCGTGAGCGAGATCCAGGGCATCTCGCGCGAGATCGGCATCATCAAGTGACCTGATCCCACGCAATGAACGGCGGGCCCCTGTCACTCCGGGGGCCCGCCGGGCAGAATTACCTTTCCACGCAAATTTCGGGGGACACCATGAGTGACCGCATCTTCGGCCTTGTCGGCCTGGCGCTCGCCATCTTCTTCGCCTGGGCCGCGCTGCAGATCGAGGAGAGCTTCCTCTCTGACGAGGTGGGTCCCAAGGCCTTCCCGCTGATCATCGCCGGCATCCTTGGCATTTCGTCGATCTTCATCGCGCTCAAGCCCGACGCCGATCCCGAGTGGCCCTCTCTGGGGCGGCTCGTCGAGATCCTCGCGGCGGTCGTCGTGATGATCCTCTACGCCGAATTCCTGCCCATCGCGGGCTTTGTCATCGCCACCGCCGTGGCCGCGGCCTACCTGACCTGGCGCCTCGGCAGCCCGGTGCTCTCGTCGCTGCTGATCGGCGTGCTGACCTCGGTCGGCATCTACGTGGTCTTCCATCTGCTGCTGGGCCTGTCGCTCGCCCGCGGCCCGCTGGGTTTCTGAGGAGGAGGCCGCAATGGACGTTCTTGCCAATCTCGGAGACGGCTTCGCCGTCGCCTTCACCCTGCAGAACCTCGGCCTCGCGCTGCTGGGCTGCTTCCTCGGCACCATCATGGGCGCGCTGCCGGGCCTCGGCCCGTCGAACGGTGTCGCCATTCTGATCCCGCTGGCCTTCACGCTGGGTCTGGGCCCGACGCCCTCGCTGATCTTGCTGACCTCGGTCTATTACGGCGCCATGTACGGCGGGCGGATCAGCTCGATCCTTCTGGGTATTCCCGGGGACGAGCCCGCCATGATGACTGTGCTCGACGGCCACCCGATGGCCAAGAAGGGCATGGCCGGCGAGGCGCTCTCGCTTTCCGGCATCGCCTCCTTCGTGGGGGCCTTCATCGCCACCTGGGGCCTGATCCTGCTGGCTCCGCAGTTGGTGAAGATCGCGCTGCTCTTCGGACCGGCGGAATATTTCGCGCTCTTCGCGCTGGCCTTCGCGACGCTGGGCGGGGTCTCCTCGACCAACCAGGCGAAATCGGCCTTTGCCGCCATGCTCGGCCTCGGCCTCGCGATGATCGGCGTCGACACCCAGACCGGCGTGCCGCGCTTCACCTTCGGCGAAGTGCACCTCTATGACGGTCTCGACTTCCTCGTCGCCATCGTCGGCCTCTTCGCGCTGTCGGAAGTGTTCATCTTCCTCGAGCACCGTCACGGCGATGCCGATGCCTCGGCCAGCGAGCTGAAGGTCGGCCGTCTCACTCCGCCGATGTCGATGATCAAGCAGTGCACCCCGACCATGCTGCGCACCTCGATCCTCGGCTTCATCGCCGGCGTTCTGCCGGGCGCGGGCGCGTCGCTGGGCTCGTTCATTTCCTACTCGATGGAAAAGCGCCTGGTCGACAAGGAGGGCACCTTCGGCAAGGGCGACCCGCGCGGCGTCGCGGCTCCTGAGGCGGGCAACAACGCCGCCGCCGGTGGGGCGCTCGTGCCGATGCTGGCGCTCGGCGTGCCGGGTTCGGGCACCACGGCGGTGCTGCTGGCGGTGCTGCTGTCGCTGAACATCACCCCCGGCCCGCTGCTCTTTGCCAACAACCCCGACGTGGTCTGGGGCCTGATCGCCGCGCTCTTCATCGCCAACTTCATGCTGCTGGCGCTGAACATCCCGATGGTCGGCATCTTCACCCGCGTGCTGATGGTGCCGCCGCGCATCCTGATGCCGGTGGTCGCCATGGTCAGCTTCGTCGGCATCTACGGCATCTCGGGCTCGAGCTTCGACCTGCTGGTGATGATCGGCTTCGGCGTCATGGGCTGGCTGCTGCGCAAGTTCGACGTGCCGCTGGTGCCGATCATCCTCGGCACGCTGCTCGGCAACACCATGGAGAACAACCTGCGCCGCGCGATCACCATCGACAACGGCAACTGGTTCACCCTCTTCGACAGCCCGCTGTCGCTGACGCTCTGGGCGATCGCCATCATCGGCTTCATCATGCCGCTGATCGTCGGCCGGTTGGTGCGTGCCAAGATGCACGAGCGCGGAGACGAAGAAGGCTCGATCGCCGACTGAGCCGCCGCGCCACCCCTTGCTTGCCAGCACAGCGCCGGCCCGTTCCCACGGGCCGGCGCTTTCCGTTGCGGCATTGAACGGCGCTGGATGCCGCGGCGCAGCGTCAAATGCTGCTGCTGCGAAGGCGATGTCGAAAATGAAAATGCGGCATTGTGTCGCCACGGATCCGTGATAGCGTTGATTCCAAGGGAGGAACTATCATGGAACTTTATCTGATTGGCTTGGCCATTGGCCTTCTCATCATGTCCCCGGTGATCGCGCTGATCCTGTTCGCCGGCATCGTCACCCGCAAGGGAGAGAGCCGGACACCGCCGTCGGGCGGCGCCCGTGCGCGGGTAAGCCTGCAGGGGTTCGCGGCCCGCTACGCCAAGCCCTGAGCCGGATCACGATCTCTGAACAACAAGAGGCCGGGCGCAGCCAGCGCCCGGCCTCTTATTTTCGCGCGGCCGGCTCTTGGCTGGCCCGGCGTCAGTCCAGCGCCTTGTCGCTGGTGCCAGCATCTCCCTTGACCCAGTAGCCTGCGGCCTTGAGCCAATGCGGCGGATGCTGCCGCTCGTTCAGGAAGTGCAGCTTGAGGGCGCGGGCGACCTGCGCCTCGGCGGCGATCCAGACAAAGCCAGGCCCCTCGGGCAGGGTCAGCCTGCGTGTCGCGTCGAGCAGCGCTCCGGCCTCATGCGCCTGCGCCACAGGGCGGTGAAGCCAGTGAGCCTCCTGCGTGGCGGCGCTGTCGAAGCGCTGCTCGTCTTCCGGCCCAGGCACGGCGGCGAGGGTGACCGCGGTGACCCCCTCGGGCAGCTCTTCGACCCGGCGGCCGATGGCGGGCAGGGCGGTCTCGTCGCCGATCAGCAGGTACCAGTCGAACACCGGCGCGATCACCGCCGAGCCGCGCGGCCCGCCGATGTTGAGCGTGTCACCGGGCGCCGCACTCTCGGCCCAGGCGGTAGCGGGGCCAGCCTGGTGGATGGCGAAATCGAGCACCAGCGTGCGCGCCTCGGGATCAAAGGCGCGCGGGGTGTACTCGCGGGCCACTGGCGCCTCGGCTCCGGTGTCGAGGAAGAGCTTCACGTGGTCATCCGCGCCGAGGCTGGCGAAATCGGCCAGTGACTCGTCCTCGAGGGTGATGCGGATCATGTGCGGCGTGAGCCGTTCGGTCTCGCGCACCGTGAGGGTGCGGCGCTTCAGCTCGTGCTTGTGCCGTGTGATGACGTTTTCCATGTGATGTCCTTGCTGTCAGCTGTCAGCTGTCGTCTGAGGGCGCATCCGGCGTATCGCCTGCGATGGCCCGGGCGGTGTCTCGTAGCTGCGCGGCAAGCGTGGCGATGAGCGTGTCGTCGGCGCCCTCCGCCGTCATCCGGCGGCGCAGGGCAATCTTGATCTCGTCCATGGCGGCAACGATTTCCCTGGGTGCATTGCCCCGGTGCCAGGCCGGGGGCTTGCGGGTCAGCAAATCGTCCGCGGCGGCGCGGTTGGCCTCGAGAAAGGCCGCGCCCTCGGCGGTCAGCCGGGCGCGCTTGCGGCCGCTCTCGTCGGGCTCGACCTGTGCATAGCCCATGTCGTCGAGCCAGGACAGGGTCGGGTAGATGACGCCGGGGCTCGGGGTGTAGGCACCGTCGAAGCGCTCCTCGATGGCCTTGATCAGCTCGTAGCCGTGGCGCGACTGCTCGGCGATCAGCGTCAGCACCAGAAGCCGCAGCTCGCCATATTCGAAGAAGCGCTTGCCGCGCGGGCCGCCGCTGCGGTGCCCCCGGCCCTCATGGCGCATGTCCTTGCCGTGTCGCATTGCCCTTCCTCCATCTGGAGAATCTAGATATATCGTAAAATAAGATATATCGAAAAATACACAAGGGGCGCCTGCGTCACGCTGCAATGAAACGGCAGTGCTGCGAGAAGGGTGGCGGGCTGTCATGAAACCGTCACTTCCTCAGGGTCGATAATTCACATATTCATGAAATATGGAAAAAGAGATTCCCGACCGCCTCATGACCCTCGGCCACCCGCAGCGGCTGGCGCTCTTCCGGCTGCTCATGCGCCGCTATCCGGACCGCCTTCCGGCCGGTGAGATCGCCGAGGTGCTGGAGGTGAAAGCCAGCACGCTCTCGACCTATCTTGCCGCGCTGATGCGCGCCGGGCTTGTGACGCAGGAGCGGGCAGGAACCTCGCTGCTTTACGCAGTCGACATGAGAGAGGTGCAAGAGACCTTCGACTACCTGCTGCGCGACTGCTGTCGCGGGCGCCCGGAGATCTGCTCCCCGAGCCCTTTCAACGCACCAGAAGGAACCGCGCCGATGTCTCCCCAAGATCAAGGCCGCAAGTACAACGTCCTGTTCATCTGCACCGGCAATTCCGCCCGGTCGATCTTTGCCGAAACGCTGCTGCGCGAGATCGCCGGAGACAGGTTCACCGTCTATTCGGCGGGGACCAAGCCCAGCTCCGAACTGAACCCGATCGCGGTCGAGCTGCTGCGCCAGAAGGGCCACGACATCGCGCCGCTGCGCGCCAAGACCATCGCGGAATTCTCGGGTGAGGGCGCGCCCGATCTCGATTTCGTCTTCACCGTCTGCAACCAGGCCGCCAACGAGGACTGCCCCGCCTGGGACGGCCAGCCGATCTCGGGCCACTGGGGCATGCCCGACCCGGCGCGCGTCACCGGCACCGAGGCCGAGAAGATGCTCGCCTTCCAACAGGCCTACGGCGCGCTCAAGCACCGGATCGAGGCCTTCGCCGCGCTGCCCATCGCGCAACTGAACCGCATCTCGCTGCAGGCCGCGGTCGATGAGATCGCGCAATTCGACACTCCCAAAGCCTCCCGGAAAGAGACCACATGACCACCTATGCCCTGAACGGCCTCGGCCGCATCGGAAAGCTCGCCCTGAAGCCGCTGCTCGAGAAGGGCGCCCGGATCGCCTGGATCAACGACGCCGTGGGCGATCCGGCGATGCACGCGCACCTGCTGGAGTTCGACACGGTGCACGGGCGCTGGAACACCGAGTTCCACCACGACGATGAGAGCGTGACCGTGGACGGCACGCGGCTGCCGTTCATCGGCACCCGTGATCTCTCGGCTCTGCCGCTCGAGGGGGTGGACGTGGTCATCGACTGCACCGGCGTCTTCAAGTCCGAGGCGGCGCTCGCGCCCTACTTCGCGGCGGGGGTGAAGAAGGTCGTGGTCTCGGCCCCGGTCAAGGACGGCGGCGCCGCCAACATCGTCTACGGCGTCAATGACGGCATCTATGATCCGGGGCGGCACAGCATCGTCACCGCGGCCTCCTGCACCACCAACTGCCTCGCGCCGGTGGTCAAGGTGATCCATGAGAACCTTGGCATAAGGCACGGGTCGATCACGACAATCCACGACGTGACCAACACGCAGACCATCGTCGACCGGCCCGCCAAGGACCTGCGGCGGGCCCGGTCGGCGCTGAACTCGCTGATCCCCACCACCACCGGCTCGGCTACGGCGATCACGCTGATCTACCCCGAGCTGAAGGGGCGCCTGAACGGCCATGCGGTGCGCGTGCCGCTGCTCAATGCCTCGCTGACCGACTGTGTCTTCGAGGTGGAGCGCGCGACCAGCGCCGAGGAGGTGAACGCGCTTTTCGAGGCGGCGTCGAAAGGCGCGCTGAAGGGCATCCTCGGGTACGAGGAGCGCCCGCTGGTCTCGTCGGATTACACCAACGACACGCGCAGCTCGATCATCGACGCCCCCTCGACCATGGTGGTGAACGGGACGCAGGTGAAGGTCTACGCCTGGTACGACAACGAGATGGGCTACGCGCACCGGCTGGTGGACGTGGCGATGATGGTCGGGGGGGCGGCTGTGAGCGCGCAGGCCGAAGGCATGCCCGAGGGTCTCTCGGCCTATGTCGCGGTCACCGCCGCCTATTGGGCCTTCATGCTCACCGACGGCGCGCTGCGGATGCTGGTGCTGCTGCATTTCCACAGTCTCGGCTTCTCGGCGGTGCAGCTGGCCTATCTCTTCGTGCTCTACGAGATCGCCGGCATGGTCACCAACCTCTCGGCGGGCTGGATCGCAGCGCGCTTCGGGCTCACCTCGACGCTCTTCGCGGGGCTCGGGCTGCAGGTGGCGGCGCTGCTGGCGCTGACCCAGCTCGACCCGGCGTGGAGCATCGGCGCCTCGGTCGCCTTCGTGATGTGCGTGCAGGGGGCCTCAGGTGTCGCCAAGGACCTGGCCAAGATGTCCTCGAAGTCGGCGGTCAAGCTGCTGGCGCCCTCCGAGGGCGGCGGGCTTTTCCGCTGGGTCGCCGTGCTCACCGGCTCGAAGAACGCGGTGAAGGGCTTGGGCTTCCTGCTGGGGGCGGCGCTGCTGGCCACGCTCGGCTTCAAATGGGCGGTGCTGGCGATGGCGCTGGTGCTTGCGGTGATCCTCATGGCGGTCTGCGTTTTCATGCCCGGCGGCTTGCCGAAGGGCCGCAAGGGAGCGAAATTCTCCGAGGTCTTTTCGAAGTCGGCCAACGTCAACTGGCTGTCGGCGGCGCGGGTGTTCCTGTTCGGGGCGCGCGACGTGTGGTTCGTGGTCGGCATCCCGATCTACTTCTACGCGGTGCTCTCGGACGGAAGCGAAGAGGGCAACCGGGCGGCCTTCTTCATGATCGGCACCTTCATGGCGGTCTGGATCATCCTTTACGGTGCGGTCCAGGCGGCGGCGCCGCGCATCCTGCGCGCCGAGACCCGCCCCGAGGCCGAGCTGATCCACGCCGCACGCAGTTGGGCGGCGGCGCTCTTCGTGGTCCCGGCGGCGCTGACCGTGGCGGTGCTGCTCTCGCCGGTACCGCAGATGTGGCTGACCGTGGTGCTGGTGCTGGGGCTGCTGGTTTTCGGCGCGATCTTCGCGGTGAACTCCTCGCTGCATTCCTACCTGATCCTCGCCTTCAGCAAGTCCGAGCGGGTGACCATGGACGTCGGCTTCTACTACATGGCGAACGCCGCGGGGCGGCTCATCGGGACGGTGCTGTCGGGGCTGACCTATCAACTCGGAGGCCTGCCGCTGGTGCTGGGCACGGCGGCGGCGATGGTGGCGCTGGCGGCGCTGATCTCGGGGCGGCTGAGCGCCGAGCCGCAGGATCTGGCCGTCTAGGCGGAAAGAGAGCCGGTCCGGGCAAGTTCAGATCGAAATCTTGAAAAGACAAGGGCCGGGCGCAGTGCCCGGGCCTTGTCCTGTTGGTGAGAACGCCTCAGACCACCGGCGGCGTGCGGCCCCGGTGGATCTTCTCGCGCAGGCCCTGGATGATCTTGAAGAACACCGGCCCGAAGATCGCCCCCAGCACCGCCGAGGCGATGGCGCCGCCGAACACCGCGAGGCCCAGCGACACCCGGCTCGCCGAGCCCGCGCCCGAGGCGATGACCAGCGGGTAGACCCCGACCGCGAAAGCCAGCACCGTCATCATCACCGGGCGGAAGCGCAGCTTGGCCGATTGCATCGCCGCCTCGTGCAGGTCGAGCTCCGCCGCCTCGCGTTGCTGCTTGCCGAACTCGACGATCAGGATCGCCGTCTTCGCCGCCAGCGCGATCAGCATCAGAAGACCGATCTGCCCGTAGAGACTGAGCGGCTCCCCGGCGATCCTCAACGAGATCAGCGCTCCCAGAACCGCGAAGGGCACCGTGAGCAGCACGGCGACCGGCGTCAGGAAGCTCTCGTAGAGTGCCGCGAGGAAGAGGAAGGTGAACACAAGGCTCAGCCCCAGCGCGATCGGCACCGCGTTGCCCGAGGCCCGTTCCTCGCGCGAGGAACCGGTCCACTCGTAGCGGAAGCCTTCGGGCAGGGCGGTCCCGGCAACGGTCTCGAAGCTGTCCATCGCGTTGCCGGTGCTGAAGCCGCTGGCGCTGTTCGGAATGCCGGTGACCGTGGCCGAGTTGTAGGTGTTGTAGCGATAGAGCACGTCCGGCCCGGTGGTGGGCACCGGGGTGATCACGGTCGAGAGCGGCACCATGCCGCCCTCGCGGTTGCGCACGTAGAGCGTGTCGAAGGCGCGCTCGTTCTGGCGGAATTCGGCGTCGGCCTGGATCATCACCTTGTAGGATTGGCCGAAGACGTTGAAGTCGTTGATGTAGAGCGCGCCGAGCTGGGCCTGCAGGGCCAGGAAGATGTCCGAGATCTGCACCCCCAGCGTCTTCGCGCGCACCCGGTCGATGTCGAGGAAGAGCTGAGGCGCATCGGCCTTGAAGGTGGAATAGGCCAGCGCGATCTCATCCGCGCCATTGGCCGAGACGAGGAAGCTCTGCAGCGCGGCCGTCATCTCGTCCGGCCCGCGCCCCTGCGTATCCTCGAGCACGAACGAAAGCCCCTCGACCGCGCCGATGCCCGGCAGGGCGGGGGCGCCGAAGATGATCGTCTTGGCCTCGGGCATGTCGGAGAACATCTTGGTGAACTTCTGCTGCAGGAAGGCCTGACTGCTCTCGACTGTCGTGCGCTCCTTCCATTCCTTGAGCTTGACGATGATCATCCCGGCGTTGGACTGCAGCGCCGAGTTGAGGATCGAGTAGCCGTTCACCGAAAGCACGTTCTCGACCGCCTCATCCTCGCCGAGCGCATCGGTGAGCCGGTCCATGATCACCTCGGTCCGGTTCAGCGAAGCGCCCGAGGGCAGCTGCACGTCGACCATGAAGAAGCCCTTGTCCTCGGTCGGGATGAAGCTGGTCGGGGTGGTGGTGAAGAGCGAGTACATGGCGAAGAACAGCGCGGCGACGATGGCGATGGCGATGATCGCGTTCCTTGCAAGGAAGTCGACGATCCCCGCATAGACCCGCGTCACCCAGTCAAAGCCCTTGTTGAAGCCCCGGATGACGAAGTTCGGGTGCATCCCCGGCTTCATCAGCACCGAGGCCAGCGCCGGACTGAGCGTCAGCGCGTTGACCATCGAGATCAGCACCGAGACGGTGAGCGTCGCGCCGAACTGGCTGAACATCCGCCCGGTGATCCCCGGCAGCAGCAGCGTCGGTCCGAAGACCGCCGCCAGCACCAGCGAGGTCGCGACGATCGGCCCGGTCACCTCGGCCATGGCACGTTTCGTCGCCTCGACCGAGCCGATCTCGGGGTTCTCGTGCAGGATGCGCTCGACGTTCTCCACCACGATGATCGCATCGTCGACCACCAGCGCGATGGCAAGGATGAGGGCAAAGAGCGTCACCGTGTTGATCGTCATGCCGAAGGCGTAGAGCACCGCCAATGTGCCGATGATCGACACCGGCACCGCGATGGTCGGAATGAGTGTCGCGCGGACTGAGCCGAGGAAGATGTAGGTCACCGCCACCACCAGCAGGATGGTGAAGATCATGGTGATCACCGTCTCCTCGAGCGAGGCCTCGATGAACAGCGTGGTGTCATGGCCGATGACGTAATCGACGCCTTCGGGGAAGTACTGCTTCAGTTCCTCCATCTTCTCGCGCACCGCCTCGGCCACGTCGAGCGAGTTCGCCTCGCTCAATTTGTAGACCGCCAGCAGCACGCCGGGCTTGTTGTTGAACTCGCCGTAGCCCTTGTAGGCAAAGGCGCCGAGCTCGATCCGCGCCACGTCGCGCAGGCGCACCACCGAGCCCGCGTCATTGGCCGACAGGATGATGTCGCCGAATTCCTCCTCGGACTCGAGCCGGCCCTTGGTGGTCAGCACGTATTGGAACTGCGTGTCCTCCGCGGCGGGGGCGGCGCCGAGCGAGCCAACCGCGGCCTGCACGTTCTGCTCCTTCACCGCCAGCACGATCTCGTTCACCGTGAGATTGTGGTTGGCCATCTTCACCGGGTCGAGCCAGGCGCGCATGCCGTAGTCCAGCGCGCCGATGTTCTCGGCTGCACCGACACCGGCGATGCGGGCCAGCTCGCCCTCGACGTTGATCGAGGCGTAGTTCGACAGGAAGAGCCCGTCAAAGCGACCGTCGGGCGAGATGATGTCGACCACCATCAGGATGTCGGGGTTGCGCTTGCGCACCCGGATGCCGCGCTGGCGCACCTCGGCGGGCAGCGACGGCTCGGCCAGCGCCACGCGGTTCTGCACGTCGACCTGCGCCAGATCGGCATCGACGCCGGTCTCGAAGGTCACGGTCAGCGTGTAGGAGCCGTCGGAAGCGGCCTTGGATTCCATGTAGGCCATGCCCTCGGCGCCGTTCACCTCGTCCTCGATGGGCGCGGCGACGGCCTGCAGCAGGGTGGCGGCATCGGCACCGGGGTAATTGGCGCGGACCACGACCTTGGGCGAGGTGATGTCGGGATACTGGTCGATGGGCATCACGGTCAGCGTCAGAAGGCCGAACAGCGTGATGAGCATGGAAATGACGAAGGCGAACTTTGGCCGCCTGATGAAAAATAAAGGTCCCATGAAATTCTCCGCTGCCGGGGCTCAGCTGTCGTAGGGTTTCGGCGTGACGGTGAGGCCGGGGCGCATGCTCTGCAGCCCTTCGACGACCACCTGCTCGCCGTCCGCGAGACCTTCGGTGACTGTCCAGTTTGCGTCGCTGCGGACGCCGACGGTGATGTTGCGGCGCTCGACGGTATTGTCTTCGCCGACCACCCAGACGAAATGGCCCTGCTGGTCGAGGCTCACCGCCCTCTGTGGCACCAGCGGCGCCTGGATCGGCTCCAGCACCTGGCCGCGGATGGTCACGTTCTGGCCCGGCAGCAGCACGCCGTCGGGATTGGGAAAAAGCACGCGGGCGGCGATGGTGCCGGTGCTGGCGGCGCCGGTGTTGTCCCAGTTCTCGAAGGTGCCCTTCTCGGGGTAGACTTCACCGCCGGGCAGGATCGCCTCGAGTTCCAGCGGAGGGATCGAACCGCCGGCCTCCTGGATTTCAAGCCGCTTGGCGAGGAAGCCGAAGTAGTTGGACTGGTCGACCAGCCCGACCGCGTAGATCGGATCGAGCGAGACCAGCGTTGCAATGAAGCCTGGCTGGGTCGGGTCCCCGGGGGCGAAGAGGTCACCGACCGCAAACTGCGGCGCCGAAATACGGCCGCTGAAAGGGGCGTAGACCTTGGTGTCGGCGAGGTTTTCCTCTGCCTGGGCGATCTGAGCACTGGCCACGTCGACCTGGGCCTGCGCCACGTCGGCCTGGGCCTGCGCATATTCCACTTCGCGCTGCGAGACGGTGTTGCTCCGCGACAGTTGCGTCGCGCGGTCGAGATCGAGGTCAGCCTTGATCGCGGAGGCCTCGGCCTGCTTCAGCGCCGCGTGCGCCTGGGCTAGGGCGATGCGGAAATCGGTCTCGTCCATCTCGACCAGAAGCTCACCCTCTTCGACGTAGCTGCCGGCGGTGATGTGCAGCGCGGTGATCTGCGCCTGGATCGGGGGCCGGATCGATGCGGTGTTCAGCGCCTCGATGCGGGCCGGATGGGAGAAGGAGGGACGGATGCTCTGGGTTTCCACGGTCTGCACAAGAACCGTGGGGCCGGGCGCCTCGGCATTGTCCTGCGCCAGGGAGGGGGCGGCGGGAATGGAAGCAAGGATAAACGCGCACAGAGATACAGCCGAAAACGACTCAATCAGTCTAATGAACATATCAATGGTCCTTCCAAGGACGGATCTATGCGTCTGAGTTTACACGATTTGGATGAAATAGCGACAACCTCCGCACCCGGGGCGCGAGCTTCCGCGCATAGCCAAGATTTCGCGATTGAGTTTTTGCAGGACCCCGCATGAAGGGCAGTTTTCGCTGCCGCGCAACCCGCGCTTTCTTGTCATACGAAAAGATTGACAGTCATCATACAAGTCGGCCATAAACGCCGCGTAACGTCATACGCATCTATGGGAGGAGATGATGATGTACTTCACCAAGACCAAGACGGCACTGGTTGCGGCCACCGCGCTCTGCGGCCTGCTGGCAGGGGCGGCGCAGGCAGAGACCTGGCGCGCCTGGGCGATTCACCCCGAGGATTATCCGAACGTCGTCGCGATGCAGCAGTTCGCCGACGAGGTGACCGAGAAAACCGAGGGCCGGATTGAGCCGACGGTCTACGCCAACGGCGTGCTGGGCGCGCAGCCCGATGCGATCGAACAGGTCCGTGCCGGCGCCATCGCGGTGGGGAATTTCAACATGGGCCCGATGGGCGAGATCGTCCCGGCGACCAACGTGCTGTCGCTGCCCTTCATCTTCCGCGACGTGGATCACATGCACAAGGCGATGGATGGCGAGATCGGCCAGCGCTTCTCGGATGCGCTGTCCGGCGAGGGCCTTGTCGCCCTGTCGTGGTTCGACAGCGGTTCGCGCTCCTTCTACAACACCAAGCACCCGATCGAGACTCCGGCCGACATGGACGGCATGAAGTTCCGGGTTATGAGCAACGATCTCTACGTGCAGATGGTCGACCAGCTCGGCGGCAACGCCACGCCCATGGCTTATGGCGAGGTTTACCAATCGCTAAAGACCGGGGTGATCGACGGGGCCGAGAACAACTACCCGTCCTTCGAGAGCTCGAACCACTACGAGGTCGCGAAGTACTACTCGATCACCAACCACCTGATCATCCCCGAGTGCATCTGCGTCTCGACCAAGGTCTGGGACAAGGTCTCGGACGAGGACAAGGCGATTGTCACCGCGGCGGCAGTCTCGGCGGCGGAAACCCAGCGCGAGCTCTGGGCCGAGCGCGAGGGCGCCTCGAAGCAGAAGGTGATCGACAGCGGCGTGGCGGTCAACGAGGTCACCGACCCCGCGGCGTTCCAGGCGGCGATGGAGCCGGTCTACGCCAAGTTCATCGAGAGCAATCCGGATCTCGAAGGCCTGATCCGCGACATCCAGGCGATCAAGTGATCTGAGGCAGGCTCAGGCGTGTCCCCGCGGGGACACGCCCATTCCGGGAGAGACCATGGCACAGAGCCACGTGGCCGGGGCAGGGGCCGTCTATCGCCTGCTCGACCTGCTGGCGCGGGTCTGCGTGACGGTGGCCGGAACCGGCCTCGTCGTCCTCATCGCCATCTTCGGCTGGCTGGTCTGGGGCCGCTACGTGATGAACGACACCCCCACATGGGTCGAGCAGCTGGCGCTGCTGTTGGTGGTCTGGATCACCTTTCTTGGGGCTGCCGCGGGTGTCTGGGGCCGAACCCACCTGTCGGTGGACTTCCTGCGCGATGCCTTCCCCGGCCCGGTCGCCATGGTGATGAAATGGCTGGCACTCATCGGCGTGCTGGTCTTCGCGCTCTGCCTCGGATGGCAGGGGTTCATCCTGGCCGAAAACACCTGGGCGCGCACCGTGCCGATGCTCGGCATCTCCGAGGGTATGCGCGCCGTGCCCATGGCCATCTGCGGCGCGCTGAGCGCGCTCTTCACCCTCTATCAAATGGCCGAACTGGCGAAGGGCCGCGGGTACTGACATGGGTTTGATCATTCTTTTCGGCACGTTCGGCTTTGGCCTCATCTGCGGCATGCCGGTGGCCTTCGCGCTGGGCCTCGCTGCGGTCGGCGGCTTCGTCTACGAGGGCTTGCCGCTCTTCATCGCCTTCCAGCGGGTGCTCTCGGGCATCTCGGTCTTTTCGCTGCTGGCCATTCCGTTCTTCATCTTCGCTGGCGAGCTGATGATGCACGGTGGCATCGCCGGCCGGCTGGTGCGGCTGGCCTCTTCGGCGGTGGGCTCGATGAAGGGCGGGCTCGGCGTGGTCAACGTCGCCTCGTCCATGCTCTTCGGCGGTATCTCGGGTTCGGCGGTGGCCGACACCTCGGCGCTGGGCTCGATCCTCATCCCGGTGATGAAGGAAAAGGGCTATGATCCCGACTACGCGGTGAACGTCACGGTGACCTCCTCGGTGGCCGGCGTGGTGATCCCGCCCTCGCACAACATGATCCTCTTTGCGGTGGCGGCGGGGGGCGTGTCGGTCTCGAAACTGTTCATCGCCGGCGTCATCCCGGGCATCCTGATGTGCCTCTGCCTCGGCATCGTCGCCTACCTCGTGGCCGTGCGCCGCGGTTACCCTTCCGAAACCTTTCCCGGCTGGAAGGCCCTGGGCTTGTCGTTCATCGTCGCCCTGCCGGGGCTGATGACTGCGATCATCGTGGTGGGCGGGGTGCTGTCGGGCGTGATGACGGTGACCGAGTCCGGGGCCTTCGGCGCGATCTGGGCCATCCTCGTGACCACCTTCGTCTACCGCGAACTGAGCTGGGCGGGTTTCAAGACTGCCGTCGTCAGCTCGGTGCGCACCACGGCGCTGGTGATGATGCTGGTGGCGACGGCCTCGGCCTTTTCCTACCTGCTGACGCTCTACCGGGTGCCTGATCTGCTGGCCCATGCGGTCACCGGCATCTCGGACAACCCTTTCGTGATCCTGCTGCTGCTCAACCTCATCCTGCTGGTGCTCGGCATGATCATGGACATGGCGGCGCTGATCCTGATCTGCACCCCGATCTTCCTGCCCGTCGCGGTGGGGCTCGGCATGGACCCGGTGCAGTTCGGCGTGATCATGATGATGAACCTCGGCCTCGGTCTCTGCACCCCGCCGGTGGGCGCCTGCCTCTTTGTCGGCTGTGTCGTCGGCGGCGTCAGGATCGAACATGCGGTGAAGACGATCCTGCCGTTCTACGCGGCGATCTTCGTGGCGCTGATGCTGGTGACTTACGTGCCCGCCTTCTCCATGTTCCTGCCGAGCCTGATGGAGTGAGAGACATGATGAAACGTATCCTGATCACCGGCGCGGCGGGCCAGCTTGGCACCATCCTGCGCGAGACGCTGAAACCCCACGCCAAAGAGCTGCGCCTGTCGGACATCACCGAGATCACCGACCTTGGCCCGAACGAGACCTTCGTGCAATGCGACATCGCCGACGGCGCGGCGGTGAAATCGCTGGTCGAGGGCTGCGACGGGGTGGTGCATCTCGGCGGCATCTCGGTCGAGAAGAATTTCGACCTGATCGAGGCGGCCAACCTGCGCGGCGTCTACAACCTCTATGAGGCGGCGCGGCAGCATGGTCAGCCCCGGATCATCTTCGCCAGCTCCAACCACACCATCGGCTACTACCGGCAGGACGAGCGGCTGAAGCATACCGACCCGTTCAAGCCCGACGGACTCTACGGCGTGTCGAAGATCTTCGGCGAGGCGGTGGCCAGCCTCTACCACGACAAGTTCGGGCAGGAGAGCGCATTGGTGCGCATCGGCTCCTGCACCCCGAAGCCCGAGAACTGGCGGATGCTGTCCACATGGCTCAGCCCGCGCGACTTCACCTCGCTGATCATGGCCGCCTTCACTGCGCCGCGGCTCGGTTGCACGGTGGTCTGGGGACAGTCGGCCAACGACATGGGCTGGTGGGACAATTCCCACGCCGCCTTCCTCGGCTGGGTGCCGCAGGACAATTCCCAGGACTTCGCCGAGGAAATCCGCCGGACCGTGCCGCGCCCCGGCCCCGAGGATTCGGTGGCGAAATATCAAGGCGGCGTCTTCACCGACGAGCCCATCCACCAGAGCTGACCTTTCAAACCCCATTCCCCAAGGCCCGCAGGCGCGCGCCCCCAAACAAGAGGACCCACGCATGGACCCGCAACAGATCAAAGAAGCGCTCGGCTCCGGCCTGCTTTCCTTCCCGGTCACCCCGTTTGACGCCGAGAACAAGTTCGCCGCCGATCCCTACCAGAAACACGTCGAATGGCTCTCGGGCTTCGACGCGCCGGTGCTCTTCGCCGCGGGCGGCACGGGCGAGTTCTTCTCGCTGACCCCGGACGAGATCCCGGCCATCGTCAAGGCCGCCAAGGAAAGCGCCGGCAAGACCGCGATCGTCTCGGGCTGCGGCTATGGCACCGAGATCGCCAAGGGCATCGCCCGCTCGGTCGAGGCGGCGGGGGCCGATGGCATCCTGCTGCTGCCGCACTACCTGATCGACGCCCCCCCAGGAAGGTCTCTACGAGCACGTAAAGGCGGTCTGCGACGCCACCGGCATGGGGGTCATGGTCTACAACCGCGACAACGCCGTGCTGCAGGCCGACACGCTGGCCCGGCTTTGCGACGCCTGCCCGAACCTCGTCGGCTTCAAGGACGGCACCGGCGACATCGGCCTCGTCCGGCAGATCACCGCCAAGATGGGCGATCGGCTGATCTACCTCGGCGGCATGCCGACGGCGGAGCTTTTTGCCGAGGCCTATCTCGGCGCGGGCTTCACCACCTACAGTTCGGCGGTGTTCAACTTCGTCCCGGCGCTGGCCAACAGGTTCTACGCCGCGCTTCGGGCCGGGGATCGCGCCACTTGCGAAGACATCCTCAAGAGCTTCTTCTACCCGTTCATGGAGTTGCGCTCGCGCCGCAAGGGCTACGCGGTTTCGGCGGTCAAGGCGGGCGTGCGTCTGGTCGGCTTCGATGCGGGCCCGGTGCGGGCGCCGCTGTCGGATCTCACCGGCGAGGAGGAAGAGATCCTCAAGGCCCTGATCGACGCTCACCAGTAAGACGAAGGCAAGACCCATGAAGATCACCGAGATCCGCACCCACCTTCTGGAACACAAGCTGGAGACCGCCTTCGAGAGCGCCTCGATGCGCTTCGACCGGCGGGTGCATCTGCTGGTCGAGGTGATCTGCGACGACGGTACCACGGGCTGGGGCGAATGCCTCGGCCCGGCGGGCCCGAACCGTGCCATGGTCGAGGCCTACACCCCCTGGCTGCTGGGCAAGGACCCGCTGGAGACCGAGAAGCACTGGGCGGTGCTCTACAACGCGCTGCGCGACCAGGGGCAGCGGGGGATTTCCGTCTGCGCCCTGTCCGGCATCGACATCGCGCTCTGGGACATCAAGGGCAAGCATTTCGGCGTGCCGGTCTCGACGCTGCTCGGCGGGCGCTTCCGCGAGAAGCTGCGCTGCTACGCGACGGGCTCCTTCAAGCGCGACGGGGTGGACCGGGTGGCGGACAACGCCGAGGAGATGGGCGGCCATGCGGCGGCCGGTTTCCACGCGGTGAAGATCAAGATCGGCTTCGACCCCGCCGAGGACCTGCAGGTGATCAAGGCGGTGCGCGAGGCGATCGGCCCGGATACCCGGCTGATGATCGATGGCAACCACGGCTACGACGTGATCGAGGCAGTGCGCGTCGGCAATGCGGCCGCCGAGTATGACATCGACTGGTTCGAGGAGCCGGTGATCCCCGAGCAGCTCGATGCCTATGCCGAGGTCCGCGCGCGCCAGCCGATCCCGGTGGCGGGCGGCGAGACATGGCACACCCGCTGGGGCTTTGCCGAGCCGCTGCGCCGGCGGGTGATCGACATCGCCCAGCCCGATCTCTGCGGGGTCGGCGGCTTCACCGAGGCGAAACGCGTGGCCGATCTTGCCACGTTGCACGGGGTGCGCGTGGTGCCGCATGTCTGGGGCACGGCGGTGCAGATCGCCGCGGCTTTGCAGTTCATGGCGGCAATGGTGCCCGACCCGGTGCGGCGGGGCCCCATCGAGCCGATCCTCGAATTCGACCGTACGCACAACCCGTTCCGGCAGGCGGTGGTAACGCGGCCGATCGAGCACGAGAACGGTTGGGTCAGCATCCCCGACGCGCCCGGGCTGGGCATCGAGATCGACCGGGACGCGCTAAAGGAATTTGCGCCGAAGGGGTGAAGCGAGGCCCCGGGGAGCGCCAGCCCGCCAGGACGGGAAGGCGCTCGCCCGGCGGGCATCGTCCTTCGCCCCGGGTGGATCAGCGCATCAGCGTAGGCGCACAATATGAGGAGGTTTCCATGATCGACCGAAAGCTCACCGGCGCGAAGCCGAAGACCCGGATGCCCGCAGGCACCTGCGACACGCAGATGCACATGTACCTGCCGGGCTACAGCTGGCGCGAGGACGGCAAGGGCGTGCCCGCCGAGCCCCTGCCCACGCCCGAGATGTACCGCAAGACGATGGGATGGCTCGGCATCGACCGGGTGGTGATCACCCAGGGCAACGGCCACCACATGGACAATTCCAGCCTGCTCGCCTGCGTCGCCGAGATGGGCGACTGCGCGCGCGGCGTGGCGGTGATCACCGGCGAGACCTCGGATGCCGAGATGGCGCGGCTTGCCGAAGGCGGTATCGTGGGCGCACGCATCATGGACCTGCCCGGTGGGGCGGTGGGGCTCGATCGGCTCGAGGAGGTCGACGCGCGCGCGGCGCAGGCGGGCTGGATGATGGCGGTGCAGTTCGACGGCACCGCGCTGCCGGAGCTGGAGCCGCGCCTCGCCAAGCTGAAATCCAGATGGGTGCTCGACCACCACGGCAAGATCTTCGGCGGCATCACCCCCGAGCATGTCGCCACCATCAAGCGCCTCATCGACACCGGCAATTGCTGGTTCAAGCTCGCTGGCTGCTACGAGGCGACCACCACCTCGGGCCCCGACTATCCCGACATCGCCGCGCTCAGCCGCGAGATCTGCGCCCATGCGCCCGAGCGCATCGTCTGGGGGACCAACTGGCCGCACAATGCCGCCAGCCGCACCGAGGACTATCCCGACGACGCGCATTTGCTGGACCTCGCCATGAGCTGGCTGCCGGACACGGCGGCGCAACGGCTGGTGTTGGTGGAGACCCCGCAGCAGCTCTATGGTTTTCCGCATCTGGGATAGCGAGACAGCCTGGCGCCGCGGGGGCGAGCCCCGCGGCCATCGGCGCGGCACACCGGCTGAGCCGGCGCGCGCTTCCGAAATTCCGACCGTTAGGCGGGGGTGCGGGCGGTGAGCCTTTGCGCCGCCGCCATCATCAGCGGGCCGACCCCCTTGGCGTCATCTTCGACGATGTCCTCGCTGAGGTAATACTCGCGCGAGCCGTCGCGCATCTTGCCGTCGAAGCCGCCGAGGCCCGCCACGTGGCAAATTCGGGTGAGGCGGGTCACGCCGCCCTTGGTCTCCAGCCGGGTCTCGACCAGCGCGTCATAGGCGCGTTGCCCGGCGTCGAACCACTCGCCGAGCCCCAGCTCGGTGCCGCGCATCAGCGCGTAGGCGAACATGGCCGAGGCCGAGCTTTCCTCGTAGTTGCCCGGCAGTTCCTGCGCGTCGAGCACTTGCGGCCAGAGGCCCGACGCCGCCTGCTGGCGCACCACGGCATTGAGCAGCTCGAGGGTCTGGCGCTTCGGCGCGCGGTCGGGGACCAGCGCGCAGATGTCGACCAGCGCCATGGCCAGCCAGCCCACCGCCCGCGCCCAGACGGCAGCCGACTGGCCGGTCTCGGGGTCTGCCCAGCCCTGTGCCTTGGCCGCGTCGTAGCCATGCACGTAGAGCCCCGCCGGGCCACGGGTCAACTCGAGCGCGCGCGAAAGCTGCGCCAGCGCGTCCTCGACCAGCGCCGGCTGCTTGCTGCGCAGCCCGTATTCGATCTGGAAGGGCAGGCCCATGTAGAGCCCGTCGAGCCAGACCTGCTGGGGGTAGCGTTGCTTGTGCCAGTAGTTGCCCGCCGCCGTCCGCGGGTGGTCCGAGAGCTGCTCGGCGAGGAGCCCGGCGGCGGCCATGTAGCGCGGATCTCCCGTCTCATCCGCGAGGTGGAAGAGGCAACGCCCGGCGAGGATATGGTCGATGTTGAACTCGTCGATCCGGTAACCTGCGAGCCTGCCGTCGGGGGCGATTTGCGCGTCGGTCAGACGCTTTAGGTGATCCCACCAGCGCGCCTCGCCGGTGGCCTCGTGCAGAAGGGCAAGGCCGCGGTAGACGCAGCCGTCCTCGTAGCACCAGCTGCCGTCCTTGTAGTGGCTGTAGCGGGCCGCAAAGGCATCGAAATAATCCAGAACATCGGGAAGGGTCATGGCTGGGCGGGGCTCCGGTTGAGGAAGTCATCGGTGCTGAGCGGGGCGGTGTCGGCAGAGATCTCTCCGACGACCACGGCGTGTTCGGCGAGCACGCCTGCGTGGCGCAGGGCGCGCACGCCGTCGGCCATGAGCGGTGGCTCGGGGCGGGCGGCGGGGTCATGAGAGACCAGCGTGACCTTCGAGAGCCGGATCGGACCGATCGGGGCCTCGGGCAGGCCGAGGAAGGCGCCGAGCGCATGGGCAAGGCCCCGGACCTCTACATCCTCGGCGATGATCTCGCCGATGTGCGGCGTCAGGTGGCTGATCGCGGCGGGCTCGCGGGACTGCACCCAGCCCGCGTGGCCGTCGTGGTCGCAGTAGTAATGGGCGTTGGCCGAGAAGGCGGTGAGCACCCCGTCCATGGTGACGTTGCGCATGGCGATGCGGGCGATCTCGCCGCCGCGGCCGCGCCGGGTCTTCAGCCGCAACCCGCGGTCGGTGCCGACCATCTCGCAATCGGAGACGGTCACGTCGGTGACGCTGCCCGACATTTCCGAGCCGATGACACAGCCGCCGTGGCCGCGCTCCATCAGGCAGTGCTGGACGGTGACGCGGCGGGTGGGGCGCAGGTGGTCTTCCTCGCCCTTGTCGCCGCGCTTGCCGGCCTTGATCGCGATGCAGTCGTCGCCGACAGAGAAATGGGTGCCGAGGATGATCACATCCTCGCACATGTCGGGATCGAAGCCGTCGGTGTTGGGGCTGTCATGCGGCGCCTGAATGCTGAGGCCCACGGCAAAGAGATCGCGGCAGCCCTGCGGGTGGATGGTCCAGCTCGGGGCATTGCGGATGGTGAAACCGATGAGCCGGGTGGCCTCGGCGTCGATGAGGTGCAGCCCGCGCGGGCGGCGGGCGCCATCGCGGCGTTCCTTCGCCCAGGTCCACCAGTCGCCGCGGTCGCCGCCGCCGTCGAGCGTGCCGAGGCCCTCGATGGTGAGCCGTTCGGTGCGGATGGCGTGCAGCGGGGCGCGGAAGCAGGGCTCCGGCAGACCCTCCCACGAGCCGAGCATCGTGCCATCGGGGTTGCGCGCGGGCAGGATCGGCCAGCCGCTGCGGTCGGAGGGGGCGGCGAGGGTGGCACCTTCCGAGAGATGCAGGATCATGTCCGAACGCAGCTCGACCGGGGCGCAGATCCAATGGCCCGGTGGGACGATCAGCGTGCCGCCCTTTGGCAGCCTGGCGATGGCCTGGGCAAAGGCGGCGGCATTGCCGGCGGCAGCAAGGGGCGTGTCGGGCAGACCGGGGCGGGCGCCGAAATCGGTGACGTCCAGCGCGCCGGGGCAGGGGGCGGTGGTGAAGCCGAGCGCCTCGCCGCCGCAGTCAAAGCGGTACTCGGTGTCCGGCTCAAGTGGGCCGAGCGGCAGCACCACACGAGAGGCCGCGCCTTCGGCCACGGTCACGCCAGCGCGGCTCAGGCGCCAGGGGCGGGCCGGCGCGAGCGTGAAGCGGGCGGGCGGCGGTGCGAGGCACAGCACGGCCATGCGCGGGGTCACCGCGGCGCAACGGAGGGTCATGGAACGGACTTTCGTCTGGGTGGGGAGCGGGGCGGCCCCGAGCGGTGGGGCCGCCCCCTTGGAAGACCTGAGGGAGGTCTCAGGTCAGTCGAACTGGCTCAGCACGTCGTTGGCGCCTTCGATGATGTACTCGGCGGCTTCCTCGGCGCTGACCTGGTCATAGGCGAACTCCTCGAGTGTATCGACGAAGGTGGCGCGCAGCTCGGGGTGCTCGTTAAACGGCGAGACGGCGGGGCCCTCGGAGGCCATCATGATCTCATGCGCCTTGAGCAGCTCGGGCTTGATCTGGCCAGCGGCCTGCAGCCGCTCCAGCGCAACCTTCGAGGCCGGCAGGCCGCGGGTGTCGCCAAGCGCGTCGATGCCCTCGGGTTCGTTGACCAGGCAGTTGAGGATCTCGGCCGCCGCTTCGGGGTTCTTCGAGTGCTTCGAGATGGCAAAGAGCATCGAGGGCTTTCGGTAGACGCCCTCGGTCACCGCGTCCTCGAATGTTACCATCGGCACGGCGGTCAGCACTTCTCCGTCCTGCAGCGGGTCGGAGAACTTGAAGTAGGTGCTGTCCCACTCGTAGGAGCCGGCGATTTTGCCCTCGGCCCAGGCGGTCTTTTCGTAGAGCTTCACGTTGCCCTCGGCGGCCTCGTCCTGGCGCGACTGGATGGCACCGGTGTCGACCATGCGCTGGTAGAACTCGATGCCCGCGGTCAGCTCTTCCGGGGTCCATGCGACGCGGTTGGTGGCCGGGTCGACCATGTCCTTGCCGGTCTTCTGGGTGACGGCGAGCGAGACCAGCAGCTGGGCGCTTTCCGACACGGCGTTGAACAGGCGGTAGTCGTCGCCTTCCTTGTCGCGCAGCGCCTCGGCGGCGCCGAAGAATTCTTCCCAGGTGGTTGGCGCGCTCAGGCCGGCCTCTTCAAGCGTGGTGGTGTTGAAGAAGAAGACGCGGCCGGTGGTCGAAACGGGGATGCCCTGAACGTGGTCCTTGACGGTGACGCCATCGAGGTCGGTCTGCGGGTATTGCGACAGGTCCACCGCGCCCAGCTCCTGCAGGTCGGCAAAGCCGGTGCCATCGCGCGAGAAGAGCGGCAGCCAGGGCCAGTTCACCTGCATGAGGTCGGCCTCGGTGCCGCCCGCCATCTGGGTGGTGAGCTTCTCGAGGTAACCGGCGAAGCCGGTGAACTCGGGGGCGATGGTGTGGCCGTATTTCTCGCCACAGACCTTCAGCGCCTCCTGCGTGGCGATGTGTCGCGAGTCGCCGCCCCACCAGCTCATCCGCAAATCGGCCGCGTTTGCGGAAGACAGGGCGCAGGGCACCAGCGCGCTGGCGAGCAGCGCCTTCTTGATCGTCGACTTCATTGTGAAAACCTCCTCCTAGGTTTCGGTTCAGCCCGCGAGGGGCAGGGATACGTTCCGGCCGCTCTGGCGGTCGAAGATATGTGCGTGGCCAAGATCGGGCGTCAGGCGGATGCGCTCGTCCGAGCGGTCGAGCGCGTCATATTCCGCGGCGCCGGCGACGGTGGTGATCTCCTTGCCCTCAAGCATGGCGTGCAGGTAGACCTCGTGGCCCATGAACTCGGCCGAGCGCAGCCGGGCCGTCAGCCCGTTGCCCGCCGAGAGCTTCATGTGCTGCGGGCGGATGCCGAGCGCGGCCTCCTGCGGCTTGCTGTGCATGCGGTTCAGCACGGCCTCGTCGAGCGCGATCACCTGCCCGCCGAGACGGAAGTCGGTGCCCTCGATCTGGCCGTCGATCACGTTCATCTCGGGCGAGCCGATGAAACCCGCGACGAAGAGGTTTGCGGGGCGGTCGTACAGCTCCTTGGGAGTGGCGACCTGCATGATGTGGCCGTCCTTCATAACGCAGATGCGGTCGCCCATGGTCATCGCCTCGGTCTGGTCGTGGGTGACGTAGACCACGGTCGAGGGGCGGCCCTCGGCCTTCAGGCGCTTGTGCAGGTCGGTGATCCGCACCCGCATCGAGGCGCGCAGCTTGGCGTCGAGGTTCGAGAGCGGCTCGTCGAAGAGGAACACCTCGGGCTTCTTGATCAGCGCCCGGCCCAAGGCCACGCGCTGCGCCTGACCACCCGACAGCTGCTTCGGCAGCCGGTCGAGCAGGGGCTCGATCTCGAGGATGCGGGCGACCTCCTGCACGGCGGCCTCGCGCTCGGCCTTCGGCACATGCGCGAGGCGCAGGCCAAAGGCGAGGTTGGAGCGCACCTTCATGTGCGGGTAGAGCGCGTAGTTCTGGAACACCATGGCGATGCGGCGCTTGCCCGGGGGCAGGGCGTTGACGATGCGGTCGCCGATGCGGATCTCGCCGGAAGTGACCTCTTCGAGCCCGGCGATCATCCGCAGCGTGGTGGATTTGGCGCAGCCCGAGGGGCCGACCAGCACCATGAACTCGCCTTCCTCGACGTCGAGGTCGATCCCGTGCACCGCCTTGAAGCCGCCGCCATAGACCTTTTCGAGCTTGCTGAGTTGCAGACGTGCCATTGGATTATCCTTTCACCCCACCGGCGGAGAGGCCTTCGATGAAGTATTTCTGAGCCATGAAGAACACGATGAGCGCGGGCGTGATGGTGAGCACGGACATCGCGAGGATGCGGTTCCATTCGAACGCCTCGGTCGTGTCGATCGAGAGTTTCAGCGCCAGGCTGACCGGGTACTTGTCGACCGAGCTGATGTAGATGAGCGGGCCGAGGAAGTCGTTCATCGTCCACATGAACTGGAAAAGGCACACCGAGATCAGCGCCGGGGCCAGCATCGGCACCACGATGAACACCAGCGTCTGCCAGCTGTTCGCGCCGTCGACCCGCGCCGCCTCTTCCATGTCGCCGGGGATGGCACGCAGGAACTGCACCAGCATGAAGACGAAGAAGGCGTCGCCGGCAAAGGCGGAGGGCACCCAGAGCGGCAGGAAGCTGTCGAGCCAGCCGAGGTCGCGGAACAGCAGGTACTGCGGGATGCGTGTCACGACGTTGGGCAGCAGCAGGATGGCGATGACCGAGCCGAACAGCAGCTTCTTCAGCGGGAAGTCGAAGCGGGCGAAGCCATAGGCCACCATGGTGCAGCTGATCGCCGTGCCGATCACCTTGGGGATGATGATCAGGAAGGAGTTCAGGAAGAACCGCCCGAAGGTGTAGGGGGTCGAGGTCTCCCAGCCCTTCACGTAGCCCTCGGTGGTGGGTTCCTGAGGAATGAAGCCGGGGTTGGCGAAGATCTCGGCGTTGGTCTTGAAGGACGCGCCCACCAGCCAGATCAGCGGGTAGAGCATCAGCAGCCCGACACCGAAGAGGATGATGTAGCGCACCGCGGCCGAGATCTTGGCATTGCGGATCTGCCGGGCGTTGGCGGCGCGGGCCTCGGCGAGGCCATCGGCGCCGGAACTCAGGACATCTGAAGCGTGTGAGATATCGGTCATGTTCAGCTCCGCTTGTCGCCGGCGTAATAGACCCACTTCTTCGAGGACCAGAAGGCCGCGAGGGTGAGCACCATGATGATCACGAAGAGCACCCAGGCGATGGCCGAGGCATAGCCCATGTCGAAGCGGCGGAAGGCCTCGTCGTAGATGTACATCGGCAGCAGGTAGGTGGACTTCAGCGGGCCGCCCTGGGTGATGATGTAGGGGCCGTTGAACTCTTGGAACGCCTGGACCATCTGCATGATCAGGTTGAAGAAAATCACCGGAGTGATGAGGGGGATGGTGATGAAGATGAAGCAGTGCGCCTTGCTCGCGCCGTCGATTTCGGCCGCCTCGTAGAGCGACTTGTCGATCGACTGGAGTGCTGCGAGGAAGATCACCATGGCCGAGCCGAACTGCCAGCAGCGCAGCAGGGTGATGGTGAAAAGCGCGTTCTGCGGATCACCGAACCAGTTCACCGCCTCGAAGCCGAGCCCGGTGAGCAGCATGTTCACCAGCCCCTCGGAGGCAAAGATGTAGCGCCAGAGCACCGCGATGGCGATCGACCCGCCAAGGATCGAGGGCACGTAGAAGGCGGTGCGGAAGAAGTTGATGAACTTCAGCTTGTAATTGAGGATGTAGGCGATGAAGAGCGCGAAGGCGAGCTTCAGCGGCACCGTGGTGAATACATAGATCAGCGTCACCGTCAGCGAGCGGCGGAACGTCCGGTCCTTGGTGAACAGATCGATGTAATTCTCCAGTCCCGTCCATCTTGGCGCCGACATGAGGTTGTAATCGGTGAAGCTGAGATAGAGCGACGCCCCGAAGGGGATCATCGTGAAGACCAGAAGTCCGATGATGTAGGGCGACAGGTAGCCAAGCCCCAGCATGCGCTTGCGCGTCATGGTCGGCCTCCCGTGCCGCGGCCCGCCGGAGTGGCGGCCGACTTCGGCGAAATATGCATGTGTCCTCCCGAACTGTGCGGAATTCGCCCGTCCCGTGACCTCAGCTGGCCCTCTCCTCGGGGCTGGCGGGTGACAGGCGGCCCTCCACAGTTGTATGATGAATTCATGACAGATGGCGAGCGTGGATTGAATTCACCAAGATGGCGAAAAAGATGGACGAAATCGGAGGTTCAATTCTCGACCGGGTGCCCGCCTCGGCGCTGACGCTGACGCTGACCCGCTCGGCGATCCGCATGCAGCATTCTAAACTCTGGCGGATCGAGAAGGAAAACCCGGTCGAGGACCTGGTGATCGCGCTCGAGGGGCGCGGTGAATATATCGTGGGCGCGGAGCGCTTTGCGCTGGCGCCGGGCGAGGCCATGCTGCTGCGGCGGGGCGAGACCTTCTGCGGCTGGAACGAAGGCGCGGGGCTCTACACCGGGCTGGCGCAGCATTTCACGCTGGGGATTTACGGCGACACCGATCTCATCGCGCAGATGGACCTGCGGCGGAAGGTGCGGCTGTCGCGGTGGGATGAGCTGGCGCCGCTCATTCGCAGCTACCGCGAGAGCGCGCCGCCGAACTCGGTGACGCTGATGCAGCACCACCTTTTCATGGTCTTCCTGATCGCCTTCGTGGATGACGCCTTCCTCGGCTGGCGGCAGGGCGGGGCGGTGCCCATCGACGGGGCCGCGGCGATCGATCTCGCGGTGATGAAGGCGGCGGCGCAGATCTCCACCGCGCCGCTCGATCCCGAGGTCGCGGCGCAGGCGGTCGAGGCGGCGCCCTACAACGACGACTACTTCCACCGCGCCTTCCGAGACCGGCTCGGCCGCACGCCGCGCCAGTATCAGGAATATTGCCGGATGGAGCGGGCGATGTCGCTGCTCGAGCGCGGCATGAGCCCTTCGCAGGTGGCCGGAGAGATCGGCTATGCCGACCCCTATTACTTCAGCCGCGCCTTCAAGCGGCAGATGGGCCTCAGCCCGCGCGCGCACCAGCAAAGGGTGAAGCGCGCGCAGGATGGTCAGATCTTGGGGATGGACGAGGCTGATCAGGCCAAGGCGCTGGGGCAGGCGTAGCGGCCCGCCTCGCCGCGTCAGAGAAAATCGTCGCGGCGCGGGGTGAAGCAGTCGATCAGCCGCCCGGCATCATGGCACTCGCAGCCGTGCTTGGCATTGGAGGGGATGACGAAGCTGTCGCCCGGCTTCACCTCGAAGCTCTCGTCGCCGAGGAAAAAGGTGAAGCGCCCGCTCTCGCAATAGGTCGACTGCACGTGTGGGTGGTGATGCATCGCGCCCTTGGCCCCGGTCTCGAAGCGGAAGGAGACGACCATCAGCTCGGGGCTGTCGGCCAGCACCTGCCGGGCGACGCCGGTGTCGGGGAAGACGACGGGGAAATTGCTCATGGAAGCCTCCTGTTGGGCCTATTGGGCGGACTTGCGCAGCAGGTTGCGATAGCGCGACTGCGCGCCCTTGAGGTGCAGGCGCATGGCCAGCCGAGCGGCATCCTCGTTGCCGTCGAGGATCGCGGTGACGATGGCCTCGTGCTCGGCGTCGATGGCCTGCAGGTAGGGGGCGGTGGCGGCGTCCTTGGTGTCGCTCAGCGCATGGCGCGGGATCACGCTGGCGCCGATCATCGACAGGAAGTCGCGGAACCGCGGGTTGTTGGTGGCATCCGCGATGGCGAGATGCAGCTCGAAATCCGCCAGCGCCGTCGGCTCACCCGAGGCGGCCTTGGCGCGCAGCTCGGCCAGTGCCTGCAGGATCAACTCTTCCTGCGCGGGCGAGCGGCGCAGCGCGGCGAGCCCCGCTGCCTCGACCTCGACCGCGGTGCGCAGCTCGAGCATCTCGATCATCGACGAGATGCGCACGAAGTCGATGTTCTGGAACGGCAGGTCGAGCTCGGGGCGCTGGTCGAGCACGAAGACCCCGGCGCCCTGCCGTGGCTCCACCAGCCCGTCGTAGCGCAGCGAGGCCACCGCCTCGCGCACCACCGTGCGGCTGACCGCGAATTCCTCGGTCATCTTCGCCTCGCTCGGCAGGCGGCTGCCGGGCGCGTATTGCCCGCTCTCGATCTGAGCCCGCAGGCGGTCACGCACCTGTTCGACGAGGGTCTTGCCGCTGCTGCGCGAGGGGCGGGCCGTCCTGACTTTCTGCTCGGTCACGTGTTTGATCTTCTCGTTCCTGGCTTGGCCATACATATAATACAGGTTTCCCCGGGGCTGTCCATGTCCGGCGGCCGGAAGATCCGCCGTCTTCGGCGCCACCGCCGGGGTGTGACACGCGTTAGGCAAGGGTTTTCGCCGAATTGCCTCAAGAAGATAGAAGTCCTTCTGCCTGCCGACGATCCCCGGTCCCGATCGTGCCCTGAAGTCTGACTGCCTTGCAATGTTGTATGATAACATCTTGAAGGCGAGGCCCATCCGTGGTTCCTTGGCCGCGACAGCCCGGCCGGTCCCGGCCGTGCAGGCAGAGATTCTGAGAGATTCTGGGAGAGAGCACATGCTGACCGTCGAAACCCGCCACGCCATCCACCCGACCCAGGCCCGCGACATGTGGACCGAGGAACTGCGCGAGCATTTCCTCACCCAGGGCATGTTCCGCGACGGCGAGATCCGCCTCGTCTACACCCATTACGACCGTTTCGTCATGGGTGGGGCGGTGCCCGGCGCGGGGACTCTGACGCTCGACGTGGTGGAAGAGACCCGGACCCCGAACTTCCTCGATCGCCGCGAGATGGGCATCGTCAACATCGGCGCGGCGGGCACCGTCGAGGCCGGCGGCGAGACCTACGAGATGGGCCGCGGCGACGTGCTCTACCTCGGCATGGGCACAGGCGCGGTGACCTTCTCGGGGCCGGGGCGCTTCTACATCACCTCCTGCCCGGCGCATAAGAGCTATCCGTCGAAGCTGGTCACCCTGGCGGATTGCAAGGAGGTGACGATGGGCGCGCCCGAGACCTCCAACAAGCGCACCATCAAGCAGTTCATCCACCCGCAGGTGATGGAGAGCTGCCAGCTGATCCTCGGCTACACGGCGCTCGAGGAAGGCTCGGTCTGGAACACCATCCCCAGCCACATCCACGACCGCCGGATGGAGGCCTATCTCTACTGGGGCATGGACGAGGAGAGCCGCGTGCTGCACCTGATGGGCGAGCCCGACGAGACCCGCCATCTCTTCGTTGCCAACGAGGAGGGCGTGGTCAGCCCCAGCTGGTCGATCCACTCGGGCGCGGGCATCGGCAAGTACACCTTCATCTGGGCGATGGCGGGCGACAACGTAGATTACACCGACATGGATTTCATCCAGCCCAAGGACCTGCGCTGATGTCCGGGCTCTTCTCGCTCGCGAGCAAGCGCGCGCTGGTCACCGGCGCCAACACCGGCATCGGCCAGGCCATCGCCGTGGCGCTCGCCGGGCAGGGGGCCGCGGTCACCTGTGTCGGACGGCGGGCCTGCGACGAGACCGTGGAGAGGATCGAGGCGGCGGGCGGCACGGCGGACAGCCTGCTGCTCGACTTCGCCGACCCGATGGCCGCGAAGGAGGTCTTCAAGGGCGCCGGCTACACGCTTCTGGTCAACAACGCCGGGATCATCCGCCGGGCCGACAGCGTCGACTATTCCGAAGAAGACTGGGACGCGGTGGTCGACGTCAACATGAAGGCGCTGTTCTTCACCTGCCAGGCTTTCGGCCGCGAGTTGATCGCCAAGGGGCAGGAAGGCGCGGTGGTCAACATCGCCTCGCTGCTCTCCTTCCAGGGCGGCATCAGGGTGCCGGCCTACACCGCGTCCAAGCATGGGGTCGCGGGGATCACCAAGATCCTCGCCAACGAATGGGCGCGGCACGGCATCACGGTCAACGCCATCGCGCCGGGCTATATCGCCACGAACAACACCGAGGCACTGCGCGAGGATGCCGAGCGCTCGAAGGCCATCCTCGAGCGCATTCCCGCCGGGCGCTGGGGTGATCCCGAGGACATCGGCGGCACCGCCGCCTACCTCTGCTCGCGCGCGGCGCGCTACGTGACGGGCGCGGTGCTCAACGTCGACGGCGGCTGGCTGGCCCGCTGAGGGCGGCCTCCGTCCGGCGTATCTGGAAAGAGAAGAAGGGGAGGGCATCGCTCTCCCCTTCGCCGATTGCGCCCGCCCTTTCTTCTAGGTCCAAATATCCCGGGGGAGCCGCGCAGCGGCGGGGGCGGAGCCCCCCCTTCTGCCCGACGGTCGGCCTAGTCCGCCGAGGGCGGCGGCATCAAATCCATCTCCTCGCCGGTCAGCTCGCGGCGCATCATCTGCAGGGTCACGTTGTCGGGGTTCTTCTGGAGCGCCTCGTCCAGCACCGCGCGGCCGCCGGTCTCGTCGCCCGCGGCGAAGGCAATGCGGACTTGCATGATCCAGGCGTCGGCGAGCTGCGGGTCGAGCCGCGTCGCCTCGGCAAAGGCATTGGCGGCGGCGGGCAGGTTGCGCATCACCAGCGCCATGCCGCCCATCTGCAGGTGGGTTTCCGGGAAATCGAGGCGGCTGGCCATCGAAGCCTGCCATTCGCCGAAGGCCTCGCGCAGCGCCCGCTCGTAGCGGCCGGGCATATGGGCGATCTGCGCGTCGAGCATCGACTGCGCCGCCGCCATGCGCACCGAGCGCGAGGGATCGCTGAGCGAATTCATGATGCGCGGCGCGCGCTCCATGGCGGGGGCGGCGCGCTGCAGCCGCACCGCGGCGCTGCGGACCAGCGGGTCGGGGTCCTTGAGCAGCGTCTCCAGCGCCGCGGCCTCGGCCGGGTCGCCTGCCTGCTCCAGCAGGTAGATCGCCGTGGCGCGCACGATGCCGGCCATGTCGCTGTCCTGCGAGAGGCTGCGCAGCTCGGGCGCGGCGCGGAGCGGGTCGCGGCGGCCGTGGGCGAGGACCTCGCCGTAATGGGGGCCGCGGTGGGTGCTTTCGGGGAACCAGTCCTCGAGCTTGGCGGCGGCCCACTCGGGGCTTTCGTCCTCGTGGCAGGTGGTACAGGCGTCGGGGGCCCCGGTCACGGCATCGAGGTCCGGTCGCGGCACGCGGAAGGAATGGTCCGCCCGCCAGTCGTTGCCCATGTAGACGCGCTCGACCATGTGGCAATTCTTGCACTCGGCCCCGGCCGAGCCCTCGGGATGGTGGGTGTGCTCGGGCCCGTCGAAGACCTTGAGCGGCAGCGAGGGGAACTCGGGGTTGCCCGCCGGGCTGTGGCATTGGGCGCAGACGGCATTGCCTTCGGCGATCAGCTCGGCCTCATGCGGCAGGTGGCAGTTCGAGCAGCTTACGCCCTTGGCGTACATCTTCGATTGCAGGAAAGAGCCGTAGACGTAGACCTCGTCGAGGATCTGACCGTCGGCCTCATAAGCGCCCTCGCGCAGTAGCGAGAGGTTGTAGGTGTCGTGATAGGGCGTGCCCGGGACCGGGTTGCCGTCGGTATAGGGCTCGCGGCGGGAGTGGCAGGAGGCGCATTGCGCGATCATCTGCGCGGGCTCGGACATGTCGACGGTGAAACCATGGGCGGGTGGCGGTGCCTCCTGCGTGGTCTTGTAGGTTTCCGCCCAGTCCACATGCGCCGAGCCGGGGCCGTGGCAGGCTTCGCAGCCAACACCGATCTCGACCTCGCTAGAGGCGAAGCTGCGGGTCTGCGGATCGTAATTGGCCTCGAAGCCCGTCGCATGGCAGGCGGCGCAGCGGCTGTTCCAGGTCTTGTAGGGGCCGGTCCAGTGCAGACCGTCGTCGGGGGCGTAGTTCTGCTGCGGATAGAGGTGGAACCAGCCGCCCTTCTCGGTGTCCCAGACCACGTCGAAGCTCTGCAGCCGGCCCGGCTCGGTCTCGAGGATGTATTGCTGCAGCGGCTCGACGCCGATCACCGAATGCACGTCGTACTCGGTTGTCACCCCGTCGCGCTCGGTGACGCTGACATGCGGGGTGCCGCCCTCCTTCAGGCTGAAGCGCGCCTGCATGTCGCCGAGGGTAAACTCGGTGCCGTCGAAATTCGCGCGGATGTTGTCCGCGGTCGGCTTGGTCCAGGCGAGGGCGTGATGCGAGCCCTCCCAGGCCTCCCCGGCGGCCTCGTGGCAGGTGATGCAGCGCTCTGAGCCGAGGTAGTCCTGCGCGAGCGCGGCCGAGGCGCTCAAGGCCAGTGCGAGGGACATCAGGAGGGCGGCGAGGCAGTGCGGCATGGAGGGCAATCCGGAGCAAAAATTTCTGGCAGAAAAACAACTTGCGGCGCGCGGCGACGCTCGGACGATCCTTTCCGAGGGATGTCGCGGCGTCAACCCTTGGTGAGGTTCTCGGGATGTCATGTGCGTCAGTCGAGGCTGATCAGGAGCTGCCAGTTGCCGCCGGCGCCGCTGCGATCGGCGAGGCGGATCAGCAGGTCTCCGCCCTCAGGCAGGACCAGGGTGATCGGGGCTCCTGCATCGCCGCGGGCGAGCAGCGTGGCAGGGCGCACGAAGGCGGCAATGCCGATGTTGCCTGGCGCGTCGAGCGAGAGCGTCACCGCCTGGTCCGGCGGGGCGCTGGTGATCAGGTCGAGGATGCCGCCCGCGCCAAGCGTGCCCTGGGTGAGGCCACCGCGCAGCTCGAGCTGCATTGTCTCGGTCGCGGCCACGGAGGGGCTGCTCAGCGCCGCCGGATCGGCACCGGCGAAGGGCGCGAGATAGACCGCCGAGACCCAGCCCGCGCGCGCCCCATCGAGGCTCTGCAACTGGCACCAGGGCTGCGGGTCCGCGACGCAGCCGAGGTTGCGCAGAAGCGCGCCGGGGTCGAGCTCGGTGACTACCGGGGCCTCGGTCGTGGGGGCGCCGCGCATCCGCAGGCTGCCGTCGCGGTGACATAGACGAAGGCGCTCTGCGGCAGCGGCGGGGTGGGTTGCGCCTGCAGCGGGCCGGCCAGCGGCAGGACGAGGAGCAGGGCGGCGCGCAGGGGGCAGGCGGGGTTCATGGGCGGGGGGCTTCCTCTGGTTCCGGCGAGCGCAGGAGCCCGCTTTCCATGATGACGAAGCCGCGCTCCGAGCGGCGGTCGGGGGTGGCGGCGATGTCGGAGATCACCAGCGTCAGCCCTGGGTGAGCATAGCTCAGCAGCCGCTCGCGGGTCACCGAGGTCAGCACCAACCGGTCAAGGATGCTCGTCTCGGGTTGCAGAGGGCGCTCTGGGTCGGGCTGGTGGGTGACGCCGAGCCAGCGCAGCCGGCCCTGCTCGGCGGCGCTCAACACCAGCACGTGTTCTCCGAGCGGGCGGTCGTCCTCGAGCAGGAAGCTCTCGGTCAGCACCTCGCGCCCGTCGCGCAGCAGGGTGATGCGCCGGTCGGGGGAGGTGACGAGCGCGGTGGTGATCGGAAAGGGATCGGACGGATCCCACTCCTCCGGCCAGTCCGAGGGGCGGTGGTGGACTTCCAGATCGCGCACCGCGCCGTCAAGCTCGGCCTCGCTCAGCCGCGCCAGCACGAACCCGGGGTGGATCAGCTCCCACGGGTCGCTGCTGTGACCCGAGACGATGACCGGCGTGCCGAGATGGGTGACCTCGAAAAGCCGTCGGGAAAATTCGGTGGGCAGCCGCACGCAGCCATGCGAGGCCGGGTAGCCCGGCAGGTTGCCCGCATGCAGCGCGATGCCGTCCCAGGTGAGCCGCTGCATGTTGGGCATGGGCGCGTCGTTGTAGAGCGAGGAGCGGTGGTCGACGTCCTTTTGCAGGATGGTGAAGACGCCGGTCGGGGTCTCGTGCCCCGCCATGCCGGTGGTGCAGGTCGAGACCGCGATGCGAAGGCCGTTGCGATAGACGTGCACCCGCTGCTCGGGCAGCGAGACGATCACCGCCACCGGCCCTTGCGGGGCCCGCTCGGGGTGCCAGGTGAACTCGCCGGGAACCATGCGGTCGATCTCGAGCGGCAGTTCCTGGGCCCGCGCCGGGGAGGCGAGCGCAAGCGCCGCGCCCCCCGGCGCGCAGCAGGCTGCGGCGGGTCAGCATGGGGGAACTCGGCGGGGCGTCGGAGGAGGCGGGGAGGGCGTCGGGCGGTATGGCATCAATCGGCTGGGGACTCGTAGGGGGCGGATGGGGGTGTCAGCGGGATCGGGAGAGCCCGCGGCGCAGCAGCGCCACGAGCAGGATGTTGAGAAGCGGCGCAAGGGCCGCGAGCCAGGGCCAGGACGTCTCGGGGAAGACATCGATCATCCGGTTCCATGGCAGGCCGAGCGGAATGAGGAAGACGCCGGCAAGCGGGTCCTTCGGGGTTCCGAAGAGGCCGAACTGGCCGAGCAGGTAGGCCCCGAGGGCCACCACGTACGCCAGCACCAGGGCCCAGAAGAGACCGCCCGTCAGCGCCCGCATCGCTCAGTTCTCCGGCTGCGACTGTCTCGGCCGGCCGGGTCAGCCCTCGGTCATATGGGGCTCGGCCATGATCTCGCCGGTCGTGCCGTCGGGATAGGCGATGCAGTCCCAATGGGTGCGGTCGTCGCCGACGCGGGCCTTCACCATGGTGCCGGTCTCGGAGCTCTCGGAGCTGATCAGCGCGATGTCCGTGGTCCCGGCGGCCTTGGCGATGTCGCGCAGGCAGGCGGATTCGGCCTCGGTTGCCGGACGCATGCCGGCGGGAGGCTCCTCCGAGCCGCCGCAGGCGCCAAGCGCCGCGAGCACGGCAATACCGAAGGCGGCCCTGGCAAATCTGTCGAGGTGTCTCATGTCGGTCAGTCTCCCTTGGTGTCGAGGACCCTGCCTCTGCTGCCTGGGCCGAGGCTGGGCGGTACAGCGCTCCCGCCCGCGCGCGGCGGGCGGAAGGCCGCAGGTCTCACCGTGCCGCGCCGCGCAGCAGGCGGACGATCAAGATGAGGATAATCGCGCCGATCACCGCAGCGATGATCGAGGGGATCAGCCCGGCGCCGAAGGAGACGCCGATCATCGGGAAGAGCCATCCCGCGACAAGTGCGCCGCCGATGCCGAGGATGATGTCCATCACGATGCCCGATCCGCCCCCCCTTCATGATGACGCTGGCCAGCCAGCCGACGATGGCGCCGATGATCAGGGTGGTGAGCAGCCCGACCAGTGCGTTGCCGCCGCTGGCCATGGCGTCTCCGGTCGCGGTGCCGGTGGTCTCCTGTGCCCATGCAGGCGGCGCGGCCAGGGCGGCGGCGGCGAGGATGTGGAATTTTCTCATGGTGTCGTCTCCTTGCGTGAGAGCGCGCGGGCTGCGCGGGGGCTGCCCTCGGGGCCGGTCGCGGCGCGACGGACCCCGGCGGGGGCGAAGGTCATGGAGAGGAGCGAGGGGAGGGACGCCCGGCTGCGGGCCGGGTCGGGCGGCTGCCAAGGCAGGCGACACCCCTGCAGTCGCGGGACGGCGCGTCCGGGCGCGGCAGGAAAGGTCGGATCGGGCTGCAGTCAACATAGTCCACCCTTGAAATCATGCACTCTAGAGGCAGTGCCGGAGCGGCGCGGGGAAACGGCTGGATCGGTCACGGGCTTGGGGCGCTGCGGCAACGGGCAACTGGGTAAAACGTTTGATTCGAAAGAAATTCACACCGGATAACGGGATCAGGTTAGCGGAAATGCCCGGAATGATATCATACATTCGAGAAATATCTTTTTCCGGCGGAACTCTGCCGGGCCGATCGGCTCGGAACCCGGACGGCGCGCTTCATGTTGGAAGCTCAGCCAGGCCGCACGGAGGGCAGGATGACCACGACGCAGAAGACCGAGCCGCAGGACGTTGCGAAGAAGACACCCAAGACCGCATCAGGCGGGGCCCCGAAGTCGGGCGCGGCGGAGCCAGTTGGCGAGATGCGCCAGCGCACCGAGGATTACGCCCGGCTCGCGCGCCGCGCTGATGCCGAGGCCGCGGTGTTCCGCCCGCGCGACCTGACGGGGCAGGCGCGGCGGCTGCACGTGCGCAGCACGATCATCGAGGATCACATGGTGCGCATTGACCAGAAGGCGGCGGGGGCGGACGAGAAATTCCGAGTGCTCTCGGAGTCCTTTTTCTCGTTCTTCCGCGGCACGTCGCTGCTGTTTCACCGCGACATGGCCGGGGAGGATGCCCGCATGCCCACCGTGCTCTGCCTCGGCGACGTGCACCCGGGTAACTTCGGCGTCATGCCCAATGCCGACAACGTGCCGATCTTCGGGGTCAACGATTTCGACGACGTGATCTATGGGCCCTTCGTCTGGGATCTGAAGCGCGGCACCGCGGGCTTCATGATCGCCGCCGAGGTCGAAGGCGGGCTCAGTCGCAAGAAGCAGCGCAAGATCGCCCGGCATTTCCTCAAAGGCTACCGCGCCGGGATGTCCTTCTTCGCCGAGCACAACACCGAGCGGCATGTCGAGATGCGCGAGGACAATTGTCCGGACATCATCCGCCCGCTTTTCGGCAAGGCCGGGCGCTCGCGCGAGCGTTGGCTCGGGAAGCGCTACCTCGACGAGACCGGCCGCGGCTTTCGCGCCAATGACGAGCTGACCCCTGTGAGCAGCCGCACCGAGGAGTTCCAGAAGCTGGTCAAGGCGCTCGCCGGGCAGAACGGCATCGAGGCAGGCGGACGGCACGGCCCGCTGAAGGTCAAGGACGTGGCGATGCGGCACGGGCAGGGGACTGCCTCGCTGGGGCTGCCGCGCTTTTACGTGCTGCTCGAGGGGCCATCCGGCGATGCGCGGGACGATATCATCATCGAGTTCAAGAAAGCGCGTCGCTCGGCGCTCGAGGGGCTGGTGCCGGCGCATGACTTCGATGCCGGGGATCAGGGTGACCGGATCGCCCATGGTCAGTCGGTGCATCTTGCGCAGGGCGACGTCTTCTACGGCAACGTCGAAATCGAGGGGGAAAGTTTCATGTCGCGCGAGCGCGCGCCCTTCCGCAACGACGCCGATCTCGATGATCTGTCGAAGAAGGAGTGGAAGCGTTACGCCTATGCCTGCGGGCACGCGCTGGCGCAGGCGCATGCGCGCTCGGACGATCTGGGCCAGCTCGATTACGACATCGAGCCGGCGATCCTTCAGGCGATGGAACCGGCGAAGCTCTTCATCGACGACATCCTCTGCTTCGCCGAGGAAGCTGTGGAGCGCTTGCGGCGCGACCACGCGATGTTCCGGCGCGACCTGAAGCTGGGGGCCTTCGAGGTCACCGAGAAGCGGTACCGCTGAGGCTACAGACCCTCAGACCATCGACACCAGCGCGGCGCAGACCAGCTCGCGGTCGTAGCGCTCGGGCTCGTCGCTGACCAGCGGCAGCCGGTGGCAGGGGATGCCATGGCGCGCGGTGACTTCTGCGCAGGCAACGGGATCCTCTGAGGTGTCGCAGAGTACATGGGTCATCAGCCGCGTGCTCGGCACCTCCATACCCGCATCGGCGCGCAGCGGCGCAAGGAGCGCGGCGACCCGGTCGGCAAGGCCGAGCCCCAGCGCTTCTGGGTCCGTGCCGAGGCTGGGAACATAGACCTTGGGCACTTCGCAACGCGCGACAGTGCGCCCGACGCCAGCGGGCAGCAGGTTGGCGATCACCGAGGAAAAGAGGCTCCCCGGCGGGTAGCAGATGAGGTCGGCCTGCCGGATCAGCTTGCGATTGCGCTTGGGCAGGGGCACCGAGCCCGAGACCACTTCCTTGCCGTGTTCGCTGAGAAAGAGCCGCACGATGGGGCTTTCGATCGGCGGTGCCTCCTTGCCGCTGATCTGGCGCTGGCCGTGGATTTGTCGGCCGTCGGCCAATTCGACGCCGAGCTGCAGGTTGCAATCGACCACGCCGCGCACCGTGCCGCGCACGTCAACCATCTTCGACATGAGGAACAGCACCGGCTCCAGCAGCCGCCCGTGGGCGAGGTAGCCTCCGGCGAGGATGAGGTTGCCGATGCTGGCATTGCGGAAGTCGAAATCCATCGGCGCTGCGACGAGGAAGGCGCGCAGGAAGTCGCGGATCAGAAGGCCGATGGGGCTGGAGACCGCCTTCACCAGCGGGTGGGTTCCGGCGACCATCGCCTCGACCTCGGCGCGCAGCGGGGCGTTCGGCACTGCCTTGGGCATCCGGTGGCTGAAGAGCGCGTAGATGTCGGGCTGGCCAAGCTCGCTCTCGTCCGCCAGCGCCATGAGCCGGCTGCGCAGATCGCCCACCGCGGGCATGTCGAAGGCCTCGCGCAGGACTTGGCTGCTGCCGCCGCTGTCGAAGGGGGTGATCAGATGCGCCGAGTTGTAGGTATAGCGCTTCAGCGCCCGCGAGATCTTGTTGAGCGCGCTGCCGCCACTGAAGAACAGCAGCCGTGGGCCAAGGTGCGGTGCGCTGAGTGAGCGCGCGACGCGCAGGTCATCCGGCAGCTCGGCGCTGCGCTGGAGGGTGATCTTGGTCATCCGGCCACTCGCTCTGGTCTCCGCCCTGTCGCGCGTCGCCGCGAACCTTGCCAGAGCCCGAGGCCGCTGCGAAGGCCCTTCGGGCGGCGGCGGCGGATTTTTTCCTGCCGGTGTCGATGTTTGCGGAGGGGTCAGCTTGCCGGGTCGTACATGAATTCGCGCAGCTCCTGTGGGCAGCGGCAGGCCTGCGCGATCCTGCGTGCCCAGTCCAGCGCTTCCAACCGCGTCGGCACCTCGAGCACGGTGAAGCCGCCGTTCAGGAAGCTGCCCCGGTAGATCTCGGGCGACACGCTGCCGTCGGCGGAGACCAGCACCGGCGGGACGCTCTCATCGAGGCCGCCGCCGAAGACGTAGACCCCGGCCGCCTTGGCCGCCTCGATCACCGCATGGGAGGCGGCCACCACCTCGGGGAACTCCTCGTCGGTGATCTGCATGGCTTCGGCCGGGAAGGAGATCAGGAACTTGGTCATGAGGCAGGGTGCCTTGGCGCCCGCGGGCTGGCAAGCGCCGGGCTTGGGCGCGAGGCGCGGATACGCAAAAGGCCGCCCATGGGACGGCCCTTCGGGTCATGTCGGCCAGGGGTCAGCCGCGCTCGGCGATGGCGTTCAGCGTCGGGCGCATCCCGTCGAGCGCGTAGCCCGCCTTGGCGGTGGCCAGCAGGATGTCGTCGGTCGGCATCTTGCCCGCCTGGCCCATGGCCCAGACCGTGGCGCAGCGGGTGCCCGAGCGGCAGTAGGCGAAGACCGGACCGGGGGCGTTCTCGATCAGCGCGGCCTGCTCGGCCACGAGGTCGAGCGTCAGCCCGTCGTGGGTGACCGGCAGCACGGCGAACTCCATGCCGGCGGCGCGCACTGCGGCGCCGATGGTCTCGGCCTGCAGCTCGGGCGGCACTTCGCCGTCGGGCCGGTTGCAGATGACCAGGGTGAAGCCGGCCTCGGCGAGGGCGGGAACATCCTCCACCGCAATCTGCGGCGAGACGGTGTAGCGGGGGGTGATGCGGTTCAGATCCATGGCCAAACGGTTATTCCGCCGCCACTGGCTTGTCGAGTCTCCTGCGCAGGGCCGGGGCCACGACCATGCCGGTGAGCATCGCCGCGACGAAGACATAGAGCCCGGTGCCGCCATAGCTCAGCGAAGCGATGGATGGGCCGGGGCAGAGCCCAGCGAGACCCCAGCCGATGCCGAAAAGCACCGAGCCGATCACCAGCTTGCGGTCGATCTGCGTGCCCGGCTGCGGCGGCAGCGGCGTGCCGAGCGCGGCGCGGGTCCTGCCGCGGGCAAAGAGCCAGGCCAGCGCCATCGGAATCATCGCGCCGCCCATGACGAAGGCCAGCGTCGGATCCCAGGCGCCGAAGACGTCGAGCCAGCCCTGCACCTTGGCGGTATCGGTCATGCCCGAGATGAACAGGCCCGCACCGAAGAAGCCGCCGGCGACGAGGGCGAAGAAGAGGCGGGCCGGAGAGGAATTGCCCATGTCAGATCACTCCCAGCAGGTGACGGAAGATCACCACGCCGACACCGCCGGCGAGGATGTAGCAGCAGGTGGCGACGAAGCCGCGCAGCGACAGGCGCGACATGCCGCAGACACCGTGGCCCGAGGTGCAGCCGTTGGCCAGCCGCGTGCCGAGGCCGACCAGCAGGCCGGCGGCGACCAGCACGGGAATGTTGTCGGTGATATGGGTGTCGACCGCGCCGCCATAGAGCGGCAGCAGCAGGATCGGCAGCAGGATCACCCCCGCAAGGAAGCTCAGACGCTCCCACTTGCTGTCGCCGGCCGAGCCGTCGACCAGCGCGCCGATGATGCCCGAGGCCCCCATGATCCGCCCGTTGATGAGCAGGTAGACCGCCCCGCCGGTGCCGATCAGCAACCCGCCGATCAGGCCCCAAATCCAATCAATTGGCATTTGCCCGTTCCTTTGTCGCGCGGCCGTCCTTGAATGTGGCCGCTGTCCTGAATGAGAGGGACGCGCCCCGCCCGGAAGCGGAACGCGCTGTTGTGGGTGAGTGGTGGTCTTTCGGGGTCAGAGCTTGTTGACCGGGACCTTCAGGAAAACGTCGCCCTTCTCGTCGGCGGGCGGCATCTGGCCGGCGCGCATGTTCACCTGCAGCGACGGGATGATCAGCTTGGGCATGGCGAGGGTCGCGTCGCGCGCATCGCGCATCTTGACGAACTCCTCGGCGGACTTGCCGCTGCCGACATGGATGTTGAGCGCCTTTTGCTCGCCCACGGTGGTCTCCCAAGCATAGTCGTCACGGCCGGGGGCCTTGTAGTCGTGGCCGACGAAGATGCGAGTCTCGTCCGGCAGCGCCAGGATCTTCTGGATCGAGGCGAAGAGCGTTTCCGACGAGCCGCCGGGGAAGTCGCAGCGGGCGGTGCCGAAGTCGGGCATGAAGAGCGTGTCGCCGACGAAGGCGGCATCGCCGACCACATAGGTCAGGCAGGCCGGCGTATGGCCCGGGGTGTGCAGCACGTCGCCGCGCAACTGTCCGATGTGGAAGCTGTCGCCCTCCTCGAAGAGCTGGTCGAACTGCGAGCCGTCGCGCTGGAACTCGGTGCCCTCGTTGAACACCTTGCCGAAGGTGTCCTGCACCACGGTGATGCGCTCGCCGATGCCGATCTTGCCGCCCAGCTCGCGCTGGATGTAGGGCGCGGCCGAAAGGTGGTCGGCATGCACATGGCTCTCGAGCAGCCACTCGACCTTGTAACCCTTCTCCTTGACGAAGGAGATGATGGCATCGGCCGAGCGGGTGTCGGTGCGGCCCGAGGCGTAGTCGAAATCGAGCACGCTGTCGACGATCGCGCAGGCGCTGCCGGCGGGGTCACGCACGACATAGGAGATGGTGTTGGTGGCCTCGTCAAAGAAGGCGGTGACCTCAGGTGTCATCATGGAACGATCCTCCGTTTGGCATTCATATAGATAAAACTGAATGTGTGTTCAAGGATTCGTTGCGATTGACGCATATCATGGTCATCATCGGCGTGTTGGTGCAGGATTCCCAAGGTTCGGGCATGGTCCGTCGTGGCCCCCCCGACCGGGTCTTCCACACGCGCCGACGCGGGAGGACTGCAAGCGAATTCAAGGCTTCCGCGGGGAGCGCCGCCGTTTCCCGCGGGGCTGCGATCGTGTCGTGTGCCGCCTTCGGGCGCGACTCGGCGGGATCGGAAGACAGCGGCCGGAGCCGCTCTGCGGTTCCGGCACAGGCATGGCCCTTGCCGAGAGCCTCTCCGGCTGGGCACCCCGACACGGAGGAGACGTGTGATGGACGACAGACTGAAACGCCGCATCGATACGGTCGAACGCGCTCTGGCCGAGGCGCAGGGCGCCGAACACGCCGCGCTCTTGGCAGAGCTTGAACGCCTCGCGGTCGAGGCGCGGGTTCGGGGAGTGGCATTGCCCTCCCACGTCCGCGACCGGCTACGCTGCGAGGTCGACGCCGAGCTCGAGGCGCGCTTCGACAACATGCCGATCTGATCGGCAGTTCCCTGCCTGCTGCACTTGCAGGCGCCACCGCCGCGCGGCCGGAAGGGGCGGCGCGGCGGATTCTCGTCTTGCCGCGCCTTTCGGAACCCACTAGCTCGCGGGGATGCCGCAAGGCATGAGGAAAGAAACGGGTTGCCGGGCGCTTGCGTCTGCGCCCGCAGGCAAGTGGAAAGGCGGGCAGATGGCGCAGGCGGCAGGCGCGGTTGAGGTGCGGATCGGCGAGGGGATCGCCTGGCTGATCATGTCCGGTGATGCGGCCAACCGGCTGACACCCGCACTGCGCGATGCGCTTCTGACCGAGCTTTCCCGGGCCGAGGCCGACCCCGCCGTCGCCTGCATCGTGCTGCAGGGCGCCGGGCTCTGTTTCTCCGAGGGCGACGACCCCGCCGAACTCGAAGGCCCGCACGCCATTCCCGATCCCGCCACTCTCTGCCGCCGGGTCGAGGCCTGCGCCAAGCCGGTGATCGCTGCGCTGCACGGGTCCGCACTTGGCACCGGCGCCGAGCTGGCGCTGGCGGCGCACTACCGGATTGCCGCGCCGGGCGCGCGCTTCGGGCTGCCCAACGTCGCGCTGGGGCTGACGCCCGCCGCCGGGGCCAGCCAGCGGCTGCCGCGGCTGACCGGGGCAGGGGTGGCGCTGGAGCTGATGCTCTCGGGACAGGTCCTCGCGCTCGAAGCGGCGCCCGCGGGGTTGCTGGACCATCTCGCGCAGGGCCCGCTCGAGGAAGAGACCCGCGCCTTCTGCGCGGAGCTGCGTGCCGAGGGGCTGGGGCCGCGTCCCGCCGCGCAGCGCCGCGAGGGATTTGCCGAGCCGCTTGCCTACCAGCAGACCGCCGCGGCGCGCCGTGCCGAGGTCGCAGGCAGCGGCAACCCCGCCCCGCTCGAGATCGTCGCAGCGGTCGAGGCGGCGCAGCTGCTGCCCTTCGCGGGCGGGCTCGAGTTCGAGGCCGATGCCTACGAGACCTGCCGCGAGACCGAGGCCAGCGCCGCGCTGCGCGCCGTGGCCAAAGCTGAGCGCGCCGCCGCATCCGCGATGACGCCGGCGCGC
>NZ_NTHN02000026.1 GCF_002300555.2 Alloyangia mangrovi | reverse complement strand
CGATCGTGCCGATGTTGCAGTGCGGTTTGCCGCGCTCAAACTTTTCCTTTGCCATCTTTCCAGACGTCTCACCTCTAGGGGGTCGACTGCGACCCGGTTTCGCATCGCGGGCCGTTTATTGGGTCAGGAGCGGAAAATCAAGCGTCTGTTGATATCTGCGGCCCCAAAGCCACGCTAATTCGGTCACGCTTTCGCGCGTCCGGCCCGCCTCCGCCGATGCCGCGGGGGCAGAACCCGCGTCTGGAACGCGGCAGCCGAGGCCGCCGCGGCCTTCTTCTAGGTCCAAATATCCCGGGGGTGAATTGGCCGTCAGGCCAAGAGGGGGCAGCGCCCCCTCTTCTATTCCCGATGCGCGCCCGGCACCCAGAGCACATCCGCCGTGCCGCCGTCATTGGCCATGCGCGCGGCGCAGAAGAACCAATCGCTGAGCCGGTTGAGGTATGTCACCGCATGGGTGTTCACCTCCTCCGAGGCCGCCAGCTCGACCGAGCGGCGCTCGGCGCGGCGGGCGACGGTGCGGCACTGGTGCAGGAAGGCCGAGGCCGGCGAGCCCCCGGGCAGCACGAAGCTGCGCAGCGGCTCAAGCTGCGCCGTCATCGCATCCATCTCGGCCTCGAGCCGTTCGACCTGCGCCTGCGTCACCCGCAGCACCGGGTAGCCGGCCTCGGCGTCGCGCGCCATGTCGGGGCGGCCGAGATCGGAGCCGAGGTCGAAGAGATCGTTCTGAATCCGCGCCAGCGCCACATCGAGATCGCCCTCCGCGTGCAGCCGCGCCAGCCCCACCACCGAGTTCAGCTCGTCCACCGTGCCATAGGATTCGACCCGCGCACAGTATTTCGGCACGCGGGTGCCATCGACGAGCGCCGTGTCGCCCTTGTCGCCGGTGCGGGTGTAGATCTTGTTGAGCACAATCATCGTCAGCTTCTCCGGACCAGGACGAACAACAGGATCAGCAACACCGCGATGAACTGCGCGATGATGCGCCAGCGCATCGCCTTGTTGGCGTATTTCTTGTTGAAGGCCCCGCCCTTGGCAAAAGACCCGATGCCGAAGAGCAGGATGCCCACGACCGCCATCATCACGACGGCCACGACCAGAAACAGCGGATCCTTCTGCATTGCGCAGCCTCCCTATCCTCATTGCCTCCACATAGCCGCTTCGGGTCCAAAAGCGAAGGCAGCGCAGCTGCGACCTTAGCGCGCCGCCCTGCACCGCGTCACTGTCACCGGGCGCGGGCGATGAGCAGGTCGAGCAGCCCGGTCGGCAGCAGGCGGCGCAGCGTGCCCATGATATGCGTCGCGGTGGTGACATAGTAGCGCGGCGCGGGGTGGTCGCTCTCAAGTGCGAGGATCAGCTTCTCGGTGACCGCCGAGCCGGGCAGCTCGAAGGTGTCCGGCTTGCCACCCGAGGGCGCGTAGAGCCGCTTGAGCAGCGAGCCCTCGTACTGCGCGCGGCGCGGGCTCGCCTGCCAGTCCACCCATTTCTCGAAATGCGGAACCGAATTGGCGCGGATGCGCGAGGTGATCGGGCCGGGCTCGAGCAGGATCACCCTGATCGGCGTGTCCGACATCTCGATGCGCAGTACGTCGGTCAGCCCCTCGAGCGCGTGCTTGGTCGACACATAGGCGCCGCGCCAGGGCATCGGCACGATCCCCAGCACGGAGGAGCAGTTGATGATCCGCCCGTGGCCCTGCGCCCGCATCACCGGGATCACCATGCGGGTCAGCGTATGCCAACCGAAGAGGTTGACCTCGAAAATCTCGCGCAGCGCGCCGGTGGGCAAATCCTCGAGCGCGCCGGGCGCGGCATGGGCGCCATTGTTGTAGAGCGCATCGAGCGTGCCGCCGGTGGCCGCCAGAACCTCGGCCAGCGCCTGCTCCATCGAAGCTTCGTCGGTATAGTCGAGCCGCGGGCTTTCGAAGCCCATCAGCCGCATGCGGGCGCAATCCTCCTCGCGGCGGCAGCTGGCGAAGACGCGCCAGCCGCGGGCCCGCAGACCGCGGGCGGCCGCCTCGCCGATCCCCGAGGAACAGCCGGTGATGAGAATGGATTTCCGCGGAGACTTTGCCCCGCCCTGCGCCCCTGTCTGCGCCTCTGTCTGCGCCATCGTGCCTGCCCTGCCGTCTGTGCCTTGCCTGTCGACCGAAGGGATAGGCGAGGCCGCGGCGGGCTGCAATCGGCCGCCGTGTCCGGCGGCCGCGTGGGGCGCAGCTCAGTTGGCGGCGCTCAGATAGGCGTCATACATCCAACCGGCGGTGCCGCCGCCCTGCGCCTGCAGCTTCACCCAGCCGTCGCCCGGGTCGGAAAGGATCTCCACCGCGTCACCCTCTGCGAGTTGGCCGACAACAGAATACTCGGTGCTCGGCCCGTAGCGCAGGTTCACCCGCGTGCCGGTCACCCTGCGCAGATCGACGGGGGTGCTGTCCGCCGCGGCGGCGGTGGCCGGCACCGCGCCCTCCGGATCGAAGCTGGCCGAGATCGGCTGGTTGGGCACCGCCGCGAGCGACACGTCGATCACGTCGTCGGAAATCGCCCCTTTGACGAGCGTCGCCGATTCGGGGGCCGTGACATCCGCCAGCGAGGCGGTGCTGGCGCGGGTGACCTCGGGAGTCGGCGCCGGATCTCGGACGGGCCGCGCCTCGGCCATGGTCGCGAATCCGCCGGCGATGAGGTTGGGCAACTCGACGGAATGCATCCCGGGCTCGAATTCGGCACCACCGGAGAGCGAGTACCAGGCCCAGCCGAGCAGGGCAAAGGTCATGACCATAAGACTTTTCATGCTGGAATCTCCGGAAGAGGAAAGGGCTGGCTGAAAAGGGCCGCATGCGCACCGCTCAAATACTCGGCGTCACACACACCATAGTTGATTCCGGCACTCGGCTTAAGCGGAAACCGGGAAAAATTTGCGCGTCGCAGATTTCCCCCGGAGGATTGCTTGCCCGCGCTTTTCTGCGCGGGTATCACAATATCCATGAATGATACCGTCGATGACCCCAACATGAACCCTCGTAACGTGGCAGAGACCCTGCGCCGGGCGATCGGCGAGCGCTATCTGACATATGCATTGTCGACGATCATGAACCGGGCGCTGCCAGACGCTCGGGACGGGCTCAAACCCGTGCATCGTCGTATCCTTTATGCAATGCGCCGGCTGCGACTTAGTTCCACCGGGGGCTTCCTTAAGTCGGCAAAAATCTCCGGCGACACGATGGGGGATTTCCACCCGCATGGTGACATGGCGATCTACGACGCCATGGCCCGCCTCGCGCAGGATTTCACCATCCGCTACCCGCTGGTCGACGGCCAGGGCAACTTCGGCAATATCGACGGCGACAACCCGGCGGCCTCGCGCTACACCGAGGCGCGGATGACGATCATGGCCGAGGCGCTGCTGCAGGGCCTCGACGAAGACGCGGTAGACTATCGCCCGAACTACGACGGCCGCCTCGAAGAGCCCATCGTCCTGCCCGCCTCTTATCCGAACCTGCTCGCCAATGGATCGAGCGGCATCGCCGTGGGCATGGCGACCAACATCCCGCCGCACAACATCGGCGAGCTGATCGACGCCTGCCTGCATCTCATCAAATCGCCGAACGCTGCGGATGAGACGCTGCTTAACCACGTCCCCGGCCCCGATTTCCCCACCGGCGGGGTGATCGTCGAGCCACGCGCGAACATCGCCCAGGCCTATGCGACGGGCCGCGGCTCGATCCGCCTGCGCGCCAAGTGGGAGGTCGAGGATCTCGGCCGCGGCATGTGGCAGGCGGTGGTCACCGAGATCCCATACCAGGTGCAGAAGTCCAAGCTGGTCGAGCGGCTGGCCGAGCTGATCCAGACCAAGAAGGTCCCGATCCTCGCCGACATCCGCGACGAGAGCGCCGAGGACATCCGCATGGTGCTCGAGCCTAAGACCAAGAACGTCGACCCCGACGTGCTGATGAACATGCTGTTCCGCAACTCGGATCTCGAGATCCGCTTCTCGCTGAACATGAACGTGCTGATCGACGGGGTGACGCCGAAGGTCTGCTCGCTCAAGGAGGTGCTGCGCGCCTTCCTCGACTTCCGGCGCGACGTGCTCTGCCGCCGCTCGCGGCACCGGATGGAAAAGATCGACCACCGGCTCGAGGTGCTGGAGGGCCTGATCATAGCCTTCCTCAACCTCGACCGCGTCATCGACATCATCCGCTACGACGAGGACCCCAAGGCCGCGCTGATGCGCGAGGACTGGAGCCGCAAGATCGCCCGCGCCACCTCCGAGGCCGACTATGTCTCCCCTGCGAAGGTCTCGGGCGAGGAGTTCGGGCTCACCGAGGTGCAGACCGAGGCCATCCTCAACATGCGTCTGCGCAGCTTGCGCAAGCTCGAGGAGATGGAACTGGTCGCCGAACGCGACAAGCTGATGGAGGAACGCGCCGGGCTCGAGGACCTGCTGGCCAGCGAAGAGCTGCAGTGGAAGACCATCTCGAGCGAGCTGCGCGAGGTGAAGAAGGCCTTCACCAAGGGGCTCGAACGCGGGGCACGCCTCACCACCTTCGCCGAGGCCGGCGAGGCCGAGGAGGTGCCGCTCGAGGCGATGATCGAGCGCGAGCCGATCACCGTGGTCTGCTCGCAGATGGGCTGGATCCGCGCGATGAAGGGCCATATCGACCTTGGCTCCGAGCTGAAGTTCAAGGACGGCGACGGCCCGCGCTTCATCTTCCACGCCGAGACCACCGATCGGCTGCTGGTGTTCGGCTCGAACGGGCGCTTCTACACGCTCTCGGCCGCCAACCTGCCCGGCGGACGGGGCATGGGCGAGCCGCTGCGCCTGATGGTCGACCTGCCCAACGAGGCGCAGATCATCGACATCTTCAGCCACGTGCCCGACCGGAAGCTGCTGGTCGCCTCGTCGGCGGGCGACGGCTTCCTGGTGCCCGAGGCCGACGTGCTGGCCCAGACCCGTACCGGCCGCCAGGTGCTCAACGTCCGCGACGACGTGGTCGCCAAGGTCTGCAAGCCGGTGCAGGGCGATGCCGTCGCCGTGGTGGGCGAGAACCGCAAGGTGCTGGTCTTCATGCTCGACGAGCTGCCCGAGATGGGCCGCGGCAAGGGTGTGCGTCTGCAGAAGTACAAGGATGGCGGCCTGTCCGACATCACCACCTTCACGCTGGCCGACGGTCTCAGCTGGAAGGACCCGGCCGGGCGCACCCGCACCGAGACGGACCTCAGCGAGTGGATCGCCAAGCGCGCCACCGCGGGCCGCATGGCGCCGCGGGGCTTCCCGAGGAACAACACCTTCACCTGATCCGCAAAGGGCCGCCTCCGGGCGGCCCTTCTGCTTTGCGGCGCAGGGGTTTTCCGCCCCTGTGTCGAATCATCCGGCTTCCAGCCTTCTGCCGCGCCCCGCTCCCGCCCGCGGGACTGCACAAATTCGGTGCACAGCGCAAAATCCGGCTGAATCCGTTTCCGACCCTTCAAAATTCCGCCGCGACATCGCCGCCACGCGCGGCGCCTGACCTCGCGCAAACGCGGCGTCGTTTTGCTGCGGATGCGCAAATTGACTCTGTTTCCCCAGCGTTCACTTCGCTATCACCCCACGGGAGAATACGAAATGCCGCGTCCCGCGCGGCGAAACCTAGGGAGAGATCCGCTCATGAAGGTGCTTGTGCCCGTGAAGCGCGTGATCGACTACAACGTGAAAGTCCGCGTGAAAGCGGATGGCACGGGCGTCGATCTTGCCAACGTCAAGATGTCGATGAACCCCTTCGACGAGATCGCCGTCGAAGAGGCGATCCGCCTGAAGGAGGCCGGCAAGGCCGAAGAGGTCATCGTCGTTTCCATCGGAGTGAAGCAGGCCCAGGAAACCCTGCGCACCGCGCTGGCCATGGGCGCAGACCGCGCCATCCTGGTGACCGCTGCCGAGGACGTGCACACCGATATCGAGCCGCTCGCCGTCGCCAAGGTCCTCGCCAAGATCGTCGCCGAAGAGGCACCGGGTCTGGTGATCATGGGCAAGCAGGCGATCGACAACGACATGAACGCCACCGGCCAGATGCTCGCCGGGCTGCTCGGCTGGGCACAGGCAACCTATGCAAACAAGCTCGACGTGGAGGGCGATGCCGCCACCGTCGCGCGCGAGGTGGACGGCGGCCTACAGACCGTCAAGGTCACCCTGCCGGCGATCATTACCGCCGACCTGCGCCTCAACGAGCCGCGCTACGCCTCGCTGCCGAACATCATGAAGGCCAAGAAGAAGCCGCTCGACGAGAAGACCGCCGCTGATTTCGGCATCGACGTCTCGCCGCGCCTCGAGATCGTCAAGACCTCGGAGCCCGCGGAACGCGCTGCCGGCATCAAGGTGGGCTCGGTCGACGAGCTCGTGGCGAAACTGAAAGACGTGGGGGCTCTCTGATGGCTGTTCTCCTTCTTGCTGAAATCAACGACGGCGCCCTGGCGCTGGACGCCACCGCCAAGGCGGTGAACGCGGCCGCGAAACTGGGCGACGTCACCATCCTCGCCGCTGGCGCCTCGGCTGCCGCGGCCGCCGAGGAAGCCGCCAAGATCGACGGCGTGGCCAAGGTGCTGGTTGCCGAGGACGCGCTCTACGGCCACCGCCTTGCCGAGCCGGTCGCTGCGCTGATCGTGTCGCTTGCCGGCGATTACAGCCACATCGTCGCTCCGGCCACCACCGACGCGAAGAACATCCTGCCGCGCGTCGCCGCGCTGCTCGACGCGATGATCCTGACCGATGTGACCGCCGTGGTGGACGCCGACACCTTCGAGCGCCCGATCTACGCCGGCAACGCCATCCAGACGGTAAAGTCGAAGGATGAAAAGAAGGTTATCACCTTCCGGACCTCCACCTTCGAAGCCGCCGCTTCCACCGGCTCCGCCCCGGTCGAGACCATCGGCGCGGGCGACAACCCGGCCCTGTCCGAATGGGTCGAGGACAAGATGGCCGAGAGTGACCGTCCGGAGCTGACCTCGGCGAAGATCGTCGTCTCGGGTGGCCGTGGCGTCGGCTCGGAAGAGGATTTCGCGCTGATCGAGAAGCTCGCCGACAAGCTGGGCGCCGCCGTGGGCGCCTCGCGCGCCGCGGTGGACAGTGGCTTTGCGCCGAACGACTGGCAGGTCGGCCAGACCGGCAAGGTCGTGGCGCCGGATCTCTACATCGCCGTCGGCATCTCGGGCGCGATCCAGCACCTCGCGGGCATGAAGGACAGCAAGGTGATCGTCGCGATCAACAAGGACGAGGAGGCGCCGATTTTCCAGGTTGCCGACTTCGGCCTCGTCGCCGACCTCTTCACCGCCCTGCCCGAGCTGACCGACAAGGTCTGAACCGCGCGCACAGAGATAGTAAAAGGCCCGCCCTTTCCGGCGGGCCTTTTCATTTCAGAACAGGAATTTGGCCAGCATCCAGAGCCCCATGGCGATCATCGCGAGGTTCTCTGTCAGCGACACGAAGCCCAGCGGCACGTTGCTGCCACCACCGACGCAGGCGCATTTGAGCTCGCGCTTGTCCACGTAGACCGCCTTGAACACCGAGACCGCGCCGATCGTGCCGATGACCAGCGCCACGGGGGCGGCGAGCCATGTCAGCACCCCGGCAAGCATCAGCAGGCCCGCGCCGGTTTCGGCAAACGGGTAGACGTAGCCGTAGCGGACGTGGCGCTGCGCCAGGAGGTCATAGTTCAGGAACATGGTCTGAAAGCTCTCGACGTCCTGCAGCTTCTGGAGGCCGAGCAACACCATGCCGAAGGCGATGAACCACTCGATCACCCGCCACGAAAGCAGCGTGCCCAGCACCAGCCAACTCAGCGCCAGAGCCATCAGGAAGGCCACGGCAAAGATCGCGATGACCGGGCGGTAGGACGTGGCCTCCGGGTCGCGCACCGATTTGCCGAAGTGCCGGCGGACATCCTCGTAGCCGCCGATCCTGTTGCCGCCGATGAAGGTCTGCGGCGTCGTCCTTACCCCGTGCTCGCGCTGAAAGGCCTCGGTCTGCTCCTTGCTGCGGAGCGGGTGGTCATGCACCTCGTAGCCCTCGCGCTCCAGAAGGTCCTTTGTCTTCAGACCCCAGGGACACAGGTGTTTCGGCATGACCATACGGTAGAGGTCTGCGTCGCGAATCTCGTCCTTTGGCATGGGAATCTCCGGCTGCTGTCGCGGACCCAACGCACGCGCGCCGCACTCGTTGCGTGCGCGCTTGTCCCGCACGCCCGTGCAGCAACGCACCCGCGGTGTGCGCCCGGGGGCATTGTCCCTGCGCCATTCGAGCGTAGGTAATGGCCCAAGGCACGGCCACGTTCCTCCCCGGCCGCCCACTCCCTCATGAACGCAGAAGGACAGCTCCCATGTCTCTCAAAGTGAAAATCATCCTCGGTTCCACCCGCCCCGGCCGCATCGTTCCGATCGTCGGCAAATGGGTCGAGGAGATCGCGCGCCAGCAGAACGACTTCGACGTCGAAGTCGTCGACCTCAAGGAAATCAACCTGCCGCTGCTCGACGAGGCCGGCCACCCGCGCGCCCAGGCCTACGAGCACGAGCACACCAAGAAATGGGCTGCCAAGGTCGCCGAGGCCGATGCCTTCGTCTTCCTGACCCCGGAATACAACAGCTTCCCCTCGGCCGCGCTGGTCAACGCCATCCAGGCGCTCGCCGTGGAGTGGGAGCGCAAGGTCGCGGCCGTGGTCAGCTACGGCGGCGTCTCGGGCGGCATGCGCGCCGCGCAGGAGCTGCGCCAGCTGCTGGTCAACATGAACGTCATGGCGCTGCCGCAGTCGGTGCCGGTGCCCTTCGTGTTCAACTACATTGGCGAGGATGGCGTGCTGCGCCCCGAGCAACCGGTCGTCGACGGCCTCAAGGGCATGTTCAACGAGCTGGCCGTCTGGGGCGAGGCGCTGAAGCCCTCGCGCGCCAAGGCCGCCTGATCGGCCCTGCCGCACGAATCGGAACGCGAAACGCCCGGCCATCGGCCGGGCGTTTTTTTCTGTTCCTCGGGCGTGAGCCCTTCGTTCAGCTCGACACCTGCTCGCGCAGGATCGAGGCGGTGAGCGAGATCATCAGGTAGATTCCCGAGAAGATCAGGAAAGCGAGGATCGTGTTCTCGAAGCTGCGCGGGTAGCTCGGGTCCTGCGAGGCCACCGGCTCCACCGAGGTGGTCAGGTAGCGCGCCTGGCTCTCGGCATCACGCCGCGCCTGTTCGAGCCGCTCCAGCGCGGTCTGCAGCATCAGGTCGCGGGTGGCGAGATCAGCCTGCGCCAACTGGATCTGCACCGCCTTCTCGGCCAGCGAATCCTCGCCCGTGGTGGCGCTGGTCATCTGCGCATTGAGATCAACCAGCAGCGCATCAAGCCGCCGCACGTCGCCCTGCGCCCCTTCGACGCGACTGCTGTTCGGCCGGGCGTTGTCAAGCAGCGCCTGCAGGGTCAGCTGCTTCTCCTGCAGCTGCACCTCGACATTGCTGATCTGCGTGCGCAGCGAGGCAATGCGTCCCTCGGGATCGATCACCGACCCCTGCTGCTGCAGGCGCACCAGCTTCTCCTGCGCCTCCTGCCGTTCGGCCTGCGCCTCCTGGAGCCCCACTTCGGCGTCGGACACCGCGTTGGAGCGCTTGCGCAGCGACAGGTTGTCGACCCGGGTCTCGGCATAACCGATCAGCGCCCGGCTGAAGCGCGCGGCGGTCTCGGGGTCGGCGGCCTGCACCTCCATCTTCACCACGCCCTCGGTCGGATCGTAGCCGATCTCGATGTTGCGCTTGTAGATGCCGTAGGCGTCTTCGTTCGAAGCCCCCTCGTCGAGCCGCTGCAGGGGGTCGATCCAATCCTGCTGGTAATGCGCCTTGAAGCCCTCGTCGCGGTCGAGCCGCAGCATGGCGTCCTTGGACATCAGGTAGCTCTGCACCGCGATCGCGTCCTGGTTGGTGGCGAACTGCGTGCCCGAAAAGAGACTGCCCATCGACGAGGCGGAGCTCTCGGCCTTGAGGATCAGGAACTCGGACTTGGTGGCATACATCGGCGTCGCCACCACGTAGAAGTAGTAACCTGCCAGCACCGTCGGCAGCATCACGAAAAAGGCCAGCCGGCCCAGCAGCATCGTCTGCTTTTTGCGGCGGCGCTTGGCCAGCTCCTGCTGGATCTTCATGATCTCGGCGGCGCGGCGCTCGGCGGGGCTGGCGGTCTGGGTCGACGGGAGCTGGGTCCGAGGTGCTACCGGCTCCGGCAATCCCTCGCCGCTGGAAGGCAGCACAGGCAGACCAGCCTCGGGACCTCTGGAGCCACGGCCGCTGCCCGCCTCGGGCACCACCAGCTCGAGCATCGAGCTGCGCTGGAACGGATCGATCCCCCGCGCCCGCAACATGCGCACCGCGTCGTAATCCGAGGCTGGCTCGAATCCGTTCTTCTGCGCCACCCGGCGGGCAAGCCGCAGCTGGCGGCCGGTGAGCCCTTCGGCCCGGATCGCGTCGAGATCGGTGGGCGCCGCCTTCGGCGCGGCGGCAGCCGCGCTCTCCTGCTCGGCGCCGTGAGCGTCAGGCAGCAGCGATTCCGCCTGCCCGGCGGCGGGCGGAACCTGTCCCGGCTCGGGGCGGCGGATGCGGAACTTCTTAGCCTTGGGTTTCGTAGTCATAGAGCCGTTTCGCTTCTTCCAAGGTGTCAAACTGGTGCAGCTTTCCGTCCATCAGGACCGCCGCCTTGCGGGCGAATTTCTCGAGGATCGCCGGCTGGTGCGAGACGATCACGATGGTCGTGGTGCGCAGGCGTTCCGCGAGGATCTCGCCCGCCTTGCGGTTGAACTCGGCGTCGGTGGAGCTCGGCATGCCCTCGTCGATGAGGTAGATGTCGAAGTCCAGCGCCAGCATCAGCGAGAAGGTGAACCGCGCCTTCATCCCCGACGAATAGGTGCCGATCGGCTGGTCGAAATATTCGCCCAGCCCGCAAAGCCAGCGGCAGAAGGCCTCGACGTACTCGGGATCGAGCCCATACATGCGGGCGATGAAGCGGGCGTTCTCGCGCGCCGAGATCTTCGACACCACGCCGCCCATGAAGCCGAGCGGGAATGACACGCGCGAGGTCCGGCGGATCTCGCCCTCGTCGGGTTTCTCGAGCCCGGCCATCATGCGGATGAGGGTGGTCTTGCCGGTGCCGTTCGGGGCAAGGATCCCAATGCTCTCGCCGACGGTGACCTGGAAGGACACGTGATCAAGGATCACCTTGCGGCGCTCCCCAGTCCAGAAGGACTTGCTGACCATATCGAATTCAATCATCACCCAGCCCCATACACAGGGCCAACATACTCCGGCCCCCGGGTTACGTGACGAATATTTGGCGAATTAGGTCAGATTATGGCCAAAAGTTGAAACATCCCTCCTGTCTTCTCCCCACCCTCTCCAAAGCGCGGACAGTCGTACCCGCCTGTGCCGCCGCGCCACTGCCGCGCCACTGGTAGGCCGAGTCCCCAAGCACTATCTCTGCCACATGACCGAGCGCCTGAGCCCTCTCCGAGACAGCATCGCCACCTGCCGCCTCTGCGCCGAGCGGTTCGCCGCCACCGCCACCCAGCACAGCCCGCGCCCGGTGCCCTGGTTCCGCCCCGGCGCGCGGCTGCTGATCGCCGGGCAGGCACCCGGGATGCGCGTGCACAAATCGGGACGGCCCTTCGACGATCCCTCGGGTGACCGGCTGCGCGACTGGCTCGGCCTCAACAAGGCGGAATTCTGGGACCAATCCCGCGTTGCCATCGTGCCCATGGCCTTCTGCTTCCCGGGCTATGACGCCAAGGGCTCAGACCTGCCACCGCCGCCCATCTGCCGCGCCACCTGGCACGACGCACTCTTCGAGGCGCTCGGCCCGCTCTCCCTGCGGCTTTACGTCGGCGGAGCCGCGCAGCGGTATCATCTCGGCACGAAGACCGGCGTGACCGAGACCGTTGCCGCCTGGCGCGACCATCTTCCCCACGCTCTGCCCTTGCCCCACCCGTCCTGGCGCAATACGGGTTGGCTCAAACGCAATCCGTGGTTCGAGGCCGAGCTCCTGCCCGTCCTGCGCGCCCGTGTCCGCGAGGTCCTGACATGACGATTACACCGCTCGACGCCGCGCTCAGCGCGATGGAGGCCGCCCCCGAGGATGACACCGCCCGCCTGCGCTTCTACGAGCGCCTGGCCGACGGCGAGCTTTTCCTGCTGCTGACCCGCGAAATCGACGGCGACCAGATCGAACCCGAGCTCTTCGACCTCGGCGACGCGCGCTTCGTGCTGGTCTTCGACCGCGAGGAGCGCCTGTCGCAATTCGTCGGCCGCGCCGCGCCCTATGCCGCGCTCTCGGGCCGTGCCGTGGCCAACATGCTCGCCGGGCAGGGCATCGGCCTCGCGGTGAACATCGAGGTCTCCGAGGCCTCCACCCTGCTCCCCGCCGAGGCGGTGGACTGGCTGGCGGCAACGCTCGGGCACGGTCCCCGTGAAGAGGCGGCCCGGATCGAGGAGGTCACCAAGCCCGGCGGCCTGCCCGAGGCGCTGCTCGCGGCGCTCGACACCAAGTTGGCCACCGCCGCCGGCTTCGCTCGCTGCGCCTGGCTCGCTGGCGCCACCTACGAGGGCGGCGGGCGCGGTCACATCCTCGCCTTCGCCGGCGCGGTGCCCGGCGCCGAGGATGCCCTCGCCCGCGCGGTGAACGAGGCGCTGGTCTTCTCCGGCATCGAGGCGGGCGCGCTCGACGTGCTCTTCCTACGCGACAGCGACGAGCTCGCAGCCAGCCTGACCCGTGTCGGCCTGCGCTTCGACCTGCCCGAGATCGAGCAGCCGACACGCGTCGAGCGGATCGCCCCCGGCTCCGACCCCGACAGCCCGCCGATCCTGCGCTGAGCCGGGCGCGCTAGAGCCCCAACTCCTCGCGCAGCGTCGGCAGCGTGTCGCCCAGGGCCGGCGTCGCCTCCCAGACGCCGCGCGCGATGGCGCGGGCGAGGCAGAGGCTTGCCGCGTGACCGATCTGCGCCAGCTGCCTCACCGGCTCGACAAGCGGCACGCGGCCCGTGGAGCAGGCAAACACAAGGTCCCCGTCCATCGGTGAATGCGCCGGCAGGATCGCCCGGCCGATGCCGTCCTGCGCCGCCACGGCGATGCGATGCGCCTGCGCCTTGTCGATCTGCGCGTCAGTGGCGACCACGGCGATCGTGGTGTTCCCGAGCGCCGCCATCGCCCCCAGCTTGCGGCTCTCCGGCATCTCCCGGTAGCCCGCCGCCGGCTCGGGTCCGAGCCCGCCGAATTCCGCTCCGATCTCGAAGGGCGCCGACCAGAAATGCCGCCCCGAGGGGGTGGTCGCGCTGCCCATCGGGTTCACTGCCACCAGCGCGCCGACCGTGATCCCGCCCTCCAGCACCAGCGAGGCCGAACCCAGCCCGCCCTTGTGCTGCGCGGTCTGCGCACCGCAGCCCGCCCCGCGCGAGCCGAGCTTGAAGTTGCTACCGGCATTGGCCAGCGCCTGCCGCCCAAGCCCGGGGTAGGGGTTCACCCCCCCAATGCTTGTCGCCCCCGTTGAGCAGGTCGAACAGAATCGCCGCCGGCACGATGGGCACCCGCGCCGAGAAGACCTCGAAGCCCCGCCCCTCCTCGTGCAGCGCGTCCATCACCCCCTGCGCCGCCGCCAGCCCGAAGGCGCTGCCCCCCCGAGAGCACCAGCGCATCGACCCCCGGCGCGGATTTGTCAGGTGCCAAGAGGTCCGTCTCGCGGGTGCCGGGCGCGCCGCCCATGACCGAGACCGAGGCCACCATGGGCGCCGCGGCGGTCACCACGGAGACGCCGGATTTCAGAAAGGAATCCTCGGCATTGCCCACCCGCAGGTCGGGCACGTCGGTGATCAGGTTGAGAGGGCCGGGTCGCATGAGTCCACTCCTTGCAGCCACAGGTTGATATTTTGCTGCACTGCGGCAAAAAACAAGGGCGCCCGCTGTCGCAGGCGCCTTTGCAGGTTTCCGTCGGCTCAAAACCGCTACGCCGCCTGCACCCGAAGGAAAAGCGAAAACCCGCGCCCTTCTTCTAGGCAGAAATATCCCGGGGGAGTCCGCGCAGCGGACGGGGGCAGAGCCCCCCCTCCCTTCGCGGGGGTCAGATGCAGCGCCCGCCATCCACCTCCATGCAGACCCCCGTCACCAGCGAGGCCTCGTCGGAACAGAGGTAGAGCGCCGCATTCGCGAGATCCTCGGGGGTCGAGAACCGGCCCATGGGGATGGTCGAGAGGAACTTGGCGCGCATTTCGGGCGTGTCCTCGCCCATGAAGCTCTTCAGCAGCGGCGTGTCTCCCGCCACGGGGTTCAGCGCGTTGACCCGCACGCCGAAGGGCGCAAGCTCGATCGCCATGGCCCGCGTCGCGGTGATCATCCAGCCCTTGGAGGCGTTGTACCAGTTCAGCTTCGGCCGCGGCGAGACCCCCGCCGTCGAGGCGACATTGAGGATCGCCCCGGCGCCACGCTCCTTCATCCCTGCCACCAGCGCGCGGGCCGTCAAGTAGACCGACTTGCAGTTCACCGCCATGACGCGGTCGAAATCCGCCTCGCTGATGTCTTCCATGAAACCCGGCAGATGGGTGATCCCGGCGTTGTTCACAAGGATGTCGACCCGCCCCAGCTCGGCCCCGGCGCGCAGCGCCATTTCCTCGACCGAGGCACCGTCGGCCACGTTCACCTCATGCGCGATGCCACCGAACTCCGAGGCCACCTCCATGGCGCCCTCCATGTTGATGTCGGCAACCATGACCCGCGCGCCCTCCGCCGCGAAACGCCGCGCGATCCCCGCGCCGAAGCCCGAGCCCGCGCCGGTCACGATGGCGGTCTTTCCTTCAAGTCTCATGCCTGTCTCCTCCCTCATTTCCGCGGGTCAGCGCTCAGCCGTGATGCGCCGCCACCGTCTTCAGCACCGAGAAGCCGTAGAGCGCCTCGAAGCCCTTCTCCCGTCCGTGGCCGGACTTGCCGACCCCGCCGAAGGGCAGTTCCACCCCGCCCCCGGCGCCGTAGTTGTTCAGGAACACCTGCCCCACCTTCAGCTTCCTCGCCAGGCGCATCTGCCGCGCGCCATCGCGGGTCCAGACACTGGCGACAAGCCCGTAGGAGGTGCCGTTGGCGATGCGCAGCGCGTCTGCCTCGTCCTCGAAGGGGATGACCACCTGCACCGGGCCGAAGATCTCGTCCTGCGCCAGCGCGTGCTCCGCCGCGACCGGGCCGTAAAGGCAGGGGGCGACGTAATGCCCGCCCTCGGGCAGACCCTCGGCCAGCCGCGCCCGCGCCAGCACCGGCAGGTCTGCTCCCTGCTCGAGGAACCCTTCAACCCGTCGCTTCTGGGCCGCATTGATCAGCGGGCCGATGTCGCGGTCGTCCATGGCGGGACCGACGACCTTGGCCTCGTAGGCGGCGGCCATGCGCGCCATCACCTCGTCGAGGATCTCCCGCTGCACGAGGATGCGCGAGGAGGCCGAGCAGGTCTGCCCGGCGTTCTGCAGCCCGGCGTTGACGAGGAACGGCAGCGCCGCGTCGAGATCGGCATCGGCAAACACCAGCTGCGGGGATTTCCCCCCCCAGTTCCAGCGTCACCGGGATCACGTTGTCCGCAGCGGCGCGCTGCACGGCAGCGCCGGTGGCAACCGAGCCGGTAAAGCTCATGTGCTGCACGCCGGGATGGGCCGACAGCGCCGCGCCCGCCTCGGCCCCCAGCCCCGGGACCACGTTGAGCGCGCCCGCCGGAAGCCCCGCCTGCTGCGCCAGATCGGCGAAATGCAGCGCCGTCAGGCAAGCATCCTCGGCCGGTTTCAGTACGCAGGCGTTGCCCATGGCCAGCGCCGCGCCGACCGAGCGGCCGATGATCTGCATCGGGTAGTTCCACGGCACGATATGTCCTGTCACCCCATGCGGCTCGCGCAATGTGTAGACGGTATAGCCACCGAGATAGGGAATGGTCTCGCCGTGGAGCTTGTCCGCCGCGCCGCCGTAGAATTCGCAGTAGCGCGCCAGCGCCACCGCGTCGGCGCGCGCCTGCGTCAGCGGCTTGCCCACGTCCTGCGCCTCGATCCGGGCGAGCAGGTCGACGTTTTCCAGAACCAGCAGACCGATGCGGGTGAGGATGCGTCCGCGCTCCAGCGCGGTCATCGCCCCCCCATTCCCCATCAAGCGCGGCCTGCGCCGCCGCCACCGCCTCGTCGATCTCTGCCGTGCCGCCGCGGGCAATGCGTCCGATCTCTTCGCCCGTGGATGGATCGCTCAGCGGCAGCGTGTCCGCGGTCTCGCGCCATGTGCCGCCAATGAGCACGCGGGCGCTGTCAAAGGGGCTCCCCTCCGGCATCGTCATCTCCTCCCATGTCCGGCGCCGGAAGTCTCGGCGCCGCCTCCATGAGGGATTTGGTATACCAGTGCTCGGGATTGTCAAACACGTCAGCCGTCCTGCCGCGCTCGACGATCTCGCCCTCGCGCATCACCAGCACCCGGTCGGTGATGCAGCGCACCACGGAAAGATCGTGGCTGACGAAGAGATAGCTGAGGCCCCGCGTCCGCGACAACTCGGCCACCAGGTCGAGGATCTGCGCCCGCACCCGCACGTCGAGCGCCGAGACCGCCTCGTCGAAGATCACCAGCTCGGGCTCGATGATCAGGGCTCGGGCGATGGCGATGCGCTGGCGCTGCCCGCCCGAGAAGGCGTGGATCGGCGCCTCGGCGTGCTCGGGCTTCAGACCCACGGCGGTGAGTGCCGATGCGATCGCGGCTTGCCGCGCCGCACCCCTGGGCGGATCGGGCAGCAGGTGGAAGGGCTCGGCGATGATCCTTGCGACGCTGTGGCGCGGGTTGAACGAGCCGTAGGGATCCTGGAACACCACCTGCACCCGGCGGCGGATCTCTGGGTCGGGCTTGCCGTGCGACAGGATCGGCTTGCCACCCAGGGTGATCGTCCCCGCCTGCAGCGGCTCTAGCCCGAGGATCGCGCGGGAGAGCGTCGACTTGCCGCAGCCCGACTCGCCCACCAGCCCGACCCGCTCGCCGCGGCGGATGTCGAAGCTGACGCCCTTCACGGCGCGGAACTGGCCGCGCGGGGCAAAGAGGCCCTTGCGCGGCAGGGGATAGTCGCGGACCGCCTCCTGCACGCTGAGCAGCGTCTCGCCGGGGGTGATCAGACCCAGCGGCGCCTGATGGCGCGAGGCCTCGAAGAGCTGGCGGGTGTAGGGGTGGCGCTGCTCGGCCAGAACCTGCGCCGTCGGCCCCTGCTCGACGATGCGCCCGGCTTTCATCACCGCGATCCGGTCGGCCATGCCCGCGACCACGGCGAGGTCATGGGTGATCATCAGCATTCCCATCCCCTCCTCGCGCACCAGGCCGGTCAGCAGCTCGAGGATCTGCGCCTGGATGGTCACGTCGAGCGCGGTGGTCGGCTCGTCGGCGATCAGCAGCTTCGGCCGCAGCGCGATGGCCATGGCGATGCCGACGCGCTGGCGCTGCCCGCCCGACAGCTCGTGCGGGTAGCGGGTCGGCGGGATGCGCGCGGGATCGAGCCCGACCCGGGCCATGACCTCGACCGCGCGGGCACGGGCGGCGTCGCGCCCCATCGCCTTGTGGATCAGGATCGTCTCCATCACCTGGTCGCCGATGCGCTGCACCGGGTTGAGCGCGGTCATCGGCTCCTGGAAGACCATGCCCACCTCACGCCCGCGCAGCGCGCAGAGATCGCGCTCGGGCAGGGTCAGCAGGTCGCGGCCCGCGAGCAGCAGGCGACCGGAGGTCTCGGCCCGCTCGGGCAGCAGCCCGATGGCGGCAAGCGCGGTCATAGACTTGCCCGAGCCCGACTCGCCGGTGAGCGCAAGGATCTCGCCCTGCGGCAGGGACAAGGAGACGTCCTGCAGGATCGCGGTGCCGCCGATGGAGAGGGCGAGCCCCTCGACCTGCAACAGCGCCTCCGGTGCCTGCCGCACCGGGGGCTCTGCCCCCAGGCCCCCGGGATATTTCTGCCTAGAAGAAAGACTCATGCGCGGGAGGGCCTCAGGCGGGGATCGAGGGCGTCGCGCAGCCCGTCTCCGAGCAGGTTGAGACCGAGAACCGTGAGCAGGATCGCGAGGCCGGGCACGATGGCCACATGCGGGGCGAGGGACACCATGGTCTGCGCGTCGGCCAGCATCCGGCCCCAGCTCGGCACCGGCGGCTGCGCACCGAGACCGACGTAGGAGAGCCCCGCCTCGGCGAGGATGCCGAGCGAGAACTGGATGGTGCCCTGCACGATCAAGAGGTTGGCAAGGTTGGGCAGGATGTGCTCGACGCTGATCCGCGATGCGCCCTTGCCGGCGACGCGGGCGGCGAGGATGAACTCGCGCCGCCAGTAGCTCAGCGCCGCGCCGCGGGTCAGCCGGGCGAAGACCGGGATGTTGAAGATGCCGATGGCAAGGATGGCGTTGAGCGCGCCGGGGCCGAAGATGGCGGTGATCAGGATGGCGATGACCAGCGAGGGGAAGGCGAAGATCAGATCATTGGTGCGCATCACCAGCTCGTCGAGCCAGCCGCCCTGCCGCGCGGCGGCAGCGAGCCCCAGCGGCACGCCCAGCCCCATGCCGAGGCCCACGGCCACGAGCGCCACGGCGAGCGAGGTGCGCGCGCCGGTCATCACCATGCTCAGCAGGTCGCGGCCGAGCTGGTCGGTGCCGAGCCAGTGCACGGCGGAGGGCGGTTGCAGGCGCGAGGCGATGTCGACCGCCGTAACGTCGCCGGGCGTCCAGACGAAGGAGAGGAGCGCCGCGAAGGTGAAAATCAGGGTCAGCGCGGCGCCGAGGAGCAGGGAGGGTCTCATCGCGGGTGCCTCAGCCTCGGGTCGGCAAGCGCATAGGCCATGTCGGTGAGGAAGTTCACCGCGATCACCGCGAAGACCAGCAGCATGACGACGCTTTCGACGACGATGAGGTCGCGCTGGGTGATCGACTGGAAGATCAGCCGGCCCAGCCCCGGCAGGAAGAAAACCTGCTCGATGATGATCGCCCCTGCCAGAAGGAAGGAGAACTGCAGCCCGAGGATGGTCAGCACCGGGATGAGTGCATTGCGAAGCCCGTGCCGCCAGAGCGCCTGCCGCCGCGAGAGCCCCTTGGCGCGCGCGGTGCGGATGAAATCCTCCGACAGGATGTCGATCAGCGAGCTGCGCATGACCCGGGCGAGGATCGCGGCCTGCGGCAGGGCCAGCGCCACCGCCGGAAGGGTGAGCGATTTCAGCGCCATGAGCGGGCTTTCCCAGCCAGGAAAGCCGCCGGCGCTGAACCAGCGCAGCTTCAGCGCGAAGAGCAGCACCAGCAGCATGGCGAACCAGAAGTTCGGGATGGCGATGCCGAGCTGCGTCGCCCCGATCACCGCCGCATCGCCTGCCTTGCCGCGGCGGGCGGCGGCGTAGATCCCTGCGGGCAGCGCGATCAGAGTCGAGAGCCCCAGCGCGTAGAGCGCCAGCGGCAGCGAGACGGTGATGCGGTCGGCCACCATTTGCGCCACCGGCGTGCGGTAGGTGTAGGAGGTGCCGAAATCACCCGACAGCATGCCGCCGAGCCAGCTCAGGTAGCGCTGCCACTTCGGCAGGTCGAGACCGAGCTCGTTGCGCAGCGCTGCCACCGTGTCGGGCTGCGCATTCAGCCCGAGCATGTAGCTGGCCGGATCGCCGGGGGCGACCTCGACCACCAGGAAGATGACCAGCGACGCCACCAGCAGGGAAAGCGCCAGCGAGGTCAGACGTTTGAGCGCGTAGCCTAGCATGGCGCCACGTTATGCGCAGGTCGGGGCGCGGTCCAGACGCTCAATGCTGGATCGGCTCGAGCGGGTCGTAGCCGAAGCCCCTGCCCCAGGCCACATGCGGCAGGCTGTCCGGCTTGAAGCGCAGCCCCTCCATCTCGGCGCGGGTGACGAAGCGGCGCTCGGTCACCACGCCCTCAGGGTCATGCCAGGCGGAGTCGATCTGCCCCGAGACGAGGCGGCAGCGGAAGAAGATCTCGACCTGGTGGAAGCCGCTGCCCGGATCGTGGAACTCGTTGACCAGGCAGGGCGGGCCGACCCTGACCTCGAGCCCGGTCTCCTCGCGCAGCTCGCGGGCGAGGTTGTCGGGCAACGAGGCCCCGGGCTCGACACCGCCGCCCGGCGCGCACCAGAGGTCGCTCTTGCCGCCAGGCCAGGCGTTGACCAGCAGCAGCCGGTCCTCGTGCAGCAGCACGGCGCGGGCAGCGAGGCGGGGAGATTTCGACATGGGTGACCCTTCGGGCGTGTCCTTTTGCCCCTTTCATAGGGCCGGGCGGGCGCGTATCTCAAGCGCCGACCCCGCCCTGCCCCTTCAGCGCCCGAAGAAAGGCCTCCACCCGTGCTCGACCTGACCCTTCTCAACGCCCCCGTCCTGCGCCCCGAGGGCTGGAGCGACGCGCCGCTTTCCATTGGTGGCGGCCTCCTCGGTGGCAGCGCGGGCAAGGTGGTGGACCTCTCGGGCTTCGAGATCCTGCCGGGCATCGTCGACGCCCATGGCGACGGCTTCGAGCGGCACATGGCCCCGCGCCGGGGCGCGCTGCGCGAGCGTGCGTCCGGGGTTCAGGCCTGCGCCGCCGAACTGGCGGCCTGCGGCATCACCACGGCGGCGCTGGCCCAGTTCTGGTCCTGGGAAGGCGGCATGCGCGGGCCGGAGTTCGCCGAAGAGGTCTTTGCCGCCGTCACCGAGGTCGCGCCCACGGTGCCCATCGACCTTCGCCTGCAGCTCCGGCTGGAGACGCATTTCCTGGACGGCTTCGCCGGGGCCGAAGAGGCGATTGCGCGCTGGGGTATCTCCTACGCGGTGTTCAACGACCACCTGCCGCACCGGCGCCTCGCCGAGGGGCGCAAGCCGCCCCGCCTCACCGGGCAGGCGCTGAAGAGCGGCCGCAGCCCCGAGGCGCATCTGGCGCTGATGATGGGGCTGCATGATCGCGGGGACGAGGTGCCGGCGGCGCTTGACGGGCTCTGCGCCCGGCTGGCGGCGCGCGGCGTGACCATGGGCAGCCATGACGACCGCACCGCCGAGGGCCGTGCCGAATGGCGGGCACGCGGCGTGCGCGTGTCGGAATTCCCCGAGACGGTCGCGGCGGCGCAGGCGGCGCGCGACGCCGGTGAGTTCATTGTGCTCGGCGCGCCCAACGTGGTGCGCGGCGCGAGCCACGCGGGCAATGTCTCGGCGCTGGAGCTCGTGGGGATGGGGCTCTGCGACGCGCTGGCCTCGGATTACCACTACCCTGCCCCGGCGCGCGCGGCTTGGCGCTGCGTGGAGCTTGGGATGCTCGACGAGATCGCGGCGTGGAAACTGGTCTCGGAAGGCCCGGCGCGGCTGCTGGGGCTTAGCGACCGGGGCCGCATCGAGGACGGGCTGCGCGCCGATCTGGTGATCCGCGAACAAGCGACCCGGCGCATCGTGGCGACGATTGCCGGGGGACGCGTGGCCTACATGAGCGGGGATGTGGCCGGGCGCTTCATCGCCTGAAGCGCCCCGGCCGATTTCTGTCTGGAGATCAGCCGCCGCGCACGATGCGGTTGACGTGGCCCATCTTGCGGCCCGCCTTGGCCTCGGCCTTGCCGTAGAGGTGCAGCGCGGTGTCGGCCTCGCGCAGCAGCTCGGGCACCCGGTCCATGTCGTCGCCGATCAGGTTCTCCATCTGCACGTCCGAATGCCGCGCGCCGTCGCCCAGCGGCAGCCCCGCCACGGCACGGATGTGCTGCTCGAACTGGTCGATGCTGCAGCCGTTCTGCGTCCAGTGGCCGGAGTTGTGCACCCGCGGTGCGATTTCGTTGACCACCAGCCCGTCGGGGCAGACGAAGAGCTCGACACCCATCACGCCGACGTAGTCGAGCGCGTTGAGGATACGGCCCGCCAGCAGGATCGCATCCTGCCGGTGCGCCGGGGTGAGGCGCGCGGGCACGGTGGTGGTGCGCAGGATGCCGTCGCGGTGGACGTTCTCGCCGGGATCGAAGCAGGCGACCTCGCCGTCCACGCCGCGCGCCGCGATCACCGAGACCTCGTGGCTGAACTCGACGAAACCTTCGAGGATCGCCGGGGCACCGTTCATCGCGTCGAACGCGTCGGCGGCGTCATCCTTCGACAGGATGCGGGCCTGACCCTTGCCGTCATAGCCGAAGCGGCGGGTCTTGAGGATGGCGGGCGCGCCGATCAGTTCGAGCGCGTTGTTCAGGTCCGCCTCGGTGTCGACGGCGGCAAAGGGCGCGGTGCGCAGACCGAGACCCGAGAGGAACTCCTTTTCGGTCATCCGGTCCTGGCTGACACGCAGAGCCTCGCGGCCCGGGCGGATCGGGCGCAGCGCCTGCAGCGTGTCGAGCGCCTCGGTGGGGATGTTCTCGAATTCGTAGGTCACCACGTCCACCGCTTCGGCAAACCGGGTCAGCGCCGCCTTGTCCTCGTAGGAGGCCGTGGTCACCGCGTGGGCGACATGGCCGGCGGGCGGCTCGGCACCCGGCTCGAAGATATGCGTGCGGTAGCCGAGGCGGCTGGCGGCCACCGAGAGCATCCGTCCCAGCTGTCCGCCGCCGAGAATGCCGATGGTTGCACCTTGGGGAAGAGCGTCAGACATGGGGGCCTCCGTTGCTGGGGTCGGGTTTGGCCGCTTTTCCTGCGGATTGGCGCGGCTTGCAACACCCCTTTGTGTGGCGCGGTGAAGGAGTGCGCCACCGAGGGCGCACCCGAGGCCTCTGCGCCCGCCGGAGGATCAGCCCCGGATCAGTCCCGGACCGGCTCGTCGGGGATCGAGTCCGACAGCGCCTGCCGCCAGTCGTCGAGCCGCTCGGCCAGCGCCGGCTCCTGCAGCGCGAGGATGCCCGCCGCCATCAGCCCGGCGTTGGCCGCGCCCGCCGCGCCGATCGCCATGGTCGCCACCGGAAAGCCGCGCGGCATCTGCAGGATCGAATAGAGGCTGTCGACGCCCGAGAGCGCCCGCGTCTGCACCGGCACGCCGATCACCGGCACCCGGGTCTTCGAGGCCATCATCCCCGGCAGGTGCGCCGCACCGCCCGCGCCCGCGATGATCACCTGCAGCCCGCGCCCGGCGGCTTCCTTGCCGTAGGTCCAAAGCCGGTCCGGTGTCCGGTGCGCCGAGACGATCTTGACCTCGTAGGCCACGCCCAGCTCGTCGAGCATCTGCGCCGCTTCCTGCATCGTGGGCCAGTCCGACTGGCTGCCCATGATGATGCCGACCTTCACCTGTTCCGTCATGTCCGGGCCTCTTTCGCCTGCTGGATCTGCCTTGTGGAGGCGGCACTATAGCCGCGTCGCCCCGGGTGTCCATGCCGTGCGGGCGTTTGCGCGCGGGCTGTGCTACGGGCGGAAAATCGCGTCTTTGCGGCGGCTTCCAGACCCTGCGCGTTTGGCCCCTCGCCCTACCCGTGCCATGGTACCGCCAACAGCGGCGGAAGGGAGAAGGCCATGAAGGTGGGAATCGTGGGTGCGGGCATGGTCGGCTCGGCGGCGGGCTATGCGCTGGCCTTGCGCGGCGGCGCGAACGAGATCGTCCTGGTGGACAAGAGCGCGGCGCTGGCCCGGGCCCAGGCCGAGGACATCGCCCACGCGGTGCCCTTCGCCCATCCCTGCCAGGTGCGCTCGGGTGGCTACGAGCGGCTCGAGGGCGCGGCGATCGTGATCCTTGCCGCAGGCGTGGCGCAGAAGCCCGGAGAGAGCCGCCTGAGCCTCCTGTCGCGCAACGCCGAGGTCTTCGCCCAGGTGATCGAGGGCGTGCAGAGAGCCGCCCCCAGCGCCATGCTGCTGGTTGCCTCGAACCCGGTCGACGTGATGACCGAGGTCGCGCTGCGCGCCTCGGGGCTGCCCGCCGGGCAGGTCATCGGCTCGGGCACCATCCTCGACACCGCGCGCTTCCGCTGGCTGCTGGGCGATCACCTCGGCATTGCCGCGCAATCGGTGCATGCCTACGTGCTCGGCGAGCACGGCGATTCAGAGGTGCTGGGCTGGAGCTCGGCCCGGGCCGGGGCGCTCACCGTGGGAGAGTTCGCCGAACAGGTCCATGCGCCGATCACCGGGGAGGTCCGCGCCCGCATCGACGAGGCGGTGCGCCGCGCCGCCTATCGCATCATCGAGGGCAAGGGGGCGACCTGGTACGGCATCGGCGCCGGGCTGGCGAGGATCGTGCAGGCGGTGCGCGACGATCAGCGGGCGGTGCTCTCGGTCTCGGTGGTTACGCCGCAGGTGCAGGGTGTCGCGGACGTGGCGCTCAGCCTGCCCCGCGTCGTCGGCGCAGGCGGGGTGCTGACGACGCTGGCCCCCGAACTCGATCCCTCCGAGGCGGCGGCGCTGCGCGCCTCGGCCGAGATGCTGAAGGAAACCGCGCTGGGTCTCCACTAGGGGGCGCAAGGGCCTCTCGCGGCCATCTCGCGCGCCCCTCGAAGGCGGCGGTCAGGCGCGGCCGTAGGCTTCCGCCATGGCGATCTGCAGGGCTTCCTCGGCACTCTTGCCGGCCCAGTTGATCAGCTGGAAGCAGGGGTAGTAGCGCTCGGAGGTCATCACCGCCGCGCCGATCATCGTGTCGATCTGCTCGGCGCTGGCCACCTGGCCTCCGGCGAGCACCAGCCCGTAACGGTAGACCATCAGCTTGGACTCCGCCCAGTAGCAGAAGGCGCCCGCCCAGCACTGATCGTTGACCGCGTTGAGACCGGCGTAGAGCTCGGGCAGCGAGTCCGTCGGCGGCTCCATCTCGAAGCTGCAGATCATCCGCAGCGTCTCGTCGTAGGGCGACCATGCGAGGGTGATCGAATAGGTGCGCCATTGCCCCTCGACCGCCATGGCAATCTGGTCTTCGCCGACGCGATCAAAATCCCAGTCGTTGGTCTCGGCAAGGGTCTCGACGATGTCGATGGGGTGCAGCTCTTCGCTCAGAAAGTCTTCGGACAGTGCCATGCGCCACCTCTTATGGTTGTAGCTTCGGGGCTTGGCAGTGCCCCGCTTGCTAGGTGCCTGCTCGTAGAGATGTTGGGGGTAAGCCCTCGTCTCTTACCATATATCGTGCCTGTGGCCTGCACCTCCTGTAAAGCGAAATGTTCGTGACGCACTCAATAAGTTGTGGAGCGATCTGTTATTTAATCAACATGCAGACTCACGGATTGTGGGCAACTCCGGGGAGTCCGGAGGGGGGCAGACTCAAGGTTCCGAGTCTTTTCAGCAGCCTGAGTCGCGCAGTGGACCTGTGGATGAAATCGGAGAAACGGGTGCGCAATCCGGGACAATTCCTGCCGGAAATCGGCTCCGGAATGCGACGCCTCAGAAGTGGAAACCCTCAAAACGCGACACCTTGCCCGCGAAATACCGCATAAGATGAATTGAGCGGGGCACGCCCCCAGCGTCAGGATACCGCCGCCGGGCCGTCACAGGCCGCAAGGACGGGCCGCGCGGCATCAGCTGGGACCACGGTGAAATGCTGCTCAAGCAGCCGCTCACCGCCCGCCTCCAGCGCCATGGTCCAGTCGCCCTCGACCATCTCGTAGGCGTACTCGAAGGTGAAGAGGCTCAGGCTTGGCGCGCCGGGCGAGGCGCCGGTGGTCCAGCTCTCGACCTCGATCCCCCGCGAGCCCATCGGCGGATGCGTGACGATGACCCGCAGCGCCATCGGCGCGGCAGTTTCTGAGAGGGTGAAGCGGATGCCGAAGCTGATCCCCAGCGCGGCGGGGACAACCTCGGTGGCGACATCGACGCGCCGCCCCGGCTCGATGAGGTTGATGATCCCCTGCTCGGTCTCCGGCGCCGGGCGGGCGCCATCGGGGGTCACCTGGCAGATCACGCCGCGCTCGATCAGCATCACCGGCGGCGCGGCAAAAGAAAGGCCGGACCCCGCCAAGGCGGGTCCGGCCAGCATCATGAGGATCGCGGCGAGGCGCATCAGCCGATCGCGGCGGCTTTCACGTCTTCGTCGATGTAGGGCACGTATTGCGCGAAGTTCTCGGCAAACATGTTCACCAGCTTTTGGGCCTGCGCGTCGAAGGCCTCCTTATCCGACCAGGTGCGGCGCGGGTCGAGCAGCAGCTCGGGCACGCCCTCGACCGAGACCGGCACCTCGAAGCCGAAGTTCGGGTCCTTGCGGAACTCGACCTTGGCCAGCGAGCCGTTCAGCGCCGAGTGCAGCAACGAGCGGGTCGCCTTGATCGGCATGCGGTGGCCGGTGCCATAGGCGCCGCCGGTCCAGCCGGTGTTGACCAACCAGCAGGTCGCGCCGTGCTTGGCGATCTTGTCGCGCAGCAGGTTGCCGTAGACTTCCGGGCGCAGCGGCATGAAGGGCGCGCCGAAGCAGGTCGAGAAGGTCGGCTGCGGCTCGGTCACGCCACGCTCGGTGCCCGCCACCTTCGAGGTGAAGCCCGACAGGAAGTGGTACATCGCCTGCGCCGGGGTCAGCCGCGCGATCGGCGGCAGGACACCGAAGGCGTCGCAGGTCAGCATGATGATGTTCTTCGGGTGGCCGCCGAGCGCGGTGGACGACGCGTTCGAGATGTACTCGAGCGGGTAGGCGCAGCGCATGTTGGCGGTCAGGCTGTCGTCCTCGAAGTCGAGCTCGAAGGTCTCCTCGTCGAAGACCATGTTCTCGATGACGGTGCCGAATTTCGAGGTGGTCGCGTAGATCTCGGGCTCTGCCTCGGCCGACAGGTTGATCGTCTTGGCATAGCAGCCGCCTTCGAAGTTGAAGGTGCCGCGGTCGGACCAGCCGTGCTCGTCATCACCGATCAGCACGCGCTCCGGATCGGCCGAGAGGGTGGTCTTGCCGGTTCCAGACAGGCCGAAGAACACGGCGGTGTCGACCGGGTTGCCCGGCGCGTGGTTGGCCGAGCAGTGCATCGCCATGATGCCCTTGAGCGGCAGCATGTAGTTCAGCAGCGTGAAGACCGACTTCTTGTTCTCGCCGGCATATTCGGTGCCGCCGATGAGGATGGTCTTCTTGTCAAAGTTCAGCGCGATGACGGTGTCGGTGCGGCAGTCGTGCTTGGCCGGGTCGGCCTTGAAGCTCGGGCAGTTGATGATGGTGAAATCGGCGAGGAACTCGTCGAGCTGCTCACGCTCGGGGCGGCGCAGCATGTGGCGGATGAACAGGCCATGCCACGCGAGCTCGGTCACCATGCGCACCTTGATCGAATGCGCCGGATCCGCGCCGCCGATGAGGTCCTGGACGTAGTAATCCTTGCCCTTCATGTGCTCGAGCATGTCGGCATGCAGCACGTCGAAGCCCTCGGGAGACATGGCCCGGTTGTTTTCCCACCAGATCTTGTCCTCGACCGAGGCGGTCTTGACCACGTGCTTGTCCTGCGGCGAGCGGCCGGTGAACTTGCCGGTGGTCACGTAGAAGGCGCCGCCCTTGCCCAGCGTGCCCTCGCCGCGCTTCAGCGCGGCCTCGATCAGCGCGGGCTCCATAAGATTGTAATAGACATTGCCCAGCCCTTCGATCCCCTGATCTTCAAGCCGGAATTGCGGGTTCACCCGTCCAAATGTCATCTGCCAAGCTCCTGTAGCCGCTTGTCTGGGCGGCGGTAGTCATTGGGGCGGCACAGTGGCTGCCGTCCACCGGCAGCGCCCGCCACCGGTATCAGAGCCTTTAACATGCTGGGATCGGCCAAGAACAGAAGTCATCCGGGACGTTAGCGCAATCAAAATGGCTTTAGCGTTAGCACCCGTTCAGGCTAGCGTTACCATCGGTCACGGTTTTTGCAACTTGCGCTGGTAAGGTGAGGCATTTTAGCCATTCCTTACCCATTCTGCGCTGCAATTAAGTCGCAGCTCTGTACTGATTCGCGGTATGGGATTGTTGAACAATCCGAAACTTCGCATACTCGGCGAAAAAGAAGGCATAACAGAGCAGTACAAGGATGAAGTGCTATGTCTAAAATCGCCCTGGTGGACGATGACAGGAACATCCTGACATCCGTGTCCATGACACTCGAGGCGGAAGGGTTCGAGGTTGAAACTTACAATGACGGGCAGTCTGCGCTGGATGCGTTCAGCAAGAAGATGCCCGACATGGCGGTTTTCGACATCAAGATGCCTCGCATGGACGGGATGGATCTGCTGCAACGGGTGCGTCAGAAATCCCGCATGCCGGTGATCTTCCTCACCTCCAAGGACGACGAGATCGACGAGGTTCTCGGCCTGCGCATGGGGGCGGACGATTACGTCAAGAAGCCGTTCAGCCAGCGCCTGCTGGTCGAGCGGATCCGCGCGCTCCTGCGCCGTCAGGAAGCCCAGGCTGGTGAAGTGGTTGGGGATACCGAAGACACCAAGCTGATGACCCGCGGTTCGCTCACCATGGACCCGCTGCGCCACGCGGTGAGCTGGAAGGGCAAGGATGTCTCGCTCACCGTTACCGAATTCCTGCTGCTGCAGGCGCTGGCCCAGCGGCCCGGCTTCGTGAAGTCGCGCGACCAGCTGATGGACGTGGCCTACGACGACCAGGTCTATGTCGACGACCGTACCATAGACAGCCACATCAAGCGCCTGCGCAAGAAGATGCGCACCGTGGACGAAGACTTCTCGGCCATCGAAACGCTCTACGGCATCGGGTATCGTTACAACGAAGAGTAAGCGATGGCCCTGGCCGAAAGGATCTCCATGCGCGACGCGGAGTCGGGCGACAGGCAGGATGCCGATGTTGTTCTCGGGGATGACTGGATCGCCCCGGACAGCACCGTCGAAAAGGAATTGCGGGACAGCCGTGCGCGGCGCTCGCTCTTTTCGCTGAATCGCTCCCCCCTCACGCGCAAGATCATCACGTTCAACCTCATCGCGTTGAACGTGCTGGCCGCGGGCATTCTCTGGCTCAATTCCTCGCGCGACACGCTGGCGCTGCAGCGCGCCGATGCGACGCTCGTCCAGGCCGAGCTGATCGCCGATGTCTTCGCGATGCAACTTCCCGAGGGCGCGCCGGTCAGCCTCGGCTCGTCCGACGGCATCGACGTCGCCGCCACGCTGGGGGCGCTCGAGCTGCGCCGCGGCACCGGCGTGATGATCTTCGACACCGGCAACTTCCTCGTCGGCGAGGCAGGCGGCCCGCCGCCCCTGCCCAGCGGCCCCAGCGGGCGCGAGACGATGATCTCGCATATGCTCGACCAGCTCTGGCAGGGCATCTCCGGCGTCTTCGCCTATTTCCAGCAAACCGAGGCTCTGGGCCTCGAGGACCGACTCCGCCAGCAGATCGAGGCGGGCGATCCCGCCACCCCGCGCGTCGAGGCCGGCGTCGGCGAAGAGGGTGAGACCGTCTTCACCGCCTTCGCGCCGATCCAACAGGGCAGCGACATCATCGGCAGCGTCGCCCTTGTCGCCGCCGCCCCCGAGATCGACCTCGCGGTCAGCGCCGAGCGCGAGCGGGTGCTGCAGATGTTCGTCATCGCCACGCTGGTCTCGATCGGCCTCAGCCTGGTGCTGGCCTCGACCATCGCCAACCCGATCTCCGACCTTGCCGATGCCGCCGAGATCGGCCGCGACCGCAACAAGTCGCAGGGCAATTCGCGCCGCATCCGCATCCCCGACCTCACCGCCCGCCCCGACGAGATCGGCCGCCTCTCGGGCGCGCTGCGCGGCATGGTGGCGGCGCTCTACGACCGCATCGACGCCAACGAGCAGTTCGCCGCGGACGTGGCGCATGAGATCAAGAACCCGCTCGCCAGCCTGCGCTCGGCCATCGGCTCGCTGCGCATCGTCAAGAAAGAAGAGCACCGCGACAAGCTGCTCAACGTGATCGAGCACGACGTGCGCCGTCTCGACCGGCTGGTCTCGGACATCTCCAACGCCTCGCGGCTCGACTCCGAGCTGGTCAAGGAAGAAGAACAGGAATTCAACCTGCTCGAGATGCTCGGCAACCTCGGCCAGTTCCTTGGCGAGGACGCGCGCAAGAAGGGCATCGAGTTCATCACCGACCTGCCCGAGAAGCCGATCCGCATCAACGGGCTCGAGCCGCGGCTCGCGCAGGTCTTCGTCAACCTCATCACCAACGCCATCTCCTTCTGCGAGGATGGCGATGCGATCAGGGTCTGGGCCCGCCGCCGCGACAACCGCGTGCTCGTGGTGGTCGAGGACACCGGCCCCGGCATCCCCGAAGAGGCGCTTCAGAAGATCTTCAAACGCTTCTACTCGCAGCGCCCCGAGAACGACTTCGGCAACAACTCCGGCCTCGGCCTCGCCATCTCCAAGCAGATCGTCGAGGCGCATGGCGGGGTGATCTGGGCCGAGAACATCCGCCCGACCGAGGCGGACATCACCTCCGAGCCGCTCGGCGCGCGCTTCGTCGTCGGCCTGCCGATCTGATCCCATGACCGTCCCCGATCCGCTGATCCTGCACGCCACCGCCGTGGCGGTGAACGGGCGCGCGCTGCTGATCCGCGGCGCATCGGGCGCGGGCAAATCCGGCCTCGCGCTCGAGATGATGGCGCGCGGGGCGCAGCTGGTCGCCGACGACCGCGTGGTGCTGACGCTGGCGGCAGGTGCCCTCTGGGCCAGCCCCCCCTGCCCTGCTCGCCGGGATGATCGAGGCGCGCTTCCTGGGGCTGCTGCGGGTCGACCACCTGCCCCGTGCCGAGGTCGTCGCCGTGCTCGATCTCGACACACCGGAAACCGAACGCCTGCCCCCGCATCGGGAAATCGTGCTGCAGACGCGAAATCTCCCATTGCTTCACAATGCCGCGCACCCCTATTTTCCCGCAGCGCTCGTTCAATATCTGAAAGGCGCAACAAGGGATCCGCGTGATGGATGACTCGCCCAAAGGACCCCAGCACGTCGTGCTGGTGACCGGCCCCTCGGGCGCCGGGCGCTCCACCGCGATCAACGCGCTGGAGGATTTCGGCTTCGAGGCGATCGACAATATCCCGCTGGGGCTGATCCCGCGGCTGCTCGAGGGCCCGGCGCTGGACCGCCCGCTGGCGCTCGGCGTCGACATCCGCAACCGTGATTTCACCGTCGGGGGGCTGCTCTCGCTGCAGGCGGCGCTGGCCGAGCAGCCGCAGATCAGCCCGCAGCTACTCTATCTCGACGCCGCGCCGACCGTGCTCGCCCGGCGGTATTCCGAGACCCGCCGCCGTCACCCGCTCGCCCCCGACAGCGCCTATACCGAGGGCATCACCCGCGAGTTGGCGCTGCTCGAACAGGCCCGCGCCGCCGCCGACATCCTCATAGACACCTCCGAGATGAGCCCGCACGAACTGCGCGCCCAGCTCGCAAGCTGGTTCGCCGGGGAGCAGGCGCAGCAACTCGCGGTTTCGGTCGAGAGCTTCTCCTACAAGCGCGGCCTGCCGCAGGGGCTCGACATGGTCTTCGATTGCCGCTTCCTCGACAACCCGCACTGGGTGCCCGATCTGCGCGCCCTCAGCGGGCTCGACGCACCGGTGCAGGCGCATGTGAAAGCCGACCCGCGCTTCGATCCATTCATGCTAAAGGTGATCGACCTCGCGCTCTTTCTCCTTCCGGCCTGCACGGATGAGGGCAAGGCGCATCTCTCTTTCGGATTTGGCTGCACCGGCGGGCAACATCGTTCCGTCACCGTGACGGAAACCGTCGCGCGTGCCCTTGCGGAGCAGGGCTGGCAGGTGTCAACTAGGCACCGGGAACTCGAACGCCGCGGCCAAGCCGCCAAGGGCGTGGCAACTGGACTGGACGAGAGGTCGCAGGCGTGATCGGCATCGTGATCGTGGCGCATGGTGGGCTGGCAAAGGAATACCTTTCGGCCGTGGAACACGTGGTTGGCGTGCAGCCCGGAATCATGGCCATCTCCATCGAGGCCGAGCATGACCGCGCCAAGAAGCAATCCGAGATCTGCGCTGCCGCCGACAGCGTCGATACCGGCGACGGCGTGGTGCTGGTCACCGACCTCTTCGGCGGCTCGCCCTCGAACCTCAGCCTGCTCGCCTGCCAGCCCGAGAACCGACGCATCCTCTACGGCATGAACCTGCCGATGCTGATCAAGCTCGCCAAGACTCGCCAGCTGTCGGTGCCGGACGCCGTGCGCGGCGCGCTCGAGGCCGGCCGCAAGTACATTGACAGCCAGAACGTCAGGCCCGATCCGGTCTAGGACCGCATCCCGAGCCCCGCGATGGCCCCGCAACCAAGAGTTTGAAGATGAGTGATACCTCTGTTCGCCGCGTGCTGAACATCGTCAACGAAAAGGGGCTGCATGCCCGTGCCTCCGCCAAGCTGGTCGAGGTCGTCGAGGGATTCGACGCCCATGCCGAGGTCTCCAAGGACGGCATGAGCGCCGGCGGCGACAGCATCATGGGGCTTTTGATGTTGGCAGCTTCCAAGGGAAGCTCTATTGAAGTCGAAACCTCGGGCCCCGACGCCAAGGCGCTCGCCGATGCGCTCGAGGCGCTTGTCGCCAACCGCTTCGGCGAGGACAACTGACGCGCGGACCGGTCGCATGACACAGCAGGGGAGGCACATGCTCGACAGCTATGACGCCCCGGCCAAGGGGGACACCGCGGCGCCGCAGCCGACCGCGGCTCCGCCAGCGCCCTATGACAAGCGCAAGCTCAGCTACGCCAATACCTTCACCAACCCCTGGAAGGCCAACACCATCCGCGCGCTGGAGTGGACGACCGGGAAGCTGCCGCTGATCCGCCTGGTGCGCCGCTTCGAGCGCGAAGGCGTGCCCGAGGGGCAGGATTTCTGGGCGCAGGCGTTGCGGATGATGCGCATCGAGCTGCAGACCCCCGCCGAACAGATCGCCCGCATCCCGCAGGACGGCCCGGTGATCGTCGTTGCCAACCACCCGCATGGGCTGGTCGACGGGATGATCCTCGCCGAGCTGATCGGCCGGGTGCGCACCGACTACCGCATCCTCACCCGCTCTCTGCTGACGGGGGTGCAGGAGATCGCCGAGTTCATGATCCCGGTGCCCTTCCCGCACGAGGAGACGGCGCGCGAGCAGAGCCTCGAGATGCGCGCCACGGCCATGGACCACCTCAAGCGTGGCGGGGTGATCGCGCTGTTTCCGTCTGGCGTGGTGGCCTCGTCCGGCTCGATGTTCGGCAATGCCATCGAGGCCGTGTGGAATCCCTTCACCGCCAAGATGATCCAGCGTTCGGGCGCCACCGTGGTGCCGATCTACTTCCCCGGCCAGAACAGCCGGGCCTACCAGATCGCCAACCGCCTCTCGCCGACGCTGCGCCAGGGGCTGCTGATCCACGAGGTGATCCACGCCTGCGGACGGCCGCAGGCACCGGTGGTCGGCGCCCCGATCAGCCCCGAGGAGGTGCGCGGCTGGAGCGGCAACCAGCGCGAGTTCGTCGCCTGGCTGCGGGACCGGACGCTGGCACTGAAGGGCTAGGACGCAGCAAGGGGGCGCTGCCCCCTCGGCGCTGCGCGCCTCACCCCCGGGATATTTCGACCTAGAAGAAAGGCGCCGCGGATCAGCGGGTCGGGACGGGCTCGTCGCCGCGGTAGTCGTAGAAGCCGCGCTTGGTCTTGCGGCCGAGCCAGCCGGCCTCGACGTATTTGGTGAGCAGCGGGCAGGGGCGGTACTTGGTGTCCGCCAGACCGTCGTGCAGCACGTTCATGATCGCGAGGCAGGTGTCGAGACCGATGAAATCGGCCAGCTCGAGCGGGCCCATCGGATGGTTGGCGCCGAGCTTCATCGCCATGTCGATCGAGCGCACGTTGCCGACACCCTCGTAGAGCGTGTAGACCGCCTCGTTGATCATCGGCACCAGGATGCGGTTGACGATGAAGGCCGGGAAATCCTCGGCCGAGGCGGCGGTCTTGCCGAGGTTCTCGACCACCTTGAGGCAGGCCTGGTAGGTCGGCTCGTCGGTGGCGATGCCGCGGATCAGCTCGACCAGCTGCATCACCGGCACCGGGTTCATGAAGTGGAAGCCGAGGAACTTCTCGGGCCGGTCGGTGCGCGAGGCGAGCCGGGTGATGGAAATCGAGGAGGTGTTCGAGGTCAGGATCGTGTGCGGCAGCAGGTGCGGCACCAGCCCCTCGAAGATCTTGGTCTTCACCGACTCCTGCTCGGTGGCGGCCTCGATCACCAGATCGGTGTGGGCGATCTCGACCTTGTCGAGCGTGGTGGAAATCTTCGCCAGCGCGGTATCGCGGGCCTCGCCCGAGATCTTCTCGCGGCTGACCTGGCGGTCGAGGTTGCGGGTGATCAGCTCGACCGCGGCGTCGAGCGCCTCCTGGCTGACGTCCGACAGGCGCACCTCGTAGCCCGCAAGCGCCATGACGTGGGCGATGCCATTGCCCATCTGACCCGCGCCGATGACACCGATGCTCTTGATTTCCATGCGCCCTATCCTGCTTTGATGCGCGGCAACCTTATGCCTCCGCGCCAGCCCGCCGCAAGCCGGGGTGCGGCAATTTTTGCCTGCATTTTCGCATTAGCGAATTGTTGGGGCGGGTGGCTGATCCTGACGCCGGGTGAATGGGAATCAGATTGGGGGACGTCATGTCCGTTGCCGGGTCCTTTCAGGGTGCGCTGGAATATTTTCCGTGTCGCTATGGCCGCTCGCGCCTGCTGTTCCGCGGCCCCAAGCGGGCGCTGGACGCGCCCTATGTCGCCTTTCTCGGCGGGGCCGAGACCTTCGGCCGTTTCGTCAAGGCGCCCTTCCCGGCATTGGTCGAGAGCGCGCTGGCAGAGCGGGCGGAGATATCGGAAAACGCGGGCGGAGAGGCCGAGGGGGCCACCGCCCTGCCCTGCGTCAACCTCGGCGTGGTCAATGCCGGGATCGATCTCTACCTCGGCGATCCGGCGGTGCTGAACCTTGCCGCCCGCGCCGAGCTCTGCGTCATCCAGGTGATGGGGGCGCAGAACATGTCGAACCGCTTCTACGGCGTGCACCCGCGGCGCAACGACCGCTTCCTGCGCGCCTCGGACCGGTTGCAGCAGCTTTTCCCCGAGGTGGATTTCACAGAGTTCCATTTCACCCTGCACATGCTGGGCCGGCTGCGCGAGATCTCGGAGGCGCGCTTTGCCGAGGTCACCGCCGAGCTGCGGCTCGCCTGGGTCGCCCGGATGAAGCACCTGCTGACGCTTCTGGGCGGGCGGGCCGTCCTGCTATGGGCCGCCGGTCACACGCCGCCCGACACTCATGTGAACGCGCTTTCGCCCGCCCCGCTCTTCATCGAGCGCGGTATGCTCGAAGCCCTCCGACCCCGCGCCGCCGCGCTGCTGGACCGCCCGCTCTCTGCCGCCAGCATGGGGGCCGGGACCGAGGGGATGGTCTTTGCCGATTTCGATGCCGGCGCCGCCGCCGAGGCACTGAGCCCCGCCGCACATGCCGAGATCGCCGAAGCCCTGCATCCGACGTTGACCCGGCTGCTCGCCCAGCGCGCCTGAACGGTGCGCCTGAACGACACGCCGGAGCCCGCCCCGCCCGCAGAACGGACGGGACGCGGCAGCTTCGGCTCAGCTCGGGAAGATCGAGAGCTTGCCGCCCAGCTCCGCGAGGCGGCCCCAATGGGCGCGGTAATCCTCGCTGGCCTTCTGGAAGAAGGCGCTCTGAATGTGGATCAGCTCGCCGGGCGTCTTGCAGTGCAGCATCCTGTGCTGCGTCGCCACGTCCTCGCGCACCCGCTCGGCGGTGAAGCTCTGCAGCTCGGCGCCGATGTCGAGCATGGTTTCGACAATCGCGGTGGTCGCATAGGGCTCGAGATCCCAGCTCATCCGCAAGTGGCGCTCGGCGAGGGGCTCGGTCGCGGCGGCCGGCACAGCCGGCTTTGCGGCCGGTTTCGACATGGCCGGTTTTGCCGGGGCGGGCTTCGCGGCGGCCTTGGCCGCGGGTTTGGTCACGGGCTCGCTCGATTCGGCAAGTTTCGCGACGCTGCGGCGCGGCGTGGACTGCGGCTTGGACGCGGGCTCTGCAGGGGCGGGTGCCGCAGCCTCCACTGGCGCGGGAGGGGGCGTTTGCGGGGCCTCGGGGGCAGGTGCCGGGGTGGCAGCCATGGCCTCAGGTGCCTCTTTTGTCACGGAAGTTGCGGTCTTGGCCGGGGTCACCTCGGCGGGCTTCACCGGCGTGCGGCGGCGCGAGCTGCTGCCCCGCGACGAGGTCGACTGGCTGCGCGTGGTGGTCTTGCGGGGGGTCGGCTTATCCATGTCTGGGCTCCTTCCAAGCAGGATAGAATTGCCCCACCCTTACCACAGGACAGGCACGAGCGGGACGTTGCACCCCCTGCTTACGGTCAATTTGTCACAGGTTGCTCTGCAATGCGGCATTGCTCCGCCGAAGGGCCTGCCGCCCCTGCCGAGGCGGCGCGACCGCAGGGGAGAGAGCGTGGCGGAGTTTTCCCCCTCAAGTTGAGACGCGGCGGTAACGTGGTCAGGCCGGGAACCAGCTGTCCCCGCGGGGACGCATCTGCGGCAGGGCCCGCATGCGGCCGATCCAGCCGGCCATCGCCTCGGAGGGCGCGACCCCGGCCTTGTCGAGCCATTGCACGTAGCCCCAGATGGCGCAGTCGCCGATCCCCGGGGCATCGCCGTGGAAGAAGCGCCCCTCGCCCAACAGCCGGTCGAAATTGGCGCGGTCGGTCTCGTAGCGCCCGGTGAGCCACTCCACGGTGCCGCCGGGAAAGCTGTCCCCGTGGGGACGGCGCGCCTCGACGAGCTGCGGCAGGCACATGCCGATGCGGTTCGCCTCCCACATCAGCAGTTCGGCACCGCGGCGCGTCCCGGCGGGGCTTGCGCCGCCCAGCACCTGCCAGCGGCGGGCGATCTCGAGCAGGATGGCGCCGGACTGGGTCATCGCCGCGCCATCAATGACCAGCGCGGGCACCTGCGCCAGCGGGCTGGCGGCGAGGAAGGCGGCGGGGCGCGTCTCTGGCGCGGCCCAGATGTCGACGAAGACGGTCTCATGCGCGATCCCGGCCAGCGCGAGGGCCAGGGCCACCTTGCAGGCGTGGCCGCTGTCGGGGTGTCCGTAGAGGGTGATCGTCGTCATGAGGTTTGTCCCGTGCTTGTCTGCGCCCAGTGATCGCCGTCCCCGCGGGGACGGTCAAACGCAGTTTCGTGCGCCTCCCGATCACGACCCGTGATGCCCGCGCCGACAGAGGCACAGCGGTTTGACTTGACGGGCGCGCGTTTTGCGGGCTCGCTGCGCGCCGTCCATTAACGGTTTCTGAACGGCTCCCTGGAGCCGCACTGGAGCACAGAATGACCCTGCACGATCCCGCCGCCGAACTGCGCGCCAATGTCGCCGTCCCCTTCGAGAGGGCGCAGGCCATGCCGGTCTCGGTTTACACGTCCGAGGATTTCCTCGGGCTCGAGCAGGCGCATGTCTTCGCCGCGAGCTGGCTCTGCGCCGGGCGGGTCGATGCGCTGAAGGCGCCGGGGGACTACCTGACGATGGAGATCGCCGGAGAGCCGGTCGTCGTGCTGCGCGACCGGGAGGGGGCGCTGCGGGCGCTCTCCAACGTCTGCCGCCATCGCATGTCGGTGCTGCTCGAGGGGCGCGGCAACGTCCGCACCATCACCTGCCCCTACCACGCCTGGAGCTACAATCTCGACGGGTCGCTGCGCGGCGCTCCGGCGATGGAGCTGAACGCCAGCTTCTGCAAGGAGAGCACCCGCCTGCCGCAGGTCCGTTGCGTCGACTGGAAGGGCTGGATCATGGTCACCCTCGATCCCGATCTGCCCGAGCCCGGCGAGACGCTGCGCGAGGTCGATGAGCTTGTCGGCTACCTGCAGATGGAAGACTACGTCGAGACCTTCCGCGAGGAGCACCGCTGGGACACCAACTGGAAGATCCTCGCCGAGAACTTCATGGAGAGCTATCACCTGCCCATGTGCCACGGCGGCACCATCGGCGGCGCGGTGGACCTGAAGAAGATGACCTGCCCCGAGGGGTTCGAGGGGTTCAACTACCACCACATTCTGAAGGACGACTCGATCGCCCTGTCGATCGCCCATCCCGGCAACACCGCGCTGCAGGGCGAGGAGCGCTACCGGACCTGGCTGCTGGCGGTCTACCCGTCGCTGCTGATCACCCTGACGCCGGGCTATTTCTGGTACCTGTGCCTGACGCCCGATGGCCCGGGCCACGTGAAGATCCTCTTCGGCGGCGGGCTGCACCCGGATTTCATCGCCGACCCCGAGGCGGCCTCGCATTTCACCAGGCTGAAGGCGTTGCTCGACTCGGTGAACGACGAGGACCGGGGCTGTACCGAACGGGTCTGGAAGGGGATGCAATCGCGCTTTGCCGCGCCGGGGGCGCTGTCGCACCTCGAGCGGCCGAACTACGAGTTCGCCCGGTGGATTGCCGGCAAGATCCCCGAGGGGCGCTGAGGCGGAGAGGGCGGGACCGGGGGTTTCACACCCCCGGACCCCCGTGGGATATTTGGACCTAGAAGACGCGGCGGGGCTGGTGCCTTACGTATTGTCGGTGACGTTTTCCGTGAAGGCCTTCTCGAAGGCGGCCTGCTTGTCGGGGCTCGCTTCGGTCTGGTTCTGCGCGCGCCAGTCGTCATAGGGCATGCCGTAGAAGATCTCGCGGGCCTCGGATTTGCTCATCTCGAGGCCGCGTTCGGTGGCGGCTTCCTCGTACCAGCGCGACAGGCAGTTGCGGCAGAAGCCGGCGAGGTTCATCAGGTCGATGTTCTGAACGTCGGGGCGGTCTTCCATCAGGTGCTGGCGCAGCCGGCGGAAGGCGGCGGCCTCGAGCTCGATGCGGGTCTGGTCGTCCATGGTCTCTCTCCTCTTACTCGGGGGCGCGGGCGAGCGCGGTCTTCAGCAGCGGCGCGAGGCGGCGGCCCCAGTCTTCCTGCGCCTCGGGCTCGGCGATGAGGTCGTTGCGCAGCTCGATCAGCGTGTTGTGACGGGCGTGTTTCAGCGCATGGCGGTGCACGGCGTCACCGGGCAGATGCCCGGGATAGGGCTCGTTGCGTCCCACCACCAGATCGGGTTGCCGCGCCAGCAAGTCAAGCAGCGCGTCCGAGAGCCGGGCGTCCCAGGCGTGCAGGATGCCGAGGTGCCAGGGCCGCGGCAGGCGCCCGCGCAGCTGCGGGGTGAAGGAATGCACCGAAACCAGCGCCAGCTCGGGGCGGGTGTCGAGCAGCCCGGCGACGGCGGCGTGATAGGGTCGCCAGTAGGCCTCGATCCGGCGCTGGCGCTCGGCCGCATCCGCGTGGCGGTTGCCGGGGATGATCGAGCCGTCGTAGAGCCGCATCAGCAGCGTCGGGTCGTCTTCGCCGCGGTTGGGATCGATGACCAGGCGCGAGAAGTCGGACCAGACCAGCGGGCTGTCGAGCGCCTCGGCCAGGGCGCGGGCGGTCCCCAACGCGCCTATATCGTAGGCAATGTGCCGGGCCATGTCCTCGGGCGGCAGACCGAGGCTTCCCCCGAGCTCCGCCGGCACGCTATTGGTCGCATGATCGCAGGTGACGAGAAAGCGGCCTTTGCGCGTGGCGCCCTCGATGTGGAATGGCGTATGGGTCATGATAGCTTCGCAGTCTGCGGCCATGTCTTGGTAGGACCTGTCGTGATAGGACCTCTCTAGATCAGTTGCGCCGGGAAGGGAATTCCGCAATAAAAGGCGCGACTGTTAGCGATAACCTAACCGTGACGAGGGTGGTTGGTTTAACTTTGAACCACTATTCTGAATGAGAATACGCTGCTCCGCAGCAAGGCGGCCCGACGCGGCCGCGGCAGGAGGTCGAGGAGTCCCAGATGAGACGTTTGCGCAAAGTGAAGATCGTGGCCACGCTCGGGCCGGCCAGCAATACCTACGAGATGATCCGCACGCTGCACGAGGCCGGGGCGGACGTGTTCCGCCTGAACATGAGCCACGGCAGCCACGAGGACATCACCAAGCTGCACCGCGCCATCCGGCAGGTCGAGAAGGACCTCGACAGCCCGATCGCCATCCTCGCCGACCTACAGGGGCCGAAGCTGCGCGTCGGCGAATTCGCCAATGGCTCGGAAGAGCTGGAATGGGGCGAGACCTTCCGCTTCGATCTCGACGAGGCGCCGGGCACCGACAAGCGCGTGTGCCTGCCCCACCCCGAGATCTTCCAGGCGCTCGGCGTCGGCGCGCACCTGCTGGTCAACGACGGCAAGATCCGCATGCGGGTCGAGGAATGCGGCGAGGACTTCGCCAATTGCGTGATCGAGGCGGGCGGCACCATCTCGAACCGCAAGGGCGTGAACGTGCCGGACGTGGTGCTGCCGCTGGCGGCGCTGTCCGAGAAGGACCGGGCCGACCTCGAGTTCGCCGCGGCACTCGGTGTCGACTGGCTGGCGCTGAGCTTCGTGCAGCGTCCCGAGGACGTGGAGGAGGCGCGCAAGCTCTGCGACGGCCGCGCCGCGATCCTGTCGAAGATCGAGAAGCCCTCGGCGGTGAAGGCCTTTGACGAGATCCTTGCGGTTTCGGACGGCATCATGGTGGCCCGCGGCGATCTCGGGGTGGAACTGCCGGTGCAGGCGGTGCCGCCGATCCAGAAGCGGCTGATCCGCAAATGCCGCGCCGCCGGCAAGCCGGTGATCGTGGCGACCCAGATGCTCGAATCGATGATCGAGAGCCCGATGCCGACCCGCGCCGAGGTCTCGGACGTGGCGACGGCGATCTACGAGGGCGCCGACGCGGTCATGCTGTCGGCCGAATCCGCCGCTGGGCAATACCCGGTCGAGGCGGTGACGACGATGAATAACGTCGCCATCAGCGTCGAGAAGGATCCCACCTTCACCGAGGTCATGGAGAACTCGCGCAACATCCAGCGCGCCACAGTGGCCGACGGCATCGTCGCCGCGGCGCGGGAGATCGCCGAGACCGCCAACGTCAAGGCGATCTGCTGCTTCACCTCCTCGGGCACCACTGCGGCGCTGGTCGCGCGCGAACGGCCGCGGGTGCCGATCATCGCCATGACCTCGCTGCGCGGCACGGCGCGGCGGCTGTCGCTGACCTGGGGCACCAATTGCGTGATGACCGGCGAGCTCGAGCGCTTCAAGCAGGCGGTGGTCAACGCCGCGCGTGCGGCGCGGGCGCAGGGCTACGCCGGCACCGAGGACCATATCATCGTGACCGCCGGCGTGCCCTTCAACATGTCGGGCACCACCAACATCCTGCGCGTCGCCCCCTGCGACGAGCGGCTGATCTACTCGACCGATCCCGAGTGATCCGTCCCCGGGGCGGGACCCGTGCCGCAGGCCCGCGCGGGTCCTGGTCCCGGCCCTTCCGGAGGCGATTCCGGCTTGCAAATGACATGGGCCCCGCCTATAGGGGCGCCTCTAACCGCGCGGCCGGCCCATTGCGGCATGCCGAGTCGCGCCTGTACGCACTTCGTTAAGGAGACGAAAATGCCCAAGATGAAGACGAAGTCGAGCGCCAAGAAGCGCTTCAAGGTCACCGCGACCGGCAAGATCGTCGCTGGTCAGGCAGGCAAGCGCCACGGCATGATCAAGCGCACCACGAAATTCATCCGCGACGCGCGCGGCACGACCACGCTGTCGGCTCCCGACGCGAAAATCGTCAAGGGCTACATGCCCTACGACCGCTGATATAGGAGAGCTGAACAATGGCACGAGTCAAAGGTGGTGTCGTCACCCACGCCCGTCACAAGAAGGTCATCAAGGCAGCCAAAGGTTACTACGGCCGCCGCAAGAACACCTTCAAGGTTGCAGCCCAGGCCGTCGACAAGGCCAACCAGTACGCGACCCGCGACCGCAAGAACCGCAAGCGCAACTTCCGCGCCCTGTGGATCCAGCGGATCAACGCGGCCGTGCGCGCACATGACGAGGCTCTGACCTACTCGAAGTTCATCAACGGCCTGAACCTGGCTGGCATCGAAGTCGACCGTAAAGTGCTGGCGGATCTCGCCGTGCACGAGCCGGAAGCCTTCAACGCCATCGTCGACCAGGCGAAGGGCGCGCTGGCTGCCTGATCGGCGCCAACGGCTGACTTCTCGAAACGCCGCTCCTCCGGGGGCGGCGTTTTCCGTTTTACGCGCGCCGATGGGGCTCTGCCCCCGCTGCCTGCGGCAGCTCCCCCGGGATATTTGCGCCTAGAAGAACTAGCGGCGCGGCGCAGGCTTGCGCGCCGGAGCCGCAGCCGGTAGTGGACGGACCCGAAGAGATGCTCGGAAGAGGCCCGGAATGGACGACCTGCGCGACAAGTATATCGACCTGATTGGCAAGGCGGCGGATGAATCCGCGCTTGAGGATCTGCGGGTGCAGGCCGTGGGCAAGAAGGGCGAGATCAGCCTGCAGATGCGCGAGCTCGGCAAGATGAGCCCCGAGGAGCGTCAGCTCATGGGGCCGAAGCTTAACGCGCTGAAGGACGAGATCAACGCCGCCCTCGGCGCCAAGAAGGCGGCGCTGGCGGATGCGGCGCTGAACGAGCGGTTGCAGGCGGAATGGCTCGACGTGACCCTGCCCGGCCGAGGCCGCCGCATGGGCAGCATCCACCCCGTCAGCCAGGTCTGGGAAGAGTGCACCGCGATCTTCGCCGACATGGGCTTCGCCGTCGCCGAGGGCCCACAGGTCGAGACCGACTGGTACAACTTCGACGCGCTGAACATCCCCGGCCACCACCCGGCCCGCGCCGAGATGGACACCTTCTACATGCACCGTGCCGAGGGGGACGAGCGCCCGCCGCATGTGCTGCGCACCCATACCTCGCCGGTGCAGATCCGCTCGATGGAAGCCGGTGGCGCGCCCACCCGGATCATCTGCCCGGGCCGCGTCTACCGCGCCGATTACGACCAGACCCACACGCCGATGTTCCACCAGGTCGAGGGCCTCGCCATCGACAAGGACATCTCGATGGCGAACCTCAAGTGGGTGCTGGAGGAGTTCTTCTCGGCCTATTTCGGCCGTTCGGTGAAGACCCGCTTCCGCGCCTCGCACTTCCCGTTCACCGAACCCTCGGCCGAGGTGGACATCCAGTGCCAGTGGAAGGACGGCTCGGTCACCGTGGGCGAGGGCGACGACTGGCTGGAAGTGCTCGGCTCGGGCATGGTGCACCCCAAGGTGCTGCAGGCCGGCGGGATCGACCCGAACGAGTGGCAGGGTTTCGCCTTCGGCATGGGCATCGACCGGATCGCCATGCTGAAATACGGCATCCCCGACCTCCGCGCCTTCTTCGATTCGGACCTGCGCTGGCTGCGCCACTACGGCTTTGCCTCGCTGGACATGCCGACGCTGCATGGTGGCCTGTCGCGCTAAGCGCGAAGAGGGCGAGCTGTCGCGTTTGGTGCGACGGTGCAAGAGTTTTGGGGCCCGGTGCATCAGCGCCGGGCCTTTTCCTTTTCGGACCATGCGCCATCTTCTGCGACATGAAGCTCTTCGATCACCGCAACCGCGAGCGCAACGCGGACACGCGGCGCGTCTACGCGCTGTTCGAAATTGCCCATACGGCGGTGGATTTCGGCGCTGCCCTCTGTTTCACCCTCGGCTCGGTGCTGTTCTTCTGGAAGCGGTACGAAACCGAAGCCATCTGGCTCTTCACCATCGGCTCGGTGCTTTTCATGGTGAAGCCCTCGCTGCGGCTGGCGCGCGAAATCAAGCTCTGGCGGATGGGTAAACTCGACCGACTCGCCGAGCGCGAGCAGTGCGACGGTTGAGCGCCTAGCGCCGCGAGGCGAGCCAGGCGAGGCGCACGAAGTTGCGCTCGACCAGCGCCATGGCGGGCGCGCGGGCGCCGGCGGAGCGGATCGAGAGGTCGGTCTCCATCAGCATCCCCAGCGCATCCTCGAGCCGGTCGGCGTTCCAATTCGAGGCCTGGCGCAGCATGCGGTCGCGGCGCGGGCCGAAGAGCGGCGGGCGCAGGCGCTGCACCCCGGCCTGCGGGCCGCCCTGGGCCGAGGCCAGCGCGTAGAGCACGCGGAAGTGGCGCATGGCCATGATCAGCAAGGTCACCGGCGCGACCCCCTGCCCTTCGAGCCGCTGCATCAGCGGGCCGATCTCGGGCGAGCGGCCCTCGGCCACGACGTTGAGGATGTCGTCAAGCTCGGCCTCGATCGAGGCGGGGGCGCAGAGCGCCACCTCCTCGGGGGTGAGCGGCGCGGGATCTTCGAGCTTGTAGAGCCCGAGCTTTTCGAGAACCTGCCGGAAGTCGCCCGGCTCGAGCGCGCGGGCGAGATGTTCGAGCGCGTCGAAGGCGGCGCGGTCGACCTGGGTGAGCCCGGCCTTGGAAAGAGCCGCCTCGATCTCGTCGCGGCCCGGCGGGTCGGAGTAGATGCCGATGGCCAGCGCCGCGGGGGCGGCCTCGAAGAGCTTGCGCAGGGCGGATTTTGCGGTGAGTTGCCCGGCGGTGACGATGATCTGCGCATCGCCCGGGCGCCAGTCGGTCAGCGCCGCGCCCATGGTCTTGGCGAGCCCGTCGGTGGCCTCCTCGACGAAGACGACGCGCGGGCCGGGGAAGAAACCCTGCGCCTTGACCGCATCGAGCAGCAGCGCGGGATCCTTGCGCAGGTCGGCGCCGCCCATGCGGGTGAGGCGCATCTCGGCCTCGGCCTCGGGGCCGACAAGGGCGGTGATGACCTCCTGCCGCCGGTGCGCCACGCGCATGGCATCCTCGCCGTAGAGGAGCACGCCCGAGCCGGTCGGATCCGGCTTGCGGAAGAAGGCCTGTGCGTCGCGCCCGCCGAGTTTCACGAGGCCCCCGTCACTGCGGCAGGTCCGCCGCGACGAGCAGCAGCCGGTCGATCACCCGGTCGGCAAGCATGAGCATCAGCCGTTCCTCGGCGTCGCGCTCGGCGGCCTGGGTGGCGGCGGTCGAGCCGGTGGTGGAATAGCCGGTGAAGGAGGAGGTGTTGCCCGTGGTCAGCGCCTCGTTGGTCACCGCGTCGCGCAGCGTGAAGGTCGCGGTGCCGATCACCCGGATGCGCGTGGTGTTGCCGTCGGCGAGCGAGCCGTGGCCCGAGGTCTCGGTCTTCAGCGAGGTGTCGAGCCGATAGGGCGCGCCCGGCGCGGCGCGGCCGAGGCGTTCCTCGATCCGGCGGATGTAGAGATAGGCGTCGGGCGAGTCGGGATCGGCAAAGGCGATCTGCCCGAGCAGCTTCTGCCCGCCGCCCTGCGGCCCGTAGGCGGGGGTGAAGCCGCAGCCCGCGAGCGCCAGGGCGCCGCAGGCTGCAAGCAGGGTTCTTCGATCAGGCGACCACATTGACGATCCGGCCAGGCACAACGATGAGCTTCTTCGGGGCGGCCCCTTCGAGGGTCCGCACCACAGCTTCATGCGCGAGGACGAGTTTTTCAATCTCTTCCTTGGCCATGTCCTTGGGAACGGTGAGTTCTCCGCGGCGCTTGCCGTTGACCTGGATCGGCAGGGTGACGCTGTCCTCGACCAGCATCGCCTCGTCGGCCTTGGGCCATGCGGCATTGGCGATGAGCCCCTCGCCGCCGAGCAGCTGCCAGATTTCCTCCGACAGGTGCGGGGTCATCGGCGACATCAGCTGCGCGAGGACCTTGGCCGCTTCCTTCTTGGCAGCAGCGCCCGCCTGCGATTTGCCGAGCACGCCGGTGAAGGCGTAGAGCTTGGCGATGGCCGCATTGAAGCCGAAGCTCTCGACGCCCATGGTCACGTCGTGGATCGCCTTGTGCATCTCGCGCAGCAGTGCGGCATCCTCGGCCCCGGCGGGCGCATCGGAGGCGGCGATCTCGGCGGCGATGCGGTAGACGCGGGCGAGGTGCTTCGAGGCCGCCTCGGCGCCCGAGGCGGTCCATTCCACGTCACGTTCGGGCGGGCTGTCCGACAGGACGAACCAGCGCGCTGTGTCAGCCCCGTACTGGCCGATGATCGCCACCGGGTCGACGACGTTATTCTTCGACTTCGACATCTTGGCCGAGGGGATGATCTCGACCTCGGTGCCATCCTCGAGGAAGCCCTTGCCGTCCTTCAGCTCGACCGCCTCGGGGTAGTGGTAGACCGGGCGGCCCTCGGCGTTCTTGGTCTGGTAGATCGCGTGGGTCACCATGCCCTGCGTGAAGAGCGCGTTGAACGGCTCCTTGGACTTCTCGGGCAGGTGGCCGGTGATGTTCATCGCACGGGCGAAGAAGCGCGAGTAGAGCAGGTGCAGGATCGCGTGCTCGATGCCGCCGATGTACTGGTCGACGTTCATCCAGTACTCGGCCTCGGCCATGTCGATGGGCGTCTCGGCGCGCGGCGAGGTGAAGCGGGCGAAGTACCAGCTCGAGTCGACGAAAGTGTCCATCGTGTCGGTCTCGCGCCGCGCCGGGGCGCCGCAGGACGGGCAGGAACAGTCGCGCCACGAGGGGTGACGGTCGAGCGGGTTGCCCGGCACCGAGAAGTCGATCGCCTTGCCGTCCTCGTCGTAGGGCAGGCTGATCGGCAGGTTTTCCTTCTTCTCGGGCACCACGCCGCAGGCCTCGCAATGGACCACGGGAATCGGGCAGCCCCAGTAGCGCTGGCGCGACAGGCCCCAGTCGCGCAGGCGGTACTTGGTGACGCCTTCGCCGATGCCGTTCTTCTCGCAGAAGTCGACGGCGGCGTTGACGCCCTCTTCGCCGGTCTGCACTTCGGTCCCGGCGACGAGGCGAGTGTAGCGCACCTTCTCGGTCTTGGCGGGAACGAAGGGCTCCTTGAGGATGTCGATCTCGCCTTCGAGCGGCACGAAGGTTTCCACGATCGGCAGGCCGTACTTGCTGCAGAAGTCGTGGTCGCGCTGGTCGTGGCCGGGGCAGCCGAAGATCGCGCCGGTGCCGTAATCCATGAGGATGAAGTTGGCGATGTAGACCGGCAGCTCCCAAGTCGGGTCGAACGGGTGACGCACCTTGAGGCCGGTGTCGAAGCCACGCTTCTCGGCTTTTTCCAGCTCCTCTTCCGAGGTGCCCATGCGGCGGCACTCGGCGACGAAGGCGGCAAGCTCGGCGTTGTCCTTTTCCAGCTCTTTCGCGAGCGGGTGGTCGGGCGAGATGCCGACGAAGGAGGCACCATGCAGCGTGTCGGGGCGAGTGGTGTAGCACTCGATCTTCTCGAAACCGGCGGGGGCGTTGAGCGTGTCGAAGGAGAACTGAAGGCCGCGCGAACGGCCGATCCAGTTCGCCTGCATCAGCTTCACCTTGGCGGGCCAGTCATCGAGCGTGTCGAGCGCGTCGAGCAGCTCGCCCGAGAAATCGGAGATCTTGAAGAACCACTGGGTGAGTTCCTTGCGCTCGACCAGCGCGCCCGAGCGCCAGCCGCGGCCGTTCTCGACCTGCTCGTTGGCCAGCACGGTCATGTCGACCGGGTCCCAGTTCACCACGGCGTTCTTGCGGTAGACGAGGCCCTTGTCGAGCATGTCGAGGAAGAGCGCCTGCTGCTGGCCGTAATATTCCGGATCGCAGGTGGCGAACATGCGCGACCAGTCGAGCCCGAAGCCGAGCGGCTTCATCTGCGCGACCATCGTGTCGATGTTGGAATAGGTCCAGTCCTTGGGGTGCCCGCCCGAGGCCATGGCGGCGTTCTCGGCCGGCATGCCGAAGGCGTCGAAGCCCATCGGGTGCAGCACGTTGAAGCCGTTCTGCTTCTTGTAGCGGGCAATCACGTCGCCCATCGTGTAGTTCCGAACGTGGCCGATGTGGATACGGCCCGAGGGATAGGGGAACATCTCGAGCACGTAGTATTTCGGCTTGTCGGCCGAGCGGGTGGCCTTGAAGGTCAGGGCGTCTTCCCAGGCGGCCTGCCATTTCGGCTCGATCGTGGCGGGGTCGTAGCGCGACATAATCTCTTGTCCCTCGGAGCGGATGGGTCTTGGCGGGTGATAGGGCAGGCCCCGCCGGACGTCCAGTGCCCGGTCTCGGAGAGGGGTGGATGCGGGCGACATTTCCGCAACCTCGGCACCGCAATATGACAGTGTCGTGCATTACTGCATTGGCCGAGGCCGGCCGGCATGAAACATTGCTTAGATAGTCAAAGCCGAATGTAGTCCGATGAAAGTCCTTTGTATCCACCAGAATTTCCCTGGGCAGTACAAGCATCTTGCCCCCGAACTCGTCCGCCTCGGCCATGAGGTCACCGCGCTGACGCCCAAGGTCAAGGAGCCGACAACCTGGAACGGGGTGACGGTGCTGCCCTACCAGATCCGCGGCAGCAGCACCCAGGGCATCCACCCCTATCTCACCGATTTCGAGACCAAGATTCTTCGCGGCGTGAGCTGCTGCAATGCGGCGCTCGCGCTGAAGACGCAGGGCTACACGCCCGACGTGATTCTGGCGCACCACGGCTGGGGCGAGAGCCTGTTCCTGAAGGATGTCTGGCCCGAGGCCCGGCTCGGGCTCTACTGCGAACTCTACCACCGCACCTCGTCCGACTTCCTGAGCTTCGATCCGGAGTTCGCCAAGGATCCGTCGCTGCGCGACGTGCAGCGGATCCGCATGAAGAACCTCAACAACCGCATGCACGAAGAGGTCATGGACGCCGGGATCAGCCCGACGCAGTTCCAGGCGGGCACCTTCCCCGCGGCCTGGCAGGACCGGCTCACGGTGGCGCATGACGGCATCGACACCGACCTCGTGGCGCCGAATCCCGGCGCGCGGCTGACGCTGGACAGCGGCGAGGTGCTGAGCCGCGACGACGAGGTGATCACCTTCATCAACCGCAATCTCGAGCCCTACCGCGGCTATCACATCTTCATGCGTGCCGTGCCCGAGATCCTGCGCCGCCGGCCCAACGCCAGGATCGTCCTGATCGGCGGCGACGAGGTGAGCTATGGCGCCAAGGCCCCGGACGGGAAGAGCTGGAAGCAGATCTTCGTCGACGAGGTGCGCGGCCAAATCCCGGATGCCGACTGGGCCCGGGTCCATTTCCTCGGCCGGGTGCCCTATGGTCGGTACCTGTCGATGCTTCAGGTGAGCCGGGCGCATGTCTACCTGACCTACCCCTTCGTGCTGAGCTGGTCGCTGCTCGAGGCGATGAGCGCGGGATGCGCCATCCTTGCCAGCGACACCGCGCCGGTGCGCGAGGCATTGACCGAGGATGAAACCGGCTGGATGGTCGACTTCTTCGACCGCGGCGCGCTGGTCGACCGGCTCTGCGCCCTGCTTGACGATCCCGGCGCCCGTGCCCGGCTCGGCACCGCCGCCCGCGCGCATGTGCAGGGGACCTACGACCTGCGCCGCCACTGCCTGCCGAAGCACGTCGACTGGGTGACCCGTCTCGCCACGCAGGCACCGCGCCCGGCGCGGGACTGAACCGTCGCGCCCGGAAACGACGAAGGCCCGAACAAACGTCCGGGCCTTTTCATCCTGGTGACCGCAGGGGCCAGCCTATCCGCAGCGGGATCAGATCTTGCTGTCGACCGCCCGCAGCTGCCGCGCGCGGGTCAGGATCGCATCCTCGACCGCATGCACCGCCGAGGCGCTGGCGGGGCCGGAGCGGGTCTGCAGCGAGACGTTCAGCGAGCGGGCGTCCAGCGCCGGGTCCGACACGAGGATCGTGGCGCGATAGGCGGTGCCGCCGCCCGGGGGCGTGCCGAATCCGGTGGTGATCACCCCGGTGAAGGGATCGACACTTTCCACCGGCAGGAAATCCAGCACCTGCAGCGAGGCAGTCCAGATGTACTTGTTCACCGCGCCGATCTGGCCAGCGTCCGGCCTTGCCTTGAAAATGTCCCAGATGGTCGAGTCGGGCGCGCCGCGGCCATCGTAGACGTCAGCTTCCATGAGCGCGTCGGCAGACTGGGTCTGCACCGGCTGGCGGGTCTCGTTCTGACTGCAGGCAGCCAGACCCGCCGCAACCGCGATCAGGGCGCAGGCTTTTGCAAACCGCTTATATTCCATGAAACCAAAGCTCCTGCCCGTCTGCTTCTTTGCTCCTGCATACTCGCCGGGACCGCGTATCACAAGTCGTCAATCCGGCGCTTTGCCTGCACGCCGGACGCCGCCGACAGGACCTGCCGGAGCTCACGGCGGCGGCGTGAAGACCTCGTGATATCTTTGTGGCAATTGGGCATCACTGGTTCGCTTCGTGGGCGCCTGACCCAGCGACGGGTTGCCAGAACGACCGGCCCGAGCGCATAGAAGTGGCCATCAAGGCCGGGCTACCCGGATTGGTACGTGCCTTAGAACACATGAGGGAAACAATGAAAAAGATTCTGTTTGCTTCCACCGCGCTGGTTGCAACCGCAGGCATCGCCTCGGCAGAAGTCACCCTGTCCGGTTACGCCGAAATGGGTATCTACAACCCCGGCGAAACCCGTAACGACCCGGGCAACGACGAAGTTCAGTTCTTCACTGACATCGACCTGACCTTCACCATGTCCGGCGAAGCCGACAACGGCCTGGTCTTCGGTGCGAACATCGACCTCGACGAAGCTCAGAAGCCGTTCACCAACCCCTGGCAGCAGGGCGGTGAGGCACTGTTCGTTTCGTACGGCGGCGCAACCTTCACCATGGGCGACACCGACTCGGCATACGACAAGATCGTTCCCGAGATGAACCTCGGCGGCGCAGGCTCGATCGCTGACGACGAAACCGTCCACGCCGGCTTCAACGACGGCGCAGAGTTCGACGGTGGCGTGAACGGCTCCGACGGCCAGATCGCTCGCTTCGACTACGCTTTCGAAGGCCTGACCTTCTCGGCATCGGCTGAACAAGTGAACGACGGCGCAGAGCCCGACACTTCGGTTGCTGGCATCGTCGACTCCGGCGACACCATCTGGTCGGTCGGCGCAGGCTACAAAGCTGACCTCAGCGGCATCAACCTGAACGCAGGCGTTGCTTACCTGACCCTCGAAGATTTCGCTGACGCATGGGGCCTCGGCGTGACTGCTGGCTTCGCAGGCGGCTTCGAAGTCGGCGCGACCTACAGCGACATCAACAACGAAGTCGGCGAAGACTTCGAGCACTGGGGCGTTGGCTTCGGTTACTCGATGAACGCTCTGTCGATGGGCGTGAACTACGGCAAGTACGACTACGAAGCCGGCGACGACGCTTCGGGCTACGGCGTTGCCGTGAACTACGACCTCGGCGGCGGTCTCGTTGCTCAGGCCGGCTACGGCTACAGCGAACTGCGCAACGGCGACGACGACGACTCGTTCTCGCTGGGTCTGGCAATGTCCTTCTAATCTCACCTGAGATTAGACTGATCAGGGAAGAGCGGGCTCCGGCCCGCTCTTTTCTTTTGCGCCCTCAACGGGCAGAACGGTCCCGCAAGATCACCGCCGGGCACGGGTCCGGACGAACGACGAGGGTTCCCCATGCTGCCACTTTCGGCCGCGCGCAAGGCCAGCCTGATGGACAAGGTCCGCCCCGCCCTCTCCAAGGGTCGTCTCGGCGAGGCCCGCGCCGCGCTGGAGCAGGTGCTTCCCTCCGAGCCGAACCGCGCCGATCTCGCCTTCCAGCTCTCGCAGATCTGCTACGAGCAGGGCGACCGCGAGGCCTGCCTGCGCTACCTCGACCGCGCCGTGGAGCTCGCCCCCAACCAGCCGCAGGTCACCGCCACCGCCATCGCGCGCTACCGCGCGCTGGACCGGCCCGACGCGGCGCTCGCCGCGCTCGACCGGCAGATCGCGGCAGAGCCTAAGGCGATCAAGCCGCGCGCCGACAAGGCGCATTACCTGCAGCTCCTCGGCCGCTTCGACGAGGCGGAAAAGCTGTTCCGCGCGCTGATCAAACGCCACCCGAACGAGCCCGAGCTCTACCGCATCTTCCTGGCCTCCAAGAAGCTGGCCGCGGGCGATCCCTTGCTGCGTGCCATGGAAAGGCTCTGGGCCCGACGCGATCTTTCGGACCGGCAGCGCATGCACCTCGGTTTCGCGCTGGCCAAGGTGATGGAGGAGACCGGGCAGAAGGCGAAGGTCTTCCCCTACCTCACCCGCGCCAACGCCCTGCAGCGCAAGGCCGCGCCCTTCGACAGCGCCGCGCAGGCGCGCGAGTTCGCCGCCGTGCGCCGCGCACAGGAGGGGCTCGCGCCCGCCCCGCCCCCTGAAGAGCCCCCCGCCCTGCGCCCGATCTTCGTCACCGGCATGCCGCGTTCGGGCACCACGCTGGTCGAGCGCATCCTCGGTGCCCACCCCGGGGTCACGGCGGGCGGCGAGCTCGGCCACGCGCTGAAGCTCGCCTATGGCCATTTCGGCGCCGGCGAGCAGATGCGCCCCATCGCCCAGGAGCCGCCCGAGCGGGTGGCCGCCTTTGCCGCGCAGTACATGCGCCTTGCCGCCCGCGACACCGGGCGCAGCCTGGGGGCAATCACCGACAAGTCGATCCTCTGCCACCTGATCTTCGGGCTGCTGGACCACGCGCTTCCCGGCGCGAAGATCATCGTGGTGCACCGCGATCCGCGCGACATCGCCCTGTCGATCTACAAGAACCACTTCGTGCCGGGCACCCACCGCTACGCCAACGACCTGGCCGAGATCGCCACCGCCATCAAGCGCTTCCGCGCCAATGTCGCGCATTGGAAAGAGGCCCTGCCCGGCCGCCTTCACGAGATCCGCTACGAGGCGCTGGTCGAGGATCCCGAGCCACAGGCCCGCGCCCTGGTTGCGGCGGCGGGGCTCGATTGGGATCCGGCCTGCCTCGACACGCAGGCGGCGCAGGGCGCGGTGAAGACGCTCAGCGTCAGCCAGGCGCGGCAGCCGATCTATCGCGGCTCGGCGCAGGCCTGGAAGAAATTCGAAACCGAACTGGCGCCTTTCATCGAGGCCTGGGGAGAGGAACCATGGGACTGAACGACATCAAGGCGCGCATCGCCAAGGCCGAGAAGAAAGCGGGCCGCGCGCCCGGCTCGGCGCAGCTGATCGCGGTCAGCAAGGTGCAGCCGAACGAGCGCGTCGAGGCGGTGCTGGAGGAAGGCCACCGGCTCTTCGGCGAGAACAAGGTGCAGGAGGCCGCAGGCAAGTGGCCCGCCTTCCAGGAGCGTTTCCCCGACGCCAGGGTGCATCTCATCGGCCCGCTGCAGAGCAACAAGGCGCGGCAGGCGATGCAGCTCTTCTCGGCCATCCATTCGCTCGACCGGCCCAAGCTCGCCACCACGCTGGCCCGGCTGGCACAGGAGCTGGGCGCCTGCCCCGATCTCTTCGTGCAGGTGAATACCGGCGAGGAAGAGCAGAAGGCCGGCATCCTGCCCGCCGAGGCCGACGCCTTCATCAAGGAGGTGCGCGCCCTCGACCTGCCGCTCAAGGGGCTAATGTGCATCCCTCCCGTCGACGAGACCCCCAGCCTGCATTTCGCGCTGCTGGCGAAGATCGCCGAGCGCAACGGGCTGGAAGGGCTCTCCATGGGCATGAGCTCGGACTTCGAACAGGCCATCGCCTTCGGCGCCACCCATGTGCGCGTCGGCTCGGCGATCTTCGGCGAGCGCGACTACGGCTGAGCCCCACCCGGATGCCGCGCGCGCGGCTGCGTCCGGCCTGCCTCCGGCGGGGATATTTGGACCTAGAAGACCCCGGGCGCGCCCCGCTGCCCCTTCTTCTAGGTGAAAATATCCCGGGGGGTGAGGCGCGGAGCGCCGAGGGGGGCAGCGCCCCCCCTTTCCCTCTTTCACGCACAGGGTAGAGTGCGCCGATGGCGATCCCGGTCGAGACCTTCTTCCTGCGCCCCGGCGATCAGGGCACGCTGCAGGCGCGGATCCAGCAGATGGTGGCCGAGGGCGTGCTCTCGGGCCGGTTCCGGCGCGGCGAGAAGATGCCCTCGACCCGGCGGCTGGCGGCGCATCTCGGGGTCAGCAGGATCACCGTCTCGCTGGCCTATACCGAGCTGCAAGCCTCGGACTACCTGACCTCGCGCGACCGCTCTGGCTATTACATTTCCGAGGGCGCGCCGGAGCCGCCGGACTTTCCCGAGACGCCGCGCGCCGAGCGGGTCGACTGGCAGCGCGCCATGGGCCGGCGCTTCGCGGCGGGGGCAGTGCCAGTGCGGCCCGCGGATTGGGCCAGCTACCGCTTCCCGTTCATCTACGGGCAGGCCGACCCAAAGCTCTTCGACCATGCCAACTGGCGGCTCTGCGCGGTTCAGGCCCTTGGGGCGCGGGACTTCGGGGCGCTGACACAGGACTATTACGACCGCGACGACCCGCAGCTCGTGGAATTCCTCGCCCGCCAGACCTTGCCCCGGCGCGGCATACAGGCGCGGCCCGAGGAGATCCTGATCACCCTCGGCGCGCAGAACGCGCTCTGGCTGGCGAGCCAGATCCTGCTCTCGCCGGGCCGGCGCGCCGTGGTGGAGGATCCCTGCTACCCGGCATTGCGCGTGCTGCTCGGCCAGACCGGCTGCGCGCTTTCTGCCGTCGCCGTCGATGCGCAGGGGCTGCCGCCCGAGGCGGTGCCGGAGGGCACCGACGTGATCTTCACCACCCCCAGCCACCAGTGCCCCAGCGGCGCCACGCTGCCGCTGGCGCGGCGGCAGGCACTTCTGGAGCGCGCCCGGTCGCTGGAAGCGGTGATCGTCGAGGATGACTACGAGTTCGAGATGGCCTATCTGCAGCCGCCCACCCCGGCGCTGAAGAGCCTCGATGGCGACGGGCGGGTGGTCTATGTCGGCAGCTTCTCGAAGTCGCTCTTTCCGGGGCTGCGGCTCGGTTACCTCGTCGGCGCCGAGCCCTTCATCCGCGAGGCGCGCGCCCTGCGCGCCTCTGTGCTGCGCCACCCGCCGGGGCACATCCAGCGCACCGCTGCCCATTTTCTGAGCCTTGGCCACTACGACAGCCTGGTGCGGCGAATCGGCCGTGCGCTTGGGCAGCGGCGGCAGGTGATGGAGGCCGAGATCGGCCGCAACGGGCTCGAGGTCGCGGGGGTCGCCGCCCACGGCGGCTCGTCCTTCTGGATGCGCGCGCCCGAGGATGTCGATACCGCCGAGCTTTCCGCCGCGTTGCAGCAGGACAGCGTGCTGATCGAGCCCGGCGCCCCCTTCTTCCAACGCCCGGACAGGCCGCGGAATTTCTACCGGCTCGGCTACAGTTCGATCCCCTCGGAGCGCATCGCGGAAGGGCTTGAACGCATCGCACAGGCGCTTGCACGTCCCCGCAGTCGGGGCTAGGGCTTTGCCCCATGCGGACCATCCGGGATTACCAGTCAACCGAGCCTCGCGACCGGGGCGCCAGCGTCGCCATCGGCAATTTCGATGGCGTGCACATCGGTCATCGCGCGGTGATCGAGCTGGCCCGGGAAAAGGCGGCCGGTGCCCCCTTCGGCGTGCTGACCTTCGAGCCGCATCCGCGTGAATTCTTCGCCCCCGATGCCCCACCCTTCCGGCTGATGTCGGCCAAGGCCCGCGCGTCGCGGCTCGAGAAGCTGGGCGTCGAGCGGCTCTACGAGCTGCCCTTCGACGCCGCGCTCGCCGCGCTCAGCCCTGCGCAGTTCGCCCGCGAGGTGCTGGCGGACGGGCTTGGCCTCAGCCACGTGGTCGTCGGCGCGGACTTCTGTTTCGGCAAGGGCCGCGAGGGCCGGGTCGCGGACCTGCAGCGCTTCGGCGCAGAGATGGGCTTCGGCGTCACCGTGGCCGAGCTCCTCGGCACCGCGGGCGGCGAGATCAGCTCCACCGCAATCCGCCGGGCACTGTCGGAGGGCGATCCGCGCGCGGCAAAGGCCCAGCTCGGTCATTGGCACCGGATCGAGGGCGAGGTGGTCGGCGGCCACCAGCTCGGCCGCACTCTCGGCTATCCGACCGCCAACATGAGCATCGACGGGCTGCATCCGCCGCGCTACGGCGTTTACGCCGTCCTTGTCGACGTGCTGACCGGCCCGCACAGGGGCAGCTACCACGGCGTTGCCTCGCTCGGCGTGCGCCCGATGTTTGGCGAGAACAGCGCCAACCTCGAAACCTTCCTGTTCGATTTCTCCGGCGATCTCTACGGTGCCGTGCTGTCGGTCGGCCTGGTCGAATTCCTCCGCCCCGAGATGAAATTCGACGGGCTCGAGGCTCTGGTCGCCCAGATGGACTGCGACAGTGCCGAGGCCCGCCGCGTTCTGGACGCGCTATGACCGACCCTATCGACCGCAAGGGGCTCACCCCCCCGCTTCTGGGAAAAGAAGCCGCTCTCCAAGCTCAACGACAAGGAGTGGGAGGCGCTCTGCGACGGCTGCGGCAAGTGTTGCCTCAACAAGCTCGAGGACGAGGAGACCGGCGAGGTCGCGCTGACCTGCGTGTCCTGCCGTCTGCTCGACGACCAGTCCTGCCTCTGCTCCAATTACGAGATCCGGCACCAGTTCGTACCGGAATGCATCGTCCTGCGGCCCGACAACATCGACGAACACGCCTATTGGATGCCCGAAACCTGCGCCTATCGCCTGCTCTGGCAGGGCAAGCCGCTCTATGACTGGCACCCGCTGATCTCGGGTGATCCCGAGAGCGTGCATGCCGCTGGCGTGTCGATGCGTGGCCGCACAGTGCCCGAGTTCGAGGTCGGCGAGGACGACTGGGAAGACTACATCATCGAGGAGCCCACCTGATGTTCTTTGCCTCCGACAATTCCGGCCCCGTCCCTCCGCAGGTGCTCGAGGCGATGACCCGCGCCAATGAGGGCCACACCTCGGGCTACGGATCGGACGCGCTGTCGCTTCAAGTTGCCGATCGCATCCGCGACCTTTTCGAAGCCCCCGAAGCGGCGGTCTACCTGGTGCCCACCGGCACCGCGGCGAACTCGCTGGCGCTGGCAACACTCTGCCCGCCCTATGCCACGGTCTTCTGCTCGCCCGTCGCGCATATCCACGAGGACGAGTGCAACGCGCCCGAGTTCTACTCCGGCGGCGCCAAGCTGACGCTGGTCAAGGGCGGCGACCGCATGACCCCCGAGGCGCTGCGCGCGGCCATCGAGGGCGAGGAGACCCGCGGCGTGCACGGCCCCAAACGCGGCCCGGTCTCGATCACCCAGCTGACCGAGAAGGGCAACTACTACACGCTCGAAGAGCTGCGCGCGCTGACCGCCGTGGCCCGCGAGTATGGTCTGCCCGTGCACCTCGACGGCGCACGCTTTGCCAATGCCGCGGTGAAGCTCGGCGCCACCCCGGCCGAGATGAGCTGGAAGTCCGGCGTCGACATCTGCGTCTTCGGCGGCACCAAGAACGGGCTGATGGGCGTCGAGGCGGTGGTGATCTTCGATCCCGAGCAGGCGCAGGAGTTCGAATACCGCCGCAAGCGCGGCGCGCATCTCTTCTCCAAGCACCGCTACCTCGCGGCACAGATGGACGCCTACCTCGAGGGCGACCTCTGGAAGGAGTTGGCGGAAAAAGCCAACGCGCGCTGCGACCAGCTGCTGCAAGGCCTGAAGGGTTTGGGGCTGACGGTGCACAATGACACCCATGCCAACATGATCTTCTTCGAGATGCCGCGCGCGGCCCACCGCAGGGTGCTGGAGGCCGGGGCGGTCTACTATCCCTCGGGCGATCTCGAGGGCGACGATGCCGAGTTGCTCACCGGCCGACTGGTCTGCGACTGGTCGCTGCAGCCCTCGGACGTCAGCGCCTTCCTCGACCTGCTGCGCGACGCCGCCTGATCCGGGCACGACCCAGATTTCCTTGAAGAAAACCGCAAGAGCCTTCGAAGCTCTTGCCCCTCAGTTCATCTGGAAGTGCAGCTCGTAGCTGCCATCGACAAAAGCACCGAAGAGATCGGGGATGTCGGGATGCTCCACCGGCTCGCCCGAGTAGTCGGCGATCAGGTTCTGCTCGGACACATAGGCCACGTAGAAGCTCTGATCGTTCTCGGCCAGAAGGTGGTAGAAGGGCTGCTCACGGCGCGGGCGCGAGTCCTCGGGAATGGCCTCGTACCACTCCTCGGTGTTGCTGAACTCGGGGTCGACATCGAAGACCACGCCGCGGAACGGGTGCTTGCGATGGCGGACAACCTGGCCCAGATGATATTTCGCGCGCGCTGTGTGCATGTTCACCTCTGAGAACAATTTTTGACATTTTTGCGGCAACATGTCCAACGCCTTGCCGGGCGTCGGTGGAAACACACTGTGGACCCCGGGCCGACAGTTTGGCGGAGATCCGCCGGACCCCATTGAAGGAATTGTGATTCCAACGCGGGTGGCTTTGCGGTAAAATCCCTGTCAACAAAAGGCAAAAAAGACTTCCAGAAGAGCAGAAAAAAGCGAGAGGCAGATGAGCAGATGGCTTCGCGCGGCGACGCTGGTCTTGTTGGCCGCGTCCTGCGGTGGTGGCGGTGCAGGCCGCGCCCCGAATGACCTAGAAGATGCATGCGCCATTATCCGTGAGCGCCCCCAGTATATCCGCGCCTTCCGCGACGCGGAGCGCAAATGGGGGGGTGCCCGTTCACGTGCAAATGGCGACGATCTACCAGGAAAGCAAGTTCATCTCGGATGCGCGGACGCCGTTCCGCTATGCACTCGGGGTGATTCCCTACGGTCGGCAGAGCTCGGCCTATGGCTACAGCCAGGCGCTGGACGGCACCTGGGACGAATACCTCAAAGAGACCGGCCGCTGGCGCGCCGACCGCGACGACATCCGCGACGCGACGGATTTCATGGGCTGGTACATGGCCGGTAGCCGCGATCGGTTGGGAATCAGTCTGCGCGACGCACGCAACCAATACCTTGCCTACCACGAGGGCCGCGGCGGCTTCTCGCGCGGGACCTACAATAGCAAGTCCTGGCTGCTGCGCGTGGCCGAGGACGTGGGCAACCGCGCCGTGGTTTACGAGGTGCAACTGGCCAATTGCCGCCAGGCGCGCCGCTGGTAATCCAGCGCCAACGAAACGCGAAAGGCCGGGCATCGCGCCCGGCCTTCTGCGTCTTGGCGCGGATGAGGGCTCCGGGTGGCAGGATCACTTCACCCGGTTCACGTCGAAGACCGAGTTCGGCAGCTCGGCATTGCTGAGCGCGCCGAGCACCACCGTGGTCTTGGCACCGTTGCCATCGGTGATCACCCATTGCCGCAGTTGCACCGGGTTCGAGGTGAACTTCATCTGGATCGTCCCGCGGTCCGGATGCTGCGGGTCCTGCGCAGTCACCGTGGTGGCGGTGCCGTCGTAACCGTGCCCGGTCACCATGCCGGCGCGGCCCAGATTGACGTTGCGGTCGAGGATGATCGACAGCGGCGTCTGGCTCAGCGGGTAGGTCTCGGGCTGGCCGCCCAGCTTCTTGTCGAAGACATAGACCGCCCCCGCCCAGGCCAGTACCAGCGCCTGGTCCGGGGGATTGTACTCGAAGCGCACCTTGCCCGGGCGCTTGATCGAGATCGTGCCGGTGGAGATCGAGCCGTCGCCGTTGATCTGGGTGAACTGGCCCTTCGCGGACTGGATCGAGTTCAGGTACTGGGACACCTCGCCCAGCGAAAGCTTCTGCGCCGCCGCCGGCAGCGTGGTGAGCACCAGCGCCGTGAGCGCGGCGATGAGAGTGCGGATCATTCGTCAGGTCCTTCTGGCCGTGGTCTGCCCATCTGTCGCACACCGCGCCGCGGCTATGCGATATCAGGCAGGCGTTGAAGCCTATCTAGGGCTTGCAGGCGGGCGATCAAAGCCCCCGCGTTCGCGCGGCGGCGCTGCTCCGCGCAAGAAGAGGGGGCTCCGCCCCCGCCCTGCGGGCTCCCCCGGGATATTTGCACCTAGAAGAAAAGCCCGGGAGCGCGCACTCCCGGGCTTTTCTTCTCTTCTCAAATACGCCTGTCGCTCCGGGGCCACGGGCGTGGCGCCGGGGCGGCGCTCACTGCTCGGGCACGAGGATCTCGCGCTTGCCGACGTGGTTGGCCGCCGAGACGACGCCCTCGTCCTCCATCTGCTCCACCAGGCGCGCGGCCTTGTTGTAGCCGATGCCGAGCTTGCGCTGGATGTAGGAGGTCGAGCACTTGCGGTCCTTGACGACGATGGCCACCGCCTGGTCGTAGAGCGCATCCTCACCGTCGGTGTTGCCGCCGGTGTTGAGCCCCAGTACAGCGTCAATGTTCTCGGCCTTCTCGTCGTCCGGTCCCTGCACCACGCCGTTGACGTATTCCGGCGGGCCGAAGGCCTTGAGGTGGTTCACCACCTCCTCGACCTCTTCATCGCTCACAAAGGGACCGTGGCAGCGGGTGATCCGTGCGCCGCCAGCCATGTAGAGCATGTCGCCCATGCCCAGAAGCTGCTCGGCGCCCATCTCGCCAAGGATGGTGCGGCTGTCGATCTTCGAGGTCACCTGGAAGGAGATGCGGGTCGGGAAGTTGGCCTTGATGGTGCCGGTGATCACGTCCACCGAGGGGCGCTGCGTGGCCATGATCAGGTGGATGCCGGAGGCACGGGCCATCTGCGCAAGGCGCTGGATGCAGGCCTCGATCTCCTTGCCCGCGACCATCATCAGGTCGGCCATCTCATCGACGATGACGACGATATAGGGCATCTTGCGCGGCTCGAACTCCTCGGTCTCGAACACCGGCTCGCCGGTCTCGTCGTCGAAGCCGGTCTGGACGGTGCGCTTGAACATCTCGCCTTTCTTCAGCGCCTCCGCGACGCGGCCATTGTAGCCGTCGATGTTGCGCACGCCCATCTTCGACATCTTGCGGTAGCGGTCCTCCATCTCGCCGACGACCCACTTGAGGGCCACGACGGCCTTCTTGGGGTCGGTGACAACGGGGGAGAGCAGGTGCGGGATCCCGTCGTAGACGCTGAGTTCCAGCATCTTCGGGTCGATCATCACCAGCCGCAGGTCCTCGGGGGTCAGCTTGTAGAGCAGCGACAGGATCATCGTGTTGATCGCCACCGACTTGCCCGAGCCGGTGGTGCCGGCGATCAGCAGGTGGGGCATCTTGGCGAGGTTGGCGACCACGGGATCGCCGCCGATGTCCTTGCCGAGCGCCAGCGGCAGGCGCTGGGTGCCGTTGTCGTAGTCGCGGCTCGAGAGGATCTCGCGGAAGGAGACCATCTCGCGCTTGTCGTTGGGCAGCTCGATCCCGATCACCGAGCGGCCCGGCACGGTCGAGACGCGTGCGGACAGAGCCGACATCGAGCGGGCAATATCGTCGGCAAGGCCGATGACGCGGCTCGCCTTGAGGCCGGGCGCGGGCTCGAGCTCGTACATGGTGACCACGGGGCCGGGGCGGACCGAAACGATCTCGCCCTTCACGCCGTAGTCGTCGAGCACCGATTCCAGCATCCGCGCGTTCTCTTCCAGCGCCTCGTCGGAAAGCACGTGGCGCTCGATGTTCTCGGCGCTGGCCAACAGATGCAGCGGCGGCAGTTCGTAGTCGATGGTGTTCTCGGCGAAATGCAGCGCCGGCTGCGCCTCGGCCTGGGCGCGGCGCGAGGGCTGCATCGGCTTTGGCTCGGGTTTCTGCACCACCTTGCGGGGCTGGGCGACGGGAATCTCCGGGCGCGACGCGGCATCGCTGGACCAGCTCTGCACGTAATTATCCTCGTCGTCGTCCTCGATGCCATACGCGTCGGACCCAGCCTCCGCGTAGTCGTCACCGTAGCCGTCGTCGTAACCATCGGAGGTGAAATCGTCCGAATAGTCCTCCTCGCCGTGGTCGTCCTCGGCGAGCGGCTGTGCGCGGTAGCGGTCCTCGGCGCGGGGCTGGGCCGCCGGAGCGGGCTTCGCGCTGTAGGCCGCGGGGACCTCGTCGCCGTAATCGTCGAAGTCGCGGTAGTCGTCGAACCCCTGCACGCCGGCGCGCGGTGCGTCATAGGGATCCTCGGCGTGGGTGAAGGGCGCGGGACCCGAGGTCCGGGCGTAGCCCTCGACGTGCTCGGGCGCGGGCGGCACCGCGCGAGAGGCGTTGAGCGGCGGCTCGGGCGGCAGGTCCTGCGCCGCCTGCGCGGCAGTCAGCGGCGGCTCGGCGCGCAAGAGCTGCGTCGGCTTGTAGATCAGCGGCGCCGGGCCACGGCCGCGGCCCTTGGTCAGCGGCTTGCTGGGATCCTCGGTGCGGCTCGAGCTGCCGAAGGAGGGCATAGCGGGGCGCCGGCGGCTCTTCACCGCGTGGGCGATCTTGGCGCGGATCCGATCCTCGCCGTTGTCGGGTTCGATCGGCAAGAGCTCGACCTCGTCGTCATAATAGGGTTCGGGATCCGGCTCGGCGCGGCGGGTGATGCGGGCCAGAAGGCCTGGCTTTTTCACCGCCTCGGGCGCCGGGCGCGGGCTGGGTGTGGGGGCTGGCGCGGGTGCGGCGGCCTGCTCCCAGGCCTGCATCTGCGCGTAGGCATAGGCGTCGTCCTCGTCGAGCAGCTCGGGCTCTTCGGGCTCCAGCTCCAGCGGCGGCGGGGCAGCGCGGCGCACCCGCGAGACCGGGCGCGACGCCTGCACCGGCGGCTCGGGGTCGTAGTCGTGCGGATCATAGTCCTGCCCGTAGTCCTGCGCCTGCTCGGTGTCGCCGTAGCGGGTGGCGGCCCAGGCCTCGGCCTCGGCGGCCTCCTCGGCGCGGCGGGCACGGCGATCGGAATGGGCGGACTGCGCCTTGTGGGCGGCGGCCATGGCGCCGCCGGCGCCGCGGCCCAGCAGGTTCAGCAGCGAGGCGTAGGACATGATCAGCCCGACCAGCAGGAAGCGCGCGATGTTCTGCAGCTCGGGCTTGGTGAAGCCCAGCACGAAGGCGCCAAGCGCCAGCAGCCCGCCGCCCAGCAGCACGGTCAGCAGCTTCAGCCCGAAGCCCGCGCTCAGCGGCAGGATGCCGAGCGCCGTACCCATCATCATGTCGCCGAAGAGCCCTCCGAGGCCGAAGCTGTGGGTCCATTCCGGCCCGGTGGTGAGCCCGGCGGCATAGACCGAGGCCAGCGCGATCCAGATCGGCGCGAAGACGACGCGCGACAGCGCCCGGTCATCGCCGCGGTGCAGGGCGAAGCGCACGCCCCAGACCAGCAGCACCAGCGCGATGCCCCAGCTTCCAAGGCCGACGATCATGAACAGCGGCGCAGCGATCGAGGCGCCGAGCCGGCCGAGCCAGTTCTGCACCGGCGCATCGGTGGCCGAGAGCCACGACGGATCGTCCGGCGTGTAGGAGCCGATCATCGCCGCCGCAAGCAGGCCGAGAACGATCAGGGCGATGCCGCCGAGCTCCCTGCCCCGCTTCTCGATCGCGGCCTGCATGTTGCTGTCGAAGAGCGGGTCACGCCCCTTCACCTGATATGCCATCGCTCGCCTCGTCGTTTCTTATTATAGCCCGTACAGGCAGTCCCGGATCCGGGTCAGCCCGCGTTCGGTTTCCTCGCGGGAGGCCACCAGCGCCACGCGCAGGAAGCCCTTGCCGGGGTTCCCCTCTTCCGTGTCGCGCGACAGGTAGGCGCCCGGAAGCACGCGCACGCCGGTCTCTTTCCAGAGCTTCAGCGCCGCTTCCTCGCCGTCCTCGACCGGCAGCCAGAGGAAGAACCCGGCCTGCGGCGGCATGTAGCCCGGCACGTTGCCGAAGATGCGGTCCGCCAGTTCGAACTTCTCGAAATAGAGGGCGCGGTTCTGTTCCACATGCGCCTCGTCTGCCCAGACCCGCTCGGACACGCGCTGCACGGGAAGCGGCAGCGGTGCGCCGGCAAAGGACCGGTGCTGCTTGATCCGGCGCAGGCTCTCGGGCCCGCCCGCGACGAAGCCCGAGCGCAGACCGGGCAGGTTCGAGCGCTTCGACAGCGAGTGGAAGATCACCACCCGCTCGGGATCGGCGTCCATCTCGGTGGCAACCTGCAGCGCGCCTACCGGGGCCACGCCGCGGTAGATCTCGGAGTAGCACTCGTCTGCGAGGATCTGGAAATCATGCTTCTCGCCAAGCGCGATCAGCCTCTCCCAATAGGCGCGGTCCGCCACGGCGCCCTGCGGGTTGGCAGGCGAGCAGAAATAGACCAACGCGGTGCGCGCCAGCACGTCCTCGGGCAGGCCCGCGATATCGGGCAGGTGGCCGGTAGCCTCGGTGGCGTTCACATAGACCGGCTCGGCGCCCACCGAGAGCGCGGCCACCGCGTAGACCTGGTAGAAGGGGTTGGGCATCACAACCAGTGGCTGCCGACCGTTCTTGGTCTCGGGGCAGAGTGCCATGGCGGCGTTGTAGAGCCCCTCGCGGGTGCCATTGACCGTGGTCACCTGGGTATCGGGATCGACGGTCACGCCGTAGCGGCGGGTAATCCAGGCGGCGATATTGGCGCGCAGCTCCGGCGTGCCCTCGTTGGGCGGGTATTTGCCGAACTCCCGGACCGACTCTGCCAGCACCTCGCCGACGAACGCCGGGAAGGCGTGCTTCGGCTCGCCGATGGTCATGTGGATGACCTCGCCGCCGGGCTCGAAGGAATCGAGCAACGCCCGCAGGCGCGGGAACGCGTAAGCCGGAAGGTTCGAGAACCGTTCGGGGAACATGCCAGTACTGCCTCTGTAAGTCGGGATCGTGAGCGCCCCGTTTGCGGCAGAGGATACGCAAGGCGGCGTGCTTCGTCTACCGCAACTCCACGCGGCGCGAAGGCCGTGGCAGGAATGTCGCAACGCGGTAAAATTTTCGCCCCTCGGCGGGTCCGCAGGGAATTCCAATGTCTCCCCGGCGACTTAGCGCGGCCCTGCCGTGGCGGAGGGCCAGACGCAGAAGGGGCGAATCACGCCCCTCCCCGTGCCGGGCGAAGGGGCTGGACAGGGTCCCTGCCAGCCCCTCGCGCCTCAGGCGAAATAGTCGCGCAGCATCCGGGTGTAGATCGCCTTGAGCTGTCCGATCTGCGCCACCTCGACGTTCTCGTCCACCTGGTGCAGCGTCTTGCCGACGAGCCCGAACTCGACCACCGGGCAATGGTGCCGCACGAAGCGCGCGTCCGAGGTGCCCCCCCGTGGTCGACAGCTCCGGGGTGCGGCCGGTCTCGGCCTCGACCGACTTTGCCACCAGCTCCGACAGCGGGCCCGGCGGGGTCAGGAATGCCTCGCCCGAAATCTTGATCCTGAGTTCGGTGCGGGTGCCGAACTCGGCATCGACCTTGGCGGTCTCCTCGCGCAGCCAGTCCGAGAGCGAGGCGCCGGTGTGGGTGTCGTTGAAGCGGATGTTGAGCGTGGCGCGGGTCTGCGCCGGCACCACGTTGGTCGCCGGGTTGCCGGTGTCGATGGTCACCACCGCCAGCGTCGAGGGGTCGAAATGGTCGGTCCCCTCGTCGAGCACATGGCTCGACAGCCGGTCCATCAGCCGTGCCATGGCTGGCATCGGGTTCAGCGCACGGTGGAGGTAGGCCGAATGCCCCTGCTTGCCGATCATGGTGAAATGCGCGTTCATCGAGCCGCGGCGGCCGATCTTCATCATGTCGCCCATCTCTTCAGGGCAGGTCGGCTCGCCGACGATGCAGATCGACATCTTCTCGCCCTCCGCATCCATGTAGTCGAGCAGAGCCGTGGTGCCGTCCACCGCGTCGCCCTCCTCGTCGCCGGTGATGGTCAGCACGATGGCACCCTCGGGCGGGGTCTCCTTCACGAAGTCGATGGCGGCGGCGGCAAAGGCGGCGACACCGGACTTCATGTCGGTGGCACCGCGACCGTAGAGGATGCCGTCCTTCACCTCGGCACCGAAGGGATCGACGGTCCAGGCGGCGAGATCGCCCACCGGCACCACGTCGGTATGGCCGTTGAAGCCGAAGCTCTTCGCATGTCCCTTCTCACCCCATCGGGCGAAGAGGTTGGCCACCCCGCCCCGGTCGACCCGCGTGCAGGCAAAGCCCGCCGCTTCCAGAAGGCCCTGCAGCAGCACCAGCGCGCCGCCCTCCTCGGGGGTGACCGACGGGCAACGGATGAGGTCGGCGGTCAGCTGGACGGGATCGGTGGACTGGATGGTCATGAGCGCAACTCCGGAGTGGTTTGCCCTTGGCTACAGCGCGGCGCGCGCGCGTGCAAATGCGATGGCAGCGCGCGCCGTAGGGCGGAGCCGCGCGAATGAAAAAGAGGGGGCTCCGCCCCCGTCGCCTGCGGCGTCTCCCCCGGGATATTTGGGCCTAGAAGAAAGCCGGGGCGCTCTTCCCCGGGACTTCTTCTCTTTTCAAATACGCATATCCCTCCGGGGCCACGGGCGCGGCGGCGGGCAGCACCGGGGCATAGAGAATCGCGATGACGCTGGCGGCGGCGCGTGGTACGGCTGCGGCATGAGCAAATTGCCTTCGAAAGCCGAGATCCTCGACTGGATCATGGCGCACCCGACCCAGACCGCGAAACGTGACATTGCCAAGGCCTTTGGCATCAAGGGCGCTGCGCGGATCGACCTCAAGCGCATCCTCAAGGAGCTCGAGGCCGAGGGGCATCTCGAGAAGCGCCACAAGACCTACCGCGACCCGGACCGGCTGCCGCCGGTGTCGGTGCTGCAGGTCAAGGCGCCGGACGAGAACGGCGATCTCTTCGCGCAGCCGCTGGAATGGCACGGCGAGGGCGTCGAGCCGATTGTGTTGCTGGTGCTTCGCACCAGCGACCCGGCGCTCGGCGAGGGTGACCGCATCCTTGCCAAGCTGCAGGTGGTGCATGAGGCCGACCACAACTACGAGGCGCGGCTCATTCGCAAGATCGGCGTCAGCCCGCGCAAGATCGTCGGCATCTTCCGCAAGGGGCCCGAGGGCGGTCGGATCGTGCCGATCGACAAGGGCGCCGACATGGAATGGCTGGTCGCCCCCGACGCCATCGGTGGCGCCAAGGACGGCGAGCTGGTCGAGGCCGAGCAGGCCGGGCCGCGCGCCTCGCGCATGGGGCTGCCGAAGGCGCGCATCGTGATGCGGCTCGGCGATCCCTCGGAGCCGAAAGCGGTCTCGCTCATCGCCATCCACCAGCACGGCATCCCCGACGACTTCCCGCCCAAGGTGCTGGAAGAAGCTGACCGGATGAAGCCCGCCGGCCTCAAGGGCCGCGAGGACCTGCGCGAGCTGCCGCTGGTGACCATCGACCCCTCGGACGCGCGCGACCATGACGACGCCTGCTTCGCCGAGCCCGATACCGATCCGAAGAACCCCGGCGGCCACGTGATCTGGGTCGCCATCGCCGACGTGGCGCATTACGTGCTGCCGGGCTCGCAGCTTGACCGCGAGGCCAAGAAGCGCGGCAACTCGAGCTATTTCCCCGACCGCGTCGTGCCGATGCTGCCGGACCGGCTGTCGGGTGACCTCTGCTCGCTGCACGAGGGCGTGCCGCGTGCCTGTATCGCCGTGCGCATGGTGATCGACTCCGAAGGCAACAAGATCTCGCACAAGTTCGTGCGCGGCTTGATGCGCTCGCCCGCCTCGCTGAACTACGCCGAGGTGCAGCAGGCGATGGACGGGCAGCCCAACGACAAGACCGGGCCGCTCCTGGATGACGTGATCCGCCCGCTCTACAACGCCTATTACGCGCTGCGTGCTGCCCGCGAGCGGCGCCAGCCGCTGGATCTCGAGCTTCCCGAGCGCAAGATCGTGCTGGCCGAGGACGGCACCGTGGCTTCGGTGAACTTCGTCGACCGGCTCGACGCGCACAAGCTGATCGAGGAGTGCATGATCCTCGCCAACGTGGCGGCCGCCGAGACGCTGATCGCCAAGCGCACGCCGCTGCTCTTCCGCGTGCACGAGGAGCCGCCGCCCGAGAAGCTCGACGCGCTGCGCGAGACGGCGCTGGCCTCGGGGCTGAGCCTTGCCAAGGGGCAGGTGCTGAAGACCTCGCATCTCAACAAGCTGCTGCATGACGCGGCGGGGCGCGAGGATGCCGAGCTCATCAACCTCGCCACGCTGCGTTCGATGACGCAGGCCTACTACAACCCCGAGAACTTCGGGCACTTCGGCCTGGCGCTGCGCAACTACGCACATTTCACCTCGCCGATCCGGCGCTACTCGGACCTCATCGTGCACCGCGGGCTGATCAAGGCGCACGGCTGGGGCGACGACGGGCTGAGCCAGGAGGACATCGAGCGGCTGCAGCAGACCGCCGAGCACATCTCGGACACCGAGCGGCGCTCGATGATGGCCGAGCGCGACACCACCGACCGCTATCTCGCGGCCTACCTGTCGGAGCGCGTCGGCGCGGAATTCGGCGGGCGGATCAGCGGCATCGCCAAGTTCGGGGTCTTCGTGAAGCTCGACGAGAGCGGCGCCGACGGGCTGGTGCCGATCCGCAACCTCGGCAACGAGTTTTTCCACTTCGACCGCGACGCGGGCACGCTGATGGGCGCCGACACCGGCACGCTGATCACGCTCGGCCAGCGCGTGCGGGTCAAGCTGGTGGACGTCACGCCGGTGACCGGCGGCATCGGGCTCGAGCTGCTGGAGCTTGCCGGCGAGGCGGTCGAGGCACCGCGCCACCGCAAGCCCGCGGGCTATGGGCGTTTCAAGAAGACGCCGGGCGGCCCGAAGGGGAAGGGACCGAAAGGCAAGGGGCCCGCACGCCGCAAGGACGTGCAGGCCCGGGCCAAGGACGCCAAGACCGCCCGCAAGGTCAGCCGGACACGTAAGACAGAGCGTTGAGCGGCGCGTAAAGCGTCGCGCGTCCGCGCGCGACGTAATCCATCAGCGGCTGCCGCGCGCGCAGCGCCCGGCGCAGCGCGGTGTCGCCCGGTAGCCGGTCGATCATGCTGAGGACCGGCAGCGCCGAGGCATCCGCCGCCGAAGGCTGTTCGCCGAACAGCCACGGCCCCTCGCCCAGCACCGCGATCAGCGCGTCCATGTCCATCTCGGCCAGCGCGCAGCGGTCTTCTTCCGAGTAGCGCGCGACTCCGTGCCAGGTCATGCCCTGGCGCTGCCCCTCCTGCACCTTTGCCTCTAGCCCGTCGGGCATGCCCTTGAACACATGCGGGAAGAACTGCGGCCAGACGCGGGCGTCGAGCCAGCGGTCATGCGCCACCTGCCAGCGCAGGCTCTCTTCCACCATGCGCATCACCGAATGGGCCATGCCGCGCGCGGCGGCATCGAAGCCGGGGAAGAAGTCGGCCCCCTGCGCCTCGAGCCACTGCTGGATGAGCGCGCTGTCGGGCACCACGCCCTGGGACGTCTCGAGCACCGGCAACTTGCCATAGGGGCCCTCGGGCATGGGCACGAAGCGCGGCTGCCAGTCGAGGCCGGACATTTCCAGCAGGATCATTGCCTTGACGCAGAATGGGCTGTTCGAGGGCTCGCCGAGAGTGGGCGGGAAGGAAATCAGGGTCAACATGGGAAGGGTCCTTTGGGGACTGGGGGAAAGGAAGCGCCGGCCCGTCGGACCCTAGCCGCGGCTCTTGCCGGAAACTGTCAGCAGGGTGCAGGATGATCGTGCCATGTCCCGTACCGAACGCCTCTTCCAGCTCATGCAGGCGATGCGCCGCCTGCCCTCGCCCGTCACAGCCGCCACGCTGGCGCAGGAGACGGGGGTCTCCGAACGCACGCTCTACCGCGACATCGGCTCGCTGCGCGGGCTCGGCGCGGTGATCGATGGCGAGGCGGGCTACGGTTTCACCCTGATCGAGGATCCGCACCTGCCGCCGCTGTCCTTCGACGAGGACGAGCTCGAGGCGCTGGTGCTGGGGCTGCGCGAGGTCGAGGCGCTGGCCGATCCCGCGCTGGCGCATGCGGCGCGCAACGCGCTGGCCAAGCTCCGCGCCCGCCTGCCCGAGCGGCAGGCCCACCAACTGCGCCACGCGGTGCTGACCGCACATCGGTTCTCGCCCCCTGCCCCGCCGACCATCGACGCGGCGCTGCTGCGCTGCGCCTGCCGCGAGGAACGGCACATCCGGTTTGACTACCGCGACGCGCAGGGGGCAGCGACGCAGCGCGAGGTGAAGCCGCTGTCGCTGCTGCTGCTCGACAACTCGCACTGCCTGATCGCCTGGTGCCTGCTGCGCGCCGATTACCGCACCTTCCGACTTGACCGGATGGCCGAGATGGAGGTGCTGGAGAGCTCCTTCCGGCCCGAGCGTGTACCGCTGCTGCGCGGCTTCATGGCGCGAATGGAGGCCGAGAGGGGCAGCTGCGCGATCCAGATGTGAGCACGCCGTCCGCAATCTCTTGCCGATTGCGTGAAATGTGATCGCCGCACCTCCTTCGCAAATCGTCCCGCGCGCGGTAGCCTTTCGGCATAAAAACACGAGCAGTAGGTGACCCCAGATGAAACGGAGCCTTTCCGGCCTCGCGCTGTGCCTGATGGCCACGCAGGCGTCGGCAGACCGCCTAGACGACTTCACCGCCCCGGTGATCTCGCAGCGTCCGGCGCTGCGCCCCCTCGCCTTTGTCGCGGCGGAGCCCGCGCAGGTGGTCCCGGCCACCGAGGTGCAGCAGGAGTTCGCGCGCTGGCTCACCGGCTTCCGCGAGCGTGCCCGCGCCGAGGGGATCAGAGAGGATACGCTGGGCGCCGCGCTGCGCAACGTCGCGCTCGATGCCGACGCGCTGCACAAGATCAACAACCAGGCCGAGTTCACCAAGACGCTCTGGGCCTACCTCGGCTCGGCCGTTTCGGACACGCGCATCGAGAACGGCCGGGCGGCGCTGGCCGCCAACGACCAGCTGCTGCGCCAGATCGAGGCGCGCTACGGCGTCGACCGGCAGGTGGTGCTGGCGATCTGGGGCATGGAAAGCGCCTATGGCACGCATCGAGGCACGCATCCTGTGATCCCGGCGCTGGCGACGCTGGCCTTTGGCTCTCGGCGGGGCTCTTTCTTCGAAGGCCAGCTGATCGACGCGCTGCACATCATCCAAAACGGCGACACCAGCCCCGAGCACATGACCGGCAGCTGGGCCGGGGCGATGGGTCACACGCAGTTCATCCCCTCCTCCTATCGTGCGCTGGCGGTGGACTGGACCGGTGACGGCAAGCGCGACATCTGGTCGGACAACCCCGCCGACGCGCTGGCCTCGACGGCGCATTACCTCGCCGAGAACGGCTGGATCCATGGCCAGCCCTGGGGCGTAGAGGTGCAGCTGCCGCGCGGTTTCGACTACGATCTGGCGGACAGCACGACCCGTATGCCCTCGGACTGGGCGAAGCTCGGCGTGGTCGGCATGGACGGCCACCCGGTGCAGGATTTCGGCTCGGCCAAGCTGCTGCTCCCGGCGGGGTACAAGGGCGCGGCCTTCCTGACCTTCAAGAACTTCAAGGTGATCTCGCGCTACAACGCCGCCGATGCCTATGTGATCGGGGTCGGGCACCTTGCGGACCGGATCATGGGCGGGGCGCCGATCCGCTCAGGCTGGCCGGACGACGAGCGCGCCCTGACCAGCGAAGAGCGCAAGGAGCTGCAGGTGCGGCTGAAGCAAGCTGGCTTCGATCCCTCGGGGGCCGACGGGCGCATCGGGCCGAACACGATCAAGGCGCTGCGCGAATACCAGCGCGCAGTCGGTGCAGTGCCGGACGGCTACGCCTCGCTCGAGCTGCTGCACCGGCTGCGGTAACTCAGCGGCAGCCCGCGCCGCAGCTCTTCACCAGCGCCTTCACCTGGCGGGCGCTCGGACCGGGCCAGCGGTTGGCATTGCAGGGGTCGGCGATCAGCACCAGCCGGCCCTCTTCGCGCTTAAGCAGCGCCGCCATGGGGCCGGTCCGAGCGTCGCCGCACCACGGCCCATAGCAGGAGACGCGCAGGGTGATGCGCTGGTCGAAGGGGCGATTGAAGCCCCCCTGCCCCAGCGCCCAGCCCCAGAAACGCGCCGGAACCTCGCCGGCGCTGCGCGGCACCGGGCCGGTCTCGAGCATGCCATTCACCGCGATCCATTCGGTCTGCTCGGCCCTGGCGGCACGCACGTCGCGCGCGACATCCGGCGGCAGGCATTTCAGCGCGAAGGCCGGACTGGCAACCCCGAGCAAAAGAACAAGAAACAGGAACGCGGTACGGATCACAGATTATCCCGGAAGGCGGCGATGACCTGCTCGTAGACCGGGCGCTTGAAGGGCACGATCTGGCCGAGCACCTCGTCCGCCGGCAGCCAGCACCATTCCGAGAACTCGGGATGCTCAGTCTGGATGTTCACCTGCGCATCCTCGCCATGGAAGCGCAGCAGGAACCACTTCTGCTCCTGCCCCTTGTAGCGGCCCTTCCAGATGCGCGGCACGATGTCATGCGGCAGGTCGTAGGAGAGCCAGCCCTCGGTCTCGGCCTCGACGGTGACCAAGGAGGGGCTGACGCCGATCTCTTCCTCGAGTTCGCGCAGCGCGGCCTCCTGCGGTGCCTCGCCCTTGTCGATCCCGCCCTGCGGCATCTGCCAGGCGGGCACCTCACTGTCGAGGCGCTGGCCGACGAAGACGTGCCCCGCGGCGTTGACGAGCATCACGCCGACGTTGCGGCGATAGGGCAGCGCGGCGATCTCTTCGGGGGTCATGGTCTTCATCGGAGGCTCCTTGCTTGTGGCCGCACGCTAGCGCCGGTGCGGGCAATTTGGAAGGGACGACCCGCGCGGCCCCAAGGCGACGCCCCCGCACACAACAGCACAGAACGGAAAAGGCGCGCCCCACGGGACGCGCCTCTCTATTCCCGGAAACCCGGACACCTTACTTGTCGGTCGCCTGCGCCTGCTGCATCAGCGCCTGCTCGTCACCGAGCACGCTGAGGCCCTTCAGGATGTCGATCGCATAGGCCAGCTGGTAGTCGTCCTGGCGCAGCTTGGCAGCCTCCTCGGCCTTGGCGCGATCCTCTTCGATCTGGCGGATTTCGTCCTCGGTCAGGCTGTCGTTGTCGAGCGCGCCGCGCAGGTCAGCCTCGGAGCGGCCGAAGCCGGGCACCGCGTTCTCTTCGTTCTCCGGCTCGGGCGGACGCTGCTCGACGACGATGTCGGGCGAGACGCCGAGCGCCTGGATCGAGCGGCCCGAAGGCGTGTAATAGCGCGCAGTGGTCAGGCGCATCGCGCCGTCGCCCCGCAGCGGCATGACCGTCTGGACCGAGCCCTTGCCGAAGCTCTTGGTGCCCACGACCACGGCGCGGCGGTGATCCTTCAGCGCACCCGCGACGATTTCCGAAGCGGAAGCAGAGCCCCCGTTGATCAGCACCACGATCGGCTTGCCGTCCGAGAGATCCCCCTCGGTGGCATTGTAGCGCTCGCCGTCGGCGGCGTTGCGGCCCCGGGTCGAGACGATCTCGCCCTTGTCGAGGAAGGCGTCGGCAACCTTGATCGCCTGGGTCAGCAGCCCGCCCGGGTTGTTGCGCAGGTCGAGAACGATGCCGTTGATCTTGTCGATGCCACCCGCAGCCTCGACCTCCTTGGCCAGCCCCTCGGAGAGATTGGGGAATGTCTGGTCGTTGAAGGTGGTCACGCGCAGCACCACGCTGTCACCCTCGCGGCGCGTGCGTACGGCGGTGAGGGTGATCGTGTCGCGGATGATCGAGATGTCGAAGGGCTCGTCTTCGCCCTCGCGCACCACGGTGATGACAATCTCCGAGCCGACCGGCCCGCGCATCTTGTCCACCGCCTCGTCGAGGTTCAGCCCGAGCACCGACTCGCCGTCGACATGGGTGATGAAATCCCCGGCCTGCACGCCGGCCTCGGCCGCGGGGGTGCCGTCCATCGGCGAGACGACCTTCACGAAGCCGTCTTCCTGGGTGACCTCGATGCCGAGCCCGCCGAACTCGCCGCGGGTCTGCACGCGCATGTCGGCGGCATCGTCGGGCGGCAGGTAGCTCGAATGCGGGTCGAGCGAGGTCAGCATCCCGTTGATCGCGGCCTCGATCAGCTTCTTGTCATCCACTTCCGACACGTATTGCGCACGGATGCGCTCGAAGATGTCGCCGAAGAGGTCGAGCTGCTCGTAGACGCTGGTGTTCTTCTCGGCTTCCTGGGCCAGCAGCGGGCCGACGAACTGCGTCGTTGCCACCACGCCTGCCACGGTGCCGCCCAGTGCGGCCATCAGAAACTTGTTCATCCTCAGATCATCCCTTGTCGCTGGCGAACCATTCTAGCGGGTCCACGGGCGCGTCGCCCTCTCTTACCTCTATATACAGGGTTTCCGTGCGTCCAGCGCCGGAACCTTCACGTGACGGTGACGCCCCGTCGCGCGCTGCATCTCCCATCAGTCCGACGGGTGCGCCCTCGGAGAGGATTTCCCCCGTCGCCGCATAAGTTTCGTCGAGCCCCGCCAGCACGATGAGCAGATCCGGCTGCGGTTCGAGTATGGTCACGAGGCCGTAATCGAGCAGCGGGCCGGAGTAGCGCACGGTGGCGGCGGTAGGAGTCGTCACGATGGCCTGCGGCAGCGTGGCGATCACGATGCCGGGGCGCGAGACCCCGGCGGCATCCGCCTCGCCCGCCGCGCGCAGCACCTGCCCGCGCACCGGCAGCGGCAGGCTGCCGCGCCGCGCATCGACCGGCGGGAGGGTGTTCGGCGCCTCGCCCTGCGAGATATTCGACAGGCCCGAGGCAAACCCCTCCAACGTCTCGGTCGCAGAGATGAGGATCGCGGTGCGCACCGGATCCTCGGTAAAGCGCATCGGCAGGTCGGTCCGGTCGGCAACCGCCTGGCTGAGCTCGGTGCGCGCCGCCTGCACGCCCGCCAACCCCTCGCGCAGGGTCCGCGCGGCGCTTTCCTGCAGGGTCCGAAGCTGCGCCACCTCGTCGAGATCGGAGCGCAGATCGCGGGCCTCCTGCGCCAGCCCCGGTGTCACCGCTGCCAGCAGCATGCCCGCCCGGGCCGAGCCCACCGGCCCCGCCGGATGCAGCAGCGCCTCGGGGGCCGCCGTGCTGCCGAGGCTCGACAGCACGCCCAGAAGCTGCGCCACCTCGCCCTCCTGCGCGGCAAGGCGGCGGCTCAGCTCGGTCTCGCGCACCGCGGCTTCGCGCAGCCCGTCGCGCAGGGGCGGCGAGCCGTCCTCGTAGGCTCGACGGTGCGGGTCAGCG
>NZ_NTHN02000025.1 GCF_002300555.2 Alloyangia mangrovi | reverse complement strand
GGATCAGGAAATAGCCCCCCGCTCGACCGCGTTTCGCCCCCAGATAGCCCGACTTGCGCAGGTCGAGCAGGATATGCTCGAGGAAGCGCTTGGGCGCACCCGACCGTTGCGCGACTTCTTCGATTGTCAGCGCCGTGCCTTGCTCCACTGCGCCGAGCGCCATGAGCGATTTGAGAGCGTACTTGGTCTTCTGGGTGATCATGTCGGCAGTAAATCACCAATTTCACGGCAGGAGAAGTCGTCTTTCCTTTAATCACGATAATGCCGGTAGACTTATTGTTAAAATGAGACATGCTTGGATCATGTCCCGAGTCGCAGGAGGCGTCTGGATGGATCTCGACCGAATTGACCGCAAGATCGTCGCGACGCTGATGGCTGATGCGACCGTGCCGCTGGCCCGGCTGGCGCAGATGGTCGGCCTGTCGCAGACCCCCTGCTGGAAACGGGTGCGCAAGCTGCAGGACACCGGGGTGATCCGGGGCCGCGTCGCGCTTGTCGATCCCGAGCGGCTCGGGCTCGGGCTGACCGTTTTCGCCGGGGTCTCGGCGCCGGAACAAAGCACGGATTGGCAGCAGCGGTTCGAGGCAATCGTCGCGCAGGTGCCGGAGGTCATGGAGGCCTACCAGCTTGCCGGGAGCCACGACTATGTGCTGCGCATCGTGGTGCGGGACATGGCCGAGTTCGAACGCATCCGGCGGCAGATCACCGAGGCGATCGTGGTGCGCGACATCTCGGCGAACTTCGCGCTCCGGCGGTTGAAGTCACAGACGGTGCTGCCAATCGATACGCTGTCCGCCTAACCCTCCGGCATCTCCGGGGAATTCTCCGGCACATAGCAAATCTGCCGATCCGCATTCGGCACCGTTGATGGCGCGAGCGCGCGGCTGACATTTGACGGCACGAGCGCTCATGCGACTCCGGCCGAGGTAGGGCGGCGGCGAGGAGTGCCTATCAGCCAGTCGTGTGGTCCGCACGTGCCTGGTCAGCGCAGGAAGCTGACCGTCACCGCGCCGGCTTTGCCGAACACCGCGTCTCGGAACGCACTGTTCGCGCTGCCCTGTCGGAATGCAAGTGGCGGTGGTCATACGCGGCGAGACGGGGGAGGACGGAAAACCCGGGTTCTTAGCGAAATTCCAAAAGCGCTTGGGAGTATCCGGATGCTTGGGCGACCAAGTGTTGTGAGCCGCCCAGCCCTCGGATCCGGGGCTTGCTCTCGGAACCCTGGCATGTGGTCGGGTGAGAGACAGGAGGGCACGCCCGTGCCCTCCCGCGCGGCGCGTCAGGCGCCGCCGGTCAGTTCGCTCAAATCCACCGCGCGGCCCTCGGTCATCGAGCGTTGCGCCGCAAGCCCCATGAGCACCGCCCACTTGCCATCCTGCACGGAGACCTCGGGCGCGGACCGCTCTCCGCGCACCAGCTCGAGGAAGCCCCGGTGCTGGTAGAAGGTCGAGCCATTGTGATCGCCCGCTTCGAGGATCGTCGGATCGACAGGGATCTCGCGCACTTCGGGTCCCTTCGGCTCGCGTGGCGAGACGATCACCTGCGGCACCGGCGCCGCGCCGAGATGCGCCGGCCAGAAGCGGCCCGGCCCCGGCACAAGCGCTTCGATCTTGCCCCTGGGGCCGACCGCCGAGATTTCTTCCTGGTAGCGTGCGCCCTCGGCGAACATGCACAGCTCGAGCATGGCGCGCACGCCGCTCTCGAATTCGACCATCACGTACCCGTGGTCGAAGATGTCGGGCGTTTCGCCCGCGTAGGTCTCGTCGAGGTGGTTCGTCGCCTGTCCGCCCATCGCCATCACGCGCACCGGGTCGGACTTCAGCGCCAGCCGCATGAGGTCGAAGAAGTGACAGCACTTCTCGACGAAGGTGCCCCCCCGTGTAGCGGTTGAAGCGGTTCCAGTCGCCGACCTTCTCGAGGAAGGGGAAGCGGTGCTCGCGGATGGTCAGCATCTTGACCCCGCCGGTGACCTCCTCGGCCTCTTCCAGCAGCTTTGCGACGGGAGGCATGTAGCGGTATTCCATCGCCACCCAGACCGGCGCGGGATAGCTTTCGGCAAAGGCGTCGATGGCGGCGGCGTGATCCGGATCGGTGAAGAGCGGCTTTTCCACCAGCACGGGCAGGGGGCGCTTGCCTGCGATGGCTTGCAGCTGTTCGACGTGGCGGAAGTTGGGGCTGGCGATCAGCAGGCAGTCGATCTCGGCCACGTCCAGCAGCGCCTCGATGCTGTCCACGAAGCGCGCGTTCGGGGCGAACTGCCGGGCGTGGGCGCGCATTTCGGCGTCGGGCTCGAAGATTGCGCCAACGGCGGTGTTCTCGAGCAGCGCGATATTGCGCAAATGCTCCTGTCCCATCATGCCGCAGCCGATGATGCCGTAGGTGATGGTCCGGGTCTCGCTGCGCGCGAGGGTCTGGGTCGTCATGGGGAATTCCTCCTCCCTTCAGATCAGGCGCTGGACGTAGAGCGCCTTTGTCGTGTCGTACCAGGTGCGCGAGAACTCGACCGCCTCGCTGCCCTGCGCCCAGGAGAGGCGCTCGATATAGGCGGTCGTGGTGCCGGGCTTCAGCGCAAAGGCCTCGGGCGCCCAGTCCGGAACCTGCCCGATGCCCACCCGGTCCTCGGCGCGGGTGATCCAGAGCTGCAGGGCGCGCTTGTAGGTGAGGTAAAGCGAATCCTGCACCATCTCGCGCGGGACCTTCCCCGCGCCTCCGTCGAGCCAGATCTCCTCGACCGCGATGATGACGTCGTCGAGATAGCGCAGGCGGCGGAAGCGGGTGCCGTGGTCCGAACTGCCATAGGCGGGCTGCTGCGAATCCTTGGAGAGATAGTCGGCCGAGAGGATGTCGGCGGTGGGCAGGCCACCGCCTCCCTGGGCCAGCTCGAGCCGGAACATCGAGTAGACCGAATCGACCTCGCCGCCGGCGCGAACGTAGTTGCCCGACCCCTGACGGCGCTCAAGTAGCCCCTTTTTCTCCAACTCTAGCAGCGCCTTGCGCAGGGTTCTTACAGTGGTTCCATGGGCCTTTGCGAAGTCCCGTTCCGGCGGCAGCTTCTGCCCGTCGACCAGCCGGCCGGCGGCGATATCGCGGATCACCAGCTCGCTGATCTGCATGTAGATCGGCAGCGCATCGGGCCTGTGCCCGGATTTCCTGTTTTTTTTCCTGCATCTTTCCGCCTCCCCCTGCGGATGCTGCGAATGAAAAAATTGATACACCATTGATCTACATCAAGGACGCGGGTAGTCAAAGGGAAAGTTCGGAGGTTTTCAGGGAGGAAATCATGACGGTCGTACCCGTTACATCCGCCGATCTCGACGCGGTCGAGGTGGCCTGGTTCTCGGCGCTCTGCTCGGATGACTACCAGTTCCTCGGCGTGCCCGATGGCGACCTGCGCTCGTCGTGGGATCACTGCTCGGAGATCGTGAAGACCGCCGAGGCGCAGGGCTTCGGCAACATCCTGTGCCCCTCGTCCTATCAGGTCGGGCAGGACACGCTGAGCTTCGTTGCGGGCTGCGCGCCGATCACCAGTGCCATCAACCTGCTGGCCGCCGTGCGCTGCGGCGAGATGCAGCCGATCATGCTGGCACGCACCATCGCGACGCTCGATCACATGCTGCAGGGGCGGCTGACGGTGAACATCATCTCGTCCGACTTCCCGGGCGAGAAGGCCGACAGCCAGTTCCGCTACCAGCGCTCGCGCGAGGTGGTCGAGATCCTCAAGCAGGCGTGGAACCGCGACGAGATCAACTACGAGGGAGAGGTCTACAACTTCACCGGCCTCACCACCGATCCCGCCAAGCCCTACCAGCAGGGCGGGCCGATGCTCTACTTCGGCGGCTACTCCCCCGCCGCGCTCGACCTCTGCGGCCAGCATTGCGACGTCTATCTGATGTGGCCGGAAAAGACCGAGGATATCGCCGGGCGCATGCAGGCGGCCCATGCCGCCGCCGAGAAATACGGCCGCACGCTGGACTACGGCTTCCGCAGCCACGTGATCGTGCGCGACTCCGAGGCCGAGGCCAAGGAGTATGCCCGCTACATCGCCAGCAAGCTCGACGACGAGCTGGGGCAGGCGATCCGCGAGCGGGCGCTCGATGCCGGCAGCCTCGGCGTCAGCCACCAGGCCCGCAACCGCGAGCTGGCCGACCTCGAGGGCTACATCGAGCCCAACCTCTGGACCGGCATCGGCCGGGCGCGTTCGGGTTGCGGTGCGGCCATCGTCGGCTCGACCGACCAGGTGCTCAGCAAGCTCGAGGAGTTGCAGAAGATGGGCATTCGCGCCTTCGTGCTCTCGGGCTACCCGCACGTCGAGGAGGCCGAGCATTTCGGCTCGCGTGTGCTGCCGCAGCTGAAGACCTGCCAACTCAACCAGGCCTGGGGCCGCGTCCCGCAAACCCTTCCGAAGACGCCGCTCGGCGCAGGAGACCGCCGCTGATGGATAGCCTTAGCGATTTCACCCCCACGAGTGCGGAGATGGACCGCGTGACCATGGCCGAAGGGCTCAGCTTCTCGCGGCTGGTCTACGGCATGTGGCGCATTGGCGATGACGCCGACACCTCGGCGGGTCACGTGCGCGCAAAGATCGACACCTGCCTCGCGCAGGGGATCACCACGCTCGATCAGGCCGACATCTACGGCGACTATACCGCCGAGGCAGTGCTGGGGCAGGCGTTCAAGGCCGACCCGTCCCTACGCCAAAAGGTCGAACTGGTCACCAAATGCGACATCGTCGCGCCCTGCGGCAAGTATGCCGACGTGGCCTGCAAGCACTACGACACCTCGAAGGCCCACATCGAGGCGTCGGTGGAGAGCTCGCTGCGCGATCTCGGCACCGATTACATCGACCTGCTGCTGATCCATCGCCCCGATCCGCTGATGGACCACGAGGAAACCGGCGCGGCGCTCGACGGTCTGGTGAAGGCGGGCAAGATCCGGGCTGCCGGCGTGTCCAACTTCCGTCCGTGGGACGTCGAGCTTCTGCAGAGCGCCATGGAAACGAAACTGGCGACCAACCAGATCGAGATCTCGTTGGCCCGGGTCGAGCCCTTCACCGATGGCGATCTGGCCTTCCACCAGCGCCGCAAGGACCCGGTGATGGCCTGGTCGCCGCTCGGTGGCGGCAGCCTGATGACCGGCGAGAGCGCGCTGACCCACCGCATGGACACGATGGCCGCTGACTTCGGCGTTGATCGTGCCGCCATCGCCGTGGCCTTCCTGCTGCGCCACCCGGCGATGATCCTGCCGGTGCTGGGCACCAACTCGCTCGAGCGCATCGCCAAGATCGCCGACGCCCGCAAGGTCGATCTGAGCCGCGTGCAGTGGTTCCAGCTCTACGAGGCGGCACTCGGCCGCGAGGTGGCCTGATGCAGATGGCGCAGCCCCAGAGCTTCGTGCCCGACCCGGGCAACGGGCGGGCGCTGCGCGATGCGTTCGGGCTGTTCGCCACGGGGGTGACCATTGTCACCGCCTGCGGGCCCGAGGGGTGCGCCGCGATCACCGCCAACAGCTTCTCGTCGGTCTCGATGGACCCGCCGCTGGTGCTCTGGTCGCCGGCGCGCAGCTCCAGCCGCTTCGGCCTGTTCGCGGGGGCAGAGCATTACGCGATCCACGTGCTCGCGGCAGACCAGCAGGAGCTGGCGTGGACCGTGGCGAAGAACGGCGCGGCTCTGCTCGGCGCTGCGCTCGGGCAGAATGCCGAGGGCGTGCCGGTGCTCGAGCGTTGCCTTGCGCGTTTCGACTGCCGACGCCATGCGGTGCACGAGGCCGGTGATCACGCGATTGTCGTCGGCGAGGTCTTGCGCGCCACCATGCAACAGGGCGATCCGCTGGCCTTCTTCGGCGGGCGGGTCGCGCGGCTCGACATCAACTGACGGCAGGCCGCCACCTTGGAGGAGGGCGCGGCATGACGGGGAGGAGAGAATGGTGCTACTCGACGGGCTGATCCGGCCCCTGTCCTGGGTCAACGACCACCTGCTGAAGCTGGGGCGCGGCATCGGTGTCCTTGCCATCGCGGTGATGGTGGCTGTGACATTGGTGCAGGTGTTCTGCCGTTACGTGCTGGGCAATGCGCTGCCCTGGCCGGACGAGGCCGCGCGCTTCTGCATGCTTTGGATGGCAGGGCTGATGGCGCCGACCGCCTTTCGCCGCGGCGGCTTTGTCGCGATCGACATCCTGCCCTCGATGCTGCCGCGCCGTCCGGCCAGACTTTTGAACCTCGTGCTGCTGGTGATCAGCCTGATGGTTCTGGTGGTCGCGCTGCAGATCGGCTGGAAAGAGGTCACCGGGCTTGGCGGACGCTTCGCCTCGGCTTCGCTCTACGTGCCCATGGCGCTGGATTTCAGTGAATGGCACCGGGTGCCGCGCAGCTGGATGATGGCCTCGATCCTCGTCGGCATGGCGCTGCTGGTGCTGGTCAACATCGAACTGATCCTGCGCAACCTCGCCGAGCTCTGCTCGGGCCGGGCGCTGGATCTCGTCCCGCAGGCCAAGACGCAGGGAGCCGAATGACATGCTGATCTGGTTTCTTCCGCTTTTCCTCGTCTTCCTGATGATCGGCCTGCCGGTGGTCTTCGGCCTGCTGGCCGCGCCCGGCATCCTGCTGTTCCTCAACGGGCAGGAGCGCGACCTGACGCTGCTCTACCGCAACCTCTACAATGGCATGGACAGCTTCCCGCTGATGGCGATCCCCTTCTTCATGCTGGCGGGTGAGATTATGAACCGCGGCGGCATCACCCATCGCCTCGTCGAGTTCAGCCAGGCCTTCATGGGGCACCTGCGCGGCGGGCTGGCGCATGTGAACGTGCTGTCGTCGATGCTCTTCGCGGGGCTCTCGGGCTCGGCGGTGGCGGACACCTCGGCGCTTGGCTCGATGCTGATCCCGGCGATGGAGAAGCAGGGCTACACCCGCCGTTTCGCCGCCGCGATCACCGCCGCCAGCTCGGTGATCGGGCCGATCATCCCGCCCTCGGGCATCATGATCATCTACGCCTACGTCATGGGCGAGAGCGTCGCGGCGCTTTTCCTTGCCGGGCTGGTGCCGGGGGTGCTGGTGGGCGTCGGGCTGATGCTGCTGATCAAGGTGATGGCCAACCGTTACGATTTTCCCGTGGCGTCCCGCAAGTACAGCTGGGGCGAACGGGGAGAGGCGAGCCTCAAGGCCTTCTTCCCGCTGCTGACGCCAGTGATCATCCTTGGCGGCATCCTTGCCGGGGTCTTCACGCCCACCGAGGCGGCGGCGGTCGCGGTCTTCTACGCGCTCTTCATAAGCCTCTTCGTGCTGAAGACCCTGCGCTTCACCGAACTGCCCGACGTGCTGGGCCGCGCCGGGCTGACCTCGGCGGTGGTGCTGCTGCTGGTCGGCGCGGCGATGTCGTTCAAGACAGTGGTCTCGCTGTCGCACGCGCCGCAGCAGATGGCCGACTTCATCCTGTCGCTGACCGAGAACCCGCTGCTCCTGCTGTTCCTGATCAACCTGCTGCTCTTTGCGGTGGGCATGTTCCTCGACGCGGGGCCGGCGATCATCATCCTTGGTCCGATCCTTGGACCAGTGTTCACCGGCATGGGCGTCGACTCGGTGCATTTCGCCATCATCATGTGCGTGAACCTGACGGTGGGTCTGGCGACGCCGCCGATGGGGCTGGTGCTCTTCGTCGCTCGGCGGTCTCGGGCGAGCGGGTGACCACCATTGCCCGTGCCATCGTGCCATTCCTCGCGGTCGAGATCGTGGTGATCTTCCTGATCACCTATTTCCCCGCGATTTCCATGACGATCCCGCGACTGACCGGGTTCGCGAACTAAGAAAATCCAGAGCTATCAGGGAGGATAACATGCTCAGGAAGACCCTTACGCTGGCGGCATCGCTGGCCCTCACAACGGCCCTCGCCATCCCGGCGATGGCGCAGGACTACACGATCCGCGCGGTCGCCAACTCGAACGAGAACGACGAGGATTACGACGGTCTGCAGGTCTTCAAATCTTACGTCGAAAGCGCCTCGAACGGCGCCATCGGCGTCGAGATCTACATGGGCACGCAGCTCTGCTCGAACGGGGCCGAGTGCCTGCAGGGCGTGGCCGACGGCTCGATCGACGTCTACATCTCGACCTCGGGCGGCGCGGCGGGGCTCTTCCCCTACGTGCAGGTGCTCGACCTGCCGTACCTGATGCAGGACGACCGGGTCGCCGAGAAGGTGCTTTCGGGGGACTTCACTCGCACCATGCGCTCGATGGCGCTGGAGGACTCGGGCGGGATGATCCGGCTGATGACCATCGGCAACACCGGCGGCTGGCGCAACTTCGCCAATACCAAGCAGCGCGTGCAGACGCCCGGGGACCTAAAGGGCATGAAAATCCGCACCGTGGTTGCCGACCTGCCGCAGGAGCTGGTGCGCGCCGTGGGTGCCGCCCCGACGCCGATCCCTTGGCCCGAGCTCTTCACCTCGCTGCAGACCGGCGTGGTCGAGGGCACGAAGAACGGCATCACCGACATCATGTCGATGAAGTTCCCCGAGGCCGGGCTGCAGTATGTCACCCTTGACGGCCATGCCTACATGGGCGCGCTGTGGTGGATGTCGAACGAGAAGTTCCTCGCGCTGCCCGAGGACATGCGCCGGGTTGTCGTCGATGGCTTCTACCAGCTGCAGCAGGCGACCTTCGCCTCGCCCAAGCGCAAGTCGATCCCGGCCTACGAGGAATTCGTGAAAGGCGGCGGCGATCTCTACGTGCCCACGCCCGAGGAGAAGCAGGCCTTCGCCGATGCCGCAGAGCCGGTCTATGCGTGGTTCACCGACAATGTCGAGGGCGGCGAGGAGATCTTCAACGCCATGCAGTCTGCGGTGCAGGCCGCGACGGAAGAGCTTGACGCGGAGCGCGCGAGCGACATCCAGTAAGCACTTGCGGGCGCGCCGTTTCGTTGCGGTGCGCCCGCCCCGGCGCGGGTCATCTGGCCCGGCCCAACAAAGTCTCCAGACCCCACCGAGGACAGGACATGAGCGCACTCACCGCCACCCTTTCGGATCCGCGCCGCATCATCGCGCGGGCCAAGGTTCTTGCGCCCGGCACGGCGCTGGCAATCGTGCTGGCAATGGCGGCGCAGTTCCTGTCGAACCATTACGGCGCGCCGGTGATGCTGATGGCGATCCTGCTCGGCATCCCGTTCCATTTCCTGTCCGAGCACGAGAATACCGGCCCCGGCATCACCTTTGCCGCCAAGGGGCTGCTGCGCATCGGCGTGGCGCTACTTGGGCTGCGGGTGTCGCTCGACATGGTGCGGCAGATCGGCTGGGGCTTCGTGCTGGTCATCGCGCTCTGCGTGGCGGGGACCATTCTCGGCTCGATCCTTTTGTCGCGCTTCGTCGGCAAGGATCGGGCCTTCGGCTTTCTTACCGGTGGCTCGGTGGCGATCTGCGGCGCCTCGGCGGCGATGGCGATCTCGTCCATCCTGCCGCAGCGCGAGACCGCCGAGCGGGATCTCTCGTTCACTGTGATCTCGGTCACTGCCTTTTCCACGGTGGCGATGATCGCCTATCCGATCCTCGCCGAGGCACTTGGGCTCGACCAGCACATGACCGGGCTGTTCCTCGGCGGTACCATTCACGACGTGGCGCAGGTGGTGGGCGCGGGCTACTCGGTGTCGGACGAGACCGGCGACATCGCCACGGTGGTCAAGCTGATCCGGGTCACCATGCTGGCCCCGGTGGTGCTGATCGGCGCACTCGCCATGCGCCGGCACGCGCCGGCGGCCGAGGCGCGCCCGCCGCTGCTGCCGGGCTTCGTCGCGGCCTTTCTCGTGTTGGCGGCGCTGAATTCTTTCCATCTCGTGCCGGAAGCGGTGATCACTCCCGCCTCGACCTTGTCGCGTGCTCTGCTGGTGACCGCGGTGGCCGCGGTGGGCATGAAGACCTCGCTTGCCAAGCTCGCCGACGTCGGCGGCACGGCGATCGCCATGCTGGCGGTGCAGACCGCGGCACTCGCGGCACTGGTGCTGGTCCCGCTCCTGCTTGGGCTGGTCTGAGCCGGTGCGGCGGGTCAGCAGGATCGAAGCGCGCGCCAGACGTTAGGACGCCGCGCAGGCGGGCGGCCTTGCTTCAAATCCCCTGCGCGATCCGTGCCTTCCGAGGCGAGCTGAGCTTCATGTCCGGCTGGTTCAGCCGGTCTTCCGAACCAGTCCACGCATAGGCCAATAGACAGGGGGCGTGCTCACCCGTGGTGATCCTGTGCTCCAGACCGGGTCGGTTCAGGATCAGGGATCCAGGCGCATGAACCGCCGCGTCGTTCTCCGACCAGGCACCGGCGACCGAGATATAGCTCTCCTCGATCTCCTTGTGGCTGTGCTGCGGATAGGTGGTGCTCGGTGCAAAAAGCACGAAACCAAGCACCAGCTTCTCCGCGCGGACTGGTCCACGTGGACCGAGGATTTCGCAATAGGCGTATTTTCGGGCGAGGGCCTTCGGCACCTTCTCGTAACCATATTCCCAGGTGAGCTGGTCCGAGACGCGCGCCAATGCCCGGGACATGCCCTGCACCGCGCCGCGTTCCCCGAGATCGAGGGCCCGGCCGAGGTGAGCCGTGACCGGCTTCACCTCCGGGGCGCGACCGGTGATCTCGGGGTTTGTATCAAGGATCGACGCCAGGGCATCCCGCACCCGCTTGCGATGCGCTCGGATCAGGCGGCTGCCCCCGGCCGAGCCATGACGGTAGAGGGCATCAAACTCGCGCAGAAGGTAAAGCCAGTCTGGGCAGTCGTGAAGGCGGAGCTGTGCGGCGCAGTCGGATGGGGTGTTCATACTGAGGTCTCTGAGTGGTTCAGGGGTTGACCGGGATGACAATGCGTCCGCGGACCGTCCCGTCGATGAACTTCGACGCGGTTTCAATGACGTCGTCGAAGGGGAGTTCGGTCGTCATCTTCTCGAGTTGACCGAGGTCGAGATCGCTTGCCAGCCGCGCCCACGCCTCGAGGCGGTCGGGCTTGGGGCACATGACGCTGTCAATCCCCACCAGGGTCACGCCGCGCAGGATGAACGGCGCGACCGACGCAGGGAGGTCCATGCCGGCGGCAAGACCGCAGGCCGCCACGACGCCCCTGTATTTCATCATCGACAGCATGTTGGCGAGCACCGTGCTGCCGGCAACGTCAATCCCCCCCGGACCAGCGCTCCGGGCCCAGCGGTCGGACCTTGCCGGTCAGTTCGCTGCGGTCGATCACCGACGCGGCCCCCAGACCACGCAGGTAGTCTGCCTCGGCAGCGCGTCCCGTGACCGCCGCAACCTGGTAGCCCTTCCCGGCAAGCAGCGCCGTGGCAACGCTGCCGACACCACCGGCGGCGCCGCTGACGACGATCTCGCCGTCGCCGGGCATGACGCCCTGTCGCTCGAGGGCCAGGACACAGAGCATTGCCGTATAGCCCGCGGTCCCGATCGCGGCGGCTTGCCGCAAGTCGATGGGCGCCGGCAAGGGGACCAGCCAGTCCCCGCTGACCCGCGCACGCTCGGCCAGTCCGCCCCAATGTTTTTCCCCCACGCCCCAGCCGTTCAGGATGACCCGGTCGCCGGGTTTGAAATCGGCATGGCTGCTCTCGGCAACCGTGCCCGCAAAGTCGATGCCCGGAACCATGGGGAAGCGCCGCACGACCGGCGCCTTGCCAGTGAGGGCCAACGCATCCTTGTAGTTCAGGGTCGAATAGGCGACGTCGACCAGGACGTCCCCATCGGGCAACTGCTCTTCAGTCACCTCTGTCACCGATACGGACTGGGTGTTTTCGGGCTTCTCGATCAGCACGGCTTTCATGGTCTTGTCCTTCGGTTATTTGGGTGTCTGGGTCTCGAAGAGGCGAACGAACGTCTTGGTGAACCTGCGCAGGGGGTCGGGGCGCAGCTCGAGCTTGGCGCGCAAGATCGCGCCTTCCCAGCCGATCCAGAAGACCTCGGCAAGCGCGTCGGGATCATGCGCCCCGGAAAGCTCTCCGCGCGCCTGCGCGTCCCTGAAAAGCTGCGCAGTGCGCTTTTGCCATGTCTCCAGAACGTCCATGAGCGCGCCACGGAAGTCGTCGGGCAAGGCCCCCATTTCCTGGCCCAGATTTCCGACGAGGCAACCGCGCCGAAAGCCATGCCGGGCCATGCCTTCCTCGGCCATCATGGTGAAGAGGCCGAGCCGTTCCAGAGGTGAGCGGTCTTCGTCGAGGAATGCCTGATCCAGAAGCCCGGCGAAATAGGTGTCGTAGGCAGCAATGAGTGCGAGGCCGAAATCGGCCTTGTTGCGGAAGTGGTGGTAAAAGCTCCCCTTGGGAACCTTCGCGGTTTTCAGGATCTCGTCGACCCCGACAGAAGAATATCCTTTCTCGGTCAGGTGCTCGAGCCCGGCGCGGATGAGGTTGCGGCGGGACTGCGAGGCCTCCGGCACCCCGGGCGGGCGGCCGCGCCGGGGCTTCTTGACAGGCGGTGGAGACATATCTTTCCGGATCATGAATATTTAATAGACGATCCGGTCTAATAAATCCAGACGATCTGGAAACGAGCCACTCGAATGGTCAAGACGCCTGCCCGGGCGAAGCCAGTCGCCTCCCACAGCGCTTCGTTGCGCAATCTTGGCGTTCTCCCAGGGGCAACACGGCGGGAACATTTCCGCTCTTGTGCGCAGCACTCAACTCGGGGCAGCTTCGTGGGACCTTTCGACAACCACGCGAAGCCCGATGAGCGCACTTCCATTGCAGCAAACACTTCTGTCAGCCACGCCTGACCTGCATTCTCCCGAGCGGGTAATGGGAGCGCTGCTCGGACTCCAGCCAGAGGAGCGGCCCGAATTGTCCCATCTGATGGCGGACGCGCCTGCCGCTTCTCTGCCAAAGGCCATGGCGCCCGCGTGGTTGCGCGTTCCGGTCGTCTGCCTCTGTCGCGACCCTGCCAGATTTCGTGGAGACCGCGCTCGGAGACCTTCCGATCACCTGCGCGCGCGGCGAATTCCTCGCTGGGGATACGCTGGTTTCGGAACGCTTGCAGAGGTGAAAGGCCGGGCTCAATGATTTCGCTTGGGATCGACCATCCGCTGGTCTGCGTGCGCAATCTGGCCAAGGTGCGCGAGACCTACCTGTCGCTCGGCTTCCTGATGAAACCGCCGGGGATGCACCCTTGGGGCACCTCGACCGCGCTGGTCATCTTCCGCAACCAACTGCTGGAACTGGTGGGAATTGGCGATGAGCGTCTGCTCGACGGGTACCCGGCGGGAGACTTCCTTTTTTGGCCGCCATGTCCAGCACTGGCTCAATGAGCGCGAAGGGGTACCGCTTTCGGCGCTCAACTCCACTGATGCGGCGGCGGATGAAGCGGCGGTCGTGGCGCGCGGCGGGCAGTGCGCCGGGACCATCGAGTTCGGTCGGGACGTTCTGCGCGATGACGGCACGCCGGACCGCACTGCGACAACGCTGAAGATTTTTACCCGGTCCGGCCTGCCGCGCCTGTCGATGTTCGCCTGCCAGCAACACCGCCGCGACCTGATCGAATTTCCCAGATGGATGGACCATCCGAATGGCGCGCATGGCTTCGTCTCTGCCACGATCCTCGCCGAGCCAAAGGACCAACTCGCGGTGAGGGATTGGCTCGCCACGTTGCATGGTCCCGAGGCGGTCACCGAAACCGGCTGGGGCTTCACCGTCGCTACCGGCAAGGGACATTGGCGGGTGCTCAGCCGCGATGCCGCCCGCGCCTTTTTCGGCCCGCTTCCCGAGGAGCTCGCACCCGATGGCGCACCCTCGGTGATCTCGCTCGACCTCGGCTGCTGCGCGCTCGATCGGGTCCGCCCCTTCGTCGATGCAGGCGGTTTCGCCTGTCACGAGGCCCGCGGCGCACTTGTCCTCACCGAGCCCGCCCGGCTGGGCGGCATCCTGCTCACCTTCCAGGAGGCGCCCGAGGCGCCCTGACCCATGACCCGGCGCACGAGCGCGTGCCCAAGGAGACCCGATGTTCGACCAAGACCATATCGCCGAAGCCATCGCCTGGCGCCACGACCTGCACCGCCACCCCGAACTCGGCTTCGAGGAGCACCGGACCTCGGAGATGATCGCCGGGCTGCTTACCGGCTGGGGCTGGCGGGTCCATCGCGGCCTTGCTGGCACCGGCGTGGTGGCGCAGATGGGGCAGGGCGCGCCGGTCATCGGTCTGCGCGCCGACATCGACGCGCTGCCCATCCTCGAGGCGACCGGCGTCGCGCACGCGTCGACCATTCCCGGCAAGATGCACGCCTGCGGCCACGACGGGCACACCGCCATGCTGCTGCTCGCGGCGCGGAAGATCGCGGCGGAGGGCGTCGAGCAAGGCACCGTCACGCTGATCTTCCAGCCCGCCGAGGAAAGCGAGGGCGGCGCGCGTGTGATGGTCGAGCAGGGGCTGTTCACCCAGTTCCCGATGGACAGGGTCTTCGGCATCCACAACTGGCCCGGCCTCGCCCCCGGGCGCTTCGTCGCGCGAGACGACAAGATGATGGCGGCCTTCTCGGTCTTCGACATCGAGATCCTCGGCAAGGGTGGCCATGGCGCCATGCCCGAGCAGTCCGACGGGGTGATTGCCGCCGCCGGACGCATGGCCGCCGCGCTTCAGGAGATCCCGGCCCGCGCCCTCTCGCCGCTCGAGCCCGGCGTGGTCTCGGTCACGCAGATCCACAGCGGCTCGGCCTACAACGTCTGCCCGGACCGCGCGGTGCTCAGCGGCACCTGCCGCTGGTTCGGCGCCGAGGCAGGCGACATCATCGAGAACCGCCTGCGCCGGATCGCCACCGCCGAGGCCGCCGCGCAGGGCTGCACCGCCGACATCGATTACCAGCGCCGCTATCCGGCCACCATCAACACCGCCCCCGAGGCCGCGCTGGCGCGCGAGGTGGCGGGCGAGATGGGTCTTGATACCGCGATGGTCGGCCCGAGCATGGCGTCCGAGGATTTCGCCTTCATGCTGAACGAGGTGCCCGGCGCCTACCTCTGGCTCGGCGCGGCGCGCGAAGGCGAGAACCCCGGGCTGCATTCGGCGAAGTTCGACTTCAACGATGCTGTGCTGCCCGCCGGGGCGGAATTCTGGGTGCGGCTCGCCCGCCGCGCCACGGCCGGGTAATGGACGCGCTCGACAGCCGCTTCCTGCGAGAGTTCCTCGCCGTCGCGCAGGAGGGCTCGATCCGCCGCGCGGCGGAGCGGTTGAGCGTCGTGCCGTCTGCGATCTCGCGCAAGATCGCCGAAGCCGAGGCGCGGCTCGGGGTGACGCTGCTCGAGCGCAGCTCCAAGGGGGTGACGGTGACCGAGGCCGGCGAGCTCTTGCGCGAGCACGCGCTGCACCTGCAGGACGAGCAGACCTTCCTTCTCGACCAGATCGGCCGCTACCGCGCGGGACGCACGCAGACCGTGCGCATCGCGCTCGGCGAGGGGTTCACCGCCGACCTGATGGAGAACGGCCTGTCGGAGCTGAGCCGCCTGCAACCCGACCTTCGGTTTTCCATCGACCATGCGGGGACCGGCGAGCTGCAGCGCCGGGTGGTCGAGGGCGAGGCCGATATCGGCATCGCCTACAACCCTCTGGTGACCGAGGCGACGCGCTCTCTGGCAGTGGGGCGCCAGCCGCTCTGTGCCGTGGTGCCTGCAAATTCATCTCTGGCGGGCCGTCAGAGCGTCGGGCTCGCCGAGGTGCTGGAGCATCCCGTCGCCATGCTCGACGCCCGCCACGCCATCCGCCACCTCGTCGGTCAGGTCGCGGCGGATCGCGGGTTGGCGCTGCGGGTGCATGTCGAGACCGCCTCGATCGCGCTGCTGATCCGATACGTGAGCGCGGGCATGGGCGTGACCTTCCTGCCGAGGTTTTCCGCGTCCATTCAGGCGGATCGCGGTGATCTTGCGGTGATCGAACTGGACGAGCCGGCGCTTCACCGGGTCAGCACCCACCTCATGGTGCGCGCCCGCCGCCGCCTGCCGAAATCGGTGGAACTGGTGGCGAGCTTCCTGTCTGATCGCATGGTGGCATTCCGCGCCTGACCTTCCGTGTTGCCTGCAGGGCAACGCAATGTGCTCGAATGCAGCGCTTCCTGTGAACACGCCTCCTCCGGATAGTTTTCCGAACACCGGCCTGCGAGGGTCGCAACGGAAGAGAACAGGAGATCACATGGCAGCAGAGACAGGCAAAAGGGCCGGGGTGATCGGGCTTGGGGCCATGGGCTTCGGCATGGCATCGAGCCTGGCCCGCGCCGGGTTCGAGGTCGCGGGATACGACCCGGCGCCCGCCGCGCAGGACCGCGCCCGCGAGGCGGGCATCGCGCCCAAGGCCAGCCCCGAGGACGTCTTCGCCGCGGCGGAAGTCATCGTGCTCTCGCTGCCCACGGCGGCGCATGTCGAAGGCGTCATCGCCGCGGCACAAGGCGCCGGGCTGCTTGGCGCGGGAGCCGGGGCGAAGGTCATCATCGACACCTCCACCTCCGAGGCCGAGGTCAGCCGCAAGCTCGCGGCGGCACTTGCCGAAGCGGGTCACGGCTTCCTCGACGCGCCGGTCAGCGGCGGGCCTTCGGGAGCCGCATCGGGACAGCTTTCGGTGATGCTCGGCGGCGATGAGAAATGGGTCGGCGCAGCGATGCCCGCACTCGAGGCGATGGCGGCGAAGATCCTGCACGTCGGCCCCAGCGGCGCCGGCAATGTCGCCAAGCTGGTGAACAACATGCTGGTCGCCAGCCACATGGTCACCACGCTTGAGGCGCTTCGACTAGCCGAGGCGGCGGGCGTCGGCGCCGAAGACGCGCTGCGGGTGATCAACTCGGCCACCGGGCGCAGCGCGCTGTCGGAGATCCACTTCCCCAATTGGGTGCTGCCGCGCAGTTTCGACAGTGGGTTCAGCACCGGGCTGATGCGCAAGGACGTGCGGCTCGCCCGCGAGCTGGCGCAGAGCGTCGGCTGCGCGATGCCGGTGGCCGACCTCGTGGCGGATCTCTGGGCCGAGGAGAACTCGGGCCTCAAGGACGCCGATGATTTCATGCATATGGGCGATCCCGCAGTGGACCGCCTGAGCCAGAAGGAAAAGATGTGATGGCCAAGGACATCATCGATACCGCGGCCCGCGTGGCTGAACTGCTGAAGAACTTCACGGGTTCCTCCGAAGTGCAATCTTACGTTGGCGGCGCACTGGTGCCGGGCACCGGCCACGCGCTCGAGCTCACAGATCCGGCGACGGGCGAGGTTTTCGCCCGCTACAGGGATGCCGGTGCCGACGTCGTGGCGCAGGCCGCCGAGGCCGCGTCCCGCGCGCAGAAGGAATGGTTCGCCAAGACCGCCTCGGAGCGCGGCCGCATCATGTTCGAGATCGGCCGCCAGCTGCGCGCCAATGCCGCCGCGCTGTCCGAGCTCGAGGCGCTGTCCTCGGGCCGCCCGATCCGCGACACCACCGGCGAGCCGGCGCGCATGGCCGAGATGTTCGAATATTACGCGGGCTGGTGCGACAAGATCACTGGCGACGTCATCCCCGTGCCCTCGACGCACCTGAACTACACCCGCCACGAGCCGCTCGGCGTGGTCAGCCAGATCACCCCGTGGAACGCGCCGCTCTTCACCTGCTGCTGGCAGGTTGCCCCGGCGATCTGCGCGGGCAACGGCGTGATGATCAAGCCCTCGGAACTGACGCCGCTGTCGTCCATCGTGGTGGGCATCCTCTGCGAGAAGGCGGGCGCGCCGAAGGGTCTTGTCAACGTCATCGCGGGCGACGGGCCGGGCTCGGGTCAGGCGATGATCGAGAACCCGGCGACGGCGCTGGTGGTCTTCGTGGGCTCGGCCGAGGCGGGCTCGAAGATCGCCGGTGCCGCGGCGAAGCGGCTGGTGCCCTCGGTGCTGGAACTGGGTGGCAAGTCAGCCAACATCGTCTTCGGCGATGCGGACCTCGACCGCGCTGTCATCGGCGCTCAGGCGGCGATCTTCGCCTCCTGCGGTCAGAGCTGCGTCGCGGGCTCGCGCCTGCTGGTGCATCGCTCGGTTCACGCGCAAATGGTTGAAAAGCTGAGTGTTGCGGCTGGCAATATCCCGGTCGGCGCACCGATGGACCCGGCGACGCAGATCGGCCCGGTGAACAACGCCCGGCAATGGTCGAAGATCGACGAGATGGTGCGCGAGGCCGTGGCGCAGGGCGCCGAGATCACCAGCGGCGGCGCGAAACCCGAGGCGCTGGCGGCAAGCGGCGGGTTCTTCTTCGCCCCCACCGTGGTCGATCAGGTCACACCGCAGATGACCATCGCCAACGAGGAAGTCTTCGGCCCGGTCGTCTCGGTGCTGCCCTTCGACACCGAGGAAGAGGCCATCGCGCTGGCCAATGCCACGCCCTATGGACTTGCCGGTGCGGTCTGGACGCAGGACGTGGGCCGGGCGCATCGCATGGCGGCACAGGTTCGGGCCGGCACCTTCTGGGTCAACAGCTACAAGACGATCAACGTCATGTCGCCCTTCGGCGGCTTCGGGCGCTCGGGCTACGGCCGGTCGTCGGGGCGCGAGGCGCTGGCCGCCTACACCCAAACCAAGTCCGTCTGGGTCGAAACCGCGGCCAACCCCGCGCAGGGCTTCGGCTACGCACCGGGCTGATCGGCGGGCTTTCGCCTTCAACTTCCGCCGCGGACCGGGTAGCAGCCCGGTCCCGGCCAATGCGCCCCTCCAAGGGGGCGACAACAGAGAGGTCCCCTCATGCCAATAAAAGACATCCTTCTTGACTGGCGGCTGCACGGCAGCGTGCTGGTCATCACCGTGATCGCCGAGCTTATCGGGGTCATCGCCGTGCCCATCGGCATTGGCTCGATCCTGCTGCTGCCGCTGCTCTATGCCTTTGTCATGGGGCTGCTGATCAACCCCAACGTGATCTCCGGCGCCCGTGCCCTGATCCGCGACCGCGAGGTGCATGCCGCCTCGCCGCTGATCGTCATCGCGATCATGCCCTTCATCGCCAAGTTCGGCACGATCATCGGCCCGTCGATGGACAAGATCATCGACGCAGGCCCCGCGCTCATCCTGCAGGAACTGGGCAACCTCGGCACCATCGTGCTGGCCTTCCCGGTCGCCGTGCTGGTGCTGCGCATGGGCCGCGAGTCGATCGGTGCCTGCTTCTCGGTGGCGCGCGAGCCCAATATCGCGATCATCGCCGACAAATACGGCCTGAAGAGCCAGGAGGGCGCGGGCGTCATGGGCGTCTATGTCATCGGCACGCTCTTCGGCACCTTCATCTTCGCCATTCTCGCTTCGATCCTGGCCACCACCGGGGCCTTCTCGATCGAGGCGCTGGCCATGGCCTGCGGCATCGGCTCGGGCAGCATGATGGCGGCCTGCTCGGGAGCGTTGGTGCACGCGGTGCCGGACATGGAGGAGCAGATCCTCGCGCTCGCCGGCGCGTCCAACGTGCTGACCTATGCCACCGGCCTCTACCTCTGCGTCTTCGTGGCGCTGCCGCTGACCGAGAAACTCTACGACCTGCTGGGCCGCAAAGAGCCCTCGAAAGCCGGAGCCTGAGCCATGAGCGACATTCGTACTGACGACATCGATCTGACCGAAGACCCCAAGCTCGGCCTCGGCGCCCATGCCGCGGCGTTGGCTGTGGTCTGCGTGATCGCCTTGGTTGGCAACACCGTGGCGTCCGAGAACACGGTGCCGCAGGGGCTGGTAGGTCTGATCATCCTGTGGGTGATGTGCATGATCGGCATGCTCCTGACCAAATTCGTGCCGTTCAAATTGCCTTCGGTGGCCTGGATCTCCGCAGTCGGCATCCTCGCCACCATGCCGTGGACACCTGGCAGCGCCTGGGTCCTCGACAAGGTCAGCCACGTGAACTTCCTGACGCTCGCCACGCCGTGCCTCGCCTATGCGGGCATCGCGATCGCCAGGCGCGAGATCGAGATCGCCAAGACCTCGGGCTGGAAGATCGCCGTTGTCGCGGTGCTGGTGATGACCGGCACCTACGTGGGCTCGGCCATCGTGGCGCAGGCCTTCCTCTGATCGCGACTTGATCCCGACCACGGGCCGTACTTCAGGGCCCGTGGAAGCTGTCCACCGAAGGTAGCGGAGGGATGGCCATACCTGGCGGCGGCCAGGGGCACAGCGTGGATGGACACGCCGGAGGGTTCAGGTCGGTCCGGCTGAAGGAGTGGCTGACAATCGGCCCGCACCGGTACCCCCAACGCGGGAACAGGCGTGGGCACCCGGTCTGGCGGAGCGAGCCGCTTGGCCAAGTACATCTGGCGAAGCGGCTTCCGTAACGGAAGTCGGTGCCAGTTTCCCACGCCTGTCCCGCGTGTGGCGCACAGAGAGCTAAGCGCTAGTTAAGTTAGCCAAACAAGTGTTCTCTGGCCGATCAATGTTGGGTCGGTAAAGGAAAGGAATATCCATGAACGCCTTTGCCACACGCCGTCATGCTCTGAAGCTGGGCCTCGCCTCTGCTGCGGGCCTTGCGCTTCCCGCGGTTCTCCGGGCTCAAACCGCGGCGCCGGTCCCCCGGTGCCCAGCGTGATACGTCCGCAACTCATGCGCCTGGCCGCCCCCCCTGCCGGCCAACGAAGTGCATGTCTATCCGGACGCGTACCGTCTGTTCTGGTCCCTTCCTGATGGGCAGGCGTGGATATATGCCATCCGCGTCGGACGCGATGGCCTCTACGAGCCCGGCGAGTATTACGTTGGGGCCAAGAAGGAGTGGCCTTCCTGGACGCCGACCCCTGACATGATCGAGCGCGAGCCGGAAAAATATGAGAAGTACGCCGATGGCGGCATGCCCGGAGGGCCCGGCAATCCCCTCGGCGCGCGCGCGCTCTATCTGTTCACGCCAGAGCGCGGCGATACCTTCCTGCGCATTCACGGAACGGATGATCCGGGCACCATAGGTCGCGCCGTGTCGAACGGGTGTGCGGGCCTCATCAACGAGCAGATCACCCAGCTTTACGACCAGGTGCCGATGAATGCGCGGGTCGTGTTGCATCCCAAGCAGCTTGGCGCAACCAGCACCCAACAAGGGTAGGAGGGCCCGTCCGTGGTGCGCGACTGACGGCGGCGACCTGACGCTCCGCGAACCAGCCCCGGCCGACGTTGTCGGCCGGGAAGGCGCTGGCATGGCGAGCAGTTGCCAGGCGCGCGAGCCGGGGGTGGCGGTCCGCGACATCGGTCCGTCGAAACGCTTATGCCCCACCGCCCCGGTTTCCGAGCGGCGCGATGTCGGTCACTTCGCCACCGGCTTCGCTCTCCCGCCACCGGCCCCTTGCGCGGAGCGAGGCCGGTGGCGGCGCGGTCTTACTCCGCGGGCCGCCCTGCCTGCGTGCCCAGGGCGCGCGTGCGCGGCTTCTCTCGCAACATCAGCATCGCCGGGGTGACGACTAGGGTAAGCACGGTGGCGATCACCAGGCCGCCCGCGATGGCGCTCGACAGCTCGGTCCAGTACTGCGTCGAGGGTGCGCCGAAGACGATCTCGCGGCTGATGAAGTCGATGTTCATCCCCAGCACCATCGGCATCAGGCCGAGCGCCGTCGTGACCGAGGTCAGCACCACCGGCCGAAGACGCTGCGCGCCGGTGCGGAGCGCCGCCTCGAGCGGCGAGAGCCCGGCCCTGCGCAGGTCGTTGAAGGCGTCGATGAGCACGATGTTGTTGTTCACCACGATACCCGCCAGAGCGATCACCCCGACGCCGCCCATGACGATGCCGAAGGGCCGCCCGGTGACGACAAGCCCCAGCAGCACGCCGCCGATCGAGAAGACGATGGCGCTCATCACCACGACGGACTGGTAGATGCTGTTGAACTGTACCACGAGGATCAGGAACATCAGCACGATGGCCGCGACAAAGGCGAGGGCGAGGAAGATCATAGATTCCTGCTGGTCCTCGGCCTCGCCGGCGAACTCGTAGCTGGCGCTCTCGGGCAACTCGGCCCTGTCGAGCTCGGCGCGCAGGGCGGTGACCTGGTCATTGACCAAAAGCCCGGGCGCCACGTTCGCCTCGATCGTGGTGACGCGCTTTTCGTCGATCCGGCGGATGACTCCGACGCGCTCGACCGGCTCGAAGGTCACGAAGTTGGAGATCGGCACGAGGCCCGCCGAGGTCGGCACGCGCAGGTTCGTCAGCTCCGATAGCGAGCGGGAGTCGTTGGGGAAGCGCACCCGGACGTCAAGCTCGCCGTCGGCATCGGGCGGCCGGTAGTCGGTCACGGTGATGCCCTGGGTGAGCAGTTGCACCGCCTGACCCAGCAGGCTCACATCGGCCCCGAAGCGCGCGGCCTCGGCGCGGTTGACGTTGATCGCCACCTCGACGCCGGGCAGGGGGCGGGTGTCGGTGACATCGGTGAAGCCACCCACACGCTCCATCGCGGCCAGGACGGCATCCACCGAGGCGCTCTGTTCGGAGGCGTCGGTCGCCGAGACCCGCAGGTTCACTGGCTTGCCGCTGGAAGGGCCGCCGCTCTCGGTCTCGACCTGCACGTCGATGCCGGCGATGTCCGACATCTTGTCCCGGATTTCCGCGCCGATTTCATCGGCGGTGGGGCGTTGCTGCCAGTCCACCAGGTCGAGCTGCAGCGTGCCGATCACATCCTCCTCGCCGCCGCCGGCGCTCATGGTCGACCGGGCGTAGACGCTCTCGATCCCCTCGGTGCCGACCAGCCGGTCTTCGACCTTGCGCACGAGATCGTCGCGCTCGTAGATCGACAGGTTGTCACGGGCGCGGACCTGCACCTGCATGAACTCGGGCTCGACCGACGGGAAGAACGAGATGCCGCGCCCGAACTGGCCATAAAGCGCGAAGCCTCCGAGCAGCAGCGCCAGGGCGAGGACAATCGTGGTCCAGGGACGCAGAATCGCACGTTCGAGCAGCCGTACGTAGGCGCCGGTCAGACCGGAGATGTCACGCGGATCGCCGCGCTCCGCCGCGTGCAGCGCGGCCTTGGCGCGCGCGGTCTGCGGCTGGTTGCGACCGATCGTGCCGCCGAGCACGGGGATGAAGATGAGCGCCATGAAGAGCGAGGCGCCGAGCGTCAGGATCACGGTGATCGGCAGGTACTTCATGAACTGGCCTATGAGGCCGGTCCAGAACAGCAACGGGAAGAACACCGAGAGCGTCGTCGCGGTCGAGGCGATGATCGGCCAGGCCATGCGCTTGGCGGCATGGGCATAGGCGGCTCTTGGGCTGTCGCCCTCTTGCAGGCGGCGGTCGGCGAGCTCGACAGTGACGATGGCGCCGTCCACCAGCATGCCCACCACGAGGATCAGCGCGAAGAGCACGACGATGTTCATCGTGTAGCCCATTGCCCAGATGATCGCGACACCGGCAAGAAAGGCGCCGGGAATGGACAGGCCGACAAGGATCGCCGAGCGGAAGCCGAGCGCGAAGACGATGACGATCATCACCAGCAGAATGGCGGCCATGACGTTGGCCTCGAGGTCGGAGAGCAGGGTCTTCACCTGCTCGGACTGGTCTTGGAGGTAGGTCACGCGCAGGCTGTCGGGCCAGTCCGCGCTCATCTGGTCGACGACCTGCTTGGTGGCTGCGACCGTGTCGATGATGTTGGCCCCTGAGCGCTTGGTGACCTCCAGCGCGAGCGAGGGCTGGCCGTCGATGCGCGCGTAGCCGGTCGGGTCCTCGAAGGTGCGGCGCACCGTGGCGACGTCGCCAAAGGTGACGACCGTGGTGCCGTCGACCTTGACCGGCATATCCATCACATCCTCGAGATCCTCGATAAGGCCGGGCACCTTCAGCACGATGCGCCCGCCGCCGGTCTCGATGGCGCCCGCCGCGATGAGCTGGTTGTTGCGCTGCAGCTGGCTGGTCAGGCTTTCGAAGCTGAGATTGTAGGTCTGGAAGACCGTGGGATCGATCAGCACCTCGAGGAATTCCTCGCGCGCGCCGCCGATGTCGACCTCGAGCACGCCGGGCAGCGCCTCGAGCTTGTCCTGCACCGCCTCGGCGATGTCATTCAGCGTGCGCTCCGGAAGCGGCCCCGAGAGCACGGCGGTGATGATCGGGAAGAGCGCGGTGTTGATCTCGGTGACGTTGAGCGTGGTCGCGTCCTCGGGCAGGTCACTCTGCACCGTGTCGGCGGCCTCGCGCACCTTGTCGAGCGCCTCGTCGATGTCGCCGCCCGCGGCGAACTCGAGTTGCACGCTGGCAAAGCCCTCGGTGGCCTCGGCAGACATCTTTTCGAGCCCCTCGATGGCGCCGAATTCGGCCTCCATCGGCTCGATTAGCAGGCGTTCCGCGTCCGAGGGGCTGATGCCGTCGAGCGTGGTGCTGACATAAACCAGCGGAAGCGGAACCTCCGGGTTTGCTTCCTTGGGGATGGAGACATAGGCCACGGCACCGAAGGTGAGGATCATCGCCAGGAGGATCATCACCGCGCGGCCGCGGGAAAACGCGGCGTCGATCAGGCTGGTCATGGCTTGTCCTCGGCGACTTCGAGCGGCAGGTCGGCGGCATTGGTGGAGACCTGCGCGCCTTCCTCCTGCGGCTCGGCCCGGACCTCTTCGCCATCGCGCACGAAGCCCTGTCCCAGGGTGATGAGCGTGACGTCGTCGTCGAGGCCGGTGACCCAGACGCTGTCGATCTCGGTCTTCACGATCTGGATCGGATGGAACGCGACGCGACTGTCCTCGACGGTCTTCAGTCCGATCTGCCCGGCCTCGTCGAGCGAGATGATCGACGGGGCGACGCGATGCGCCTTGGCCTCGCCGGTGGGAATGGTGACCTGCGCCGAGATGCCCGCGGGCACCTCGCCGCCGGGGTTCGCAACCTCGATCTCGGTCAGGAACGTCCGGGTCTCGGCGGCCGCGGCGGCGCCGACGAAGCTGACGCGCCCCTCGCGGGTCTGGCCGGTGATGAAGCTCACCTGCGCAGTCTGACCCTCGCTGATCCGGCTCAACGCCTGCTGCGGCACCTGGATGGCGACGGTCAGCGGGTCGTTGTCGACGATACGCGAGATGGTGGCCCCGGCCTGCACGTATTCGCCCTCGCTGGCGGGCAGCGCCTCGATGCGCCCGGCGAAGGGGGCTTCGACAACAAGATTGCCGATGGCCTCTTCGGCGCTTGCCACGTCGGCTTCGGCGGCGGCCAGCGTGGCGCGGGCCTCGGACAGCCGGTCATTCGTCGCCACGCCGCGCTCGAAGAGCTGCGCGGCATTGTCGAACTCCCGCTGGGCATTGGTGCGCTGTTCCTTGGCCTGGGCCAGCGCGGCTTCGGCGCGGGTCGAATCCAGCCGGGCCAGGATGTCGCCCTGCTGCACCCGGTCGCCCTTTGAGGCGGGCATCTCGATCACCGTGCCTGCGGTCTCGGCGATGACCTCGGTGTCGCGGTCCGGCAGCGCCTGGCCCTCGGCCCGGTAGCTCAGCGTGACCGGTTCCGCCTGTGACGGGCGCACCATGACCGAAGGGGGCAGCGGATCCGCGATTGCCGTGTCCTTCTCAGGCTCGGCCCCGGGGAAGACCAGGCCGCTGCCCATCCAGGCGACCAGCGCAACCACCAGCGAGAGCGCGATCCAGAACGGGCGCGACGAACCGCGGTCGGTTTCGAACTGCAGCGCTCTGGTCGGAGCCGCGGTGTCGGGACGGTCGGTCATGCTGGGGTACCTTCGCTCATGAGGGCCGGTTCGGGGCTTGGTTTGCGTGCCTTTACATACCGACCGTCGGTCGGCTATCAAGGGTGCAGCAGACGGAGAACGTAATCGTGACCGCCAAATATTCCAGAATGAGTGCAGGGGACCGACGCACCGCAATCTTGGATGTCGCGGCCGACCTTCTGTCCACCCACCCGTGGGAAGAGGTGACCGTGGCCCTGCTTCTCGAGGCGGCGGGAATTTCCAAGGGCGGCTTCTACCATCATTTCGCCTCGAAGGATGAGGTGCTCGCGGCGCTGTTGCTGCGCTTCACCGATGCCAGCACCGCCGCGGGTCAGGCGGTCTATGAGCGCAGCCCGGGCGGCGCGGCGGCGCGGTTCACGGCCTATCTCGCGGGCACGACACGATGGGAACTCGACCATGCGGACAAGATCCTGGCGGTAATACGCATCGCGATGATGGCTGGCAACGAGTCGATCTTTCTCAAGCTGGATCAGGAGTCCCGGCAGCGCGCCACGCCGCTACTGCGCCGGCTCGTCGCCGATGGCGTTCGGGAGGGGGCCTTCGATGTGATCGACACCGACATGACCGTGTCCTTGTTGCAGCACGCCTGGCGCATGCGCTGGGTGGTCTTGGCGCAGGCGCGGCAGTGCTGCGCGGAGGGCGACCGCGCCGGGGGGGCTGGCCATGCTCAAAGACCGGTTGGACCTCGAGGAGCGGATGACCAACCGGTTGCTCGGCTGCGGTGCCGGAACGGCGGTCCGCATGCCGGAGGCCGAGGCCTTCATGGGGTTTTTGCTGTCTGCCTGAACGCACCGCGGCCCGTGTCGGATGTCGGTCCAGAGTGGGTTGTGGTGGCCCAAGTCCTTCCACGACAGGCTGATACCCTGGCCGGTCAACGCGCCCGCGCCGTTGCATACCGTACGGCACAGGGCTGACCCACTGCCGGCCAAGTGCGGCCGGACCCGCCGATTGCCAGAAAATCGCCGGGCGGATTGTCTGAGGCACGCGGGGCTGGCTCAAACCGAAGCAACCCTTGGACGGAATGCGCCATGTCCGCGCAAGTCCCCGCTCGGCGCCGACTGGTGGGCGTTTTCCGACAAGGCGGACCCGGTGGTCTGGCCGATGATGGCCTACGAGGTGATGACCGCCCTCTCCGCGGTGCGTGCCTGCGCCATCCACGCCGCGAGGTAATTTCGCATGAATTTCGTGGAACGGTTCGCCTCCTGTATCGTTGACCAAAGATTTTGCGGTGATTTCGTGGGGGCGGGGCAAACCTTTGAGGGCACTTGGAGCGACAGCGACACTGACACTCCTGGCCGGATGCTCGGGACGCCACAACTGGCTCGCCGCCGCCGGTGAGGAAGCGCAATCGGTCGAGACGCTTTTCTGGGTGGTGCTGGCGGGCGCGGCGGTGATCTGGAGCCTCGTGATCGGCGCGGCGACATATGCGCACCGGGCCGAGGCCAAGCCGCATCGCGAGCGCGAGGCCCGGCGCTTTATCATCTGGGGCGGTGTCGTCCTGCCGGTGCTGGTCGTCTGCGGGCTGCTCGTCTGGGGGCTGCTCATCCTGCGTCACATCACCTCCGATGACGGCGCGCTGACCGTGCGGGTCGACGGGGAACGCTGGTGGTGGCGGGTGATTTACGACACACCCGAAGGCCCGGTGACGACCGCCAACGAAATTCGCCTGCCGCTCGGGGAGCGGACCCTTTTCAAGCTGACCGCTGACGACGTGATCCATTCGTTCTGGGTTCCCGCGCTCGGGGGCAAGATGGACATGATCCCCGGCCGAGAGACCACGCTGGCGCTGACCCCACGGAAGCTCGGCAACTGGGGTGGGCTCTGCGCAGAGTTCTGCGGCGGCGCGCATGCGTTGATGCGCTTTGACGCCGTGGTGATGGAGCCCGGCGCGTTTGTCCGATGGCTTGAACAGGAAGCACGACCTGCGCAGGTGGCCGAGGGGGATCGGGGCTTTGCCGTCTTCGAGGAGGAAGGCTGCGGTGCCTGCCATGCCATCCGCGGCACCGAGGCGCAGGGGCCGGTGGGACCGGATCTTACCCACCTCGCCTCGCGCGACAAGCTGGGAGCGGGGATCTACGCCATGACCCCGGACAACATGGCGCGCTGGATCACCGACACCCACGAGATGAAGCCCGATATCGACATGCCCGCCTATCCGGGCCTGCAGGGCGAGAGGCTCGACGCGCTCGTCAGCTTCCTGATGAGCCTCGAATAAGGGACCGCGCCGCGCATGACCCAAGAGATCGACCTCTCCAAGTTGCCTCCCGCCGAGCCCTACGACAAGGCGCGCGACGAGGCGCAGCGCGCGCGGCTGATGAAGGTCTGGAAGACACCGACCGGCTGGCGGCGCATCTCGGCGGTGAACAACTCGTCGGTGGGCAAGTGGTATCTGCTGACCTCCTTCGCCTTCTTCACCTTTGCCGGGTTTCTGGCCCTGCTGATCCGCGCGCAACTGGCGGTGCCGAACAACGATTTGCTGTCGCAGAGCCTCTACAACCAGCTCTTCACCCTGCATGGCACGGCGATGATGTTCCTCTTCGCCGTGCCGATCTTCGAGGCGGTGGCGATCCTCATCCTGCCCGAGATCCTTGGGGCGCGTGACCTGCCCTTCCCGCGGCTCTCGGCCTTCGGTTACTGGTGCTTCCTGATCGGTGGACTCTTTGTCTGCGGCTCGGTCTTCTTCGGCGTGGCGCCGGACGGCGGCTGGTTCATGTACACGCCCTTGTCGTCCGACCCCGACTACAGTGGGCTTGGGGCGGACATCTGGTTGCTGGGCCTGTCGTTCATCGAGGTCAGCTCCATTGCCGCCGCCGTCGAGTTGATCGTCGGCGTGCTGAAGTCGCGCCCGCCGGGCATGCGGCTGAACTTGATCCCGCTCTACTGCTGGTACGTGCTGGTGGTGGCGGGGATGATCCTCTTCGCCTTCCCACCGCTGATCGCCGGCGATCTGTTGCTGGAAATGGAGCGCGCTTTCAACTGGGCGTTCTTCGATCCCGACCGCGGCGGCGATCCGCTGCTGTGGCAGCACCTCTTCTGGATCTTCGGCCACCCCGAGGTCTACATCATCTTCCTGCCCTCGATCGCGCTGATCGCGACCATCCTGCCGACCTTCGCCGGGCGGCCCATGGTCGGGCATTCGTGGATCGTGCTCTCGGCGGTGGGCGTGGCCTTCCTGTCGTTCGGGCTTTGGGTGCACCACATGTTCACCACCGGCCTGCCCGAGATCTCGCTCTCGTTCTTTTCGGCCGCATCCGAGGCGGTGGCGGTGCCGACGGGCATCCAGATCTTCTGCTTCATCGCGACCATGCTGGTCAGCAAGGTGCGCCGCTCGGTGCCGATGCTCTTCGCCGGGGGCGCGCTGGCGATCTTCGTCTTCGGCGGGCTCACGGGGGTGATGGTGGCGCTGGTGCCTTTCGACTGGCAGGCGCATGACAGCTACTTTGTCGTGGCGCACCTGCATTACACGCTGATCGGCGGCATGCTCTTCCCGCTCTTCGCGGGCGTGCATTACTGGTATCCCTTCGTCACCCAGAAGCGCATGTCTGACAAGCTGGGACGCTGGAGCTTCTGGCTGATGTTCGGCGGCTTCAACCTTGCTTTCCTGCCGATGCACTGGACCGGGGTCATGGGGATGCCGCGGCGGGTCTGGACCTATGACGTCAGCGACGGTTGGGCGGTGCTCAACATGGTCTCCACGATCGGTGCCTTCATCTTCGCGTCGGGCTTCGTGGTGCTGGCGGTCAACGTGCTCTGGCCGCGCGGCAAGGCGCCGCTGGTGGAGCGGAACCTCTGGAACGCCGGCACGATGGAATGGAGCGCCGAGGTGCCCGACAAGCCCTGGGGCGTGCGTTCGATCCCCTATATCCACACCCGCTACCCGCTCTGGGAGCAGAAGGAGCTGCTGGGAGAGATGGACCGCGGCGAGTGGTTCCTGCCCGACGCCGAAGAAGGCAAGCGCGAGCTCATCATCACCGACATCCTCGACGCACGCCCGCTCTACGTGCAGCGCGTCGGCGGCCCGAGTTACCTGACGCTCGGCTCGGCCTTCTGCCTCGGCGCGGTGTTCATCCTCGCGACCTTCCACCTCTGGACGCTGACCCTGCTCTTCGGCGCGGGCTTCATCGGCTTCACGCTCTGGTGGCTGTGGACCGGCACCTCGGAGATCCCCGAGAAGCCGGAGAAGGAGGCGGGGCGCGGGCTGGTGCTGCCAACCTATGCGCAGGGCAACAACTCGCCGGGCTGGTGGGCGGTGTTCATCACCATGACCGGCGACATGACCGCCTTCATGGGGCTGGTGTTCAGCTATTTCTTCTACTGGACGGCGCTGCCGGACTTCCTGCCGGGCGCAGCACGGTTGCCGGGCTTCGGCTGGTTGCTGGTCGGGCTGGCGCTCTTGCTGGCGGGCTGGGTGACCGCGCTCTTGGCGCGCGAGCGGCTGACGGCTGGCGGCACGGGGCAGGCGATGGCGCTGCTTGTCGCAGGCGTGCCGCTCGGCGCGCTCGGGATCGGGGCGTGGGGCTGGGCGGCCCGGAGCGCGGGGTTCGATCCCACTGAAACCTCCTTCGATGCCACCGTCTGGGTGCTGATCCTGTGGATGGGGCTGCACCTGCTGCTCGACGCGGTGATGCGGCTCTACGTGGCGGCGCGGGTCTGGCGCAGCCGCTGCACCCCGCGCTACCGGGCGGACAGTGTGAACCTGACGCTCTTCACCCATTTCCTTGCGCTGACAGCGGTGGTGATCTTCGCGCTGCTGGCGCTCTTCCCGATGCTGATGGGGGTGGTCTGATGGCGCCGCGCAACAAGACGGTTCCGCCCGGCGATGCGCCGCGCGTGATCGACCAGGGCTCGGTCTGGATCCTCGTCGCCGCGCCCTCGATCTGGGCGGCGCATTTCCTGCTCAGCTACTGGGTGGCGGCGATCTGGTGCGCCAAGCTCGGGCGTGGCACGACGCTGATGGAGCCACGCTGGATCATCGCCGGGCTCGGCGCGCTCTGCATCGCCGCGATTATCGGTCTGGCCGTGCTGGCGATCCGGCGCTACGGCGGCGTCTTCGTCATTATCGAAGAGATCACCGAAAGCTCCGAGCGCGCACGGGATCGCTTCGTCGGGCATGTGGCACTGCTGCTCTGCGTGCTCTCGGCGGTGGCGATCCTGTTCACCGTGATCCCCGGCATGGTGCTGGGCGAATGCTGAGCCCGCGCCGCCTTCTTGCGCTGGCAGTGCTGGCGGTACTCTGGCTCGGGCCGCTTCCCGGGCTGGCGGCGGGCTCGATGGTGCTGCACATGGTGCTGCACCTGGGCGTGACGGCGGTGGTGCCCGCGCTCTGGGCCCCGGCGCTGCGGCTGCCCTCGGGGGCGATGGCGTTGGTGCTGGGCGCGGTGGCCGAGATGCTGGTGGTCTGGGTCTGGCACCTGCCGGCACTGCATGTCTGGGCGCGACTGAGCTTCACGGGCCTCGTTCTGGAGCAGGGCAGTTTCCTTGCCGCCGGGATGCTGCTCTGGGCTTCGGTGCGCGCGGCGGGGGGCTTCGGCGGCGCGGTGGTGCTGCTGGCGACGACGATGCACATGACGCTGCTCGGGGCGCTCATCGGACTCGCGCCACGCACGCTCTATGGCGACATCTGCGCGGGGCATCTTGGCCTTTCGGCGCTACAGGAGCAACAGGTCGCCGGGGCGCTGATGGCCGGGGCGGGGGGGCGCGATCTACCTCGTCGCGGCGCTGCGCCGCCTTGGCCAGGCGCTGGACCTCAAGGAGGCGCAGGCATGAGGCTGAAACGCTGGATACTTGGCAGCATCGGTGTGCTGGCCATGGGCGGGGCCGCGTTCTTCTGGTTCGCGCCTTACAATATTGCCGCCTCGGTGCCGCATCTCCCGGGCGTGGGCGAGACGCTGCACCAATACCTGCGCAATGCGGTGCGGGTGCGGGCGAACCGGGTGGAGGTGCCGCGCCACGTCGACCTCGAGGACCCTGCGCTGATCCGCCTCGGCGCGGGACATTTCGCCACCGGTTGCCAGACCTGCCACGGCGCGCCGGGGATTGCGCGCAATCCGGTGGTGAAAGGCATGAGGCCCGAGCCGCCGATGCTCACGTCCAGGGACTTCGAGCCCAGCGAGTTCTGGTGGATCGCCCGCCACGGCTTCAAGTACACCGGGATGCCGAGCTGGCCCGGTGAGGGCCGCGACGACGAGCCTTGGGCAGTGGCGGCCTTCCTGTCGCACTACGACAGCTTCGACCGCGCGGCCTATGAGGAGGCCGCCTTTGGCCGGGCCGGAGGCTATGACAGTGAAGGCGTGCGCTTCGGCGGTCTGCCCGGCGCCATCCCGCAAGAGCTGGCCTGCGCGCGCTGCCACGGCGAGGACGGGCTGGGCCGCGACGGCACGGCGCCGAAACTGGCGGGGCAGTCAGAGGCCTGGCTGGAGGCGGTGCTGGAGGCCTATGCCACGGGGCACCGCGAGAGCGGGTTCATGGAACCGCTGGCCGCGCCTCTCGGCGCGGAGATGCGTGCCGCGATCGCCGGACGCTTCGCGGGCATGGACGGGGCCTGGCAAGGCCAAGCGCTGCCCTTCGGAGATGCCGAGCGGGGCCGCGAACTGGCGCAGCGCGGCGACGAGCACGAAGACATCGCCAGTTGCGCCGCTTGCCACGAGGGGGGCACCGACGGGGTCTCGCCGAAGCGGGACGACACCCCGCGGATCGCGGGGCAGGACGGCTATTGGCTTGTCAACTGGCTACATCTCTACCGGGACGGTCCTGCGCCCGACACCCCCCCGAGCCCACCTCATGCAGGCGGCCGCGCGGAATCTCACGGATGCGGATATCGCCGATCTTGCCGCCTATTACGCAACGCGCGGGCCCGTGGCCGCGGCGGACTGAACCGCACAACACCCTTCGACCGGGCCTATCGGCATCGACAACACCCCAGCCTGATGCGGCCGGAGGAACGGCATTTTCTGTCTCGACGATGAAATCTATCGCGGCCGCAATCTAAGCGCGTCGGGATGCGACGTCCTGATCCGCGATATCCATCGGCAGGTTACAGTCGAGGCCTGGCCAGGGTGCCGGAAATTTGTCTGCCCTTGCGCCAACATGGGGTCTCGGCCTTGGTCTCTGCGTCAGTCTTTGCGCATCCTCTGCAGGCCCCCCAGCGCGCCACCGCGGAGCGCGGCTGTTCCCGCCTCGGGCTCCATGCGCCTGCGCAGATAGGCCCAGAGCAGCGCCATGACGCCGATCGAGAAGTACCCATCCACGGCGTAGTGATAGCCGCTCCAGATCGAGATCAGCAGGATGATCGCGCAGAACAGTGCTGCCGGAAAGGCCAGCAGCGCCGAACGCTCGCCGCAATAGAGCGCGACCACCGTGGCGACCGACACGTGCACCGAGGCAAAGGCAGATATCCCGGTGCCGAAGCTTTCGCGCCCCGCCGAATACATCTCCCACAGATAGTCCTGCAGCGCCCCCATCGTGGAGCCGTCCACCCCTGCATAGCGCAGCGTCCAGGTCAGCATGGCAAAGCGGTTGCTGTCATAGAGACGGTCATAGAACACCGGCCCTACGGACATGCCGCCGAGGGCGATCATGTTGCCAATGACGATCCAGCTTGCGCAATAGAGCACGAGGTAGCGTTTTACCCGAGTGTGATCATGGTCGCAGGCCACGAGGATGACCGGGAACAGGAAAGCCGCGATCAGCCAGGGTCCGTGGTAGAGCGGGGTTAGGCTCAGCATGACGCTGGGGCCGAAGAGCCGGTTGATAATCGCCCAAGGGTCCGCGTTGCCATGCAGCCAGGCATCGAAGCGCGCGAGGTAGGGATCGGCGTAATAGGGCACGATCTGCGGCATCGTGGTCTTGAACAAGGTGAAGCCGAGGTGCAGGGCGAGGATCGCGCCGAAGACCAGCGCCACATTGGCGGAGGCCCTACCGCGGCTCATGCCGCGCCGGGTCTCAGCCCGCAGCGCCCAGAACGCCAGCGCAAGGGCGATCACCCCCAGATACCAGAGCGAGACATCCGGCTCTGATGTCACGGTCCCGAGAACATCGGCGATGACCTCGTCGCGAAACGTCACCGCGATCAGGAACGAAAAGAGCGCGTAACCGACGCTGAACGCAAAGAGGGCCAGAGCGGGGATCATGGCTGTGCTCCCCTCGGAAGCTGGCGCGGATTGGACATGGCTCTCGTCGGAATAGTTGATCGGTGAAAGTTATCTAGGCGAGAGAGGCCGAGATTAAAGGCAGGCGCCGTGAGTGCGCGCGATTGATCGCGACTTCGGCTCCGAGGCGGGCGTACCCACCCGATGGGTGCCACGGATCAGGAGCTCGGGAACTGGCTCTAGGGGGGCTCTCATCGCGCCTGGCCATCTGGGTCAACGCCGCGCCGTGAGCGCCAGCCGGCGGCGCGATCTTCGGCTTCTGGTCGGCACCCCAGCGCGGGCGTGCGTCGATGCCAGGAACCTCGCCCAGCATGACCCCTCCATCTGAGATGCGGCGTCATGCACATGCCTTCGATCAGGCAGCGTCCGACCGGCAGGCTGCCCACTCCGATTGGGTAGGGTCTGCCGTATTTCAACGGCGTTGATCAAAGGTGGCCCACTCCTTAATCCCCTTGCGGCGGTGCCTGATCGGACTTGCCATGAAGCCATGATGTCGAAAAGATCAGCTATCAGGGCAGGCCGAGCCGGTCTCGATCCAAGCTTTCGTAAGCTGGCCGAAGACCTCCTGCGTGCCGGGGGCGGGCTCGCGGCCCTCGCCCGGGTCCCAGCCCCAACCAACGAGCCCGTCCGTGGCGTTGTGCTCGTGCAGGTCCTCCATGCTGCGCCCGCCGTTGCGCTCCGGGTCCTTGAGTTGTGCGCAGATTTCCGCCGCGCTCTTGCCAACCCAGCCCATCTCGATCGGGGCGAGCTGCCACGGAGAATGGCCGGGAATTGATCCCTCCTTGGTGACGAAGGTGAAGTTTTCTTCACCGTGGCAAGTGTTGCAGCGCATCCCCGGCGCGCCGAAATCGGCATCCCCTCGCACCACCGGCGGCACATGCGGATGCATGTCCATGCCCTGCCGCGGGCTGTCGCCGACGGGGTGGCAATTGAGGCAGCGCGGGTGCTCGATCACCGCCATCATCTCGGTGAAGAGCGCAACCGAGCGCTCGGTTTCGTTCTCGATGCCGTCGAACTCGTCCACGGTGCGCAGTCCTTTGACCGTCTCGGCAAGAGAGGGCAGGGCAAGGAGGGTGGGCGCGGCGCCGAGCAGCGCCGCCATCAGGATCGTCTTGCGCATGGCTCAGGCCTCCATGGTGGTGAGGAAAGGCAGCTCGGTGACCGCTTCGCCGGTCAGCGCCCGCCAGGCGTTGGCGACGGCGGGACCGATGGGCGGCACCCCCGGCTCCCCGACGCCTGTGGGGTCGGCATCCGAGGCGATGATCTCGACCATCACCTCGGGCATTTCGTGAATGCGCAGCATGCGGTAGCTGTCAAAGTTCGCCTGCTGGACCACGCCGCCCTCGCCGAGGGTGATCTCGTCGAAGAGCACGCTGCCGAGGCCGAAGCCGATGCCGCCCTCCATCTGCGCGCGGATCACGTTGGGATTCACCGCGACACCGCAGTCGACAGCGCACCAGACGCGGTGCACCTTCGGGTATCCTCCCGCGTCCGACACTTCGGCGATCTGCGCCACGTAGGTCTCGAAGCTCTCGTGCACGGCAACGCCATAGGCCCTGTCGCCCTTGACCTTTGTGCCGTCCCAGCCCGCCATCTCGGCGACTTTCTCGAGCACGCCGCGGTCGCGCGCCGCATCCTCGCGGATGAGATCAAGCCGCCCCTGCACCGGGTCCTTGCCCTGTGCCTCGAGCACCATGTCGAGGAACACCTCGGTGGCATAGCCGGTGTGCGTGTGCCCGACCGAGCGCCACCAGAGCACCGAAACGGGGCTTTCCTGCGCTGCCCAGCCGACGCGCAGATTGCCGAGCTCATAGGGCATCTTGGTCGAACCCTCGTAGGAGGTCGGGTCCATCCCGTCCTGCATCATCTGCGCCATCGGCCCGCCGGCCATGATCGACTGGTTGGCGACCACGTCTTCCCATCCGGTCAGCTTGCCGTCGGCGTCGAGTCCGGCGCGCATCTTGTGGACGGTGAGCGGGCGGTAGTAGCCGCCGTGCAGATCGTCTTCGCGTGTCCAGACCAGCTTGAAGCTGCCGGGGGCCCCGGCGGCCTTGGCCACCTCGGCCAGTTCGCCCGCAAAATGCGCGGTGTCCTGCGCGCGACGACCGAAGCTGCCGCCCGCAAGCATCACGTTGAGCTGCACGCTTTCGGGCGAGAGGCCGAGCGTCTGCACGATGGTCGGCTTGTCGAGCGCGGGGAACTGCGAACCCATCCAGACCTCGGCGCCGTCCTCGCGGACCTCGATGACACCATCGAGCGGCTCCATCGGCGCGTGGGCGAGGTAGGGAAAGCGGAATTCGGCCTCGATCACCTGCGCCGCACCATCGATGCCCGCCGCCCCGTCGCCGAGCACCTCGGCGTCCTTGCCGCCTTCGGACGCGGCCTTCGAGAAGGCCTCGAAGATCGCGGCGGAGCTGCGCTTTTCGGCAGCGCTGTCGTCCCACTCGACTTTCAGCGCCTCGCGGCCTTTGAGCGCGGCATGGGTCGAGGTCGCATAGACCGCGACCCCCTGCGGGATCTGCCGGACCGCCTGCACGCCGGGGACATCGAGCACAGCGCTGTCGTCGTAGGACCCGACGGTCGCTCCGAACTTCGGCGGGTGCGCCACGACCACGGTCAACATGCCCTCGCGGTACACATCCATGGTGAAGATCGCCGTTCCCGTGGACTTGGCCCTGGTGTCGAGCTTGGGCAGGTCGGTCCCGATCAGGACGAACTGGTCGACCGATTTCACCGGCGGGTCCTCGGGCGGGGTCATCCCGGCGGCCTTCTCTGCCAGCGCGCCGAAGCCCGAGCTCTTGCCCGAGCCGTGGCTGATCTCTCCCTTGGAGATGGTGATCTCGCTTTCGGGCACGCCCCATTCCTCGGCCGCGGCGGCCACCAGCATGGCGCGGGCGGCGGCGCCGGCCTTGCGCATCTGCATGTAGGAATTGGCCATGGCGGTCGACCCGCCGGTGCCCTGCATGCCGAAGGCAAGGTTCTTGTAGAGCTCGTCGTTGGCCGGGGCGTTCTCGGCGCGCATCTGGCCCCAGTCGGCGTCCATCTCCTCGGCGACGAGCGTGGCGAGGCCGGTGAAGGGGCCCTGGCCGAACTCGATGTGTTTGATGATCACCGTGACGGTGTCATCGGGGGCCACGCGGACAAAGGCATTGGGGGCGAAGCTTGCCTCGTCGATCGCCCCGGACTGGAAGGCCGCGGCCGCTCCGGACTGGGCGCGGGCCGCGAGGGGCAGGGTCATGCCGATCACCAGCCCCGCGGAAGAGGCCAGGAAGCTGCGGCGGGAAAGCACCTGTGTCATCGTCTCAACCCTCCAGCTTGTCCGCGGCGTCGTGGATCGCCTTGCGGATGCGGACGTAGGTGGCGCAGCGGCAGATGTTGCCGGCCATCGCGTTGTCGATGTCCTCGTCGCTGGGTTTGGGAATTTCCATCAGCAGTGCGGTGGCGCTCATCACCTGTCCCGACTGGCACCAGCCGCACTGCGGCACGTCCAGCCCTTCCCAGGCCGCCTGCACAGCCTCGGCCTCGGGGCCGTCGATGCCCTCGATCGTGGTGACGGAACTGCCTTCGACCATCGAGACCGGGGTCACGCAGGAGCGCCGGGTCATGCCGTTCAGCATCACCGTGCAGGCGCCGCATTGGGCGATGCCGCAGCCGAATTTCGTGCCCGTCATCTGCAGCTCGTCGCGCAGCACCCAGAGGAGCGGCGTCTCCTCGGGCACGTCCACGGACACATCTTTCCCGTTGAGTTCGAACGAAACCATGGCTTACCTCCCTGGCTGCGCATGCGTAGCTTGGCGCGTGGCTTGTGCAGGGGAGGTAGGGCCGCGATGCGCCGTGTCGATGTCGGAAGGCCTGCAAATCTCATTTCGCGCGCCCGCGGGGCCGTTCGACCATATCTGCACCAGATTCCGGCGGCGCGCGTTTCGGGTCATTGCTGCGGCGGCCCAGCTTGCCTAACGTGCCGTCAGGTAAGGAGGAGTAATTTCATGACAGGCAATACCCCCGGCTTCGACACGCTCGCCGTGCACGCCGGCACAGAGCCCGACGCAGCAACCGGCGCGCGGCAGGTGCCGATCTACCAGAGCACATCTTACGTGTTTCGCGATGCGGATCATGCGGCGCGGCTCTTCAACCTCGAAGAGGTCGGCTACATCTACTCGCGGCTGACCAATCCCACCGTCTCGGCGCTGGCGAACCGGGTCACCGCGCTCGAGGGCGGCGCGGGCGGCATCGCTTGCTCGTCGGGCCACGCGGCGCAAATCATGGCGCTCTTCCCGCTGATGGCGCCGGGCTGCAACATCGTCTCGTCCTCGCGGCTTTATGGCGGCACCATCACGCAGTTTAGCCAGACGATCCGTCGCTTCGGCTGGTCCGCGACATTTGTCGATACCGACGACCTGGAGGCGGTGAAGGCGGCGATCGACGAGAACACCCGCGCGCTTTTCTGCGAAACCATCGCCAATCCCGGCGGCTACGTCACCGACCTTGGTGCCATGGCGAAGATCGCGGACGAGGCCGGGATTCCGCTGATCGTCGACAACACCACGGCCACGCCATGGCTCTGCAAACCGATCGAGCACGGCGCGACGCTGGTGGTGCATTCGGCGACCAAATACCTGACCGGCAATGGCACGGTCACCGGCGGCATCGTGGTGGACTCGGGGCAGTTCGACTGGTCGGCCTCGGACAAGTTCCCGTCACTGTCGCAGCCCGAGCCAGCCTATCACGGGCTGACCTTCCATGCCGCGCTCGGGCCGATGGCCTTTACCTTCCATTCCATCGCGGTGGGGCTTCGCGACCTCGGCATGACGATGAACCCGCAGGGCGCGCATTACACGCTGATGGGGATCGAGACCCTCGGCCTGCGCATGGAGCGACATGTGAAAAACGCGCAGGCGGTGGCGGAATGGCTCGAAAAGGATCCGCGCGTCGAGGCGGTGACCTATGCTGGGTTGCCTTCCTCTCCCTGGCATGAGCGGGCGCAGCGCATCGTGCCCAAGGGCGCGGGCGCGCTCTTCACCGTGGCGATCAAGGGCGGCTACGATGCCTGCGTGAGGCTGGTGGACGGCCTGAAGCTGTTCAGCCATGTGGCCAACCTCGGTGATACGCGCAGCCTGATCATCCACCCGGCATCGACGACCCACCGGCAGCTCGACGAAGAGCAGCAGGTGCAGGCCGGAGCGGCGCCGAATGTGGTGCGCATCTCGATTGGCATCGAGGATGTCGCGGATATTATCGCCGACCTCGATCAGGGGCTGGCTGTGGCGACGGCGTGAAGATCCGGTGAGAGCCGGAAAGAGCTGGCATCCCGGTGCCAGCTCTCGCGGACACGTGCCAAAGGCTGTGTCATCGTGTTTTCGAGCCGATAGGATCGCACCCGGCGCGACGCCTGATTCAGCGCCAAGCGCCGGCAAGGATACGGACATTTGTGCTGCGTCGGGTGCGGCACGTTCCTGCGCAGCAGGCCCGTAGGCCGCTCAAGAGCCATCCTCGGCCTGTTCAGGGGCTGAGCCGCGCACGCACCGAGCCGCGCTCGACCAGCCGCACCGGCACCTCGTAGAGCATCGGCGCGGCCTCGGGGGGGCAGGGCGACGGCCTCCATCGTGGCGCGGGTGAGATCGTCGAGCGACTGGCCGACGGTGGTCAGAGCATGCGAGGACCAGCCCGAGATCGGCGCGTCGTCGAAGCCGATGACCGACAGGTCTTCCGGCACACGCAGCCCGAGCTCGAAGCGGGCGGTGTTGAGCACGCCGAGCGCGATCTCGTCGGTGACGCCGAAGATGCCGTCGATCCCGGGTGTGCGGAGCAGCGCCCGGGCAGCCTCTACCCCGGTCTCATAGCTGTTCGGCCCGTCGGCCCAGCGGATCGCCGGGATGCCGCGCAGGGCCATCTCCGAACAGAAGGCCTCGGCCCGGTCGATCTTGGCCGAGGTGCGCGAGCCTGAAATCACCACCGCCACGCTCTTGCAGCCCGCCTGCGCCAGCTGCTCGGCCGCGAGCCGTCCACCGCGGGCGTTGCCCGCAAGGATGAGATCGGCCCGCGCGCCCTCGGGCGGGCGCGGGCGGTTGATCAGCACCATGCGTGCGCCGTTCTGGGCACAGAGGCGGATCAGCGTGTCGGGGGCGGCGCCCGAGAGCAGCACCACCGTGCGCACCCGGTAGTCGAGCAGGCGCTTCAGGTCCTCGGCCGCGCCACCGGCGCTGTTCATCAGAAGGCACTGCAGGCGGCGCGCATGCAGTGCCTTCGACAGGGCATCGAGCTGGGCGGAGATATAGGGGTTGGAGAAATTGCCGCCGACCACGCCGACGAGGTCCGAGCGTTCCTGATGCAAAGTTCGGGCGAGGCGATTGACCCGGTAGCCGAGCTCCTCGGCGGCCTCTAGGATGCGCGCGCGGGCCTGCTCCGAGACCTGCGCACCGGGGGTGAAGGCGCGCGACACCGCCGAGCGCGAGACCCCGGCCAGCCGGGCCACGTCGGCGGCCGAGACGAAACGGCCGCGGGGTGGGCCAAGCGGTGGGCGCGGCGGTGTCATCGGGCGCAGAGCCCGCGGTCCAGCACCTCGCCGGCGAGGCCAATCATCGGCGGCAGCGGGTAACTCTGCTCGAGGCCGCGCAGCGCGCGGAGGTGGGTGAGCGCCGCCTCGAGCGTCGGATATTCGCGGGGCCGCCGCAGGTGCAGCCAGAGCGCCAGAACGGTGACCGAGCGCGAGCGTCCGCCGCGGCAATGCACCAGCAGACCGCCTCTTGAATGGGCGGGGTAGTGCGGCTTGCCCGCGGTGTAAACTGCCGCGAGCCCGTCAATCAGCATGACCGCCGCGGCCAGCGTCTCGGGGGCATTGCCCGGCCCGTCGAGCAGGCCGATCTGGTAGCGCCGCAGGTGGGTGCCGTCGGGGCGGAGCAGGGGCCCGGGAAAGATGTTCATCGCGAGATTGAGGCTGGCGGAGATGCCTGTCCGCTGCAGCGCGGTCCCGTCCTCGGCGGCGGGCAGGTTGCCAAGCCAGAGCGTGCCGAGACCGGGGCCGATCCCCGCCGCGACCTGCCAGAGCAGCGGCCGGTGGTCCTCGGCGGCCTCGGATGCGGGAACGGCGTCGGGAATGTGGTGACGGATCATGGCTCAGACCTCGAGGCTGGTGCACTGCCGCGGGCGCGGGCCGAGCGCGGCGGTCAGGCGGGTGGTGGCCTCGGGCATGGCGCGCGGCGCCGCGCCACTGCCGAACCAGAGGGTGTTGAGCGTCGTCTCCGGCACCCGGTGGCCGCCGAGGATATCCGCGATGCGGGCGGCATCGAGGCTGCCCTGAGGGGGAAATGTGGCCTGCAGGTCCCGGGCGTGTGGCGCAATGAAGAACGGCCCGGCGAAGAGGATCAGCGCGAGCACCGGCATCCGCGCGTTACCCATGGCCCGGAGCAGTCGGCGCGCCCGGAAAGGGCGCGCCGGTTGGTTCTGGACAAGGCTCACGCGCTCAGAGCCCGAAGAGCTCGGCGAAGTGGGCGCGCACGGCCTCGTTGGTCTCGAGCGCGGCGTCGACGTTGTAGCCAAGCAGGGTCATGTCCTCGAGCTTGGGGAAACCCTCGGGGCCGGCGACGCCCGGCAGGATCGGCAGCGAGCCCTGCTCGGCGACCAGTTTCTGGCCCTCTTCGCTCAGGAGGAAGTCGATGAAGAGCTTGGCCTCTTCCGGGTGCTCGGTGGTGGCCATGATGGCGGCGGGCTCGGTGATGAAGCTCACGCCGTCCTCGGGGACGATGAAGTCAACGGGCGAGCCGTCGGCCTTGGCGCGGAGCGCGTTGGCATCGACGATGATCGCGTATTTCGCCATGCCCGAGGCGACGGCCTTGGTGGCCGGGCCGTTGCCGCCCTCGGGGACGACGTCCAGATCGTTGAGGCCCTCGTAGAATGCCCAGCCGATGCCCTCGGCGTTCAGCAGCGCGTGCAGATGGTTCAGCGCGGCGCCGGAGTAGAGCGGCGAGGGCACGCCGATCATGCCGCGGTTCTCTTCTGTGATGAGGTCCATCCAATGGGTGACCGGCTCGGCGATCTCGGTGTTGTAGGCGATGCCGGTGGTCATCGCCTTGGTGCCGAAATAGGTCATGTCGGCGTCATAGGTGGCGGGGTCATAGGCGGCGACGGGGGCGTCCTCATAGGCCAAGAGGTGACCGCCTGCCTTCAGCTCTCCAAGGTTGATCACGTCGGCCACGAGCAAAACGTCGGGCTGCACGTTGCCTGCCTCGATCTCGGCGCGCACCACGTTCATCAGCGCCGAGGTGCCGTTGCGGGTCCATTCGATCTTGATGTCGGGGTTGGCGGCCTCGAAGGCATCCACGGTCTGCTGCGCCTGCTCGGGCGGCTGGCTGGTGTAGAGCGTCAGGGTGGTTTCTGCAAAGGCGGCGCTGGAGAGCAGCGTCGCGGCGAGGGTGAGGCTGAGAAGACGCATGTTCGGTGTCCTTGCGGTTGCGTTTTCAGGAGGGGTGAGAGGGCGCGGCATCGGGAATGACCCAGCCGTCGCGCAGGGCGAGGGATATCCGCTGGCCGCGGCTCAGCGCGGCGGGGGCGGCGATGTTCACGGAGAGCGGTATGTCCCCGGCGGGGCCGGCCATGACCTCGGCGCGCAGGTAGGCGCCGCGGTATGTGGCGCGGGTGACATTGCCGGGGATGGCGTCGCGGCTGTCGGTCAGCGCGAGATCGCCCGGATGGAAGGAGATCTTGGCGCGGCGGCGCACGGTCTCGCCGGGCGCGCAGCGCAGTTCGATGCGCTGGCCGAGCAGCGAGGCGGCGGCGCGGCCCTGCCCGAGCGGGCGGATGTCCTCGGCCTCGAGCACCCGCCCCTCGCCGATGAAACCGGCGACAGTTTCGCTCTGCGGCTGGCTGAAGAGCGCCTCGGGGCGGTCGAACTGCAGGATGCGGCCCTTGTCCATCACCGCCACGCGATCGGCGAGGGCCAGCGCCTCGGACTGGTCGTGGGTGATGTAGAACATGGTGGCGCCCGAGCGGGCGTGGAAGGCGGCGAACTCCTCTTCCAGCGCGCCGCGCAGGTGTAGTCGAGGTTGGCCAGCGGCTCGTCGAGCAGCACGACGCGGCTCTCCATGGCGAGGCAGCGCGCGAGGGCGACGCGCTGGCGCTGGCCGCCCGAGAGGTCGGCAGGGCGGCGGTGCGCGAGCGGGCCCAGTTCCACCAGATCGAGCACCCGGGAGACACGGGAATTTCTCTCGGTCCTGGGAATGCCGGCGATCTTCAGCCCGTAGGCGACGTTCTGGGCCACCGACATATGCGGCCAGAGCGCGTAGTTCTGGAACACCACGCCGATGCCGCGATGCTCGGGGGCGAGGTGCCGGCCGGGGGCCGAGACGGTGCCTCCGCCGATCTCGATGCGGCCGCCGTTGAGCTTCTCGAAGCCGGCGAGGCAGCGGAGCAGGGTGGTTTTGCCGCAGCCCGAGGGGCCGAGAACGGCGACGAACTCCCCGGCCTCGATGCTCAACGAGACCTGCCGCAGCACCTGCGTCTGGCCGTAGCTCTTGTCGATGCCGGAGATGCGGATGTCGCTCATGGTCTGCCCTGTCCTGTCGGGCCGCACAGCTGTGCAGCGTCGCTGCGATCTCTGGCCGCGGGCTGCGACAGCGGGGCGACATGTGCATGACAGATTGGTGAAATCTGATCGCCCCGATGCCGTCGATGAGCCTGAGCCCATCGCCGGCTGTAGCCGCCGCCGGTTTGCCGTTTTGCTGCGTCGCGTTGGCTGGCAGGTGAAGCCCAATCCCTTGGCATGGCCTGTCGGCGGATGAGGCTTCGGTCCTCGCCCACGCGCAAGGAGGTGGCCTGACGATGCGGGGCAGAGGTTTCGCTAGGCTCAGACCGGAATGCGGGTGGTGTGCTTGACCCGGCGCAGCACGAACATGGTCGAGGCGGTGGCGACGCAGTCCAGCTCGTGGATGCGGGTCATCAGGATATTCTCGAGATCGGGGATGTCCTTCACCACGATATGCAGCAAGTAATCCCAATCGCCCGAGATCGAGTAGACCTCGACGATCGCGGGCTCAAGGTCCATCGCCCGTTGGAAAGCCGAGCGTGCCTCGGCGTCCTGTGCCTTCATCCGCACCTGGCAGAAGGCGTCCATGCCCCGCCCGACCTTGGCCGGATCGACCAGGCGCACCGGCGCGCTGACCACGCCGGCCTCTTCCAGTTCCCGCAGGCGCCGCCAGCAGGTGGCGCTCGAGCTGTTCGTCTGCCGCGCGAGCTCGCTCATGCTGATCGAGGCGTCGGATTGCAGGATGGCAAGCATTCTGGCTTCGAGAGGCGTTAGCTTTGTCATGCAGTTCATTCGGGTCAGTAATGTGAAACATGGATTTCAGTAATGATGTGAATCTGATCCTATTAGAGATGGGGTTTCAGCGGCAAGCCTTACCCTGAGATCGGAGGACGCGGCTTGGCCGCGACGGGCTTTGGGAGGAGCCGATGACCGATCAGACACCCATTCTGCGCGACTACGAATTGTCGGACCGCTACACCCGCACCGAGGGTCGAGTCTTTCTGACCGGCACGCAGGCGATCCTGCGCATCGCGCTCGACCAGGCTCGCCGCGACAAGGCCGCAGGCCTCGACACGCGCGGTTTCATTTCGGGCTATCGCGGCTCGCCGGTGGGCGGGATCGACCTCGAGGTGGCGCGGAACCGCGCGCTGGTGGATGCCGGGGGGGATCGGCTTCGTGCCCGCCGTCAACGAGGAGCTTGCGGCGACGCAGATCATTGGCACGCAGCAGGTCGAAACCGACCCGGACCGCACCTGCGCCGGGGTCTTCGGCCTGTGGTACGGCAAGGGACCCGGGGTCGACCGAGCCGGGGATGCGCTCAAGCACGGCAATGCCTATGGGTCCTCGCCGCATGGCGGGGTGCTGGTGGTGGCCGGGGACGACCATGGCTGCGTTTCGTCCTCAATGCCGCACCAATCCGACGTCGCCTTCATGAATTTCTTCATGCCGACGATCAATCCTGCCAACGTGGCCGAGTTCCTGAGCTTCGCCGAATGGGGATACGCACTGTCGCGCTTCTCGGGCATGTGGGTCGGTTTCAAGGCAATCTCGGAGACCGTGGAATCCGGCATGTCTTTCGAGCTGCCAAAGCCCCGCTCCTTTGTGGCCCCCGACTTCGAGCCGCCCGAGAGCGGATTGCACTACCGCTGGCCCGACCTTCCGGGGCCGCAGATCGAGGAGCGGATGGAAGCCAAGAAGGCGGCGGTCCTGGCTTTTGCGCGCGCCAATCCGATCGATCACAGCGAATGGGGGCATGAGGCGCATTTCGGCATCGTCACCACCGGCAAGTCGCATCTCGACGTGCTCGAGGCGCTGCGGCTGCTGGGCATCGACGAGGTGCGCGCCGCCGAGATCGGCCTCGACATCTACAAGGTCGGCATGGTTTGGCCGCTCGAGCACCATGGCGCGCTGGCCTTTGCGAAGGACAAGCGCGAGCTGCTGGTCATCGAAGAGAAGCGCGGCATCATCGAAAGCCAGCTCAAAGAGCATTTCTACGACTTCCCGGGCCAGAAGCCGAAACGCATGGTGGGCAAGCGCGATGAGGCGGGCAACCGTCTGATCCCCTGGACCCACGAGTTGGGCGCGGTCATGCTCGCCCGGCACATCGCGGCGCGGCTGGAGCGCAATTTTCCTGACCTTGATCTTGTGAGCAAGGCGGCGGACGTGGTTCCCGCGCCCGCGCCGATCCTCGTGGAGGGGGCTGCGCGCACGCCCTACTTCTGCTCGGGATGCCCGCACAACACTTCGACCAAGGTGCCCGAGGGTAGCCAGGCGTTGGCCGGGATCGGCTGCCATTTCATGGCCAGCTGGATGAACCGCAACACGACCTCGCTGATCCAGATGGGCGGCGAGGGGGTGAACTGGGTTTCACGTTCGAATTTCAACGGCAACAGGCACATCTTCCAGAACCTCGGCGACGGCACCTATTACCACTCCGGCTCGCTGGCGGTGCGGCAGGCAATCGCCGCAGGCACCAACATCACCTACAAGATCCTCTTCAACGATGCCGTGGCGATGACCGGCGGGCAGCACGTCGACGGCCCGCTCAGCGTCGCGGCCATCGCGCAGTCGATGGTCTCGGAGGGCGCCAAGAAGGTGGTCGTGGTTTCGGACGACCCCGAGGCGCTCCGCCGCGAGGGCCTGCCGGCAGGCGTGCCGGTCGAGCATCGGCGCGATCTCGACCGGGTGCAGCGCGAGCTGCGCGAGATCCCCGGCACCACCGTCCTCATCTACCAGCAGACCTGCGCCACCGAGAAGCGCCGGCTGCGCAAGCGCGGCAAGATGGAGGATCCGAAGAAATTCGCGGTGATCAACCCGCTGGTCTGCGAGGGCTGCGGCGATTGCTCGGTGGAATCCAACTGCCTGAGCGTCGAGCCGCTGGAGACCGAGTTCGGCCGCAAGCGAAAGATCAATCTCAACACCTGCAACAAGGACTTCACCTGCCTCAACGGCTTCTGCCCGAGCTTCGTGACCGTCGAGGGAGCCACGCTGAAAAAAGCCAGTGCCGCCGGGAAGGAGGAACTCGCCCGGCTGCAGGCGGCCCTGCCGCAGCCCGAGCTGCCCGCGCTTTCGCAGCCCTGGGACATCCTCGTCACCGGTGTCGGCGGCACCGGGGTGGTCACCGTTGGCCAGCTCATCGCGATGGCGGCGAACCTCGAGCAGAAGGGGGCCTCGGTGCTCGACTTCATGGGGTTCGCGCAGAAATTCGGCCCGGTGCTAAGCTACCTGCGCGTGGCGGCATCCGAAGCGGCGCTGAACCAGGTCAAGATCGAGCCCAGCTCGGCCCATGCGCTGATCGGCTGCGACCTGGTCGTCAGCTCCTCGCCCAAGGCCTCGGCCACCTACCGCAAGGGCGAGACCCGGGCCGTGATCAACACCGCCGTCATGCCCACCGGCGATCTGGTGCAGAACCGCGACGCCGATCTCAACGCGGGCGCGCGGCTGGAGGCGATCCGCGCCACTGTCGATGCGGCGTCGCTGCAGAGTTTCGACGCCAACTCGCTGGCCGAGGCGCTGCTCGGCGACAGCGTCTTTGCCAACGTGATGATCCTCGGCGCGGCCTGGCAGGCGGGGCTGGTGCCGCTGGGGCTCGAGGCGTTGATGCGGGCGATCGAGCTCAACGGCGTGAAGCCGGAGCAGAACAAGGATGCGTTCACCTGGGGACGGGTGCTGGTGCATGACCGGGCCGCGGTCGAGCGCGTCGCCAACCTGCCCGCGAGCCCGGTGCTGACGCTGGACGAGATGATCGCGCGGCGGGCCGAGTTCCTGACGGGCTATCAGAATGCTGCCTGGGCAGGGGTGTACCTGCGCGAAATCGGCAAGGTCCGAGAGGCCGAGACCGCAGCCACTGGCGCCGCCGGGGCGCTGACCGAGGCGGCGGCCAAGGGGCTTTTCAAGCTCATGTCCTACAAGGACGAATACGAGGTCGCGCGGTTACACACGCAGACCGGTTTTCACGAGGGTCTTGCCGCGCGTTTCGAGGGACCGTTCCGGGTGGTGCACCACATGGCGCCACCGGTTCTTTCGCGGGGGACGGATGCACGCGGGCGGCCCCTCAAGCGCGCTTTCGGGCCGTGGATGCGCCCCGCGCTGCGGGTGCTTGCGAAGATGAAGCCGCTGCGCGGCACCGCCTTTGATCCCTTCGGCCACAGCGACGAGCGGAAGATGGAGCGCGACCTCATCACCGAGTACCGCGCTCTGCTGGGCAGGCTGGTTTCAGGGCTGGGCGTCGAGAACCGCGACACGCGCGCCGCAAAGGCCGCGCTGGTGATGGAGATCCGCGGCTTCGGCCCGGTGAAGCAGGCGGCGGCAGCACGGGTCCGGGCGCAGATGGCCGAGGGGCTGGCAGATAGCAGCACGCAAATCCATAAAGACTCTACAATCATGTGACATATCCCGGAAGCTGGCGTAAACTGGCGCCGCGTCACACCGGGCGCCGCCGCAGGAGGGCATGTGATGAACGAGGCCGTGATACGAGAGGCACGCAATCTGCCCGCCGAGCCGCTGGCGCTTGCCGAGCTTGCGGCCACCGAGGCCCCGCGCGCGCCGGCCTTCATCGTCACGATCTATGGTGACGTGGTCGAGCCGCGTGGCGGCATGCTCTGGATGGGCACCTTGATCGAGTGCTGCGCGCGCCATGGTCTGAACGAAAGCCTCGTGCGAACTGCGGTCTCTCGCCTCGTGGGGGCCGGGCAGCTCGAGGGTGTGCGGATCGGACGGCGCAGCTTTTATCGCCTGTCCGAGCCCGCGAGGGCCGAATTCCGCGAGGCGGCCCGCTTGCTTTTTGCGCCACCGCCGGTGCCCGAAGACTGGCTGTTGTGCCTGTCGGACGCGCTGCGCGACGCCGATCTGCCGCTGCCTTGGGCGCGGCTTGCGCCAAGTGTCGCGCTGGCACCCAATCGCGAGGACATTGCGCCGGTGGCGGGGGTTTTGCTTCGCGCGAAACAACTTGACGGGCATGGTGACCTCGGCCAGCTCGCCTCGGAACGCTGGGGTCTTCCCGGGGTGGCCGAGGCCTATTCGAGCTTCCTTGCACGCCATGGCGCGTTGCGCGACCTGCTGGCCGGGCCTGTGCGGGTTTCACCGGAGGATGCGCTCGCGCTGCGGCTGCGACTGGTGCATGACTACCGCCATGCGGCACTCAGCGATCCGCGCCTGCCACGGGCCGCCTATCCTCATGACTGGCCCGCGGAAGCGGCGCGCAAACTCTTCGTGACCGCTTATGTCGGCCTGTCAAAACTCGCGGAAACCCATGTGGGCACTGAGTTTCTCAGCCCGGATGGGCATCTTGCGGCGCGGAATGACGAGACCGAGTGGCGGCTCTTTCAGCTGCGACGCGAGGCGGCGGCGTGATCCACGCGGGAGGCGTCTCGTCAATGCGTCACGCCAATAGACATTTGTGACTTAACATGTGCTGTATGTCGTGCTAGTTAGTTGACCGATCGGTCGGTCATTTATGGTCGGCCTCGATTCTCGAGGGAGGAGGAATCGGATGTCCGAGGCATTCATCTGCGACGCAATACGCACGCCCGTCGGCCGCTACGGCGGGGCGCTATCGGCTGTCCGCGCCGACGATCTGGCCGCCATTCCGCTGGCCGCTCTGATGGCGCGCAATGCCTCGGTCGACTGGGCCAGCGTCGATGACATCATCCTCGGCTGCGCCAACCAGGCCGGTGAGGACAACCGCAACGTCGCGCGCATGGCCGGGCTGCTGGCGGGCCTGCCGATCGAGGTGCCGGGCACCACGGTCAACCGTCTCTGCGGCTCGGGCATGGACGCGATCGGCCTTGCTGCCCGCACCATCCGCGCCGGGGACGGAGACCTGCTGCTGGCCGGCGGTGTCGAGAGCATGAGCCGCGCGCCCTTCGTGGTGGGCAAGGCCACCTCGGCCTTCTCGCGCAATGCCGAGATGTATGACACGACCATCGGCTGGCGCTTCAAGAACCCCAAGCTCGACAAGGCCTTCGGCACGCATTCGATGCCCGAGACCGCCGACAACGTGGCCGAAGACTACGGCATCAGCCGCGCCGACCAAGATGCCTTTGCCGTGCGCTCGCAGGACCGCTGGGAGGCGGCGCAGAAGGCGGGTCTCTTTGCCGAGGAGATCGTTCCGGTGACCATGCCGCAGCGCAAGGGTGATCCGCTTGTGGTGGACACCGACGAGCACCCGCGCCCCGGCACCACGCGTGAGATGCTGGCCAAGCTGCGCGGCGTGAACGGCCCCGATCTCAGCGTCACCGCGGGCAATGCCTCGGGCGTCAACGACGGCGCGGCGGGGGTGATCGTCGCCTCCGAGGCCGCGGCCGCGAAGAACGGCCTCATGCCGCAGGCGCGCGTCGTCGCCATGGCGGCGGCGGGTGTCGCGCCCCGCGTCATGGGCATCGGCCCGGTTCCGGCGACCCGTCGCGTGCTTGAGCGCGCTGGCCTGACGCTGGAGCAGATGGACGTGATCGAGCTCAACGAGGCCTTCGCGGCGCAGGGGCTCGCGGTGATGCGCGAGCTTGGCCTGCCTGACGACGCGGCCCATGTGAACGCCAATGGCGGCGCCATCGCCATGGGCCATCCGCTTGGCATGTCCGGCGCGCGGCTCGTCCTGACCGCGACCCGGCAGCTGCAGCGCACCGGCGGCCGCTACGCCCTCTGCACCATGTGCGTCGGCGTGGGGCAGGGGATCGCGATGATCCTCGAACGTATCTGACCCCTTCAGGAGGAGGCACGACCATGTATGCACAGATGGTGAAATCGGAAGGCATGAAGTCCCCCGAGGAGATGAGCCCCGAGGAGCGCGCCTTTCAGGAGCGGGTCGACCGCGGCGAGAAGATCGAACCCAAGGAGTGGATGCCCGAGGGCTACCGCAAGACGCTGATCCGCCAGATGGGCCAGCACGCGCATTCGGAAATCGTCGGCCAGCTGCCCGAGGGCAACTGGATCACCCGCGCGCCGACGCTGGAGCGCAAGGCGATCCTGCTCGCCAAGGTGCAGGACGAGGCCGGGCACGGGCTTTACCTCTATTCCGCCGCCGAGACGCTGGGCGTGTCGCGCGACGAGTTGATGGAGAAGCTGCACTCGGGCGCGATGAAATACAGCTCGATCTTCAACTATCCGACGCTGACCTGGGCCGACATGGGCGCGGTCGGCTGGCTGGTCGACGGCGCGGCGATCATGAACCAGGTGCCGCTGCAGCGGACGTCGTATGGCCCCTACAGCCGCGCGATGATCCGCATCTGCAAGGAAGAGAGCTTCCACCAGCGGCAGGGCTACGCGATCATGATGAAGATGGCGCAGGGCACGCCCGAGCAGAAGGAAATGGCGCAGGATGCGCTGAACCGCTTCTGGTACCCCTCGCTGATGATGTTCGGCCCGTCCGACAAGGACTCGGTGCACTCCGCACAGTCGATGGCGTGGAAGATCAAGATGAACACCAACGACGAGCTGCGCCAGAAATTCGTCGACGAGACCGTGCCGCAGGCGAAATACCTCGGCCTCACCGTGCCCGACGAGACGCTGAAATGGAACGAGGAGCGCGGTCACTACGATTTCGCCGAGCCCGATTGGGACGAGTTCTTCGAGGTGATCAAGGGTAACGGTCCCTGCAACGAGGAGCGTCTCGGCGCCCGCCGCGAGGCCTGGGACAAGGGCGCGTGGTTCCGTGACGGGCTGACCGCCTATGCCGAGAAGGCCGCCGCCCGCCGCGCGGCCTCGAACGTGGCCGCTGAATAAGCGCATCGAGGAGGATGTGACATGACCAAGAAAGAATGGCCGCTCTGGGAGATCTTCATCCGGGGCCAGCACGGGCTGAACCACCGCCACGTCGGCAGCCTGCACGCTCCCGATGCCGAGATGGCGATCAAGAACGCCCGCGACGTCTACACCCGCCGCAAGGAAGGCGTGTCGATCTGGGTGGTGCCCTCGGCGGCGATCACCGCCTCGTCGCCCTCCGAGAAGGGCCCGCTCTTCGATCCGGCCGAGAGCAAGGTCTACCGCCACCCGACCTTCTTCGACATCCCCGACGAAGTGGGGCACATGTGATGCCCTCGCTTCCCGATGTCGCAACGCCGGACGTGGTGACGCTCGCCGAGCGCGCCGCCGCCGCGCAGGCGCAGGATCCGCATGTCGCGGACGTGGCGCTGAAGACTGCGTTCTTCGACTGGCTCTGCCGGATGGGGGACAATTCCCTGATCCTTGGCCACCGCATTTCGGAATGGTGTGGCCATGGCCCGGTTCTGGAAGAGGACATCGCGCTCGCCAATACCGCGCTCGACCTCATCGGCCACACGCAGATGTGGCTCGGCCTTGCCGCCGAGGTCGAAGGGGCAGGGCGCAGCGCCGATGACCTCGCCTTCCTGCGCGACGCGATGAAGTTCCGCAACCTCAAGCTGGTCGAGTTGCCGAACGGCGACATGGCCGTGACGCTGATGCGCGAGTTTCTCTTCGACGCCTTCCACTTCGAGCTGCTGACCGCGCTGACCAAATCCTCGAGCCCGCGCGTCGCCGAGATCGCCGCGAAGGCGCTGAAGGAAGTGTCCTACCACCTCGAGCGCTCGTCGGATCTCGTGGTCCGGCTGGGTGACGGCACCGAGGAGAGCCATGCCCGCATGCAGGCGGCGCTGAACAAGGTCTGGGGCTACACCGGCGAGATGTTTGCGGAGGATGCCATCGACGACGCGGTTGCCGAGGCCGGCATCGCTCCGGCGCTTTCGGACCTGCTGCCGTTCTGGCAGCGGACCGTCGGCGAGGTGCTGGAAGAGGCGACCCTGCGCCAGCCCGAGCAGCGGTTCGACGCGCATTCCGGCGGCAAGCAGGGGCGACACACCGAGCACCTTGGCTACATCCTTGCCGAGATGCAGTTCCTGCAGCGCGCCTATCCGGGCGCAAGCTGGTAAGCCGATGAGCGCGGTTCTGCCATCCACCCAGCAGGTCTGGGACTGGCTGGGCGAGGTGCCCGACCCCGAGATCCCCGTGGTCTCGGTGACGGAGCTCGGCATCGTGCGCGAGGTCCGCTGGGAGGGGCAGACGCTGGTGGTGGCGGTGACGCCGACCTATTCCGGCTGCCCAGCAACCTCGGTAATCGACCTGATGATCGAGACCCAGCTGCGCGAGAAGGGTGTCACCGACCTGCGGCTGGAACGCCGCCTGTCGCCGCCCTGGACCACCGACTGGGTGACCGAGGCCGCGCGTGACAAGCTGCGCGCCTATGGCATCGCCCCGCCGGTGGATGGCACGGCCTCGGACGGGCTGATGGCGGGCCGCGCGGCGCGGCTGTCGGGCCGGTCGAACCTGGTGATCGCCTGCCCGCGCTGCGGCTCGTCCCATACCGAGCGGGTGAGCCAGTACGGCTCGACCCCGTGCAAGGCCAGCTACCGCTGCCGCGACTGCCTCGAGCCCTTCGACTACTTCAAGTGCCACTGAGCCATTCCGGTGCCCCTGCGGGGCATCCCCGACGCATTTCCCTGTGCAGACAGGAGGAGGTCTGACATGCCCCGTTTCCATCCCCTCGAAGTGACCGACGTCCGCCGCGAGACCCGCGATGCCGTGGTGGTCACGCTGAGGCCCCGCGCCGAGGACGCCGAGAGCTTCGGCTTCACCCAAGGCCAATACCTGACCTTCCGCCGCGACTTCGACGGCGAGGAGCTGCGCCGCTCCTATTCGATCTGCGCAGGGCTCGATGAAGGCTGTCTCAAGGTCGGCATCAAGCGCGTCGACGGCGGGGCCTTCTCGACCTGGGCAAATGAAAACCTCAAGCCCGGCGACACGCTCGACGCGATGACCCCGCAGGGGCGCTTCTTCACCTCGCTCGACGCGGCCAGCGCCAAGAGCTACCTCGGCTTCGCGGGCGGCTCTGGCATCACCCCGGTGCTGTCGATCATCAAGACCGTGCTGGCGCGTGAGCCCCATGCCACCTTCACGCTGGTCTACGCCAACCGCCAGGTCGGCTCGATCATGTTCCGCGAGGAGCTGGAGGACCTGAAGAACACCTATCTCGGGCGTTTCTCGGTGATCCACATTCTCGAGAGCGAGGGGCAGGAGATCGACCTCTTCACCGGGCGCATCGACGCCGAGAAGATGGAGATGCTGTTCCGCCTCTGGATCGACGCGACAAGTGTCGACACCGCCTTCATCTGCGGCCCCGAGCCGATGATGTTGACCATTGCCGAGAGCCTGCGTCAGGCCGGGCTGTCGGACGCGCAGATCAAGTTCGAGCTCTTCGCCTCGTCGCAGCCGGGCCGGGCCAAGGCGCGTGCCGTGTCGCAGCAGGCGGCCGCCGCGGGCAACACCTGCGAGGTCTCGGTCACGCTCGACGGCGCGACGCGGGTGTTCCAGATGCCGAAGGACGGCACGGCCATCCTCGACGCCGCGATCCAGAACAACATGGACGCGCCCTATTCGTGCAAGGCGGGCGTCTGCTCGACTTGCCGCGCCAAGGTGATCGAGGGCGAGGTCGAGATGGAGATCAACCACGCGCTTGAGGATTACGAGGTGCGCGCGGGCTACGTTCTGTCGTGCCAGTGCATTCCGCTCTCCGACAAGGTGGTGCTCAGCTATGACGAATGACACCGATACCATGCACATCGCCGACTACCTCGCGCAGGGCGGCAAGCTGACCTCGCCCGAGAACGTGCCGCCGCGCTACCGCGGCGAGCTCTTGCGGCTCATGTCCTCCTTCGTCGACAGCGAGCTGGCGGGATCCGCGGGCTTTGCCGGGGCGATCAACTGGGCGCCGGGCATCAAGGCACGCATCGCCGCCAGCCGGATCACCCAGGAAAAGGCCGACCATGCCGAGCGCGTGCTCGACCTGATGGAGGGCTTCGGCACCGACAAGGCCCTCTACGAGCGGGCCCACGACTGGGCCGCACGCGAGAGTCGCGACAGCACGCTCGAGGCGAAACGCCACGGCGGCGACATGCGGCTTTCGGTCTTCCACTACCCGCTGACCGGCTGGACCGACGCGGTGGTTATGAACGTGCTCATGGGCCTTGCCACGCAGCACGCGGTGGGCGAGCTGGCGCGCTGCTCCTACCAGCCGCTGGCCGAGGTGCTGCGCGACATCCTCCCGCGCGAGAAGCGGCACATGGAACTGGGGCTCGAGGGGCTCGAACGGATCGGCGCCACGGACGAGGCGAAGGCCTCGGTCGCCTACTGGATGCCGCGCGTCGCTGAGACCTTCGGCCCGGCGGTTTCCGAGCGCTTCGAAAAGCTCAAGGCCATGGGCCTGCGCCACACCGACAACGAGACGCTGCGCACCGCGTGGCGCGCCGAGGCGGAGAGCGTGCTTTCCGGCCTTGGCCTGAACTGAACAGGAAGGACGAGCAAATGCTGGATACGGGACGCACCGCGCGCCGCCTCGAGAGCTACGTGCAGGGCGCCTGGCGCGCCGGCGAGGGCGCGGGCAAGCCGCTCGCCAACGCCGCGACCGGGGCGGTCCATGCCTATATCGGCTCGGACGGGCTCGATTTCGCCGGGGCGCTGGACTGGGGCCGCGAGGTCGGCGGCAAGGCGCTGCGCCAGTACACCATCCACGAGCGGGCGCTGATGCTGAAAGAGATCGGCCTCAAGCTCATGGAGATGAAGGACGAGTTCTACGCCGAGAGCCTCGCCACCGGCGCCACGGCGCGCGACGCCTGGCCTGATATCGACGGTGGTATCGGGACCATGCTCACCTTCGCCTCGAAGGCGCGGCGCGAGCTGCCCAATGCCAAGGTGATCCCCGAGGGCGCGGTCGAGGGGCTTTCGCGCGACGGGACTTTCGTGGGTCAGCACATCCTCGTGCCGATGCACGGCGTCGCGATCCACATCAACGCCTTCAACTTCCCGGTCTGGGGGATGCTGGAAAAGATCGCCCCCGCGCTGATCGCCGGCATGCCCTGCCTCGTGAAGCCCGCTTCGGCGACCGCCTATCTGACCGAGCTGGTGGTGCGGCGGATCCTCGAGATGGGCATCCTGCCGGACGGCGCGCTGCAGATCGTCTGCGGCGGCGTCGGCGACCTTCTGGACCACGTGACCGGGCAGGACGTCGTCACCTTCACCGGTTCGGCCACGACCGGGCGCAAGCTGAAGTCGCACCCGGCGATCGTCGAGAACTCGGTGCGCTTCACCATGGAGGCCGACAGCCTCAACGCCGCGATCCTCGGCCCCGACGCGGTGCCGGGCACGCCGGAGTTCGACCTTTTCGTCAAGGAAGTGCACCGCGAGATGACCGCGAAGTCGGGGCAGAAATGCACCGCGATCCGCCGCGTAATCGTGCCGAAGGCGCAGGAGCAGGCGGTGATCGAGGCGCTGTCCGAGCGTCTTGCGAAGACGCCGCTGGGTCTGCCGGAGGACGCAAACGCCCGGATGAGCGCGCTCGCCTCTCTGGGCGACCGTCAGGGCGTGCGCGAGAAGATCATGGAGATCGCCCGCGAGGCGGAGATCGTCTTTGGCGATCCGGCGAAGGTCGCGCTGGTCTCGGGCGATGCCGAGGCGGGTGCCTTTATGAACCCGGTGCTGCTGCGCTGCGCCGACCCGATGAACGCCACCGCGCCGCATGACATCGAGGCCTTCGGCCCGGTCGCGACGGTGATGGGCTACGAGGGTCTGGATCAGGCGATCGAGCTGGCGATGAAGGGCAAGGGCTCGCTGGTCTCGTCGGTCTTCACCAACGATGCCGAGGTCGCGTCGACGCTGGTGCTGGGCGTTGCGCCCTTCCACGGGCGGGTGATGCTGGGCAACCGGGACAGCGCCAAGAGCTCGACCGGCCACGGCGCGCCGCTGGCGCCGCTAGTCCACGGCGGGCCGGGCCGCGCGGGCGGTGGCGAGGAGATGGGCGGCATGCGCGGGGTGAAGCACTTCATGATGCGCACCGCCGTGCAGGGCACGCCGCGGCTGCTCTCGGCGGTGACCGGCGAGTGGGTCGCGGGCGCACCGGCCGAGCAGGGCACGCACCCGTTCCGCAAGTCGCTGGCCGAGCTTGCCATCGGCGACCAGCTGGTCACCGAGCGCCGGGTCATCACCGAGGAAGATGTCGAGCACTTCGCGCATTTCACCGGCGACACCTTCTACGCGCACATGGACAGCGAGGCCGCCAGGGCCAACCCGTTCTTCGACGAGCGCGTGGCGCATGGCTACCTCATCGCCTCTTTCGCGGCGGGTCTCTTCGTTCAGCCCGATCCCGGCCCGGTGCTGGCCAACTACGGCGTCGACAACCTGCGCTTCCTGACCCCGGTCTACTTCGGCGACAGCCTGCAGGTGCAGCTGACCTGCAAGCAGATCAACCCGCGCGAGGGCACGGTCTACGGCGAGGTCCGCTGGGATTGCCGCGTCACCAACCAGAAGGATGAGGTTGTGGCCGAATACGACGTGCTGACCATGGTGGCGCGCAGCTGGCCGCTGCCGCAGGAGGTCTGAGCATGGCGATCTGGTCCTGGGATGGGGTGGTGCCGGTGGTGGACCCCTCGGCCTTCGTCCATCCCGAGGCGGTGCTGATCGGGGACGTGATTGTGGGGGCCGGCTGCTACGTCGGCCCCGGTGCCGTGCTGCGCGGCGACTTCGGGCGGATCACGCTGGAGCCGGGCTCGAACGTGCAGGAGACCTGCGTCGCCCATGCCTTCCCGGGCAAGGACGTGGTGGTCGAGGAGCGTGGCCATGTCGGACACGGCGCGGTGCTGCACGGTTGCCACATCGGGCGCAACGCGCTGATCGGGATGAACGCGGTGGTGATGGACGAGGCGCGGATCGGTGAGAACAGCATCCTCGGCGCCATGGCCTTCGTCCGGGCGGGGACCGAGATCCCGGCCAATGTCATGGCCGTAGGCTCGCCTGCCAAGGTGCTGCGCGAGCTGACCGAGCAGGAAATCGACTGGAAGTCGCGCGGCACGGATGTCTATCGCCAGCTTGCGGTGGATGCCAAGACCAAGCTTGCCCCGGCGAAGCCGCTGACCGAGGTGGAGGAGGGGCGCCGCCGCGTGACGGCGCCCGAGTATGATCCGCTGGTGGTCGAGCGCGCGGCGCTCAGCGGACGCCCTTGACCCCCTCGAGGATCAGGGTCGTCGCGACGCGGGCATAGTCCTCGCGGCTGATCTTGCCGCCGTCGCGGAACCACATGTAGACCCAGTTCATCATGCCGAAGAGCGACATGGTGACTGGCATCAGCAGTGGCCGTTCCGGCGTGTCGAGCTGCGGGTGGATCTCGTTCAACACCGCCGAGAAGTGCTTGACGATGCGCCGCTCGATCTTGGTGATCGCGGCCTTCTGCTCGTCCGACAGCGCGGGCCCGGCGTTGAGCTGGACCTTGTGCTGGTCGTCGGCGCCCTTGTAGGCGTCGAGCACGGTCATCACCAGCTGCTCGAGACGTGCGCGCGGGGGCAGGGCGGGGTCGTCCGCCTCTTCCAGCGCCGCGTCAAGCTCGTCGAGATGGGTTTCGATGATCGCGAAGATCAGCGCGTCCTTCGACGGGTAGTAGTGGTACAGCAGCGATTTCGACACCCCCGCCTCGGACGCGATCTGCGACATGGATGCCTTTTCCATGCCCTGCGTCGCGAAGACGTTGGCGGCGGTCAGAAGCAGCTGATGCTGCTTCTCCTCGAAGTCGCTGGCGCGCGTTCTTGCCATAAGCGCGAATGCTCCTCTTGGTCCGGCGGTCGGGATGGCTGGCGCCAGTCCTTAGCCGCCGGACGGGATTTTTGCTACCCTGCGAGCGGGTTACTTCGGGCGGTTGTCGACGACGCGCTTCGCCTTGCCTTCGGAACGGGCAACACCCTGCGGATCATGCACCTCGATCTTGGTCGAGACGCCCACCACCGACTTGATGTGATGCGACAGTTCCTTCGCCGAGGCGGCGCGGGCATCCGCATCGCAGCGGTTCGGGGTGCATTCCACGTGCACGGTCATCATGTCCATGCGGTCCTTGCGCGAGAGCTCGATCTGGAAGTGCGGGGCGAGGCCCTCGCATTTCAGGATCTGCTCCTCGATTTGGGTGGGGAAGACGTTGACGCCGCGCAGGATGATCATGTCGTCGCTGCGGCCGGTGATCTTCTCGATCCGGCGCATCGAGCGCGCGGTACCGGGCAGGATGCGCGTGAGGTCGCGGGTGCGGTAGCGCACCATCGGCAGGCCTTCCTTGGTGAGCGTGGTGAACACCAGCTCGCCCATCTGGCCGTCGGGCAGGACCTCGCCGGTCGCCGGGTCGATGATCTCGGGGTAGAAGTGGTCTTCCCAGACGTGCAGCCCGTCCTTGGTCTCGACACATTCGTTGGCGACGCCGGGGCCCATGATCTCGGACAGGCCGTAGATGTCGACCGCGTGCATGTCGAAGGCCTGTTCGATCTCCTCGCGCATGGCGTTGGTCCAGGGCTCGGCGCCGAAGATGCCGACCTTGAGCGAGCTCTGGCGCGGGTCGAGGCCCTGGCGGCGGAACTCGTCGAGGATCGAGAGCATGTAGGAGGGGGTGACCATGATGATCTGCGGGCGGAAGTCCTGCATCAGCGTGACCTGGCGTTCGGTCATGCCGCCCGACATCGGCACCACGGTGCAGCCGAGGCGCTCGGCGCCGTAATGCGCGCCGAGGCCGCCGGTGAACAGGCCGTAGCCGTAGGCGACGTGGCAGATGTCGCCCCTGCGGCCGCCTGAGGCGCGGATCGAGCGCGCCATGCAGTCGGCCCAGGTGTCGATGTCCTTCTGGGTGTAGCCGACCACGGTGGGCTTGCCGGTGGTGCCGGACGAGCCGTGGATGCGCACCAGCTGCTCACGCGGGACGGCGAACATGCCGAAGGGATAGGTGTCGCGCAGGTCCTGCTTCATGGTGAAGGGGAACTTGGCGAGGTCGGCGAGCGTCTTGAAGTCGTCCGGATGCGCGCCCTGCTCGTCAAAGCGCTTGCGGTAGAAGGGAGAGTTCTCGTAGGCGTGGCGCAGCGACCAGGCCATGCGCTTTTCCTGAAGCGCGGAAATCTCGTCACGGCTGGCGATCTCGATCGGATCGAGGATCTCCTTCATGGGGGTCATGTCGGTCATGGTGTCTCCTCCCTTCATGGTCAGTCCTCTGCGCGCGTTTCGGGCAGCAGGGGCCGGTTGAGCGTCCGCGAATGGCCGCGGAATTCTGCGATGACGGTCCCGTCCTCCCGGGTCACCGTCACGTCATAGATGCCGGAGCGGCCCTTGCGGGACACTTCGCGCGCGGTGGCCGTCAGCCTGTCCCCGAGCGCGCCCGGGGTGATGTAGGTGACAGAGCAATGCTGCGCGACGGTCACCTCGTTGTAGGTGTTGCAGGCAAAGGCAAAGGCGCTGTCGGCCAGCGTGAAGAGGTAGCCGCCGTGGGCATTGCCGTGGCCGTTGGTCATCTTGTCGCTCAAGACCATCTCGAGCGTCGCATGGCCGGGCGCGATGTGCTTGAGCTGCACGCCGAGCCGCTGCGAGGCGCTGTCGGCGTTCCACATTTCCTTGGCGCAGGCCTCGGCGAGATCCTGAGGGGTCATCGTCTGGCTATCCTTCATGGCTCACTTCCCCCGGAAGCTGGCGGGACGCTTCTCGAGGAAGGCGGTCACGCCCTCGGCGTAGTCGTCGGACCGACCCGCCTCGCGCTGACAGTCTCGCTCGCGGTCGAGATGGGTGTCGAGATCATTCGTCGCGGCCTCATGGATCAGCCGCTTGGTCAGGCCGAGTCCCAGCGTCGGACCAGCGGCGAGCTTGCGCGCCAGCGCCTCGGCCTCGGGCATCAGCGCCTCGTCGTCCAGCGCCTTCCAGATCAGCCCCCAGTCGGCGGCGGTCTCGGCCATCAGCGGCTCGGCGGTCATGGTCAGCGCCTTGGCGCGCGGCTCGCCGAGGATGCGGGTCAGCGACCAGCTGCCGCCCGCGTCGGGAATGAGGCCGATTTTCGAGAAGGCCTGGATGAACTTCGCCGATTTCGCCGCCAGCACGATGTCGCAGGCAAAGGCGATGTTGGCCCCGGCCCCCGCTGCCACGCCGTTGACGGCGCAGATCACCGGCTTTTCGAGCGCGCGGATCATGCGGAGGGTGGGGTTGTAGAAGGTCTCGATCGTGTGGCCGAGGTCCGGCTTCGGCCCTCCCTTGCGCGGATCGCGGTCGCCGAGATCCTGCCCGGCGCAGAAGCCGCGCCCGGCGCCGGTCAGCAGCACGGCGCGAATCGCGTCGTCATCATTCGCCCGCTGGATTTGAGCGCGCAGCGCGAGGTGCATCTCCTCGTTGAAGGAGTTGAGCTTTTCCGGGCGGTTGAGCGTCAGTTTCAGAACGCCGGAGTCCAGCTCCGCCAGCACGGTTTGCGATGTCGTCATGTGATCCTCCCAGCCCCCCTCCACGGGGCCTGTGAGATTTACTGTTGCATAAACCGACCGGACGGTCAATGATACTGGTCAAGCTTTGGGAGGAGCCATGACAGACCTGTTCACCCGCCATCAGCCGCTTCTGGAAAGTGCCCTCAAGGCATTGGAGACGCGCGAATTCTGGACCCCGTTTCCCGAGGTCCCGAGCGGGAAGATCTATGGTGAGACCGCGAAGGAAGAGGGCGAATCGTCCTATGCGGCGCTGCTTGGCGCCGGTTTCGACCTGCCCGGCCACCCCGAGGAGGGTCGCGTCGGCGCCGAGGTCTCGCCCTGGGGCCCTGAGCTTGGCATCAGCTATCCCGCCGCAGCCCCCGAGACGCTGGTCGCCGCCGCCGAGGCTGCTGCGACCGCCTTCGCCGAGGCGTCGGTCGAGGCGCGGGTCGGCGCGCTGCTCGAGGCGCTGGTGCGGCTCAACAGGATGAGCTTCCTGCTCGGCCACGCGACCATGCACACCACCGGGCAGGCCTTTGCCATGGCCTTCCAGGCGGGCGGGCCGCACGCGCAGGACCGGGGACTCGAGGCGCTGGCGATGGCCTATGCCGAGCTGACCCGCAGCGCCCGCGACGCGGTCTGGGAAAAGCCGCAGGGCAAGCACGCGCCGCTGGTCATGGAGAAGCACTGGGAGCTGGTGCCGCGCGGCGTCGCGCTGACCGTGGGCTGCAACACCTTCCCGACCTGGAACGGCTACCCGGGGATCTTCGCCAGCCTCGCCACCGGCAACCCGGTGATCGTCAAGCCGCATCCGCGCGCGATCCTGCCGCTGGCACTGACCGTGCGCGTGCTGCGCGAGGTCTTCGTCGAGGCAGGTCTGCCGCAGGACGCGGTGCTGCTGGGGGCCGACGCGCCGGGCGCCGAGATCACCAAGGTTCTGGTGACCCATGAGAAGGTGGCGCTGATCGACTACACCGGATCGACCGCCTTCGCCGACTGGACCCGCACGCACAGCCGCGCGCAGGTCTTCACCGAGGAGGCCGGGGTCAACTCGGTCACGATCACCGGCACCGATGATTTCGCCGGGATGTGCGCCAACCTTGCCTTCTCGCTGTCGCTCTACTCGGGGCAGATGTGCACTTCGCCGCAGAACCTCTACATCCCGCGCGGCGGAATCGAGACGGATGCAGGGCACAAGAGCTTCGACGAGGTGGCCGAGGGGCTGAAGGGCGCGATCGACGCACTGCTTTCGGACCCGGCCCGCGCGGCGGGGGTCTGCGGCACCATCGTGAACCCGGCGACGCTCGATCGCATCGCCGCCGCGCGCGGCGCAGGCCGGGTGATCCGCGACAGCGCCGAGACCGGCCACGGCCGCAGCGCCACGCCGCTCATGGTGGCGGTCGAGGATGCCGAGGGCCCGCAGGACGACGAGTGCTTCGGCCCGGTCTCGTTCCTCGTGCCCTGCGAGGACGCCGAGGATGCCATCGCGCGCGCCTCCGGCATCGCCCGCCGGAAGGGCGCGATCACCGCGGCGCTCTACGCGACCGACGACGCGCTCATCGGCCGGGCCGCGAAGGCCTTCGCGCAGGCGGGGGTGAACCTTTCGGTGAACCTCACCGGCAACATCTACGTGAACCAGTCGGCGGCCTTCTCCGACTTCCACGTCACCGGGGCGAACCCGGCGGGCAATGCCTGCCTGACCGATGCCGCCTTCGTCGCGCCCCGCTTCCGGCGCGTGATGATCCGCTGGCCCAAGGCGGCCTGAACGGACCCGGCACAAGACCATCGACGGACACCAATCTGGGAGGAGTTACCATGATGTCCAAGACCACCACCGCGCTTGCCACCCTGGCCGCGCTCGGTGCCCTCAGCGGCGCCGCGCAGGCCGAGATCCGCCTTGGCGTAAGCGTTTCCGCCACCGGGCCCGCGGCCTTCCTCGGCGACCCTGAGGCGAAGACCATCGAGATGCTGGTCGAGCAGCTGAACGAGGCGGGCGGGATCAACGGCGAGGAAATCGCCCTGACGCTCTACGACGACGGCGGCGATCCTAACAAGGCGCGCACCTTCGCCACCCGCCTCGTCGAGGATGACGAGGTCGTCGCGATCCTCGGCGGTTCGACCACCGGCACCACCATGTCGATCCTGTCGGTCGCCGAGGACGAGGGCATCCCCTTCATCTCGCTCGCCGGCGCGATCTCGATCGTCGACCCGGTGCGGGCGAATGTCTTCAAGACCCCGCACACCGACCGCATGGCCTGCGAGAAGATCTTCACCGACATGCAGGCGCAGGGCATCACCAAGATCGGCATGATCTCGGGCACCGACGGCTTTGGCGCCTCGATGCAGGCGCAGTGCAAGGAGGTCGCGGGTGATCACGGCATCGAGATCCTCGCCGACGAAACCTACGGTCCGCAGGACGCAGACATGACCCCGCAGCTGACCCGGATCCGCAATACGGACGGCGTGCAGGCGGTGCTGAACCCGGGCTTCGGCCAGGGCCCGGCGATCGTCACCCGCAACGTCGCGCAGCTCGGCTTTGAGATCCCGCTCTACCAGAGCCACGGGGTTGCCTCGGACGCCTTCATCGAGCTCGCGGGGGCAGAGGCCGCCGAGGGGCTGCGCCTGCCGGGCACCGCGCTGCTGATCGCCGACAAGCTGGCCGAGGACGATCCTCAGTACAAGGTCGTGACCGCCTACACCGAGGCCTACAAGGCCAAGTACGACCAGGACGTCTCGACCTTCGGCGGCTACGCGCATGACGCCTTCGCGCTGATCGTCGACGCCATCACCCGCGCCGGTGACAGCGAGGATCCGCAGGCGATCCGCGACGCGCTGGAAGCGACCAGCGGTCTTGTCGGCACCACCGGCACCTACAGCTTCTCGCCCGAGGATCACCTCGGCCTCGATCTCAGCGCCTTCCGGATGCTGGAGATCAAGGACGGCGACTGGCTGCCCGTCGAGTGACCCGCTCCGGCTCCGGGCCCCGCGCCCGGAGCCATATCCCCCAAACGCCTAGCTCTGGGAGCCCCGATGGACGCCCTGCTGCAATTCCTGTTCTCCGGTCTGACCGTGGGCGCTGTCTACGCGCTCGTGGCGCTGGGATTCACCATCATCTATAACGCCTCCGACGTGGTGAACTTCGCCCAGGGCGAATTCGTCATGCTGGGCGGGATGATCACCGTCTTCGCCTTCGAGGCCGGACTGCCGCTGCCGCTGGCGGCGCTGCTCGCGATCCTCGCGACCTCGGCCATCGGCGTCGGGCTGAACAAGCTCGCCATCGAGCCCGCGCGCGGCGCGCCGGTGGTTTCGCTGATCATCATCACCATCGGCGCCTCGATCGTGATCCGAGGCGCGACGCAGCTGATCTTCGACAAGCAGCTGCACCGCTTCCCGTCCTTCTCGGGCGACGATCCGATCCATGTCCTCGGCGCGACGATCCTGCCGCAGAGCCTGTGGGTGATCGGCGGCGCGCTGGCGGTCTTCGTCGGGCTGTGGGTCTTCTTCACCCGCACGTTGACCGGCAAGGCGGTGCTGGCCACGGCCAATAATCGCGTCGCGGCGCAGCTCGTCGGGATCAACACCGGTTGGGTGATGACCCTCTCGTTCGGCCTCTCGGCGGCCATCGGCGCCTTTGCCGGCGTGCTGGTCACGCCGATCACGCTGGTCGGTTACGACGTCGGTGTCGCGCTGGCGCTCAAGGGCTTCGCCGCCGCCATGCTGGGCGGCATGGGCAACCCCAAGGGCGCGCTGGTGGGCGGGCTGCTGCTGGGCTGCTTCGAGGCTCTGACCGCGGGCTACCTCAGCTCGCAGTACAAGGAGGCGGTGGCCTTCATCGTCATCCTCGGTGTGCTCTTCGTGATGCCGCAGGGCCTCTTCGGCCGCAAATCGACGGAGCGCGTGTGATGACCGGTCGCAACAAGTGGATTTCGCTCGGCGTGCTGGCGCTGCTCATCGCGCTGCTGCCGCTGTTCTTCCCCTCGGGCTATTACTACCGTGTCGGCGCGCTGATCTTCGTCAACGCGCTCTCGGTGGTGGGTCTGGTGATCCTGATCGGCTATGCCGGGCAGATCAGCCTTGGCCACGCGGGCTTCGCCGGGATCGGCGCCTATGCCTGCGCACTGGCGCCCGAGCACCTCGGGCTGCATCCGGCACTGGCGGTGCTGCTGGGGGCGGTGATCTCGGGCGTGATGGCGGCGCTGATCGGCAAGCCGATCCTGCGCCTCAAGGGCTACTACCTCGCGGTCGCCACGCTCGGCTTCGGCATCCTCGTGTCGATGGTGCTGACCAACGAGCGCGCGCTGACCGGCGGGCCGGACGGGATGAACGTCGCCGACCTCGGCCTGCGCAGCCTGCTGCGCGACATGGGCTGGCGGCTGTCGGGCGGCGAGTTCTGGTACATGATCTGCGGCGTGGTGCTGTTGGTCGGGGCGTGGCTGGCGCTCAACCTCTTTGACAGCCCCTCGGGCCGCGCCATGCGGGCGCTGCACGGCTCGGAAGTGGCCGCCGCCACGGTCGGCGTCGACGTGCCGCGCCAGAAGCTGCGCGCCTTCGTGATCTCGGCGGTCTACGCCTCGGTCGCGGGCTCGCTGCTGGCGCTGCAGAACGGCTACATCACGCCGGACGTGGCGGGCTTCATGCACTCGGTCGAGATGGTCACCATGGCGGTGCTGGGCGGCGTCGGCTCGGTGCTGGGCGCGACCTTCGGCGCGGCGATCCTGACGCTGCTGCCGCAGGTGCTCACGGTGTTTGCAGAATACGAGCAGCTGGTGCTCGGCCTCGTGATGGTGCTGGTAATGATCTTCTTGCCGCAGGGGCTGCTGCCCTCGATCGCGCGGCGCCTGAAGGGGAGGGACGAATGAGCCTTCTGAACGTACAGGGCCTCGGCATCAGCTTCGGCGGGCTGAAGGCGGTCAACGACGTGAGCTTCAAGGTCTCGCCGGGCGAGATCGTCTCGGTCATCGGGCCGAACGGCGCGGGCAAGACCACGCTCTTCAACATGATCTCGGGGGTCTACCAGCCCGGTCGCGGCTCGGTCTCGCTGAACGGGACCGAGGTGACAGGGGTCGCGCCGAACCGGCTGGCCGAGATGGGCCTGTCGCGCACCTTCCAGAACCTGCAGATCTTCCAGGAGATGACGGTGCTCGACAACGTGCTGGCGGGCTATCACCTCTCCGAGCGCGGCTCGGTCTGGGCCGACCTGCTGGCGCTGCCCGGCATGAAGCGCCGCGCTGCCGAGGCCCGCGCCGGGGCGCGCAAGCTGCTGGAGCGCGTGCGGCTCGAGAAGGCCGCCGAGCAGGTGGCGGGCAACCTCAGCTACGGCGCGCTGAAGCGGCTCGAGATCGCCCGCGCGCTGGCGCTGAGCCCGAAGATCCTGCTGCTGGACGAACCGGCGGCGGGCTGCAACGCGGTCGAGACCGAGGAGATCGACCACCTGATCGCGGAGCTTGCGGCCTCGGGCATCGCCATCCTGCTGGTCGAACACGACATGAAGCTGGTGATGCGTATCTCGAACCACATCGTCGTGCTGGACCACGGCGAGAAGATCGCCGAAGGCGACCCGGCCACCGTCTCGCGCGACCCGGCGGTGATCGCCGCCTATCTCGGCACCGAAGAGGAGGAGCCTGCCCATGCTGACGGTTGAGGGGCTGCGCTCGCGGTACGGGCGCATCGAGGTGCTGCACGGGCTCGACCTCGAGGTCAGCTCGGGCGAGATCGTGACGGTCGTCGGCGCCAACGGCGCGGGAAAGACCACGCTGCTGAAATGCCTTTCGGGCATCCAGCCGGTCAGCGACGGCAGCATTGTCTTCCGGGGCGAGAGCTTCGCCTCGGTGCCCGCCCACAAGCGTCTGAAGCGGGGGCTCGCACAATCTCCCGAGGGGCGGCAGATCTTCACCAATCTCTCGGTCGAGGAAAACCTGCGCCTCGGCGCCTTCCTCTTCACCGACGAGCGGGTTGAGCGCGACATGGCGGATGCCTTCGCCATGTTCCCGATCCTGAAGGAAAAGCGCAACCTCGCGGCGGGCGGGCTCTCGGGCGGGCAGCAGCAGATGCTGGCCATCGCCCGCGCGCTGATGGGCCGTCCGCATTGCCTGCTGCTCGACGAGCCGTCGATGGGTCTGGCGCCGCTGCTGGTGGCGCAGATCTTCGAGGTGGTGAAATCGCTCAAGCAGCGCGACGTGACGGTGCTGCTCGTCGAGCAGAACGCCTATGGCGCGCTCAAGATCGCGGACCGGGGCTACGTGATGGAGACGGGGCGGATCACCATGACCGGCCCGGCCCCCGAGCTCATCGCCGATCCGCGCATCCGTGAAGCCTATCTGGGACTCTGAACCATGACCCTTCTGACTGTCCGCCGCGACGGCGAGATCGCCGTCGTAACCCTCGACAACCCGCCGGTGAACGCGATCTCCGAAGCCGTGCGCAAGGGGCTCTTCGAGATGGTCGGCCAGCTCGACGCTGACCCCGAGGTGAGGGCGGTGGTGCTGATCTGCGCCGGGCGCACCTTCCTTGCCGGGGCCGACGTGCGCGAGTTCGGCAAGCCGCCGGTCGAGCCGCACCTGCCTCAGGTGGTCGACCGGATCGAGGCGGCGCGGAAACCCTGGGTCGCGGCGATCCACGGTGCGGCGCTTGGCGGCGGTTTCGAGATCGCCATGGGCTGCCGTTTCCGCGTGGCCGTCGAGACTGCCCGAGTCGGCCTGCCCGAGGTCACGCTCGGCGTCATTCCCGGCGCCTCGGGGACGGTGCGCACACCGCGGCTTGCCGGGGTCGAGGCGGCCGTCGATTTGGTGACCAACGGTCGTCCGATGCCCGCCGGCAGCGCGCTGAAGGTCGGTCTCATCGACGCCGTGGTGAGCGATCTGGAGGGCGACGCGGTGGCCTTCGCCCGTGCCGCACTTGATGCCGAGATGCCCATGCCGGTGTCGAAGCGCCCGCTTGAGCCGATGCCCGAGGAGTTCTGGCAAAAGGCGCGAAAGGCCGCTGTGAAGGCCGGGCACCAGGCGCCCCTGCGCGCTCTGGACAGCATCCGCTTTGCCACAGAGCACGGCTTCGCCGCGGCCATGGCGCATGAACGCGAGGCCTTCCTCGACCTGCGCGGATCCGACGAGGCGGCGGCGCTGCGTCATGTCTTCTTCGCCGAGCGGGCCGCGCCGAAACCCTCTGCGCTCAAAGGCATCGAGCCGCGTCCTTTCAAGCTCGTCGGCGTCATAGGCGGCGGCACCATGGGCGCGGGCATCGCCGCGGCATGTCGCGAGGCGGGGATGGAGATCATTCTCATCGAGCGTGACGAGGGCGCGGTGGCGCGGGGCCTGTCCAACGTCGCCGCGATCTTCGACGGCGCGGTCAAGCGCGGCAAACTCGCCGAGGCAGGCCGGGCGGAGCGCATCGCGGGAGTCCGTGGCAGCACCGATTACGCCGAGTTGGCACAGGCGGATCTGGTGATCGAGGCCGTCTTCGAGGAGATCGGCGTCAAGCGCGCGGTCTTTGCCGAACTGGGCCGGGTCTGCCGCCCGGACGCGGTGCTGGCGACCAACACGTCCTATCTCGACCCGCGCGCCATCGCCGAGGGGCTGCCGCACCCCGAGCGCTTTATCGGGCTGCACTTCTTCAGTCCCGCCCACATCATGAAGCTGCTCGAGATTGTGCCCACGCCCGACACCGCGCCCGAAGTGCTGGCCACCGGCTTTGCGCTGGCGCGGGCGCTAAACAAGATGCCGGTTCAGGCGGGCATCTGCGAAGGCTTTATCGGCAACCGCATCCTCAAGCGCTACCGTGCCGAGGCCGAGGCGCTTGTCACGCAGGGCGTGGCGATTTCGGAGATCGACGCCGCGATGCGCGGCTACGGTTTCCGCATGGGCCCGTTCGAGGCGCAGGATCTGGGTGGACTCGACATCGCGTTCCTGCAGCGCGAAGGCGCGCGGGCGGCGGGTGAGGACGTGCCGGAGACGCTGGGTGACATCCTCGTGCGGGCCGGGCGCAAGGGGCAGAAGACCGGGGGCGGCTGGTACGATTACGTCGAGGGCGACCGGGCGGCGCGGCCTTCGCCCCGGGCGGCCGAGTTGCTGTCCGCGCGCATCACCGGAGAGCAGGATCTGCCCCGCCCGGAGATCGCGGCGCATCTGGTGAGAGCCATGGCCTCTGAAGGGGCGGCGATCCTCGAGGAAGGCATCGCGGAGCGCCCCGAGGACATCGACCTCGTGGAGGTTCATGGCTACGGTTTTCCGCGCTGGAAGGGCGGACCGATGTTCGCCAGCCGCGGTTAGGGGCTGGCGAAGGCCACTGTGCCAGAGGTGCGCGGGGCGTCCGGGTCAGACCCGGACGCCCTCGGCGTTGAAGAGGTGCAGTGCTTCGGCCGGGAAGGAGACGCCGACCGACGATCCCGGCTCGAGCCAGCGGCGGTCGTGCGTCAGCACCTTGAATACGGTGCCAGCCAGCGTCAGGTGCAGGATGATGCCATGGCCGGTCGGCTCGACGAGGTCCACCGTGGTCTCGAGGCCCGCCTCGCCCGCCGGGGAAAGCACCACATGTTCGGGCCGGATGCCGAGCGTCGCCTCGCCCATGGTTGCTGGCATCTCCGCGGGCAACGCCACGGTCCGGCCGTCGCGAAGGTGCAGACTGCGGTCCGCGATATCGCCCTTGAGGAAGTTCATCCCAGGCGAGCCGATGAACCCGGCGACAAAAAGGTTGGCGGGCCGGTCGTAGAGTTCGAGCGGCGTGCCGACCTGCTGGATGTGGCCGCCGTGCATTGCAACGATCCGGTCGGCGAGTGTCATTGCCTCGACCTGGTCGTGGGTCACGTAGATCGAGGTCGCGCCCAGCTCCCGGTGCAGCTTGCGGATTTCGGCGCGCATGTGCTCGCGCAGGCGGGCGTCGAGGTTCGACAGGGGCTCATCGAAAAGGAAGGCCTTGGGCTGGCGCACGATGGCCCGGCCCATGGCAACGCGCTGGCGCTGCCCACCCGAGAGCGCCTTGGGCTTGCGTTCGAGCAGGGCGTCGAGCCCGAGCTTGGCCGAGGCGGCGCCCACCTTCTCGGCGATCGTCGGCTTGTCGGTCTTCCGCAGCCGCAGCGAGTAGCTCATGTTGTCGGCCACGCTCATGTGCGGGTAGAGCGCGTAGCTCTGGAACACCATGGCGATGTCGCGGGCCTTGGGGGGCAGGGCGTTCATCACCTTGTCGTCGATGCGGATCTCGCCGCCGGTGATCTCCTCGAGCCCGGCGATCATCCTCAGCAACGTGGACTTGCCGCAGCCCGAGGGGCCGACCAGCACGATGAACTCGCCGTCGCCGATGTCTAGGTTGATGTCGTCGAGCACCCGGATCGTGCCGTAGTTCTTGCTCGCGGAGCGGATTTCCATCGTGGCCATGGGGTTATCCTTTCACGGCGCCGGCGGTCATGCCTTGCACCAGGTAGCGTTGGATGAGCAGGAAGAAGAGGCAGGCGGGGATCAGCGCCAGCACGCCGGCCGCCATCATCTGCCCGTAATCGACCGAGAATTTCGACACGAAGGTCAGCAGCCCGACGGGGAAGGTGGCCTTCTCGCTGCCCGAGATCAGCATCAGCGCAAAGATCATCTCGGACCAGGCGGCGGTGAAGACAAAGCCCAGCGTCGCCGCCACCCCCGGCAGCGCCAGCGGCAGGATGATGTGGCGGAAGGCTGTGAAGCGGTCGGCGCCGTCGATCATCGCGGCCTGCTCGAGGTCCGAGGGGATGCCATCGAAGAACCCCTGCATCAGGAACGAGGCGAAAGGCACGTTGAAGGCGGTGTAGACGATGACAAGCCCGGTGAGGCTGTTGGTCAACCCGAGCGGCGAGAGGATCTTGAAGATCGGCGCCACCAGCATGACCAGCGGGAACATCTGCGTCACCAGCAGCAGCCCGGCGAGCCACAGCTTGCCGCGGAACTGGAAGCGCGACAGCGCATAGCCCATCAGCGCCGCAAGGGCGGTCGAGATCAACGCGGTCGTGCCCGAGACGATCAGGCTGTTGGCGAAGAAACGCGGGAATTCGCTGTTGGCCAGCACGAAGCGGAAGTGGTCGAGCGTCGTGCGTGAGGGCCACATGCGCACGCCCTCGGAGTAGAGCAGGTCGTTCGGCGTCACCGAGACCTTGAGCAGCCAGTAGAGCGGGAAGAGCGCGAAGGCGATGAAGCACAGGATGGCCGCGCGATGCGCCAGCGTGCCGAAAAGACGGGTCGCGGTCATGTCACTTGTCCCTGTTCGAAAGCTTCTGGCGGAAGACGAGGATGACCATGGAATAGGCCAGCAGCAGCGCCAGCAGCACCAGCGCGACCGCCGAGGCATAGCCGAAGTCGAGCCGCTTGAAGGCCTGGGTGAAGATGTAGCTGGCGACGGTCTGGGTGCGGTCGGCGGGCCCGCCGTTGGTCATCACGATGATCAGGTCGGCGAAATTGGCGACCCAGACAGTGCGCAACAGCACGGTGATGGCGATCACCGGCGCGAGGTAGGGCAGGGTGATCGAAAAGAACCGCTGGATCGGCGAGGCGCCGTCGATGGAGGCCGCCTCGTAGAGATCCTTGGGGATCGACTGCAGCGCCGCGAGCAGGGTGATGGCGAAGAAGGGGATGCCCCACCAGGTCGCGGCGAGGATCGGACCCCACATGGCGATGCTCGGATCGGCGAGGATGTTCGAGGGCTCGTCCATCAGCCCGAGCGCGGCGAGCCAGTGCGGGATCGGCCCGATCACCGGGTTGAAGAGCCACGCCCAGTTGAGGCCGGCCAGGAAGGTCGGCACCGCCCAGGGCAGGAAGACCAGCGCCTGCGCCAGCCCGCGCCCGGTGAAGGGCACGTTGAGCAGCAGCGCGAGGATCAGTCCGAAGGCGAGCTGGAAGAAGACGCTGGCGCCGGTCCACCACAGGGTGTTGCGCAGCGCGCGCAGGAAGGCATCGTCCTGGCCGAGCGCCTTGAAGTGCTCGAGGCCGACGAAGCCGCCGGAGAAGGGGTTGAGTAGCTGGATGTCCCGGAAGGCATAGGAGACGCCGAGGATCAGCGGCACCAGCATCACGGAGGTGATGAGGATCAGCACCGGGGCGCAGTAGAGCCAGGGCTCGAGCGTCACGGCGAGGCGCTGGCGCAGCGGACGCCGGTAGGTGGTGGGGATGGGCGTTGCGGTCATCGGTCCTCCGGGGGAAGGGGTGGGCCGGACGCGCACGCCCGGCCCCAGCGTCAGGTTACTTGGCCCATTACTTGGCGAGGTGTTTCTGCTGCGCCTTGGTCAGGTAGGCGGCCCATTCGGACGCGAGTTCCTGCGGGGTGATCTCGCCCAAGAGCGCCTTCTGCCCCGAGGCGATGGCCAGGGAGTCCTTGAAGTAGGCGAATTCCTCCAGGTAGGTCGGCATCACGGTCGGCACGACGTTCTCGTCCGCCAGCTCGTCGAACCAGCCCTTGAAAGCGGGAGCTGCGTAGAACTCGTCCTTCTCGGCGGACTTCAGCACCGGCAGCGCGCCGATCTTCTTGTTCCAGGCGATGTTGCCCTCGGGGCCCTCGAGCTGGGCGATCAGGTCCCAGGCCAGATCCTTGTGCTCGGAGGCCGACATCATCGACCAGCCGGCGTAGCCGATGGTGGTGAAGGCCTTGCCGTCCGGGCCCTTGGGCATCGGGATGACGCCGTACTGATCCTCGGACATGCGCTCGGCGATGGCGATCAGCGCGTCGGGGTCCTGGTCGAGGAAGGCGCAGGTGCCCGAGTAGAAGCCCGCGACGATCTCGTTGAAGCCCCAGTTCACGCTGTCCTTCGGTGCTAGGCCGTCCTTGTAGAGGTCGACGTACCACTCGATGCCCTTGACCCAGCCCTCGCTGTCCATGGTCGAGGTGCCGTCCTCGTTGAAGAAGGCGTTGTCGCCGGCCATCGTGGCGCCCGCCATCATCCAGCCGTTGAGACCGCCGGGGCCGCCGCGCAGGCAGTAGCCAGATTTCCCGGGCAGGGCCGAGATCGCCTCGGAGGCGGCGCGGAACTCCTCGAGCGTGGTTGGCGGGGCCTCGACCCCTGCCTCGGCCAGCAGTTCCTTATTGTAGAACAGGGCCCGCAGGTAGAAACCATAGGGCAGCATGTAGGCGGTGTCGTCGATGTCGCGGCCCAGCTCGAGCGCTCGGTCGGTCATGTCGGAAGTCACGTCCCAGTCGGCGAGATAGGGCTCGAGGCTCTCCAGCAGGCCGTTGTTGGCGTAGAGCGAGAGCCAGGTATCGGGCATCTCGACCACGTCGGGCAGGTCACCGGCCGAGACCATGGTGGCGAACTTCTGGAAGGCCTCGCCCCAGGGCAGCGAGATGATCTCGACCTTGGTGTCCGGGTGCGCCTCTTCGAAGCCGGCGACGATCTGCTTGAGCGTCTCCGTCCGCGCCGGGCTGGTGATCACCTCGACCAGCTTCAGCGTGGTCTCGGCGCTAGCCGCGCCACTTGCCGCGATCAACGCCAGGGCGCTGGCACTGAGCAATTTCTTCATGGTCTTCTCCCTGTTGGTTGTCTGTTGGTGGTCTGTTGGTTTGGCGCGGCCCGGAGGGGCCGCCGCCGCACGGCAGCGGACGCCGCAGGTTATTGCGCGGCCTTGACCGCCACCGGCTGTTGCGCGACGGCGATCGCCGCGGTCAGGTCGGCCCAGAGCGCCTCGGTGCCCTCGAGCCCGATGTGCAGCCGGACCGAACGCGAGGAGATGCCGAATTCATGGGCCGAGTTGGGTCTGGCCTTCTGTTCGAGCACGACGTCTCCGGGCACCACGAGGCTCTCGTGTCCGCCCCAGCTGACGCCGAGTTTGAACAGCTTCAGCGCGTCGCAGAAGCGGCGCAGGTCGATGCCCTCGCGGAAGACGAATGAGAAGAGGCCCGTGGTGCCCCGCAGCCCCGTTGGTAGCGGCGTGAGGCCGGGGTGCATGACGGTCTCGACCACCTCGAGTGCCGCCAGGCGTCGGGCGATCTCGAGCGCGCTGTCCTGATGTGCCGCGACGCGCAGCGGCAGGGTGCGCAGCCCGCGCAGCAGCAGCCAAGCGTCCATCGGCGCGATGCGGCCGCCGAGGTACGGGTAAATTTCGCCACGCACGCGGTCGACGTCGGCTCTGGACCCGGCGATCACCCCGGCCACCACGTCACTGTGCCCACCGATGTATTTCGAGGCGGAATGCACCACAAGATCGACACCCAGCTCGATCGGGTTCTGGAAGACCGGCGTCGCCCAGCTGTTGTCGATCACCGAAAAGACGCCGTGGCGCCTCGCGGCAGCGGCCAGAGCCCCCACGTCGAGCGGCTCCATCACCCAGCTTGTCGGGCTCTCGAGGTAGAGAAGCTTCGCCCCCGGCAGCGCCGCCTCGACCGCCGCTAGGTCGGTGCCGTCGACATAATCGACGGTGATTCCCATGCGCGGCAGGTAGGTCCCGAAGAGGCGGAAGGCGTCGGGATAGACGTTGCGCACCGCCACCACCCGGTCGCCGGGCGCGACATTGCTCAGCACCGAGGCCGAAATCGCCGCCATCCCCGAGGCGAAGGCCAGCGCGTCCTCGGCCTTTTCCAGCTCCGCCAGCTTTTCCTCGAAGGCGCGGACGGTGGGGTTGAGGCCGCGGCTGTAGATCGGCCGGGTGATCTCGCCGCGGTAGGCGGCGATCATCTCGTCGTAGCTGCCGAAGGTGAAGAGCGAGGTCTGCACGATCGGCGGCACCACGGCGTCGAGGATGCTGTCGCGGTCGTGGGCCGTGATCAGCCGGGAGGCCTCGTAGAGATCGTTCATGGGCGCATGTTCCTGATGTCCTCCTCGACGACGTCGAGGATCTTGCGGGTTTCTTCTGCCGCGGCCGCCGTATCCCCGGCGCAGATCGCGTCGAAGAGGGTGCGGTGGTAGGGGAAGGATCGGGCGGCGAAGTCGTTCCGGTCGAAGGGGCGTTCCCAGAACCGGTCGAGAATATCGCGCATCTGCTCCAGCAGTTGCCGGAACAGCGGGTTGTGAGCTGCGTCGTAGATCGACATGTGGAAAGCAAAGTCTGCCTTGCCGCTTCCGCCCTCACGGTGGTGGGTGCGCTCCATCTCTTCGAGCGCGTCGCGCATCCGCACGATGTCGGCCTCGGTCCGCCGCCGCGCGGCGGCGATCGAGGCCTCGATCTCGATGCCGCGCCGCACCTCCAAGGTCATGAGCAGCGCTTCGGCCAGACCGTCGGCCGAGACGCTGAGCGGCATGTAGACCGTGTCGGCCGAGATCTTCCGCAGCAGGTAGGTGCCAGAGCCGATCCGAGCCTCGACGATGCCGAGCGCCGAGAGCTGGCTGACCGCCTCGCGGATTGATGAGCGGCCCACTTTCAGCGCAGCGGTCAGCTCGCGTTCGGGCGGCAGCCGGTCGCCCGGCTGGAGGTTGCGCTGCTCGATGTATCTGGCGAGCGCATCCATGATCTGACGGCTCCGGCCAAGCGGAGGAAGCGCGGATAGCTGGCCCTCGGGCGCGCCGGAAGTGGCGGGAGTATCATTCATATTGGTAATAGGTCAGACCAATTTGAGTCGCGCAACAGTTTTCACATCTGGGTGGCCGAAGGGCTGGAAGAACGTTTCTTGCGCGGAAAATCACCTGCGGTGGGTCTGTGCGAGATCCCGTTTACCCGCAAACTGCGCGCCCACTGCGCGATGCGCACCGGCCTGTGGCAAGCGTCGGCGCGGGCACCGCAGCGATCTGCACCCGCGGCACGATGTGCGCGGCCCCGAGCCCTGCGGCGACCGAGAGCATCCCGCTGCGGACGCATGAGCTCCTCAAGAAGTGCCTTTCCGCGTGCACCAAGGCCGAGCTCGGGCTGCGCCTCGGCATCCTCAAGCCGGCCCTCGCCGAGCGCCCTGCCTGCGTCCCGTATGGCTCGGTCTGCCGGCCGCTCGCGCTGCGGCGGTCGGGGCACCTCGGGGCGACAAGACCGGGTGAAAGCGCGGCATCACCCAGAACGCCGAAGTGCTTGAGATGCGCGCCGGGGCCCGGCCGCGCCCATTTCCCTGCCCGTACCGCTCTTTCAGCGGCCCATCGTGCAATGGCTGGTGAATGCCTCCGAGAGATGCGCTGCGACGGCGGACCTCATCCGTGGCGCGGTTTGGCGTCCGCGCCGAGCGGGCTGGGCATCGCGTCGCCCGGCATCAGCCTTTCGTGGCGGCGCGGTACCATTTCACGATTTCGCGGCGGGCTGCCGGGTCCATCTGGATGGCGTTGGGCGGCGGCATG